>CAZWHA010000016.1:0-2662 GCA_964633435.1 uncultured Candidatus Saccharibacteria bacterium | reverse complement strand
CAGACCCAATCGCAGATCTCCTGACCCGCATCAGGAACGCTATCGCTGTCGGCAAAAACGAAGTTCGCCTGCCGAGCAGCAAATTAAAAACTACCGTTGCCAAGGAGCTGGTTCGCGCTGGTTACCTGGTTGATGTCAAAACCGAAAAACAGTCACCACGTGACGAACTGGTGATCATTATCGCTCGCGATGGCGAGAACCCGACTATCACTGAAATTGCTCGTGTCAGCAAGCCTGGTCGTCGTGTATATGCAAGCGCCAACGACATTCCACGAGTTAAGTCTGGCCGTGGCGTTATGTTAGTCAGCACCAGTAAAGGCGTTATGACCGGCTCTGAAGCCTTCAAACAGCGTCTCGGTGGTGAATTAATCTGTAAAGTATATTAAGAACTAGGAAAGGTAACAAATGAGTCTGAGTCGAATCGGAAAACTACCAATCGAGATTCCGTCAGGTGTGACAATCACGGTTGACTCTGAGAATGTGACGGTCGAGGGCCCCAAGGGCAAACTTGTCCAGTTCATTACTCCAGCAGCAACGGTGAAAGTTGAGGACGGAGTACTCACTGTCTCGCCACGGGACGAGAGTAAAGCAGCCCGCAGTCAGCATGGCTTGATGCGCGCGCTGATCAATAACATGGTAACGGGCGTTACTAAAGGCTTTGAAAAGAAACTCGAAGTCAACGGCGTCGGTTTTCGTGTCGCCGCCAGCAATAATGAGCTCCAAATGGCGCTCGGTTTTAGCCATCCGGTTAAATACAAAGCTCCCGAAGGTGTCACGATTACTAATGACAAAATGACGATCACCGTCAGCGGTATTGACAAACAACAGGTTGGTCAGGTTGCCGCGGAAATCCGCAGTCTGAAAAAACCAGAGCCCTACAAAGGCAAAGGTATTAAATATGCTGACGAAGTTATCCTTCGCAAGGCTGGAAAGGCAGGTAAATAATGGCTGACCGTAAACTATTGAACCGCGAACTGCGCAAAAACCGCGTACGGGCTCGGGTTGGCGGTACCGCCGACAAGCCACGATTGACTGTGTTTATTTCTAATTTGCACATTTCGGCACAGTTGGTTGATGATGTCAACGGTCACACGTTGGCAGCGGCAACCACTGTTGGTCAGAAAATGGCCGGCACGACGACCGAAAAGGCTGCTAAAATCGGTGAGCAGATCGCCACCAAGGCCAAGAAAGCCAAAATCACCACTGTCGTCTTTGACCGCAATGGTCGACGCTACGCTGGTCGATTGGCGGCCCTGGCGGATGCGGCGCGTAAAGGAGGCTTGGAGTTTTAATTATGAGTGAAGAAGTCAAGAAAACTGAGAATGAGGTACAGAACGTGAAACCTGAGATAAAGGAAGCCGCTAAAAGCGCTCCAGCTGCTGCGAAAAACGGCGAAGCTCCAAAGCGCAAATTTGGTAGCGCCACTAATTTTAGTAGTGATAATTTCACTCGCGACGCTCGTGGTCCACGTCCAGCTGGCCGTGGTCAGCGCGATAATCGTCGTCCACGTCGTGATGACAAACCAGCCGAGGACAAAATGTTCGAGGAACAGACTATTGCCATTGACCGCGTGTCACGTGTCGTCAAAGGCGGCCGTCGTTTCCGCTTTAAAGCTCTCGTCGTCGTCGGTGATAAAAAATCTCGGGTTGGCGTGGGTGTTGCCAAAGGTCAGGACGTCCAAGCAGCCGTACAAAAGGCTGTCGATGTTGCCAAGAAGCATATGATCACTATTCCTCTGGCAAACACTACTATCCCGCACGAAGCTGAACTGAAATATGGTGGTGCTCATGTACTACTCAAGCCAGCGGCACCAGGTACTGGTATTATCGCTGGTGGCGTGGTGCGAACTATTATCGGTGTCACTGGGATTTCTAACCTGTTAACCAAATCGCTCGGTTCAAACAACAAAGTGAACATTGCCTACGCCACGATCGAGGCTCTACGTTCACTCGTGCCACGCGAAGACTGGATCGGCCACACTAAACCGGCCAAGAAGACAGTCAAAAAGGAGACGAAATAATGACGAAATATCATGAACTAGATCTAACGGCTAACAAGGACAAAAAGCGTGTTGGTCGCGGCATTTCATCTGGTTATGGCAAAACCGCTGGACGCGGTACCAAGGGTCAACGAGCTCGTACCGGTAAAAAACTGAGCCATACCTTTACTGGCGGTCAGCTGCCAATTGTTCAGGGTATTCCAAAACTCCGCGGGTTCAAGAGCAAGCGCGTGCCAGCTCAGGTGGTGTATTCGAATCAGCTGAATGACCTGAAAGGTGCCAAAGTTGATGCATTTACTCTGTACGAAGCTGGTTTAATTATCACGCCGTATCATCTCGTCAAAGTAATTGCTCGTGGTGATATGACGAGCAAGGCAACCGTTGAGCTGTCAGCTATGTCAGCCAGCGTCGTTGCTCAACTGGAAAAGAACGGTGGCAAGTTTGTGAAAACTGCTGTGCCACTGCTACCATCATCAAAACCAGCCGAGGACAAGCCAGAAAAAAGCGAAAAAGTCACCAAAACTACCAAAAAAGCTGACGCTTAGCAAGAGTCCGCTACTAGAAACACTCCGCCCGAGGTAAAGAAGGCGGAGTTTTCGTTTTCTCATCAGTTTAGCATGCTCCCTTTTAATCTCTCCCTTGACACAATCAATGGGGGGGGGG
>CAZWHA010000015.1:0-3407 GCA_964633435.1 uncultured Candidatus Saccharibacteria bacterium | reverse complement strand
CTTTTTCGAGCCGCGTCGAATAATCGCTGGCGTTATGAATACCAGTATTGTCCGGCACGATAATCTGTGGAGCTCCCATAACTATCGTAATTATATCATGCTACACGCATACAGGAGGAGGCTATGCACCAATCCAGGCTAGGGCATTTGATTGGTGAGTGAAGCTGACCTGACTACCATAGCCGGTGCCAATACCGTTCGTAGCGTAGGCGCGAACGTAGTAGGTGGTGTTGTTGGAGAGGCTAGAGAGCGAAGCGGTATACGAGCCGATCGTGCCCGCGGCCGTTGCTTTGTTGTTGGCTATTGTGGGGGCGCCGGTCGTATTCCAGCATACGCCGCGTTCGGTGATAGTGGAATTGTTGTCACCATAGACAATGCCAGCACCTGTCGCACCGGAAGCGGTGATGTTCGTGATAGCCTCAGTTACGACGTTGGGCACATCAGTAGCTGGTCCGAAATAGCCAGTTTCCTGTATGCCGAGGTCGTCCATGTAGAAATCAGCTGATGCGACGACCGTTGGAAGACCGAAGATCGCCGACTGGATATCATCTCCGCGGGTATTTTGGGTGGCGGTCGTCGTGATCGTTTCGTCCGCCGAGGTGCTATCGGGCGTCAGGAAAATCTTGCATTCTATCTGACCAACGCTGGCATCTGAAAACATGTAAAACTCAACGCGACACCAAGCATTGGTCGGCACGCTTGTGCTAGATGTGCTAACTATAGTACCAGCGGAGTCCTGAAGCACAAATTTACCTGATCCATTTGTGCCAACCCCACCTTGGAGTTGGATAGAGGAATTCGTGAACTGAAAGAAGCGGCTATTCGTCGGTACCGTTGTAAAATAGAGGTACATACGAGCGTACATGGTTTTGAAGCCGGCCGGGATGATGTTCGACCCCCAATAGAAAAATGGGCCGGCGCTCGTTGCGGTAACGCGGATCGAGCTCGTTCCATGCATGGTCTGAGCAGTTGAATATTGGAGCGTACCGGATCCGGGGGTAACAGTGGTAAATGCGGCATTACCACCGACACCGCTATTTGTTGTGTCGACGGCTGTTCCGCTCGATACTCCTTCGGCGTCATTAAGATAGCGCATAGCGTGCTACATCGTGCCGCTATAGCGGTTATTGAGGATGATATGCGGGATGAAGATGGCGGAGGCGTTGTTGCGGTTGACCTGGCTGGCGGCAATGCTGGATGGTAAGGCGGCGGTATTGATAACACCGTTCCAGTAATTTCCTTGGCCGAGCGTCGTAGCGGTCGCCATAGAAGTACCGATGAAGCCGCTGCGCTGGTTGGAGAGCATGTAGTTTTGGCCAAAGTAAGAGAGCGGCGGAGCATAGTTAGATGTGCTGAAACGGATACCAAAGACGTATTCACCGCCCTGAGCGAAGTTCGGTGCCGATGACCATTGTGATGACACGAAACTGAGCCAGCGCGGGCCGTGGTAGTTGGAGGTGTTGCCAGTGGCGGCACCAAGTGCCCAACTCGTCGAGGCGGAGTTGATGAGCGTGAGGTTACTGGCGTTGTCTGAGTAAATGCCGATGCTCACGCTGACCGTGTGTGAGCTGGAGAGGGAAGTCGCCGTCATATTGGCGGTCATGTTGAGCAGGACAGTATTGGCAGTGATGTTTCCGGCAAATAGGCCATTTTCCTGATTGAGGCGCTGGATCATCATTGAAGCGAATGGTACAGCTAGGGTGGAGCTGTTGCCACGATCCATATTCTGGTAGTAGTTGAGGGTATTATTGTTGGAGACAATAATCGTTGAGCCGTTGGTTGACAGTGAGATACCTCCGGCACCAGACAGACTCGAGGTGGCTGGGACGGAGAAATTGAGTGTCTGACCGTTGACGCTGGCGGTGAGAGCACCACTGGCTGATATGCGCGCCGTACCGCTAGAGATGCTATTGGCACCGTCATATAATGCCACACCGCCATCACCGCCACCACCACCTGTGGCGCCGGAAACTTGGATAGAACCATTGCTAAAGCCGACAGTCGCGCCACCAAGCCCGTTAAATGATAGGTTGCTGGCATTGAGCAGGGTAGAGCTGTTTTGAGTAGTGTTGCCGAGGGCGTAGAGGCTGATATTTTGGTTGCTTTGGGCGGCTGCCGAGAGCGAGAGTGTCAGGCCATTGCTTGCACTGGCCGTCGTGCCGCTAATGTTGGTGAGTGCAAGGGTTGGGTTCCCGTGACTATGATTGCTAGCCGCGTAATTAGTTGCGACGGAGGCTGTAACGGTTGAACCGTTGGTGCCAAAACTGACGCCATTGCTATTAGAAAAAGAGAAGGCTGTTTGGACAGGGATATTCGCTCCTGAGATAGAAATAGTATTGCCGCCCGCTCCAGTTGATTGGCTCAGTGTAATATTGTTACCACCCGCGAAGATAAGCTGATTACTCACAGTACCGGTCGTACCCGCCGTATTACCAAGGGTACTTATACCAGCCGAGAAGGCTGGTGCCCCGATGCTGATGGTATTGCCATTTTGTGAGAGGCTGATAATACCAGTTTGAGATAAGCTGGAAACGGCTGGCGCCGAAAGCGATAGAGTCAGCCCATTGCTAGCGCTAGCTGTCGTACCGCTCAGATTTGTCAGGTTGAGAGTTGGGTTGCCGTGCGAATGGTTAGAGGCCGCATAATTCGTAGCAACTGTTGCTGTGATAGTCGAACCGTTGGTGCCGAAACTTACACCGTTGCTGTTAGAGAATTGATAGGCGGTTTGAGAGGGGAAATTAGCACCCGAGATAGTTATGGCCGGGCCATTTTGACTGAGCGTGATGTTATTGCCACCGGCCAGCGTAAGCGTGCCCGTCGAAACGAGTTGGTAGCCCGCACCAGCGGAAGTACTATTCCCGCCGACACTGGCATTTATTCTACCCCCGTTGAGTGGATACTGATATGCCATACTATTGTGGAATAATTATACACCTATAAATGGCATTTCGCCAATCTGCCTACGGTTGGCGATGCGTAATGCTATAGGATATACCAAGCGCTGCCGTCGGAAACGACCATTATAGCCGTGTATTGTTGATCGATGGTAAAACTGGTCATGCCATCAATGGTATCGCTACCAGAGCGAGCAATCGTACAGGTGTTGGCAGAACCATCAATACGCTTAATATGAAAGCGATAGCCAGCAAGTCCGGAAGCGGCAGGGAGGGTGATAGTAACGTTTCCGCTCGCTGCACTGGCGAAGACGATTGCATCAGTGGCGGTCATGGTGTAGCTGGTTGTTTTTGTGGCTGTGGCGGTACCGCCTGCGGCGTCTGTCCAGGTTGGCACACCACCAGAAACCCGTAAGGTTTGCCCGGTCGACCCAATGCCGAGGCGCGTGAAGTTGCCCGAACCATCACGGTAGTACAGGTCGCCTGTTGCGCCGCCGGTATCGTCGTACATGG
>CAZWHA010000014.1:0-3587 GCA_964633435.1 uncultured Candidatus Saccharibacteria bacterium | reverse complement strand
TGCCAGGCAATAGTAACCGTATCCGCATGGATACCGAGAATAACCGCTTAGCAAGCACTTACGGCAGTTTATACGTTGATATCAATGGTTATCTCGCCTTCAGCCAACTGTGGGTCGATACTGGAATTACCCCAACCTCAACCGATCTGACCGATCAGTCGAATGGCGTCCTACCAACAAGTATCCGTTACAACGCTAGCCATATGAATAGCGCTGGCTATACAGCCGTTTAAAATACGTCGGTGACATCATGGCGGCGCAAGGCTGGTTTTAGCTACAAAATTACCGTAACGAGATTACTACCTGCGATGAAATTATAGAGTTTCACGCCGAACAGTTTCGGTCGCGTCCTTTTTATAAGACGGTGGGCCAAGGAGCATCCCATTGAGGTCAAGCGGCATCCAAATCTCTTCAGAGACTGGAAAAATATACCCTACATGAAGAATGCCACGGTTCACTGGAGTGGCTTTTGTGAGATCATAATCTGGCTTTTCCATAATATACTTCCTTCTAATTATTGCTATAAGGTGTATTCGGCACAATATTGATAGCGCCCGAGCTCATTATACCCACCGCTCCGTAGCCAATTGCCGTATTTTTAGCAGCAACGTTCGGACAAATATGACCGATGACCGGTTTGCCGTAGCTCGTGACTGCTGACCAGGCCGTACTATCGGCACCGTAGTCCATACCCAGAATATCCCAATACGATTGATAGTTGGCAATGTTGGTCGGTACGTCCGACTGGTAAAAATAACCCCATGTTTTGTAACCGGCGGCATGCATCGCATTCGGAAAACTCGCCCCAACTCCGAAAGCTTTGCCAACGATGTGATCTTGCGGCGTACCGGGCAAAGCATTGATTTTGCTGATAAACTCCGCTTGATATGCAGCGGCGTACTTGATATCCATAAAGATCACGTGGCTTGGATAGTAGAGCGCCATGAGCTCTTCAAATCGCATGTATGGTCGGTTGGCTTGCGAGGTATTATTCGGTGCCATTGATCCAAGGATTTGGTAATTTTGAACTTGCGCCCACGTCATCGTCGAAGCTGCCCCTAGGCCAGTTGTGCCAGAAGTGCGGTTAATGTCGGCATCGTGCAAGCCGAACCACACCCCATCACTCGTGCGCGCAAGGCTTAACTCCAGCGCACCATAGCCACGCAGCGCGGATTGGCCATAGGCATAGAGGCTCATTTCGGGGAAATCACGCGAGCCACCCCTGTGCGCCACATAAAACGGGTTGCTCGCAAGCATCGCGGTGACACTGCTGTAGCCAGGCTTCAATACTCGTAGCCCACCCGGCGTTACAAGTGTGCCGCCGCCATTACTCACTTTCAGGTAGGCTGTTTGCAAGGTTGCGCCATCACTCCGCTTTATTTGTAATCCCGTGGCAGCTGCCGCAACGCCAGGTACAGAGATAATTCCAGCTCGACCATTATAGTTGTGGGCATTTGGGTAAGTCACGGTCACGTTACCAGTAGCCCCAATTGTTGGCATGTCTTTTTGTGCGATCAACATACTTGTGGTATCGGAGGCCGCGTTATTGAAAAACAACTTAGTAAAATTAGCTACCGTGACTTGTCCATCCGTTTCCGCGGTCGTTGTTCGTTCACCTGCGATAGTGATTGCCAAACTATTTGCCTGGGTCGTCGTTATGCTCGGTGCAAGCGTAGTAGTGGAGGTCGCGTTGGTTTCGCGATTAGCAAATGTGCCGATAGTCCACTGCGCGACATCCTGTGCCCCATGGACCCAAAAACAGTTATAGATCATGCCTGCTACCCGGCCCGTGTCATTGTTGACCGTCCAGGTGTACGTAGTCTCGCTCGCCTGTCTTTTCCTAGCCCATACCCCCATGCTCATTGTGCCAGAACCAACTTGAGCAAATGGCGTAATCACCGTCCAGTCGCCGGGCGCCGTTGGTGTTTTGGCGGCACTTGCCTGCGAACCGCAATAAACCGTCACGACCATCCAGTCACCGACAGCAAGAGATGCTCCAACTACCCCAGCTGCTTGAGGATTAACAGTCACTGCATGAGCTGTATCACCGGCGGTTGCTGTAATGTTAGCTAATAATGCATATGGCATATATCCTGAGATGGTAGGAGTGGCAGCCGGTGCACCGACCGCCGGGCTTAATGCGATTAGTGCAGCACAAAATTGGTTTGCCGACCCGGTAGTGATGGTATGCGCAGGCACGCCCCCGGCGTCGGCCATACCCTGCCATACTCTCATTGCCGTACGCGAGGCAGCTGTATCTTCTGGAGAAGGTGGGGTTTGAGTTGCGCTTGCAGACCGAAACACTTCAGACTGAAGAGTGAGCCCACCAGTGTAGCCTGAAAGCGCATAAGAAGCTGGACTAGCATATTGGGAACTACTGAATTCAATCGTATACAGTGAAGACGAGCCCGCAAAGGCCGCCACGCTCAAGCTGGTGCTCGTTGAGCCATTTTGTGAAAAACCTGAAGAGGCTGCTACTGGCGATGTACTATCAACTCCACTATAACCATGGATAATTCCTACAACTCGGCCGCCTACCCCTGGTGTTGTGAAGTCAAACGTCGCAGGCTCAGAGCCGGTCGCAAACTTAGCAAACATTGATGTCACTCGTTGAGGAGCGCTACTCGCTGTAAAGGCAGGCCCTATCTTTGACCAACCCGCTGGCGGTGTAAAGTCAACTGTCGCTGCTGTTGTTTGATCGTGAACAAAAGCGATCAAATAATCTCCCGACTGTGTGCCGGTAGGGAGCCCAAGTGTCAAGGTTGAGCCAGAGGATAAGCTGGCAGATGTACCCGCTGCCCGAAAACTCACCGCCATTGTCTTATGATCCTGTTCGTGAAATTACAATCGTGTCGACGGGTAGCGCCGGTGCATCGGCATAGGCGTTATAGACCATGACATTTGAGGCGCTGGCATTTATACTATTGAGTTTCGTTTTATCAGCGGCCGAAAGAACACCAGCATTTGTCGTATCAGCAGCCGGCAATATCGTGCTCGTACCTGTTGATGACGTTATAGTAAGGGTTGTACCGGTTTGTGAGTATCCGAGGTTTGTCGTGCTGCCTGGACCGGTAGCTCCCGTAGCACCGACTGCGCCAGCGGAGCCAGTTGCTCCCGTAGCACCAGCTGTACCAACGCCAGTAGCACCGGTAGCACCTTGAGGTCCAACGCTGCCGGCAGCACCATTTGGACCAGTTGCGCCAATCGGACCTTGTGCGCCTGTCGCGCCGGCGGAGCCAGCTGCACCCGCAGGACCGACAGAGCCTGTAGCTCCCTGCGCGCCTGTCGCACCAGGATCGCCCTGTACCCCCTGAGGGCCAGTTGCACCCGAAGAACCGTCAGCACCCGTAGCTCCAGCTAATCCAGGAGTACCTTGTGGGCCGGTCGCGCCTTGCGGACCCGCCGCACCCGAAGTACCCGCCACTCCAGCGGGGCCCGTGGCTCCGGTTGCGCCAGGATTTCCTGCAGCTCCCGCTGCACCAGTAGCACCGGCTGGGCCTTGAGGACCCGTCGCACCAGTAGCGCCAGGTGCACCGCCGCCAGAATTCAACTTTGATTGTACAGCTGAATCTAGTTTTGCTTCAGTT
>CAZWHA010000013.1:0-4239 GCA_964633435.1 uncultured Candidatus Saccharibacteria bacterium | reverse complement strand
CGAAGGCTTATTTGCGACTGCCGGGGAGAGGATAATAAGAGGCGCTTTGCCCTCCAACTTTGCACTTTACGTATTTATGGTAGATTTTTAGGCGACTATGAAGCAGCACCAATTCGAATTCTCAATCATTTAAGCGCCCAGCTTGGCCTGGCACCTTTATTGTTCATAGAAAGTCCAAATCGGGCTGCAACGGAAAGCAAACATCAGAAGATCATACGTGATTACCTGGGTTTTCGACCATTCAGTAGTGTTTCGCGCGAGCATATTCGCCATTGGATTGAGGAGCAAACCCTCGACGGTTGCTTGCAGGCCAATATCCGAGTTCGCATTGAAGAGACCCTACGAAATGCTCTTGTCGTCCTGCCGGCACCATCTACACTTGATGATCTAGTGGCTTCAGCGCATAACGAAGCTCAGAAAGAGATATTTGCAAAGGCTACAGCTCAACTGCCTGTGGGTCTTTGTGAGTCAATTGACAACCTACTTAATGTTCCGGAAGGCGGCCAAAAATCCGATTTATTCAGGATGAAGGAGTATCCACCGGAGGCAACTGCCGAAGCAATTCAAAGTTATATCGAGAAATTTCGATTGCTCGACTCGATGAGAGTTTCAGCGATTGACCTCTCGGGTCTTGGTCCTGATTTAGTTAGGCATCTGGCACGGCTAGCACGAGGCTACAATGTTTGGCAAATGCGTCGCCTCTCCCCGGCCGCCAAGCGCTATGCTATTGGCGCTGCCTTTCTTGTCGAAGCCTACAAGACCATTCTCGATCACACGCTCGATATGCACGACCAGTATATGACCACTATGTGTCGGCGAGCTCGTCATGCCTATGAGGCTCGGCATCGGGAGATGCGTGGCCGCGCAAAGAGGGGCATGGACCGCCTGCTCGAAGCTATCGAAATTTTGGTTGATAGTGAGTGTGAGCTCAGCCAGACGGTTGAGGTACTCACTGAGCAGATTGACAAGAAGAGGTTGAAAGAGGCTCTGGCCGACTGTCGTGCTTTTAAACATCTTGAGGAACATGGTTACATTAATGAGTTGATAGGGCGATACTCTTGGCTTAGGCGATACTTTCCAGCCTTTTGTACGCTGCCATTTATGGCTGAACCCGGGTGTGGCGAGCTGTTGGTCGCCATAAGCCTTATCAACCAAATTAATGCCGGCCACCTTAAGGAACTCCCAGCCGATACCCCAACTGGTTTCATTGCGTCAGCGTTTAAACTCTATGTTTTCGATGCTGATGGTAAGATCAACCGGCGGATTTGGGAGATAACGCTGGCACTTGCAATTCGTGACCGTCTTCGTTCTGGTGGTCTATTTCTGTCCGGCAGTCGCCGGCACGTATCCTTTTGGAACCTGGTTTATAACGAGGAACGATGGCAAAAGGAGCGGAAAGGTTCTTACGCTATACTTGGATTGCCCGAAGTCTCAGACACGGCGTTGTCCAGTCTTGGGGAAGAATTTGATACCGTCGCCAAAAGCCTCGATCGGGACTTACCTGGAAATACCTTCGTTGCGATACGCGATGGTCAACTTCGGCTGCGTCGCTTAGAAGCAGTTCGAGTTGGAGAAGAGATCACACAACTGCGCCAGTTGATTGAGGCAAGTACACCAAAAATTCGCATTGAACGACTACTCACCGATATAGATCAACTAACAGGCTTTGCAAAAGAGCTACGTCCGCTGGGTGGCTATGAACCTAGAAGCGAAAATATTCATCAAGTGCTCATGGCTGCCGTCATCGCTCATGGTACTAATCTTGGCATCGCCGGCATGGGGCACAGTGCCGAGGGCATTACTGCTGACATGCTCCAGCATGCAAGTCATTGGTTTATCCGCGATTCAACGCTCAAGGCTGCCAATGCTTGTCTTTTAGACTACCATGATAAAATGCCGCTAGCCGCCGCCTGGGGTGATGGTACCTTTTCCTCATCCGACGGCCAGCGTTTTAGCGTCCAGCGAAGCTCTCTTATTGGTGCAGTTTATCCACGTTACTTCGGCTTCTATGATCGTGCCGTCAATATCTATACTCACTCGACCAGGTTCAGCGTGTTCTCAACCCAAGTTATTTCGTGCTCGGAACGGGAAGCGCCTTACGTTTTAAACGGCCTCCTTGATCACGACACTGTGCTTAGACCACATACCCACTCTACCGATACCCACGGTTACACCGAGCATATGTTCGGCCTTTGTTATCTGCTAGGCTTTTCGTTTATGCCACGAATTCGTAACATCAGTAGTCAACAGCTCTATAAGCTCGACAGTTCTAAGGACTACGGCAAGCTTGAGGTCCTGTTTAAGGGTACAGTTGATGTTGAGCTGATTAAGGAGCAGTGGGACCAACTTGTACGGTTGGTTGCCTCTCTCAAAAACCGGACCGCGCCCGCTTCGCTCATTGTCCGGCGTCTTGCTAATGCGTCACCATCAGACCGATTGGCTAAGGCGTTGACTGCGCTCTCCCGTGCTGTCAAAACAACCTATATTCTCCGTTATGTCAATGATGAAAAGCTGCGCCGCATGGTTCAGCTCCAACTCAACAGGGGTGAGTCCCGCCACGAACTTGCGCGTTGGATTTTCTTTGCTAACCAGGGAGAGTTTCGCACCGGTGACTACGAGGAAATCATGAACAAGGCAAGCTGTCTAAGTCTCCTCTCCAATGCCATTTTAATCTGGAACACTCGAGAAATGGGACGAATTGTCAGTCAACTTAGGGCTAGCGGAACAGAAGTGCATAACAGCGATCTCGCAAAAGTAACACCGCTAATGCACAAGCATGTCATTCCAAATGGAACCTATCATTTCCGTGGTGGATAGCTGTGGAATGTCAATCAATAGCTCTAGATGGCCAGAATTAATATTAGGTTTTCGTCGGAGGAAATGGTGCCTAAATACTGCAAGAACGATCAAAAATGTAAGCGACCAAAAGAAAAGGGGGAGGCCTGGCACCCAGCTATTGTTCGGCGGGAAGGTGCGATATGCAGATTTTGTAGGAGCAATATGCCTGGCGTCGAGGCAATGATGGATGGCAAAGAGCCTTCGGCAACCTTGCCATCGTCCTTATTAGCTAAAGAGCCCCTCGCTGATCGTGAAAATATTGAAGGCTATATCGAAGTCTTGAACCATATAGGCCGTGAAATCGACTCTGCGCGGCTTGCTGTAGCCAAGGTCGCAAATCAGGTGATAACTAGAGCATATTGGGAAATTGGACGCCGGATCGTCGAGCTAGAGCAACGCGGAAAGAGTCGGATGGAGCTTTACGGCGAGCGGGTTATTGACCGCTTAAGCGTCGATTTAGCAAGGAGATACGGCCGCGGCTTTTCTCGGTCAAATCTTTATAATTTCAGGGCGTTCTATCTCATGAAGAACATAATCCAGACACCGCCTGGACAATCTTTTCCCCTAAGCTGGTCTCATTATACGCGGCTTCTGTCTGTTAAGGATCTAAGTGCTAGGGCTTTCTACGAAGAGTCAGCCATCCGAGACGGCTGGACAGCGCGCCAGCTCGACCGTCAGGTTGGTTCTAATTTTTATGAGAGGGCTACGCTGGCCCAGGATAGGGCAGCGCTCATGGCCAATGCTAAAAAGGAATTGCCACAAGACGCAATTTCGTCCGAAGCCGCGATAAAGGATCCTGTTGTCTTAGAGTTCCTTGGTCTGAAGGACGAATACTCTGAGAGTGATTTGGAAGCCGCCCTCATCGGAGATCTAGAAACATTCCTATTGGAACTGGGTACCGACTTTGCCTTCATTGGTCGTCAGCGGCGCTTGCTCGTTGGTACTGTTTGGTATCGCGTTGATTTGCTATTTTATCACCGAAAATTGCGCTGTCTTGTCATTATTGACTTAAAAATTGGGGAGCTTACCCATTCCGATGTTGGCCAGATGAATCTCTATACCAACTATGCAAAAAAGCACTGGACCAATCCTGACGAAAACGATCCTGTTGGCCTCATCCTCTGTGCAGGCAAGAATGCCGCCGTTGCGGAGTATGCCCTTGAAAATTTGCCCCATATAAAAGCTGCAGAGTACATCCGGCAGCTACCTGACAAAAAGATGCTAGAACAGAAGCTTGAAAGTAGTAGACTTCTCCTTGAGTCTTTAAAGCTATCCCCAAGCAATGGAACTGCTGAGGACTGAGTTTTCCTCCAAAACAGCACTTAAGTTACTTTGCCGAGTGAACTTGGAAAATTATCAAATCTTAGAGTAATTTTTCTCCCAGATGAGCCCGGCACCCCA
>CAZWHA010000012.1:0-8288 GCA_964633435.1 uncultured Candidatus Saccharibacteria bacterium | reverse complement strand
ACTCCTCTAAGATCATCTTCGCGGCTTCGTGTAAAAACTTCGCCCGGCGATTATATCCTAGCCCCTGCCATAGTTTCAAAACATCGGCTAGACTCGCCCGCGCCAGTGTTACTTCATCTGGAAAGGCGGCGATAAACGCCTCAAATTTCGGCACTACCCGCGGCACCTGTGTCTGCTGCAACATCAGCTCACTCACCAAAACATAATAGGCCCTGGTATCCTCGCGCCACGGCATGCTGCGATATAGTTCTTCGCCCTTTTGTACGAGTAGTCGCTGAAATTCAGTGCTTTGCATCTACTCTATTATAACGGCTAAGTTAAGGTGGGCCAATTACGCCATAAACATATGCAATTGTCAGTTGTGCTAGATAACGCGAAATAGCGCCTTGGGAAATGCTTGAAGCTGAGTGTGGTAGAGATTATTCCGCTCTGCTACGCTCGAGCTTGTACAGCTACCGTGTAGAGTCCAGCACTTAGCCCCGTATAGGTCTTGCTGAGAGTGGTGATGTTCGTCGTATCCGCAACAAAACCAGACGTAGCCGCACCGTGAACAAGTTGAGTGGCATAGCTGGTGGCATTCGGTATAGCTGCCCAGGTGGCGGTAATACTGCCATCCGAGCTTCCGACACTCGTCGGGCTTGTGGTTGTCAGTGACACATAGGGAATTGCGATAGGGGTGCTTGGGGCGTCTGCGAAATAGGCGGTGGCAGCCGCTTGACTGGTGTCCGTGGCTGCGACCTGCGATATGCCCTCCCAGCCGAGTTGCTCAAAGGTGGCAATTCCCCCGCTCGCCAGGCCTGCGACACAAGCACCTAGCCGAACGCCAGTGCAGTTTGCGGTGCCAACGTTGACCGTCCAGCCAGTGTCAAAGAACCACGCCGAGCCAGAGTTCCAGCTCGCGTTGGTCAGATTTTTGACTCGAAAGAAAATACGGCCATTGCTGGTAGTAGGATTAGGGTTGAGCGACCAGACGGCGTCGACGAGCAGCACATCATCGACATCGATAGTGGGACTGGTAGAGCCTGCGACAGTCGCGGCGTTGAGATAGAGCAGGACCTTATTCGCGCTACTCAGTTGAATCTGTCCGACATTGGTAGAGCCGGCACGAAACTCCATAAACCGCACCGCTGAACCACTCTCAGGAATGGCATTTGTCGATAGCTTGAGCTGGGTACGAACAGACGGACTGGCAGCCCCAAGCGTCGTGTCCATACGAGCGATATCACTCGCAGCTGAAGTGGTGGTGCGGTACCCTGCTGCAGTAAAGACCGACGATGGTGAGCCAGAAACTGAATAGGTAACCGATGAGCCGACCTTGGCATTAGTCACAGTGGTACCGACTGCCTGTCCGTTACCTGTCCATTGATTCGCTATTGCACTCACTTCTTCGCTCCTTTCTTATAGATTTGGACTTTGTATGTCTTGATGCGTGTTATGTACCCAGCGGTAGCTCAGGCCCGTGCCACTGGCGTTGACGACCTGCGGTGGCGTAGTCATTGTATCGGCGGTACCGCCATCTATACCCGAACTCCACGACTCGATAGCCAAGCGCCCGTCATAACCGATGTTATCCCAGGTGCAACCTTTCACGAGCAACGAACCATTGGCGGTCGAGATGCTGGTTGAACCCCAGGTAAGGACATGGCTGCCGTTACTGAAGGTCATGTGGCGTCCGTTGCCGTTGTTTACGGTTGTTCCGAAGTGACAATCTTCGAAGGTAGAGCCTGTATTACACTCGCCGTTAAACGTCCAGCCAGATACATCCCGGGTAGCCGGGTTGCACATCACCGTCCGACGAACCGTCGCGTTCGCCGTATGATAGAGCACCAGCCCTGAAGTGATATGGTGATCATGACAATAGCAATCCTCTATGAGTCCGTCGTAATTTTTGCCCAGTGTAATTCCCGGACCCCCGTATGCCTGTCCATCACTGCGGCGGCCATCCGTTTCGCAGCGGCGAATTGTCACTGGTTGTATCCCACTGGAGGTATACACGGATATCCCGAATTCTTCCCCGGGTGGAGCACCATTATCGGATTTCCAGCCGGAGACAAATAAATCCTCGATGAGCACCGGGCCGGCAGTATTGAAGACATAAATACCCTGATAGTTGTGGCCCTCTGGCCAGCGCGTCGAGCCTTCGCCTTGGCCAGTACCGTACATCGCGAAGTTTTTCAGCACCAAACCGCCGGTCATACCAACTGCTCGCATCAGATAGACAGAGTTGAGGCCGCCCTCAGCTTGTAGCGGCGTCCATGCTGAGCTATCTGCTTTTGTTGAGGTATTCGGCACCATGCGAAAACGAGTGCCGCTCGTCCCCCATGGTGTGCCGCGACCTGAGCCCCAGATGCCACGCACGTAATTTTTATTAAGGTTTATCCCGCCGCCTGTATCAACACCCTGATAGGTGGCCGCAAAGTCGCTAAAGGTGAACTCTCCCTCTGGAAAGGTAACTACGGCTGGTGATGTAAGCCGATCGAGCGCCTGCGTCACGGTATCGCCAGGTTGGTAAAGAGATTCGTAGGTGACATACGGAGCGCCGGTTGTAGGGTCAATAGCCCCCGTAGTTGGCCGAGTAGTGACCGCGGGACTGCCCATTATTACCGCCTTAGAAGTGCCCCACATACTAGTGCTAGTATAAGGAATCGTAGGAGTGGCAACGGATACCGCCGCACTTTGTAGCCTTCTCGCGCCGATACTCATAAAAAAATCCTCCAAGCGGAACTCATAGAGGAAAATGGTTGACTAAATATAAGCTTTGTGGCTAAAAGGCTTTTAGTAGATCTCTCTCTCTCTCTCTGAATCTTTTGTTGTATTTTCGACATCACTTTAGCTCCTTACTTTGGTATTATGATAATGCTTAATACAGAGCGTGTCAAGACGACTACCCCGGCAACACCGGTACCGTACCGGCCTTGCCATAATCAAGCGCTACCACCTCGAGTTGCGCCCATGGCAAATGCGATAGCTGAAAGATTCCGGCTGGTTGCCCATTGCCTGGCAGATGCGTAGTATCATAGCGAGCCTTCATCTCCTCCCAGGGGTCATACCCGAGGTCATGGACCCAGCGCTGCGGCGACTCAGTTGCAATGCCAAACGAACCACCCATGTCGATCAGGCGGATGCCCCGGCGCTGGATCGCCCGCCCGACAATCCTGGCCATCGCAAGCGGCGTCTCATCCCAAGCTGGATTCCAGCCGCTTGGCGTCCAAGTGCTGAAATTAATACTGGCCGGAAACCGCAACAGCTGACCATACGCCACACCAACTGCTGGTGCTTCAGTTGACCAGTTGTCACTATACTCCGCAGGCCACGAAACCTTTGGGTCGGTTGTGTCAGAGCGATTACCCAGGGAATAGCGCGGATCAATCGCACAGGCCAGGGTATGTTTGATGCAATCGATATTGATAATGTCGCCATCATGGTTGATGCCATTGAGTATCTCGCGGGCCTTAATTGCAAATGGCGATCCCATCAACCTCGAGGCGCTTAGCCCATAGTACCAGGAGTTGTTTTGCTTGGGATACACACCCTGAAGCGCCTGGCTTACCCCGTCGTAGCGGCCCCCAGCTGGGCTGGCCAGCACTTTGCCCGGAGCGTTTGGGTCAAAGGTTACGCCATACTGGCCGCCTGGCACCCA
The DNA here is from genome assembly GCA_964633435.1 of uncultured Candidatus Saccharibacteria bacterium. GTDB lineage: Bacteria > Patescibacteriota > Saccharimonadia > Saccharimonadales > Saccharimonadaceae. The sequence goes on along the minus strand of CAZWHA010000012.1, from coordinate 4,648 downwards.
GCCGCCATCTACCCAGCGCGCCCGCCACAGTTCATATAGGCAGTCATTGGCCGGATCCCATATACACATCGATCCATCAGTACCAGTCGCAGGCAAATACCAGCTCTCTACCGGCACATCCAGGAAGATACCGCGAGCACCGTAGCTGGTGTTTGAATACCAGCCGTACATCGGGTCGATCTCTGGCTCAGGGACGCCGGCGCCGCTGAGTTTGAGCACCCGCACCCGCGGTGTTGAGGGTGTCGCGGTATATTCGGGATAGCCGTACGGGGGGTCCATGCGCGCGGTATTGCCATAGGCACCGTTCTGGATACCATCGACGAATACGGCCGCCTTTTGGGTTGACTGCGGGTCGAGCGGGGCAGCCTGGACGTCGACGTAGTAGGTCGAGGAAGCTGGCGCCGCCTTGAGGTATGGCCCAGCCAAAGGATTCGCTATCTGATATGCTCGCTGGAGTCGTCGCGCTGATATCGCCATAACATTCCTACCTTTCATTCACCATATTCGTGGTTAACTATCAATTACAACATTCTGAACCAGCGACCAACTACTCCTCGGCTGTACCACCACTATGCGACGGGCCGGTATTCGTCACCGACTGACCGTTTGCTAGGTACTGCATGAAGCGCACACCTTGGCCAGAGAGGGAGCGGCCTTCGGGCAGCTCAGCCGCGAATTCGTTGATGATACGACTACCACCGCTCGGCCAGTCCCAAAATGGAATATACATCTTGAATCCGTCGTTAAATGCCGAGGACCAGAAAAGCATGCCGACGTTTTTCTTTGGCACTGACTGCAACGACATGTCGAAAGCATTACGTTGTGTCGGCCACATAAACTCAGGCATATCCCATCCGCGCTTCACTGGATACCCCACCTCACCGACGATCATCGGTACTCCAGAAGCATGCACAGTGTCAATATAGCTATGAATCGCAGCCTCGGTAGTGAGTACGTCGTGGTTCCCGTAGTTGTGCAGCGACAGGACGATGCCGCCATACAAAGAGGACAGTAGCGGCGCAGCGCCAGGGTCAAACCCACGCGGCGCTGGCTTGCTGTCCACCTGTTTCCCCGAATCGCCAGCGAAACCGAAGCTGTCGCAGACGATGATATTTGGCGCGCCGGCATCGCGAATAAGTTTGGCTGCGCGGGCATGCAATCCCGCCCAGCGCGTGCGCACCGTACTCACATTTCCATTTAATGGACCGTCAAAAGTTTGACTATATACATTTGGCTCATTGTAGAGGTTGAACCACACGCCGGTATCATTTTTGTACTCATTCGCCATGCGGAGCCAGAATGCCTCGCACTGCTCAGTCTGAGCCTGAGTAAATACGCCATTGGTAAAGTCATGACATTCGACCAGCACGACCACCCCGCGCGCCCTCCAAAAATCAATATGGTGCTTGGCATACAATACTGCTCCGTCGGTACCATACAACTTGGTGCCACCCCATGTAGTGGAGTAACCGGCAGTATACACTCCCCATGCATATCGGTCCGAGGCGTTTGTCGCAAACCGTACCGTGTTACCACCCCGGGCAATAAAATCTGTCGCATATTGCGCATCGCGCGAAAAGTCAGGATACGCACCGCCATTGCTAAGCGTACCACCAATATTAATACCACGAGGGATAAACGGCTGCCCATTGGGGGCAAGTATCTGGGTACCAGAAACGCGGTAACCGCTCGTCATGGGCGGGATGGATGTTGGCGCCACAGGCGAAGCAAGTAGCCACGTGTACGGCGGACCGCTCGGTTTTGCTCGCTGGAGTCGTCGCGCTGCAATTGCCATTACTTCACTCCCAAGATGTGCGCCGGCTCCACCGCAGCACCCTCCCACACGCCCAGGAGGGTGGCCGGGTCGATCGCGCTACCATTCCAAACACCCAGCGCTTCAGGTCCCACAGCGTCCCACTTGCCCGGCGCACCGATGGCATGGGCGATAAAGGTGCTGCGAATCACCTGACCATTGTTGATGTTGTTGTGGACGGGGTCGCTGAAGATAGAAGGCAATTGGGCCTTGGCGTACGTAGCCCATTCGAGTACTCTAATATGCTTGTCACCGTGGCGGATTTTGGCAGCGCGGATTTCATCGTTAAATTCGTCGAAGCTCGGATTTGGGTTGACGCCATTATTGCTGTTGCCATTGTGCACCACGGTCGGGATGAGGATAGTTTGGCCCGAGCCAATCTTGTCGAGCGCATGGTCGAGTACGGCACGAAACGTAGCCTGGCCGCCGCCCCAAAACATCAGTGCATCGTTGGTTCCGAGTGCCAGCACCCAAACGGGGTCGCTCGCAAGCGACATCTTAGCACCGTCGATACACAGGTCGGTATTGAGGCCGCGCGGGTCGGTCAGCGGCTCCATCTTGCGCGAGCCGACTGCATTCCAGTAGATATCTCGCCGGTCGAAGCCGTTGGCGGCGATGAGATTTACCAGCGTGTCATAGGCAGCATACTCGGTCAACGAGTCGCCGATGATAGCCACGGTGCGACCGCCCTGGTATTTGGGCAGGTCGTCGCTGATGTGTGTGACGATATTGTCGACAGTCACGCCATTGAGGTGATGAATCTGATTGACAAGTCGCGTAGGCAGAGCAGTTGTTCGGGTCAGCTGATAATCTGGCGTGCCAGTGCTGTCTGGGTCGAGCCAGACACGGAGTTCATGACGGCCTTGATTCCACATTATCTCGAAGCGAAACCATTGACCTGGTGCTATCGCGCCAGCCGGAGCAATAGTGACGTCAGTGTTATACCACGCCACCAACCCCCCTGTCGGAGTGATAGATACCCAGCTATACCCAGCGCTTCCTGCGTACCAGCGCAGAAAAACATTGTTCGCTGTTGGGTATGTCGAAAACATAAAATCGGCCGCATACTTGCCCACGCCTGCGTGGCGCATAATATTACCAAAGGTGCCGCCTGCATTGAGTGTCCCAAACCTCGCTGCCGTGCCCTGTCCTGCACGGCCCGCAACACCGACTCCGCTCGAGCTATCGATACGCGAGTTGCTGGATGTAACAGTGTCGCCAATGGTGACATTGTCGAAGCGTTCGTTAAAGACCTGGATCGAGGCCATATTATGAGTCCAATCGCACAATCAGTGTGCCTACTGGTGTACTCGGCGGGACATCTGCTTCATTCTGGCCAGCTTGCAGCACATACACGGCCGGAGCAGCATCATTACCTGCCGGACCCTGGGGGCCAGTCGCACCCTGTGAACCGGCGGGGCCTGCACTGCCCACTGGACCTTGCGGCCCAGTCGCACCTACAGGACCGGCAGTGCCTTGAGGGCCAGTAGCACCAGTGTTGCCCGTAGCGCCTTGCGGACCGGTGGCACCAACAGTGCCATTTCCTGCGGGACCCTGAGGTCCGGTAGCGCCAGTTTGTCCTGCTGCTCCAGCTGGGCCTTGCGCGCCTGTGGCACCTTGCGGACCGGCTGGACCATTGGTACCGTTTGTTCCGGCTGGACCTTGAGGCCCCTGAGGACCAGTGGCGCCTGGGGTACCGCCACCAGAATTTAGCTTAGAGACAACACTTGGGTCTAGCTTTGCTTCTGAAATGAAGCCATCTTTTAGGGTGCCGTCTGGGTTGTGCGCTTGAGAGAGATAGTCGTTGAGGATTTGGCCCCAGTTGCCTGAGTCGCTACCTGGGATGGGGAGGCGGGGCATTAAAAAGTCCTCCGAGCCGGACTCATAGAGGAAAATGGTTGCTTAAATATAAACTTTGTTGTTAAAAGACTTTTATTGTCTCTCTCTCTCTCTCTCAATTGTATGTTGTAATTGTGACATCAAAATATTCATTATTGCGATGGAATTATAGTAATGGTTATAACCGTGAACGTCAAATAATATATGAGTGGTACCATGAACTTCCTCAATCTCACGATCCGAAAAGTTTATGTGGGGATAAAAGTACCTAGCTTACATTGCGAGCGCATTAGCCCTCCTGGCTCCATTCTCCGACGGCAAGATAGGCTGCCCCTATCAACGGTATATAGGTAAGTGTGCTGATAACAAAGCCGATAAGTGATTCCTCAGCAGGATTAGTTAGAACGCTAGTGGTATAACCTATCAGTGAATCAGTCCCTAGATCCTACGCCTTTGCTTTAATACCAAACGCATATGTACCGGCAGAAAGCCCTGTAAACGTATAAGGAGACGTCACTCCTGTGGCAACAAGCGTAAAGTCGCCTTGAGCAGGGCTAGAACCGGCAGCTATATAGGCGTCGTAACTCATTGCGTTGCTTACGGTGGGCCATGATAAGACAGTCGAACCGTTGTTGCCGCCAATAGTACTTGGGTTAGTTACGGTATCAATAGTAACAGCTGGCGTATCAAGCTGAGTAGTAATATCAGTTCGCGCAAGCCAGTCGCCATGTCCCACCGCAAAATCAGAGTTAGTATCTAGGTAGCTTAGACTAGTAGCAGTACCTATAGCCCATCGAACTTGCTGTAAACTTGATGCGTCCTTCATCGCTCCACCAAGCGTACCTGATATAGATGCGGCGTGCGTCGTAGAGCCATACGGATATGCTATAGCTGAAAATGTATTCGCTCCTTTGTCGATAAGAATCATCAGGACATAGGGTGTTGCTGCGGACAATGACCCGCTTGAGCTGACGTTCAGTGCAGTTCCAGAACCCG
>CAZWHA010000011.1:0-8923 GCA_964633435.1 uncultured Candidatus Saccharibacteria bacterium | reverse complement strand
AGTAGACTTGCCGACATTTGGCAGGCCGACGATTCCTATACTGAGAGACATGATTGACCTTTTCGACTGTAGCTAATGCTGGTGAGGGTATATGACCCCATATTGTGAACTCCTTTGGATCAGCAACGATTTTATCTATAACACGCTCAACGATAAATTTCTTTTGATCAAATTCGAGATTTCCGATTTTGCGCGTAGCTCGCTCGACGAGCTGTTCAACATCTATTTTACCAGTAACACCCCTGTTTTCCGAGGCTTTAATGATATCTTTGTTGACCGCGTCGATCTGTTTATTAGTCTCTTTCATTTTGTCGGCAAAGAGCTGCTCGGATATTAGGCCTTTTCCGTACGCATCCACATACCGTTTCTGCTCATTCAGAAGCCCTGTATGCTGCGCTTCTAGCGATTTTGTATCGATACTCATTCTGGTAGCGTTTTGGCGTTTCAGCCATCTCTCGGCGTGCATACGGATTAATTCTGGGCTAGTTAGTAGCTCGGAAATCTTATCCCATACGTATGCATCGGCAACCTTAACGTTGATTCCTCCGACTTTGCACTGTGTTTGCATAGGACGGAAAGGATGACGACTAGTGCATCGGTAATACTTTTTGCCATCAGGCCCATCGCCATTTCGGTTCGCGCCACAGGGACATTTGATTAGGCTAGTGAGTAGATAATCATGTTTGCGATTTTTCGGGTTGAACTTGGCATTTCGACTAATAGATAGTCGGGCCTTATTAAAGAGTTCTTCTGAAACGATTGCTGGAACATCAAATTCTATCCATTCGTCGCGGGATCGGATGCGACGTCCTGTCTTTTGGACCTTGCGATACTTTGACTCGGACTTAAGTCGATACCGGGGGAGAATAGATTCGGATTTATTGAAGTGATGCTTGCCGAAGTACGTCTCGTTATTCAGCATGCGCGCAATTGGACCCCTCGACCAGTATTCGTCTTGTTGTTTGCGTGGTGGTATTCCATGCTCGTGTAACTTCTCGATCACTCGATAGGTTGATAAGCCGTCATTGGCTATCCAGTCAAAGATCATTCTAACAACGCGGGCTTCTGGCTCAAATATTTCAAATTCACCTGCGTTCTTGTTGTAGCGATATCCATAGGGTGGGTTATAACCAACGATCTTTCCGCTCCGAGCTTTGTACATTTTACCTCTGCGAAATCGTTCCGCGATCTTTGCACGTTCGTATTCATGCATTGACCCCATAATCTGCAATAAGAATTTATCTTCTGGCGTGCCGGTGATTCGTTCATGTAACGACACAACTTCGCACTCGTACTTTTCGAGTTGTTCAATCACGATTAGTAGGTGGGAGAGCTGGCGAGAGAGACGGCCAAGATCATAGATATAAAGCACATCAAATTCTTTGTTCTTTGCGGCATCAAGCATTGCATCGAGTGCCGGTCGTTCCAATAGGGATCCAGAGTATCCCTCATCGATATAGGTTGACTGATCGGTAAGAAATGAAGCGTCAGCTAGAATACGCTGCCTTACCTCTGCCACTTGTGAATCAATAGTTTCTTCTTGTTCTTGGCGAGCTGTACTGACTCTTGCGTATAATGCTGCGCGCTTCATAAATCCCCCAATACTAGTGCGTGTTTACTCCTTAAATAATAACTCAAATATGTAATCAAATACATCGCTAATATCACCAGAATCCGTTGGCTCATAAACTATTTCAGGAGTGATCTTTGTCTTTGCCATGATCCCTCCGCTCATCCAGCATTCTTTGGCGAGCCAGCTTTACCTTCATCTCTTCAGATGCTCGTCTACTGAATAGGTGACGCGCTTGTCGGGTGTCGCTATACATCGCTCTAATTTCATTCACTCGTTGTACGCCAAGCACGTTGATTACTTTGCAATACCATTTATAGAACGCGTGATTTGCATACTCGATACAAAGAGCAGTTGCTAAATCATCAATGTCTTGAAGAGTTTGCTTTCTTGCCAATTGGGAGTTAGGGGAGTTATCAGTTAGGTTCAAATCGTCTATCATTTAGTTCTCACTTATCAGTTCCCAGTTAACGATTTAGGTCTGAAAAGGGTAACTGACTTTTCAAAAAAAGGTCAAAAACAGGCTCATAACAGATGAGGTGGATATCTGAATATTTAGGAGAACAAGTTATTTACTCGCTGGATGCTCGTTCGAGATTTCGAGTTGGATTAGTCCATCCTTGCGCCGTAGAAATGCCTCTATCAAATGCGTTTCCTTTTTTGTTTGTTGATTAAAATTATCAACTATATTCGTTAGCTTGCTCTCTATAATATTGCAATTAGCGATCACTGATTGAGTAGTGGAAGGACGGCCTAATTTGCTGGGTGATCCGTCGTGAAAATTAATTCGCCGCTTTCCCCATAGGTAATCGATTAATTTCTTCGCATCGTCTTTTACGATGAATAATTGAATACCTTGCTGGAGTAAGCCTGTTGTTTTGGAGTAGTGTACATCCTGACTCACAGGTAAAACGTCAGATGTATATCTTTCTGGATTACTCTCAATTAATTTCGTAATAGAGTCGATATTTTTTAATCTTACCTCAAGAATATTAGCGGGGGTTCGGTTCTCTTGGTGAAGATCCACCGTATTGTATATGTCGAGAAGCTCATCGCCATTAGAGACTTTTTTAAGAGTTGCCCTTATATCCTCGTTCAAATACTTGATATCATGGGCAACACGGCTATGGCGTAATTTTTCATGGGTACGTTCACTTTTATCATCTATAGTGGTGACATCTCTGACGCGAATATGTAGCCCATACTGATAGTACTTTTCATGGGCGTTCTTTTTGTAGTTTCGCAGTAGTTGAATAACAGACTTTTGAGGCATCACAGCCCCTTAAGTAATTCACCCAGATCCACCTTCATTACTTTAGCTAGTCGCCACATAGTATGGACACTAGGGGAGTGCTTGCCATTTTCGATGTGACCAACATAAGTGCGGTAATAACCGGCTTGTTCTGAGAGTTGTTCTTGGCTAATCCCGACTTTTTCACGAACAGACCGGAGTCGCTTACCGACGTGGTTGGCGAACTTCTGCTTTTCAGCGTTCTTTTGTAGGCGAGTGATGTTGCCGAGATTTGGTTTCATAGGTTCATTACAGACCAAACACCAATACTAGACCACGCACTAGAGTTGGTGTTAATCTATAAATATGTTTGGATTGAAGAAGCGAATCGCACCGGCGTACAGGGATCGTTTTATTGAACATATACTTGGCTATGTGCTAGTTTTTCGAGCCGACATTATTCCAAACAGGGTGTTCGTTGATAAAGAGCACGAACTGAATGGAATGATCGGCTTTAGTGCTTCGAAGTTGAGCGATGAACTCGACTACGTTGCGTTGCAATACGTATACAAGTTCTTCATAGAAGAGGGTGTAACGATCGAGAAGTTGGATCATGCGCTGTCCGACGTCTTTGATCGTTTCGTGAAAGACGAGGTGATTACTAAGCAAGAGCGACAGCCGCACTACGACTTAATGACCAGTCGCGTTTATGGATATTTGAATATGAAGTCGGCTGCCAAAATTGGAATGACTTTTATGAGCTACGTAGTTGAGGGTCACAATGCCCTTAGTTCCGACACGGGTCAATACGTTGCGCCGGTTTTGAAAACGCTTGAGAGCAACATTCGCAAGAGGATTAATGCAGAACGAGCTGCCTGAAGAAGATATCGCGTCTCTCGTTGAGTTCTTTAGGATCCTGATTGAGATTGATTCCAAAAACCCTTAACGCTTATGCTGTAATCCCCACAACCTATCTTGTACAATGTATTCATGACAAACGACCGGGGTTCAGAGTGGGGGCAATGGGATCTGCAAGTACAGACCATTATCGACGATGGGTACGTTTCTCTCGACACGTATGCAAATGATCTTAAAAAAGAGGACTCCGGCCTTTGGAATGAGTATGTGGGAAAGGTCGGTGGTGAGACGAACGCGCTTCTTTTTGACTCGCGTACATATTTTAATGATTCGAAGATCGATATTAAAGAACGGATGCGGAACTATTCTCGCAACCTTGTAGCTTTCGTTGAGACTTATCGACCCGAAATCCGCGCACTTCTCGTGACAGATCATAATTACGATCATGATGAGCTAATCGACAGCTTGGTAAAGTACGCGGAAAAAGCAAAAATAAAAGTAATTCCAGGGGTGGAGATTAACGTCAACGGTATTCATATTCTTGCTTACTTCGACACGATCCCCTATAAGAAGAGTACTTTTTCTGAAGGAATAAAGACATTTCAGAGCAAGATCGGGATTCATACAAAACTCAATGACCGCGGAGCGCTGTCGGTTACACAGGCTGGTATTCTAGAGGTCATTGACGAAATCAAGAAAGCTAACGGATCATTAATATACCCACACTGCAACTCAGATAATGGGTTGTTTCAAGAGCATCAAAAAGCAGATCGAGAAAACTTGGCTGACATATTTAACTATGCGGATTCGATCGTACTACAGACCCAGAACAAAAAGTCCGCCGATGAGCTGAAGAAATATATAGACGGCAGCAAGATTCTTAAAAAGCCGTTTGCGATAACAATCGCACCAGATTCGCGAAGACTGGGCGATATTGGGCGTCCAGATACTCAGGGTAATTTTCAGTGGATCAAAGCAGACCCTTCATTTAAAGGACTGACTCAGATTCTTACAGAACCAGAAGACCGAGTATTTATTGGAGTTCAACCGCTTAAGCTGGAGTCGGTTGAACGGCACAAGGATAAATACATTAAGTCCATCGAAGTACGGCATAAAACTGGCATAAAGACCGCATGGTTCGATCAGGCAATAGATTTGAACCCCGGACTTATTGCAATCATTGGTAAGAAAGGTAGCGGCAAAAGCGCACTCACTGATATTCTCGGCCTCGCTGGATCATCGAACGTGGATCGTAGTAACTTCTCCTTCCTTACTCAAAAAAAGTTTTTGAAACGTAATCTAGGCGCCGAGTATGTTTATAGGTTGACTTGGGAGGACGATACCAATGACGCGGATGTCCTATCACGAGAAATCGATCCCGCCAAAGATCCCGAGCGCGTAAAGTACTTGCCGCAAAAATATGTAGAGAGTATCTGCGATGAGTTTGGCGTTAGTCGCACGTTTCAAGATGAAATTGATCGTGTGATTTTCTCTTATGTACCGACAGAGAAGCGCCTTGAGCGTACCAATCTCAAAGATCTGCTTGCTTATAAGGATCAAACTATCGATAAATCAATCATGGGACTCAAAATCAAGCTATCTGAATTGAACATCGAAATTAGTGGGCTTGAGGCAAAAACGAAGCCTTCATACGCTGAATATATAGATAAGAAGTTGGATCAGCGCGAGCAGGCATTGAAAAATTTGGCTGCTCCGAAGGTAGTACCGAAACCTAAAAAGAGCGGGGCTTCACAGAAAAAGATAGAAGCTCTCAATGGTCAGATACAGACCCTCGATAAAGATATTAAGACGATTGAGAACAACCTCACAACGAGCACTACTCAACGCGAAAAGCTACGTTCGCTTGAGTCTCAAATCGGTATCTTGCGTGAGAATGTCAGTACGTTTCTCGCAGATTTTGCAGACACCCTTACAGAATTTGGTATCGAAGGGAAGAAGTTGGTCGATCTCAAGGTTGATAGTAAGCAGCTCGACAGTAAAAAGAAGCAGCTAGACGATGCGATCAAAAAGTATGAGGTGCAGTTGGACAGACTTCCGGATCCGACTAAAAAGGAGCAAAATTTTGTCGCCGAACGTGCGAAGCTTATCACCGAACGTGATGAACTGAAGGGTAAACTGAACGAAGGTGATGTGCTATACCAAAACTACACTGAGGCTGTTGCGCAGCACAAGGAGCAGCAGCAAGCAATTGTCGGAAAAGCGGATGACTCAACATTAAATACGATAGAATCGTTGAAGGTAGAAAAGAAATATATAGCGGGTGGACTTGCAAAAGATATTCAAGCCAAGAAAAAAGACCGTGACGGAATAGTAAGCGAGATTTTTGGCAAAAAGCTTGAAAAAATCCAACACTACGAGGAGATTTATAAGCCCCTTACAGATGTTCTTGATGATGAAAAAGAGGCTCAAGAGAAGGCTGATAGTGTTTTAGCATTTAGTGTAGAGCCGGTCTTCAATAAGGAGGCTTTTGTAAGGCAGTTCGAAAAATATATCGATCAGCGCGGGCGCGGGAATTTCCGTGGTAAAAGTGATGGTATGAAAAAGCTGATAGAAATTCTAGATGCTCATGATCTCAAAGACTCAAAAAGCACCTTAAGGCTAATCTCGGAAATCATGGACATCCTTAATTTCGAGCAAATCGAGGATAAGAAAATCGAAGTAGACCTTGATAAGCAGCTCCTCGTTTCGCGTTCTGAGCTATATGACTTTTTATTTAGTATCGACTTCGTTGATGTGAGTTACAACCTAAGATTCAACGGCAAGGAACTAAGTGAGGACCAATTTTCACCAGGCGAAAAAGGGGCAATGTTACTTATATTCTACCTGCTAATTGAAAAAGGGAAGGTACCCCTCATTATCGACCAGCCAGAAGAAAACCTTGATAATGAGTCGGTCTTCGACCTGTTAGTGCCATACATCCGTCGTGCAAAAAAAGAGCGACAGGTTATCCTAGTTACACATAATCCAAACCTCGCTGTGGTTTGTGATGCTGAGCAAATTATTCATACGACGATGAACAAAAAGAAAAGCACGATACGTTACGCATGGGGAAGTCTTGAGGATGTCGCAACAAATAAGCGTGTATCTGCCGTGCTCGAGGGTACACTACCGGCGTTTGATGTGCGTAACTCTAAATACTATAGAAAATAATTTTTTTGCGCACGCACTAAGTACAGAAATAGAAAAAGTGAAAGGGGGGATAGGGTGCGCTTTTATGGAGAGTATAAGCAAGTGCCTGGAAGTTTCACCTCTGTTGAGTGTTTAAATGCGATCTGCATAACCAGTTGAGCATAAGGGTATTATATTGACAAAATTACTTAATTAAGCTATAATATTATAGTTACGGGGTGTTATATAAAAACGACCCGCAAGCACCCCACATCCTAGCATCATCGACCGCCATGAAAGGACGGTACGAAAAAATGATCGCCACCGCAAGCACGGAGCCCACGTTCCTGTACCCCAAGTCGCGTCAGTTTCCGTTCGATGAGGTGTGCGAGCAGATTGTTCGTGCCCTTGAAGAGCGCAACTGGAGCGTTCCGGGTCTCGCCGTCGACTTTGACGTCTACGGCACCGGCGCGCAGAAGTACCGGCTCGTCCGGTACATCAAGGGAGACGACTTCAAGGTCTACTTTGGTCGTCCCCAGGCCCGCATGGGCAACTGGAACGACACCGCCGCAGTAACGGAGATCGTCATTCCGCAGAAAGAGCTCCACGTCTATGACGACGAGTCCGGCCCGACCTACTACGAGTACGTCGGCAAGGACTGGAACTCCGACAAGGAGCAGTTCCTGAACGGGATCAAGGTCAACAGTAAACTGAGCGGCAAGCCGCGCACGTACCTCAAGTACAAGGCGGGCTGCGACTGTCGTGCAACGGCTGGAGCAAGCTTCCCGGCAGTGGACTTCCTGACCGCCGCCCTTAGCGGTGACGCCAAGAAGCTCGCTGCGATGAACCACACTCACTCGGGGCGTCGTTCTCCCATGCTCGTCCACGACAACGATCTGGATAGGGAGTACGAGCCCAAGAGTGGAGAGGCCACCTCCTACCGTACGAACGACGTGTTCACGGAGTTCACGCGGTGGCTGGAGGACAACCTCCTGGCGACGATCCTTGCCCAGCCGGTGTCTGACGAGAAGGTTGACTTCTTCCGCGAGGCGGTCACGCCTTACACGGATACGGTCGGCCCGATCTTCTGCTTCGGCGAGGGAAGAGATGCCCAGCGCGTCCACCAGGGCAAGTTGGACATCAACGAGCTCCCGCTCGGAGATCGCTACGGCCTCATCGGAAGTGGTTATCGTCTGTTGAACCTGATGGTTCGCAATGATGGCACCATTCCCGAGATCGCCTACGACGGCTTCCTATGGTGTGGTATCGGCGAGATCACAGGCGAGACCCCGATCAACACGCTCACCGTGCCCGGCCACTACTCGTGGTCAGACAGGGAGCGGTTCGTGTTCAGGATCACGCCTACTCGCGCCGATGGCATCTACGTCGCGGATCACGCGCCGTACGAGAAGCGCCGCGAGGAGCTGTTCGAGGAGATCAAGCCTCGCGACCGTCTGACGGACGCGGAGCTGGCGGAAGCCGATCGCGCTCGAGCCCGTACGATCGTCCCGGTCGCGGAGTACGCTGGCGGCTACGAGCAGCCGGTTGTCCTCATCAACCGGGAGCTCGACTTCGACGAGGTTGAGTTGGTCAGTGGCCCGTGGCCCGAGTGCCAGTACGTCACGCTCATCGCCAACCGCAGTCCGGAGGCGCGCCAGCTCCTCGAGCAGGCACTGTCTGCTCAGGAGGCGTACTATCACGGTTACCGTGATGAGACGCGTAAGGCGTACAACGAGGCAGTCGCTAAGCTCGCCGATCACTTCAACGGTGACCAAGAGCTCGCGGCGGCTGCCGAGGTATACTCGCGGCACACCTTCCGCAAGGTGGAGGTGAACGCTCATTTCATCGAGCGTCTCGTCTCCGCGGCAGGTGAGTCACGACGACTTGGGCTGATCTAGCAGGATGTGGGTACTCCCCGCGCTCATAGAGCGCGGGGAGACTCACCCCAAAATTTGAAACTGTAATTTGAAGTTTTAGGGTGAGTTACGATAGTGACAAAATAAATTCTTGCGAATAGCCCCGTTTATTTTTGGGCGGGAGCGGGAAGGTGATTGAGAAAGGTATAGCTATGTCCTCGCTATGCCGATAGATAAACTCATAACTCAATCATATCATAACAGGGGTAGTTATTGACA
>CAZWHA010000010.1:0-13242 GCA_964633435.1 uncultured Candidatus Saccharibacteria bacterium | reverse complement strand
GGATGAGTATGTCGCTAAGACTTCGTAGTTTGGTCGGAAGGCCTCTTCTCCATATAGATTGGTGGTTGGCATTATAGTAAGAGAGGTGATTCGTTTGCTCTATCATGACTCTCGAACTTATTTTCTTTATATAGTGGTGTGCTACAATAATGATTATGATTAAACAACGGTTATCAATTGTTGTACTCTCGGCGCTGGCGTTACTGTCGGTTTCGAGCCTTTATTTTTTATTGAACTTATTTTCACCCAGCAACGCCGGACCAATAGGGGTATTAGCGGTGTTTGCAACCGTCTACATTTTTAGTTTTTCGGCGCTTTCACTGATCGCTCGGATGCTCGAAAATGTCTACCGGGCAGTGCGACCTCAGCACCCGATAGCTCCAGCCCAGCAGGACAGACGCCAGGTTTATCAAAAGAGAGTTAATTTGATCGCTGCAGTGCTCAGTCTCGTGCCGATTTTCCTGATATCGCTGAATTCGATTGGGGAACTGGGGTTGGCAGATGTGGCTTTGATCGTTGCTATCGAGGGCTTGTTAATTTTCTATATATTTAAAAAGGTATAACCAGTGTTAAAACGCCTATGTTTGTGGTATAATTTTTTGGTATGGATTCATCAACCAATATGACTCCTGAGAGACAACAAACTCCCCAGGCGCATCATCCTAACATGGCGCCAAATTTAGGCGGCATGGCGACTAATTTGGCACCGTCTATGCCTGAGATTGCCCCAACGATGCCAGAGGTTGGTCCTATGGGCAATCAGGAAGTGCTGCCTAGTCCAGAGCTGCAAACTGGTCCAGGCACGAGCACGCCGCAGCCACTGCCAGCGGCTCCGCCTGTAGTTCCAGCCCAAGTTCCAGTTCCCTTACCGACTACCGATGATGCGGCAACGAGTACGGCCACTGCCTCGACTCCAGCCTCGGCAGCAGACGAAGATCTGATTGAAAAGGAATGGGTGGAACAGGCGAAAAAGGTGATTAGTACCACCAAGGATAACCCGTATGAACAAGCAAAACTAGTATCCGAGTTGATGCGTGATTATGTGCGCAAGCGCTATGGTAAAGAGGTGGGAAAGGCGCCCGACGACCTCTAGGCCGCTATGGAGGGCTGGATTGGCATTATTATAACAGGGGCTATTGTATTAGCCGTAGTGGCGGCTGTATTGACGATTGTTTTCATGCAGTCACGCAAGAGTTTTCGTGAACAGAAAAACTACGAGCGTGGCCTCAAGATGGTACCGCTAATGATTCATTTGCCGCCAGCTAGCGAAGATATCGACGCCGGTAGTCGCGACTCGCGCGATGTCGTGGACGAAACGGTGTCGCAGGCGCAGACAATGTATAACGTGATTAGCTCAACGGCTACCAAGGGATTCAAGAGTCGCTTCTATGGCCAACGTCATATTTCGTTCGAACTGGTGGCGCATAACGGCCTGATTCGGTATTATGTCGTGGTACCGATGGTGCTACTCGATACGGTCAAGCAAGCTGTATCGGCAGCCTATCCAACGGCTCGGCTCGAAGAGGTCGAGGCAGTGAATATTTTCAGTGACGTTGGCAAGATTAGTGGCACAATTGGCGGCGAGTTTACGCTCAAGCGACCATATGAGTTTCCGATCGCTACCTATCAAGAGAGCAAGCGCGATGCTATGCGGGCGCTTTTAAACGCGCTATCGACCTCTAATCGCGACGACGGTGTTGGTATTCAGGTGCTGATTCGGCCTGCGCCAGATAGTTGGGCCAAGCAGATCGAAAAGCGTGTCGAGAATATCAAAGCTGGCAAAAAAGGTGCCGCCAGTGGCAAGTCTGGTGCGTTTGGTGATGGTTCGACACTCTATTACTTTTCGCAGTTGCTCGAGGTGCTCTGGAAGCCGCCAGACACCAACAAGAACGGCGAACCGGTTACTAATGAGGCCAAGCCGCTCAGTGGCACCGATCAAGCCAAGGTCGAAGCCATGGAGGAAAAGTCGCGGTATGCCGGCTACGAAGTTTTGGTGCGCGTTGTGGCGTCGTCATCGACCTCTGCACGGTCACAGGTCTTGCTCAGTAACATTATTGCGGCCTTTGCGATGTTCGATTCGCCGACCAAGAATGGTTTTACCTTTACGCCGACACGCAATATCGAACAGTTTGTGACATCCTATATCTTTCGATTCTTTCCGGCCGAAGTTAATACTAATATATTAAACACGGTCGAGCTAGCGACCCTGTTCCATTTGCCAGACCAAACGAATATTCCATCGAGCCAAGTCGAACGCCAAAAAAGCAAGCAAGTTGACGGACCGACCGAGGTACTGGATCAGGGCTTCCTGCTCGGCTACAACGTCTTTCGTGGTGTTAAAAAGCCGATTCGTCTGAATGATATTGATCGGCGTCGTCATGTCTATGTCATTGGTCAGACTGGTACTGGTAAATCTGGTTTGCAAAATAACTTGGCACTCCAGGATATGTTGGACGGCAAGGGTTTTGCGCTAGTGGACCCGCACGGTGATTTGGCAGAAGAGCTGCTGGCGATGGTACCGAAAGAGCGCGTTGAGGATGTTATTTACTTCTCGCCGAGCGATCTGGATAATCCGATCGGTCTGAATATCTTTGAAGCCAAGTCCAAGGACGAGCAGGATTTTCTGATTTCCGAGATGATCAGCATGCTCTATAGTTTGTATGATCCGGGCCGGACCGGTATTGTCGGGCCACGTATGGAGAACATTGTGCGCTACGCTGCACTATTGTTAATGGGTGATCCGAACAATCCGGCGACTTTTATGGATATTCCGAAATGTCTGGTCGATCCCGAGTTCGCTAAATCAAAAATTCCCTATGTTACTGATCAGAACGTGCTCGATTTCTGGACCAAGGAGTGGCCAAATGCTCAGCGATCGAATGATGCTGGCGAGGTGACGTCTTGGGTTGTCAGTAAATGGGCGCCCTTTATGACCCCAGCGATTCGTAATATCTTGGGTCAGACCAAGAGCGGGTTTGACCTGCGCGAGATCATGGATAACAAGAAGATCCTGCTGGTAAACCTGAGCAAGGGTAAACTGGGGGAAAAGAATGCTCAGCTACTCGGTATGATTTTTGTGATGAAGTTCCAGCAAGCGGCTATGAGTCGGGCTAATATTCCAGAGGACCAACGGGTTGATTTCACTCTGTATGTCGACGAATTCCAGAACTTCGCAACCGATAGCTTTGAGTCGATCCTGTCAGAGGCGCGAAAATATCGACTCTCGCTGATTGTCGCCAACCAGTTTATGACGCAGTTGACCGACAAGATCCGCGAGGCCATTATCGGTAACGTCGGTACCGTTATCTGTGGTCGTATCGGTACAACCGATGCTGAATTGATGGTGAAGAGATTCCAGCCAACCTTTACGGCCGAGGATTTGATGAAGATGCCAAACTATACTTCGGTGACATCAGTACTGATTCGTGGCGTGCCCTCCGCACCGTTCTCAATGGACTGGATACCGCCGATGGGTCATCCTAACCAACAGCTGGCTGACGCTCTGAAACGCTTGTCAGCGGCGAAATATGGCCGCGATAGAGCAACTGTTGAGGCCGAAATCACCAAGCGCCTCCAGGCGGCTGACATTGCCAAAGAAGAGGACAAAAAGCGCCGGCTCGAGGCAATGCGAAACGCCTCGATTCCAATGCCAGGCGGTGCGAAGCCGGGCGCAGCTCAGCCGATGAATATGGGTAAACCTATGGGTTCTGGGGTTGTCGGCCCAACACAGAGCGCTATGCCACCAGCAGCCGCCGTGCCAAAGTCTGGTGCTGGCTCGTCATTCCTCGACGATTGGCTGGCCAAGCGACAGCAGCTGAAACCTGTCACCCCGCCGCCAAAATTAACGCCTAGCAGTGATCCCGCTAATCAGGCTCAGCCTCCAGTTATAGTCGCTCAGCAGCAGCCAGAAACGATCCAGGATGTCTCAGTGGACACCCAGCCGGTAGTACCCGAAAACTCACTCTCGACAGATATAGTTGATGCTGAAACAACAACGAATAATGAAACAGAGAACACAGCAATCGCACAGGATACGGCGCCACCGGCTGTTATAGAGCCGGCGACTACAGCTCCGGAGCCAGCTGATGATTCCGAGGCGGCACTGGAGGCCGAGATATCTCGCGAACTACGGATTGCTCGGAGCCAGGCTATTACCGAGATGCAAGAGAAAACTATAATTCAGGAAGATAGCAAGAACGGCGCGGGTAACGAGCTCAGGTTGCAGGGCGGCACTACTGATGAAATCTTTATCGACGTACAAGGTAATATTCACAGCGGACCTAAACAGGATTAATCCAGGTCTGCTTGTAACAAAGAAGCTCGTCCACTTGGGGACGAGCTTCTTTAGTTGTAACGAGCAGGGAGTTTCTAGGCTGGACCAGCCTTTTTACCGAGCAGGGCCACGCGCACCCAGTCGATGATCAAGCCTATAGCCCAACCCAGGATAAAGGTAGCGATCCATTCGCCACCAGACAGCGCGTAACCATACTGGCGGGCCACAATGTAGACGATCGAGGTTATTACCAGTGATGAGATACTGCCAGCGAGCAGAGCGGCTGGACGGGCGACCGTCGCACCAGCAACTTCACTAGTCTTTTCAACAACGGGATTATGAATAACCTTACTAAAGGTCTTTGAGGCTGGTGTCATATCCTTGCGGATCGATTTCAGGGTTTTGTTGTATTCGATCTTTTTCTGAGAAACAGAGGCTTTTTTGAGAGGGACTTTAGCTGCTGGTAGAGCTTGCTTTGGCTGGGCGACAACATTACCGCGCTTGCCGCCAACTGCTTCAAAAGCGGCTTCGACTTCGTGTCGAGCATTCTTTTCACCTTGCTCGGTGCCATTTTCCGGTGTACGCTCTGTCTCTAGCCGGTTACGCAGCGCCTCGGCGTGTTTATCAGCGTTTTCGCTGAGCGTATTCAGATTCTCGATCTGACCGCCACTTAACTTTTCATGATCTGCCATTCTGATATCCCTCCCTTTAGTTATCGATCCTATAATGTTCCAGCATTAAACTCACGTCGTACCAGGCGTACTTCTTTGCCGAGCTGTCGTGAGCGAGCGTAGAAGAACACCACGATTGCGGCAACCAGGCCACCGAACAAGAGGTTATCACCGGCGCCAGTGGCGGGGATTTGTTTGATGATGGTCTGCTCAACTACTTCTTTGACGGCTGGGCAGTTGACTGGGATGCTGACAACAGCGTCGCTATCTTCGGCAACGGTATTAGTCATAATACAGTCGTACGATTCTGGGGTGCCATGATTCTGAGCGGTCGATGGAACTGGATTATTAACAGTAACAACGAACGAACGGGTAGTCGTCGCACCGGCTTCGACAGTGATTTCGCCCCAAGATAGGGTTTTGGTCGCTTCGTCAAAGATCGCGCCGCCGTTATCAGTTACTGTACCATATTCCAGAGTGTCGACGAGCATATCGTTGAGCTCGATCGTACCGGCTGTTTTGCCATGGTTCTTGATAGTGATAGTGTAGACAATCACATCACTGCCGTTGGCCCTAACGGTCGTGGCGTCTTTGTCGCCTTGGCTACGGTTGACGGCAGTTTTGATCAATTCGATCTCTGGGGTACAACCTTCCATGTCTGGGTTAGTGTCACAGTCTGGCTTGCAGTTTTCGTCGTCAGCCGGTAATTCCGGATTGTATTCACATTTTTCAACGGTTGGGATAGTGATTTCTTTTTCACAATTGGCCGAAGTCTTATCTCCGAGTGAGGTGTGAACAGTGAGGACCGCTTTGTAGGTAACAGCGTTGGTCAGGCTGGTGTTGTCTGGCAGATCAACGGTCCAGGTATCCTGGCTGATTTTACCTGATTGCTTGACGACTTTGCCACTAGCGTCTTTGATGACATAGCTATAACCAGTTACTGTTGCGCCATCAGTGGTCGAGGCAGTTGCGCTGAGTTTGTACTGAGTCCTCGACAGCTGTTCAACTGATAGGAGTTTACACTCGGCTGATGGATTAGAGGTTTCAGTAACAGTGAACGAAGCATTACAGGCTGGGGCAGTAACGGCGCCGACGCTCGTATCAACAGAGACAGAGGTATTGTAGCTGCCAGCTTGCTCTGGGGTGAGTGACCAGGTACTGGTTGTATTACTAGTAGGATTGCTCCAGGAATAGCTAGCAGGGCCTTTGGCGGTAAAGCTATATTGTTTAATGGTCGCGCCGCCTGATACTGAAGCTTTGGCGGTGATCTTGAACGTCGTGCCTTTTTTGCCGCTGCTAGGAATGACCGTTAGGTCTTCGCAGACGGCTTTGGGGGTGACTTTCTCTTTGACAACTACCGTAGCTTTACAGCCATTAGAAGTCAGATTGCTACCGGCATTAGAAGTATCGACACTAACGGCGAACTGATACGTACCAGCTTTGGTCAGAGTACGATTCCAGGTGGCAGAGGTAGCGCTAGTCTTGACGGAGTTCGTAGCATTTTCAGGTCCAGTCTGCGAGAAATTATATTTAGAAATATCTGCTCCATCGTTAGTCGAGGCCTTGGCAGTCAGAGTGATCGCATCGCCAGCGGTGATGTCGGTCTTGGAAGCGGTTAAACTGACGCATTTAGCGCTCGGGTTCGGCAATTCCTTTAGAGCTAGGTTGCCGCAATTTACTAGTATAATGAAGTCTTTACCGCTCGATTTGCCTTTCCAACCATACTGACCGTTGTCGATATTATTTTTATGATCCCATTTTCGGGCATACAGATCGCCAGGAACTTGTCCAGAGAAGTTTTTGTCACCGCTAAAGCGCTTGACGTGGCCAAAGGTGTACCAATTTCCGTAGGTGCTGGTGCTGCGAAATGAAGCGCTGCCGTCAAGAGCCTTCCATAGGTCGTCCTTTTTGATGCCAAAGAAGCTCAGAACGTCCTTGAAATGACGAGTATTATTATTGTAACAGTCCTTTACCTTTTTTGCGCCAGCCGCATTAGCCGTGACACCCGGGCACATGTCGTTACCGGTAGCAGCGTTAGCTGACTCTGGCGGGTTGAAGACTGCGATACTCTGTATCACAAGGGCAAAGACGGTAAAAATGAGGCCCAAACGACGAATCGCTTCCTCCTTTTTTAAACGTTGGGCGTAAAACCCAAGTTGCCCAACTAGCGAAGGGCTGAATGGCAGATTCGATACGAGCTTCTTGAACATATTCTTCTCTTTTATCTGTTAAATTACCTGTACGTCTCATTTTAGCATAAACTTGTTGTTCAATACAATACCTAGACAACATGACTTTTTCCACAGGCAAAATAACAAGAAATGTGCTGATAAATTTTGTATTCAAATGATGATTGAGCTATCTGAAACTTGCCTAGATATTGACCAGTCGCCACGAGGCGTGTATACTATTAGGGTTGAAATTGATCAGAAGAGGGGATTAATGGCTAAACAAACAGCTGCTAGTTACGATGCCAGTCAGATTCAAGTTTTGGAGGGCCTGGAGCCAGTTCGCAAGCGACCAGGTATGTATATTGGCTCCACTGGTTATGATGGCGTTCATCACTTGATAAAAGAGATCGCGGATAACTGTATTGACGAAGCGATTGCTGGCCATGGAACCATGGTCAAGATCGAGTTGTTAGACGACGGTGGTTGTCGCGTGACTGACGATGGTCGCGGCATTCCGGTCGATACCCACCCGAAAACTGGTAAATCGACCCTGGAAACAGTCCTAACCGTCCTGCACGCTGGTGGTAAATTTGGTGGCGGTGGCTACAAGGTCTCGTCTGGTCTCCACGGTGTCGGCTCTTCGGTGGTAAACGCTCTCTCGACACGGTTTATTGCTGAGGTGTCGCATGATGGTCAGCTGTATAAACTTGAATTTGAAGAAGGCCGACCAACTACTAAACTGGAAAATCTCGGTAAAACTGACATGCCACGCGGTACCAGGATTACTTTTTATCCGGATGTCAAAATTTTTAAAGAATTTACTAAATTCGATTATAAATGGGTTCTCGATTACCTACGCCATCAAGCGTATTTGACAAAGGGTATCAGGGCCAAGGTCTATGATTACCGTACGGGGGATAGGTATGAATTTTACTTTGATGGCGGCATCAAGTCATATGTTAAACACCTGAATTTTGGTAAAGACGTTGTTGACGACGATATCTTTTATGTTGAAAAACAGGTCGAGGACAGTATGGTCGAAGTTGCTATGCAATATAACGACGGCTACACCGAGAACGTGATGGCTTTTGCGAATAACGTCTATAACCCAGAGGGTGGCACGCATTTAATCGGTTTTCGTTCAGCGATGACCAGAGTGATCAATGATTACGCTCGCAAGAACGGCCTATTAAAGGAAAAAGAAGACAACCTGACTGGTGATGACATTCGTGAGGGGCAAACAGCGGTAATCCTCGTTAAATTGCCAGATCCACAGTTCGAAGGCCAGACCAAGAACAAGCTGGGTAATCCAGAGGTGCGTCGTTATGTCGAAAATGTCATGAGCGAATATTATGCCTATTACCTCGAAGAGCATCCAGCAGCGGCCAAAAAGATCGTTGGCAAAGCCATTCTAGCAGCCCGAGCTCGCAAAGCAGCCCGGGCGGCTCGTGAGAATGTGATTCGAAAGGGTGTTTTAGAGGGATCATCATTGCCAGGCAAACTGGCGGATTGTTCCAGCCGTAATCCGGACGAGTGCGAACTCTATATTGTTGAGGGCGACTCGGCCGGTGGTAGCGCCAAGGTAGGGCGTGACAGTCGAACACAGGCAATTCTACCGCTACGTGGTAAAGTTCTAAACGTCGAGCGCGCTAGGCTTGATCGCATGTTGAATAACAACGAAATCGTTTCCCTGATCAAGGGTCTCGGTGTGGGAATTGGTGACCAGTTTGACGTCAAGGGTTTGCGCTATAACCGCATTATTATTATGACTGACGCCGATGTTGATGGTTCACATATCGCAACATTGCTGCTGACGTTCTTTTTCCGTTATATGACAGAGGTGATTGAGGGTGGCCATATCTATCTGGCGAAACCGCCGTTATTCGAATTGACGCGGGCTGGTAACAAAGAGAGCGACTTTATCTATGACGAGCCAGATCTCGATGTTCTGCTTGATAAACAGATTGCCGGGCGCAAGGAAGCTGGCAACAAAGTTGATAGCGGGGCCGAACGCTTCAAGCAAGCTGGCTATACCGATCAGAAACGTTACAAAGGTTTGGGCGAAATGGACGCGACGCAGCTGTGGGAGACCACAATGAATCCTGAAAAGCGAGTCCTAATCCAGGTCAAGGTAGCTGATGCTGAAAAGGCCGACGCGATTTTTAATAAACTGATGGGTGACGAGGTAGAGCTACGTAAAAGCTTTATTCAGGCGCGGGCAAAAGACGTTAATATCGATGATTTGGATGTGTAGGAGGATATATGGCTGATAATGATGATAAATTCACAACAAATAATGAGCCCGATAATGACGGTTCAGACGTTAATACTGACAACATTACCGAAGTTAATGACGTAGATATTACAACGAATGAAGCGATTCGCGGCGAAGTAGTTAGCCTAAAAGAAGACCATTCTAGACTTGTCGAATTGCGCACGGTCGAGGACGTGATGGAAAATAATTTTCTACGCTATTCGATGTCAGTTATTATCGATCGCGCCTTGCCGGATGTTCGCGACGGCTTGAAACCGGTACATCGTCGGATTTTATATACCATGGAAAAGAACGGATGGCGTCCAGGTACCAAATTCGTCAAATCCGCCCGTATCGTCGGCGATGTTATGGGTAAATATCACCCACACGGCGACAGCGCTATCTATGACGCTATGGTGCGTTTAGCGCAGAACTGGACCATGCGCTACTGCCTAGTTGAGGGTCAGGGTAACTTTGGTTCGATGGACGGGGATCCGCCAGCTGCTAACCGCTATACCGAGGCTCGTATGCACAAGGTAGGTGCCGAGTTGCTAGCCGACCTCGATAAAGAAACCGTTGATTTCCGTGATAACTATGACGGCACGCTAAAAGAACCGATAGTTTTGCCAGCAAAACTGCCGCAATTACTGCTAAATGGTCAGATGGGTATTGCGGTTGGCATGGCCACCAACATTCCAACGCATAATCTCAGCGAGCTGTGCGATGCTATCGTTCACCTTATTGATAATGGTGTAGATAATACAACGACAGATGACTTGTTGAAATACGTAAAGGGCCCAGATTTTCCGACTGGCGGCATTGTTTATGGCGGTGCACCGATGAAACAAGCCTACTTGACCGGTCGCGGTAGTGTCGTGATTCGAGCGGTAGCTGAAATCGAAGAGGGCAAGAAGGGTCGTCACCAAATCGTTGTCACCCAGATACCTTATGGTGTAAATAAAGCAACATTACAGGAACGTATTGCTGATTTGGTAAACGAGAAAAAGATCGGCTCCATCTACGATATTCGTGATGAATCAGCCCGTGGCGATGTTCGGGTGGTGATTGAACTCAAGAAGGATGCCTATCCGAAAAAAATCTTAAATCAGTTATTCAAAATGACGTCGCTCCAGACGAGCTTTCATTACAATATGCTAGCTCTGGTCGATGGCATTCAGCCGCGTATTCTAGGGATCAAGGATATCCTGAGCGAATATCTCAAGCACCGCGAGATTGTGGTCAGGCGCCGTACTGAATACGAACTCAGGAAAGCCCAGGAACGTGCTCATATCCTCGAGGGTCTAAAGATCGCCCTCGATAACATCGATGCAGTGATCGCACTCATTCGAGCTAGTAAATCGTACGAAGAGGCTCGCGATGGGTTGATGAGTCAATTTAAACTCAGCGAGATCCAGGCCCAGGCTATCCTAGCCATGCAGCTCCGTAAGTTAACTGGCCTGGAGCGACAGGCGATTGAGGACGAGCTAACTGAGCTCCAGAAATTGATCAAAGAGTTAGAAAGCATCTTGGCCGATGAACAAAAAATCTTGGCGATTATTCGCGGTGAACTGCTCGATATGAAGGAAAAATACGGCGACGAACGACGGACTCAGATTATTAATCACGAGCTCGGCAAAATGAGTGAAGAGGATGTTATTCCAGAGGAAGATGTTGTAATTTTATTAACGACTGAGAACTATATCAAGCGCACATTGGTGAGTGATTATCGTCGTCAGCATCGTGGTGGCAAAGGCAAGCGTGGCGTGACGACCAAGGAGACTGATATTGTCGACCAGCTGATTACCTGCAACACTCATGACTTTCTGTCGTTCTTTACCAATAAAGGCCGAGTATTTAGATTGCGTGCTTATGAAGTGCCAACGGCTTCGTTGCAGGCCAAGGGCGTGGCGGCAGTGAACCTATTACAGCTCCAGCCTGATGAGAAAATTACATCAATCATCAAGTACGAAAAGGATGCAAGTGACGATGGCTATCTATTTATGACGACAGTCAACGGTACGATCAAGAAGACAGCAGTCAAGGATTATGCTAATATTCGTCAAACTGGGCTGATCGCTATCAAGCTGGACGAGGGTGACGAATTACGCTGGGTGAAGCGCTCGAGTGGCAAAGAGGACGTTGTAATATCTACATCTTTTGGTCAAGCAATCCGATTCAATGAGCAAGAGACTCGTCCAATGGGCCGGTCGGCTCGTGGCGTGCGGGGTATCAGACTGCGTCCTGGCGATAGCGTGGTCGGCATGGACCTCGTCGAGGAGGGTCGCAATCTGCTACTTCTCAGCGAGAATGGCTATGGCAAGATGACAAAAGTAGCGAATTTCCCATCACATCGTCGCGGCGGTATCGGCATCAAGGCTGCGGTGGTTAGCGATAAAACAGGTAGTCTAATAACAGTGAAATCGCTGGACGCGGACGCCAGTGAGATTATTGCAATCTCGGCGGCGGGCCAGACGATCAGGGTAGCGCTAAAGGATATACCGCTACTCGGCCGAGCCACCCAGGGCGTTCGTATTATGCGCCTCGCTGATGGCGATAGCGTAGCTTCGGTCGGACTCATCCCGGAACAAGCCAAAGAGCTCAGCGATGAGGCGGAGGAGGCTGCTTGATGCTTGATACTGATATTACCGCGATTCTATCACCATATATCATCTCGTTTGGGCTGGCATATCTAATAACCGAGGGGATCAAAGTAGTCGGCATTGTTGTCAGAGACCGAGAGTTTCGTTGGCGCAAATTCTTTAAATCTGGCGGCATGCCCAGTTCGCATAGTGCTAATGTGATGGCACTAGCGGTTACGATTGGTATGTTAAACGGGTTTGGATCGGCCCTATTCGGTTTAGCAGCGGGTTTTGCGGCAATTGTGATGTATGATGCCATGCATGTACGTCGAGCAGTTGGTGAACAGGGCGAGGTTATTCGCAAAATCATTGAACGCGACGCCAAACTGGAGCGAGAAGTCAGTGAACTACTCAGTAAAAAATCAGCTACGAAGCTCAGGAAACCCTATTTTACTCGTGGACATCGGCCAATCGAGGTGCTGGTTGGTGGTCTACTGGGTGCACTGATCGGGGCTATCGTTGCCTGGCTGTCAGTACAATAAAATACACCTAACAATACCTACTGCAGAGAACCCTTGCGTTTGGGGCAAAAATTAGCTACAATAGCCATGTCGTTTTGCGGGGATATAGCTCAGTTGGTTAGAGCACCTGCTTTGCAAGCAGGGGGTCCAGAGTTCGAGTCTCTGTATCTCCACCATAACGATTATGTGGCAACGAGGGCGATTAGCTCAGCTGGTTAGAGCGCGTCACTGATAATGACGAGGTCCCAGGTTCAAGTCCTGGATCGCCCACCAAAGCACCTATTGACACGGCGTAATGTATGGTGTAAACTGGTCGATAGTTTGTGAATGTTTCTCTTGATAGAAACCTCTGACGAAAGGTGATGGGTGCTGTTAAAAATACAGCAAAAAATCCCTTTACAATGTGCAGGCGGTTTTGTTATACTACTAGGCGGTAACGTGAGTGTAGACAGATTTCTTTAATAATAGAGACTTCGATTGTGCACTCCACCACACTAGTAGCGAGACGACGAGGTAAATCATCTCTTTGTTACGCCAGGTGGCTTGCTGCAACTTAACAATTTATGTTCAATCGTAAGATGATGATGTGAAATTCGCAACATTCACCGAAGTAATTCTGTGATTAGAGCGAGTTTTGCAACGACAATTTGAGGTTTGTTATTCTAAATTTTAGAATGTCAAACTAAATGTAAAGGATTTGACGGCAGTTGAAGATTCAACTACCGATTCAGTCAATGCATAAAAAGGTACTCAAGGGCACAAAACGGATGCCT
>CAZWHA010000009.1:0-21959 GCA_964633435.1 uncultured Candidatus Saccharibacteria bacterium | reverse complement strand
CTACTGGAGCGGCAGGAGCAACCACGATTGCTGGTATTTCTGGGTTGCAGGGAGCACTTGACAGCAAGCTTGATGATAGTCAGCTTAGCACCGATGGGACGCTAGCAGCTAATAGCGACGCCAACATTTCTAGTCAAAAAGCCGTTAAAACGTATGTCGATGGCAAAGTGGTTGGTGCAAATATGTATGTGTATCAAAATTATGCTGATGCGCCTGCGCTGCCGGTAGATACAGTCGTCATTTCACGCACAGGATTATAAATTATGCCCGCACCAACTCTGTCAGGCTATCTCAATCACGGCAAATTGCCTAGTGTCACGGTCACGGCCGGAGATACTGCGCATGTGATTGCGTTCGATCCGACTGCAGTATACTCAGGCAGTGTTGTTGGTAGCGCGTTAGCAACTGGTAACTGGATGGTTGTTGTGATGTCGTCTGGCTCAACTGTGATTGCCACCCAGACTCCAACGGCTTCTGCTGGCTGGACGGTTATCGCACCTTTTGGTCAGGTCGGCTCGGGCACGATGACTTTTGGTGTTTGGGCCAAGCAGCGACAAGCTGGTGAAACGACGTATAACTGGACCGTCAATGCTGATACGGGCCATTCGAATACCTGTTATTACCAGACCTTGTGGTTTTCGGGGGCGGATGATATCGCAAATTGGGTGCAAGATACTTTTACAAACCGCCAAACCAATGCAACAACTTTGACTGCAGTTGCGCCGAGTCTCACCACAACCCATACTGACAATTACGTCCTATTTATTGCTGCTGAGCGGACCATTGCTACGACAAACGAGCCGGGTTCGATCACGGTAGACAATGGCTTTACCAAGGCTATTGATAGCGCATCAGGAGGAGATTTAACGGTAACATTTGCGACAAAATCAATTGCAACTTCGGGTACTGTTGTCGGTGCAACAACGATTACCTATCCGAACGCCCATAACTACAACGGTATTGCGGGTATGATCGCTATCCCCAGTCCTGGGCCAGTACCAACTGGCCTTCAAATAAAACGCAGCGACGGTGCTGCTCTGCAGACGGCCTATCTAAAGGTCAGCGATGGCGGTGGTACACTCACGACGCCCGGCGGCCTAAAGGTAGTAAAGCCTGGCTACAGTACCGTTACGGCGATGCTGGCCAGTAACCCGTTTTACATCGCTCACCGCGGTGGCTCACGCGATTTTCCCGAAATGAGTCTGTATGCCTACGGTCAGTCGGCGCTCCGCGGATATGGAGCGATTGAGCTGAGCTTGGCGCGTACTAGTGATGGAGTATGGTTCGGGCTACACGATGCAGATATCAACCGGACAAGCGGCACAACTGGGCTCGGTGCAGCATCGACCATGACCTGGGCGCAGATTCAGGCCTACCAGATACTTGGCTCAGTAGCTCCCAATAATCCGACCCAGGCTAATCGGCCATACATGCGTTTCGAGGAATTGATGGCACTCTATTATCCAAGTCATGTGATATTTATGGATATCAAGTATGCCAATGCCTACCGCAATGAATTTATTACCATGATTAATGCATTGCCTGGTACGCCGCAAGATCATATTGTCGGCAAGGCCTATGGGGTGGGAGCTTCATTCCCTACGGCTATGAGTACGGCGGGTTACAAAAACTGGGGATACTTCTATGAATCTGACTATACAGGCGGTCAGTTGGCGGCTAATTATAGCTATTGGGATATATTGGGTATGGATTATGGTGCATCCGGAGCAGCCTGGAGTGCAGTGATGAGCTATAGCAAACCAGTCATTGGCCATATCTGTCCAAGCGTCAGTGCGAAAAATACTGCAATTGGCTACGGGGCTGTTGGTATAATGAGCTCAGGTGCTATTAATATCGTGCCGAATACACCGTATAATAACAACTAGAACAACCAGGAGAATACTATGGAGAAACCTCAATACGACCTCACAAAAGCCGAACTAGTCAAGAAAAATATGTTGACTATAGGATATCTGTTTCCTGTAGCTGACGATATTTGGGCGCCGCTCAACCTTAAAGGCGAGCTACTCGGTCCGCCGTCTTATAAAGCAGACGCTACGAATGTAGTGCTGCGCAGCTTCACCGCATGAGCATTCTGGCACGAAGGCTGAGCCGAACAATCACTACTAACTGGCCACAACTGCCCTCGCAGCGGGGCGCTTTGTCCATTGGTACGGCGGGCTATACAATTCCTGGCGGCGCGCTCTATGTCGATCCGGTGAATGGCTCCAATAGCAATGCCGGGACGATTGGTGCGCCACTACGCACTGTCGCCTACGCGACCGACCAGGCCGGAGTAAATGGCACCATTGTCTGCCGGGCTGGTGAATACCACGAGCAGTTCGATCATACTGTTGGTAACCAACCCTGTACGGTTATGAATTATCCAGGCGAGGCCGTCTGGTTCGACGGCTCGGTGGTGGTGACGAGCTGGACGCAAAACGGCGCCACGTGGGTGCATACAGGCATTCCGACGCAGTTCAACCACACCACCAGTGCCGGCTGGGCTGATTATCCGAACTTTCTGCAGGGTGATATGTACGCCGGACTATCTGACCAGGTATTTTATGACGGCAATCCTTTGACGCAAATTGCTGATGGCGCCACGCCCTCGGCTGGGCAGTTCTCGGTGAATTACGGCAACAATACCATTACTATCGGCTCCAACCCGGCTGGTCATGAAGTACGGGTATCTGACCTGCGTTATTTGGTCGTCGCATCACAGAAAATAAGCTGGAAAGGTGTCGGGGTGCGACGCTATGCACCGGACAAAACCGGTGATGTCGGAGCGCCTTTTTACTATGGCGGTAGCTCGGCTGGTTCGCTGTTCGAAAATGTTGTCGTCAGGCAATCAGCCATTGCCGGCATGGCGCTGAACAAGCCGAATATGACGGTGCGCTACTGCACGCTGGAAGATAATATGCATGCTGGTATGGGCGGTTCCTACTGTGACGGACTGCTGGTGGATTCATGCGTGATGCAAAATAATAACCAAGGCGAATTCAAGGCGCAGCCGACCACGGCGGGTATCAAGATTACCGACTGCCTAGGAGCAACAGTGCGTAACTGTTATGTCGTCGACAATACCGACGCGATGGGTATTTGGTTTGACGTGTCGTGCGTCCGGGTGAATATACTGCATAATTACATCGCTGGGGCACATTATGACGGTATCACGATGGAGCTGAGTTCGGGCGGGTTCTTGGGCGGTGTGCAGTATCGTAGTGTGGTGGCCGGAAACTATATTGATGGTGCCAGGTTTGGTGTCGGCTGCCTCGACAGTAGTTATACCGACCTCTATAATAATACGTTCATCAATTGTATCTCGGCAGACATCATGATGCAGCGAGATGACCGTCCGCTCAATGTCAATAACAAGACGCGGACACTCCAGGAATGCTCATGGGATACTGATCACAATGTCAGCGCCAATAATATCATGGGGCCATGTACGATCCCGACGCGAATATTTGACAGCAATAACAATCGTAGTGCTGACGATATGTTTAACGAGCTGCGCAATAACACGATTACTAAACTGTCTGGCGGGATTGTTCAGTGGGGAAACGCCAGCAATAGCTATACCACTTACAACACGCCGGCAGCACTCCACGCGGCCGTGCCGGCACTGACAAGTGGTAATATCCAGGCGGCTACTATCAACCATACTCAAGCATTGCCGCTCCCTATCAATGTTGCTGCCGCCGTGGGCGTGGCAGCCGGGACGCAGCGGATGGGTGCGTGGGTGAGTTCGTGAGCCGATCTGCACATAGATTATAGACAAGTGAACACAGTGTATCAGTGGTCTATAGGTTGGGGTTGAATAAAAAAGTAATTACATTTAGTAATTAATGATTGTCAGGATGATCTATTTCGGATTGCTGGACAAGTGCTTGCAAATCTTCATAAGTGCGGGAAAATCCTGGGCTAACTTCTATCTTTTCACCCTGAGTATGAAGCTCTAATAAAGTCCGCGCCGTATCGACAGAAATCACATAAGTCGTGACAGTTAGGTGGAGCACTGCATCAATGAGTCGTTCGATTCCTCCATCGAGGTTGCGCGGGTCGGTGTTGGGTGAAACAAAACTAACGTCGCCAGTCGGTGCATATACGTGCTCATTGCGTAGCGAAAAGGTGTGAAATGCGTAGGAAATTTGGGCTGGGTCGGCGAGCCACTTATTGTCTCGTTTGAGCGAGTCGATTAGTGCAATATAGCGGATTACGGGAGCGTCAGTATCCATATACTTCATTATAAAACACAATAGTCATTTATGCTACAATATACTTATGCTACACAGACGTACGCAACGTGGTGCTGCCGGAGTTTTGGCAAATTCTCAGCAAGAAACGGAGTTTACATTTATCGCCGTGCCTGATACTCAGCAAGAAAACAGCAGTGCTGGACGAACCGTTATGTTTGTTGAGCGTATGAATTGGATTGTCAACAATCGTGATGCCTTGAATATCAAATTCATGGTACAAAACGGCGACCTCGTCGACTGGGACGACGAGACGCATAGTCACTATGTGCGTGCTGATACTGGGCTCGCTATCCTCGATAATGCCGGGGTTCCCTATGCACTATGTATCGGCAATCATGACACGGCCGCTGTGCAATATGGGGGTTCGGCAGCGCCGGGTGATGTCAACCAAAATTTGCGCAATACAAGCACCTTCAACAGCTATTTTCCGCTTTCGCGTTTTCCCAATATTCAGGGAGTATACGAGACGGGCAAGGTAGATAATGCCTATCGGTATTTTACGGCGGGCGGACTGAATTTTTTGGTTATGAATCTCGAGTTTTGTCCGCGTCCGGGCGTGTATCCCTGGGCTGATGCTGTTATCAAGGCCCATCCGCACCATAATGTCATTATATTCGGCCATTACATACTGGAATCAAATGGTAGTGTCAGTGGCAGCAATGCTGGTTACGGCGACACCAGCGCTCAAGCCATGTATACTGCCATTATTCGTGACAACCCAAACGTAAAATTCACCTTTTCGGGGCATGTTGGCAGCTGGGCGTCAAGTACATCGACGAGTGGCACAACAGGGCACAAGACCTATCATTTGCTTGACTGCTGGCACGACTACAACAGTAATCCGACACGTGTCTGTACGTTCAATATCCCGGCACGCACTGTTACGACACAAATATACGATCCCAAGTCCAGCTCATGGCGGGCTGGCACGAATGTGACATTTTCAAACATTGACTGGATAGTGTAGCGGTATACTGCGATTGTATTTATATAGATTTTATGATACAGTGGGCCAAAGCTAACAATATAGCTGCTTAAGTATTTACAGGGAGTGTACTATGTCAATTCGTCGTTATTTACGGCAGTATTCGTTGATTGTTGCCGCTGTAGGGCTTGTGGTACTTTCAGTAATCAGCACAGTGTCAGTCAAGGCTGATACTGCACCAACATCGAGCTCTACGCCGCTTACCTTTTCGGCTGACCCATTGCCAACTGTTCAGGTGGATGGCATGGTATGGGATCAAGTGCTTGTGGAGAACACAGTATACGCAGTTGGTACCTTTTCGACAGCTCGGCCAGCAGGTGCACCCTTGGGTGGTGGCGGTACTGTAACGCGTACAAATATCCTTGCGTATGATATCCGCACTGGCGTACTAGACACTATATTCGTGCATAGTATCACTGGCGCTCCAGCTGGTACGAAAAAAGTTGCTGGTGCTATAACGGCTTCGCCTGATGGTAAACGGCTGTATGTGGGTGGTAACTTTACTACCGTAGACGGCCAAGCTCGTAGTCGCTTTGCTGCCTTTGATCTCACAACGAACAAGCTATTGCCAGGGTTTACTGGTACAAATGGCGCAGTATTGGCGCTCGCTGCGACGAACGAACGCGTATATGTTGGTGGCGGATTCACGACTGCAGCTGGCCAGGCGCGACATAATCTCGCGGCCTACCTGGCAAATGGTTCAATCGATACTTCGTGGAAGGCTGATGTAGACGGTCCGAGTGGCTCACGCGTTGCCGCTCTGACAATTGCCGCCAAACAGAATAACCTGATTGTGGCTGGTGCCTTCAACAAACTGGCTGGTAGCACCTATCTATCCTCGGGCGCGGTCAAGTTGGATACGGCTGCCAAGGTCAAATGGGCGAGTCAGAGCTCATCGTATCCCATCCGTATGCAAATTAGTGAACCGGCACCTGGCAAGTCACTGAACTATAGTTCCATGGGCTTTTCGAGCGCCAGCTATGATGGTTCACAGGTATATCTGACGGGCTGGGGCTATTTGGAGGGAGCCAAGGGCTCAGGCGTATTTGAAGGTAGAGCTGCGGTGAGCCCCAAGGACGGATCAATCATCTGGATTAATGCTACTCGTGGCGATACGTACGATGCCGTACCAATCAATGGTATCCTATATTCAGTTGGTCATCCACACAAAGCTTCGACCATCGGCGGATTCCCTGACCAATATACTCAGACACAGCCGGTCCAGCATGTCATGGCCGAAACGGCAGCTCGCACTAGCAAAAAGGATGGCAAATATTACTATAGCCAGCTGCTGCATTGGTATCCGAAATTTACTATCGGTGATAAAAGCGGTTCCAGCCAAGCCGGCTGGACGATTGTCGGCAACAAAGATTATATTGCTATTGGGGGTGAGTTTCCAAAGGTAGAAGGCAGTGCGCAGCAAGGATTGGTGCGATTTACCACCAAAGCCAAGGCTCCGAACAGCGTTGGGCCGAGTGCCTATCGCTTCGCTGGGTATGGCGTGTCGGCAGCGCCAGCGAACAGCAAGAAAGAATCTAAAGTCACCGTCTATACCACGAGCGATAGCGACAATGTCAACCTGACCTATGAACTCTATCGCGCTGACGGTACCAAGCTTGCCAGCAAGACGCTTGCAGCCAACTGGTGGCAGTCAAAGTCATGGACGTATACCGATAAAGGCGTGCCAGCGGGTACCTCGCTCCAATATAAACTAGTAGTCAAGGATCCATTTGGTAACAGTCGCACATTTACTGATACAACGTTGATTGATGATAACGACAGTCGTATCAAGTACAGCGGTTCGGGCTGGAATTATTACAAGGATCGATCAGATACGTCACCTGATTTTGGCCGGACAATCCACCGCCTATCTAAAAACGGCAGCTCGCTCTCCATGAGCTTTACCGGTACGTCGATTACGTTATTCACTGAGATGAACGACTATTCAGGTTCCGTCGATATTTCTATTGATAGTGGACCGGCCCAGCGTGTGAGTTTGACCTATGATAATGGCAAGGGCTACAAGAAGTTTCAGCAAGCCGCCTTTACAAAGTCTGGACTGGCTCCTGGCAATCACACTATCAAGGTAAAAAAGGTTAGTGGCAAGTACATCTATATCGATGCGTTCAAAGTTCGTTAATAGATAAAAGTATTGCACCGGCAAACCGCTTGTGGTAGTATGGAAGCAATAGAAAGAAAGGTGGGTATGGATATTTCGGGAATGTTCAATGAAGCTGGTCAAAATACAGACGGTAACGGGACAACAGATATGGCAGCTGGCGTGTCGCCGGTTGTTGACGTAAATAGTCTACTCGGCGAAACTGATACCGATGCCAATGCCAATGACGCTACAGCCCAGCCAGCGACTGATGATAACGCGACGGCGACTGATGACAGTCAATCAGTAGCTATGCCAGATCCATTGAATGATATCGTACCAAACGAAACGGTGACCACCAATGATTCGTCGGTCGTGGGCGAAACCAAACTCCCGGGTGCCGACGAGACTGAACAAGAGCCAACGGTCGAGCCGTTCATTCCAGACCCGGTTCAGCAACCAGAAATTGCACCACTACCCGATCCGGCCGCGATAATTGCTCCGGAAATCTTGCCGCCGGCGCCCGAGGATCCAGAAAAGATTGAATTTATCAAAACCTACACGGCTGAGTTTGACGAATCGCTACGTCGCGCTACCGATGCGATTCAAAATACGCTCGATTCGGTTGACAAATCTATTCATGAAAAGCTGCCAGATATCACCATTCCCGAACAGGCTAATGAATTCCTGAAAAAGGCACCTACCGATGGTAAAGTTGAAAAGTTTGAGGATGTCAGAGAGGTTGTTAGCGAAATTATGGAGCGTGCTAACGATGCTAAACAGCAATCCGAAGCTGCCGCCGCCGAAGCTGCACGAATCTATGACGAGGTCCAAACGTTCAAACATGAAACCAAACAGCAGATTTCCGAGCTAACTGGCGACGGCGTGATCTAGTTATCCGTTCGTGCTATACTGTTTATCAGACAAGCAAACGTAATTCTTGGACAAAGAAGAGGAGGTCTGTTATGGATTGGAATCAAGTTTTAGATGCTGGCGATGTGGATGCTGGTATTATTAATGTCGTCGTCGAGATCCCAATGGGTTCGAATAATAAAATCGAATGGCGCCGCGACCTGAAGGTTTTTGCCATTGATCGGGTCGAGCCAAAAATTTTTGCAAAACCTACTAATTACGGCTTCATTCCGCAGACTCTGGACGAGGACGGCGATGAGCTGGATGTGCTGATCATTACGAGTGATCCTCTACCTACTGGCGTCTACCTGAAAGCACGCGTGCTAGGGGTTATGGAATTTGAAGACGATGGCGAGATTGATGACAAGATTATTTGCGTGCCGGCCGATGATCGCGACGCCGGGAATCTCTATCAGAGCATCGATGACATTCCGATTCGCGCCCTAGAGGAGATTAAGTATCACTTCAACAACTACAAAAACCTTCAGCTCAAGGAAGGCGAATCACCAACCACCAAAGTCAAGCGTTTTGCTGGCATCGAAGTCGCACAGAGCATTATCCGTGAGAGTCAGGCGCGATGGGCGAATCAGTAGTCCTACAGCACCAAAACGTCTATTTTACGGTTGCGAATATTCTGTTACTAAATGACCAGAATCAACTGTTGATCCTGCGCCGTTCCGAGTGGAAAAAGATTCCTGGTACCGACTATCGACCAGATTTATCGCGAGCAACCGACTTGCCGGGTGGTATGGTGGGTGATGATCACGTCGAAGATCCGACGACCGGCGTGCTCCGTGAACTATCAGAAGAGACTGGCGTTAAAGCCGACTTTGATCGGCTGCGGCTAGCCTATGTCGAAACTGTATACCGCGAGGAAGGTCAACGGTCGCTAGCGCGACTGATCTATTTATTAAAGTTGGATTACACCCCGGCGGTCAAACTGAGTTGGGAGCACGAAAGTTTCGAGTGGCGCGATATTAGAGAAGTCGCTGGAACAGATTATCTGCACTCGGGTGTCTGTCGTCGAGCGGTTGATTATGTGGTCGCTCATCCAAACATTTTCCAGGTCTAACTCTTTTTATTATCGATTTTGGGTTTGGCGCGATTACGCCGCCACGGCATTTTTTTGGCTTGCGGGGCGGGCGGCGTTACCGCAACATCAATATTCTCTTTGCGCAGCTGCGAGCGAAGCTTGTTGCGGGCATGCGGAGTAGTGATTTTGCGTAGCCAACCGAGATTTGGCAAAATATTGCGACGAGTTAATACTTCAACAGCATCGCCAGATCTTAGTTTAGTGTCGAATTTAGCGATCTTGCCATTGATACGAAAACCACTCGCTCGGGCTGCCAACTCTGAATGTACCTGATAGGCAAAGTCCAGTGGCAAGGCGCCAGCTGGCAAATCAAAGATATCGCCGTGTGGTGTATAAATAAAGATTCGGTCGCTGAACAGATTAATTTTTAGAGCGTCAAAGTCGACTTTTTCGCCAGCACGTAAACGAGCGGCGGCTTCTTGGAGGTCCTTGATCCACATCAGACTAGTAGGCAGCGGCGCTAGTCCGCCCTTTTTATATACCTCAGTTAACTTGTGTTCGTTATAATGGAAAGATGCCGCCAGACCACGCTCGGCGTATTCGTGCATTTCGTGGGTTCGGATCTGGAATTCAACGATTTGGCCTTGATCGGTTTCTATGGTGGTGTGGAGTGTTTGATAGCCATTTGGCTTTGGCCTGGCGATGTAATCTTTGATGCGGCCAGCGAGTGGTGTGTAAAGTTGATGCAGCAGCCCCAGGGTGAGGTAGCAAGTGGGTATGTCATCAACAATGACACGCAGGGCAATCAGATCGTAGACATCGTCAATCGTTTGCTTTTTGTCGAGTTTTTTATGCAGAGAATAGACCGATTTGATTCGACCATCCATCTCAAAAGCTAGGCTTTCTGTGTCGAGTGCGGCGGCGACTTCAGCGCGGACTTTATCTAGCTTCTTTTTCGAAGCACCAAGGCGTTGATCGATCTCGTTGCGCAATTTATTGTATCGTTTCGGAGCGATATAGCGAAAGCTGATATCCTCGATTTCAACACGAACTCGTCCCATATTTAATCGATCTGCTAGCGGCCCAAACACTTCTAGGCTTTCCCGAGCCTTTTTCTGTTGACGCTCTGGTGTCTGATGCTCTAACGTTCTGAGATTATGCAATCGATCAGCTAGTTTGATGATAATGACCCGAATATCTGAACCTGTTGCAACGAGAAGTTTGGTTAAATTATCCTTTGTGCTGGGCAAATAGGTAGTGATATCGCCGCGACCGGCTCGCGCTGCTGAAACTTTAGTGACACCATCAACGAGAAGCGCGACATCTTTGCCGAATCGATCAGCGATTTCGGACAAATCAACGTCAGTATCCTCAGCGACATCATGCAGCAGTCCGGCAATCACGCTGTCAATATCCATATCCCATTCCATCAGTATGTTCGCCACGGCAATTGGGTGCGAGATATACTCCTCACCACTCAGGCGCTTTTGCCCAGCGTGCTTTTCGGTAGCAAATTCTAGTGCTGTCTGAATACGCTTGATATCAGTTTTTTTCGTAAACTTATCTTTGGCGAGGCGGATGAATTCTGCGTGGTTCATGTTATCTATTATACCATTTACTGCAATGAGTCGCTTGCGCTGACCTCGGCAAACTGATACAATAAAAGCATTAACGAAACGGGAGGGATAATGGCAACCAAGGTAGCGATCAATGGTTTTGGACGAATTGGACGTAATGCATTCAAGATTGCGTTAAATCGTGATGACATTGAAATTGTAGCCCTGAATGATCTAACTGACAATAAAGCCTTGGCGCATTTATTAAAATACGACAGCACCTATGGCACGTACGACCATGAAGTCAGTTACGACGACGATGGCGTCATTGTCGACGGCCGTCATTTCAAAGTCTTGTCGATCAAAAATCCTGCCGAATTACCATGGCGTGACCTAGGCGTCGATGTGGTGATTGAATCAACAGGCCTATTTGTCGATCCAGCAAAAGCCCGAGCTCACATTGATGCTGGTGCCAAGAAGGTTATCATCAGTGCTCCGGCCAAGGGTGAAGGTGCCGAGACGATCGTGATTGGTGTTAACGATGATAAACTCGGTGAGGCTGGCGACGTTATTAGTAATGCTTCCTGTACCACTAACTGTATTGCTCCAGTGATGGCAGTGCTCGAAAATCATTTTGGTGTGCAAAAGGCGATGATGACGACAGTCCATTCATACACGCAGGACCAACGCTTGCTCGATTCGCCGCACGATGATCCACGTCGCATGCGTTCAGCAGCGGTCAATATCGTACCAACTTCAACTGGTGCCTCAATTGCGGCAACCGAGACTATTCCGTCGCTCAAAGGAAAATTTGGCGGCCTGAGTCTACGTGTGCCAACGCCAGTGGTGTCGATTTCTGACTTTGTCGTATTATTGAAACGACGCACCACCAAAGAGGAAATCAATGAAGTGATGCGCAAGGCGGCTAGCGAGCCATATTACCAGGGAATCTTGGCGGTGACCGACGAAGAATTGGTGTCTAGTGACTTTATCGGCAATTCTTGCTCTAGTACCGTTGACCTCAATCTAACTGATGTGGTCGATGGCGACCTAGTCAAGGTCGTTAGTTGGTATGACAATGAATGGGGCTATAGTAATCGCCTAGTTGAGCTGACGTCTGACGTCGCGAAAACTTTGGAGCAATAATGAAAATTTATCTCGGCGCTGATCATAAAGGCTTTCATCTAAAAAACAAAGTTTTTGCGTATTTGCAAAAGCGTGGTTTAGAGGTTGAAGACGTTAGCGGCAAAGAACTTGACCCGAACGACGATTTTCCGCAGTTTGCGGCCGCCGCGGCTCTGAAAATCATTGGTGATGACGATACTGACGTTAGAGGAATTTTACTGTGCGGCGGCGGTCAGGGCATGGCGATGGCGGCTAATCGTTTCAAGGGCATTCGCGCCATCGTAGCATCTACCAGTGACGATGCCCGGTGGGGGCGTAATGATAACGATGCGAACGTGCTGTCTTTGCCCGCACGAACGCTTGAAAACGATGATGATCAGTATTGGCAGGATATTATCGACACCTTTCTCGGTACTGAATTCAGCGGCGCAGCACGCTTTGCTCGTCGCAATCAAGAGCTCGACGAACTGTCGTAGAACCCTTGTGCTACAATAGAGCTATGAGTCAAACTGAATCACCTGTTAACTTGCGAGTTGCCGCCAAAGCGGTCATTGTCCAAGACGGTAAAGTTCTATTACTACGCGAGGCTTCAACCTACGAAGAAGGTACGAATTTGGGCAAATGGGGCATTCCGGGTGGTCGAATCGAGGCTAGTGAATCATTTTTTGATGGTTTGCGCCGCGAAGTCGATGAGGAAACAGGGCTAGAAATCGAGGCTGGCACACCGATTCACATCGGTGAATGGTGGCCAACGATCCATGATGTCAAAAATCACATCGTTGCATTATTTGTGCGTTGCACGCCATTGACTAATGATATTCGTTTGAGTGATGAACATGATGCTTTTGCTTGGGTTGGACTAGATGAACTGGCGGATTATAACGTTATGCCACCAGATGATGAAGTGATCCAGAAAGCACTCGCGAAGTGAGTGAGAATGGGGGTGGTTTCGGTCCTAATCCTGGGCGTGGCTTGGGCGAATGGCAAGAAGCTATGCGCGCTGCCGGAATAATCGGAGCTAATCAACTGGGACGACAAATCGGCGGTACCAAATCAGAGATATTAGCACGCATTAGAGAAGCAGGTTTGCCTGTCGAGCCGTATGTGCAGCCCCGGGTTGATGACTTTATTGAAGATCCGAGCAAATTCTTTGACCAAATACCGACTTTCGAGACCTACTTTGCAGTATTTCAACCGGGGCTAGAACGAGCAGTCGGCGTAACGCGGGACGAAGTTATTGAGTATGTAAACAAGGTGCATGCCGAAAATCCTGGCTATGCAGATTTTTACCTCGCTGGTCATGATTACGTATTTTCTGGCGGTGTTGCAGTTGATGAGATCGGTCGTGTCACCGGTAGTTTTGTGCTTGGTCAATATAATGACCTATCGAGCGGACGTCGTCAGCCAGATTTGACCGTCAAGGCAGATCCTCTATCGCAACCGAGCTATGAATTTTCGGGTGCTATGGCTGGTATGGGGGGGTGATTGGCAAAATGACGAATCGCCCTATGCCTCTGATAATGGCCATACAATAACGAAACCGGAAATGATCAGAATGGTTAAATCGGCTCTGTCACTTCTGCCGCGCGATGGCAGTACGCGGTCTGAGGGGTGGTACGAGATCAAAACACTACAACATCTAAATGACCAAGGCAAAACAGTGATGCGCCCCTATTTCATAAAAGCCGTCTATTAGGTATATAATAGCTATTAATGCCTAAAATCATACCCACGATTACCGCAATGACGCCGAGCGAATATGCCGACCAATGGCAAACCTTGTCGCAGTTTGCCGAGCGGATTCATATCGATATTACTGACGGCGAATTTGCCCCGAGTCACACTGTCAACCTCAATCAGATTTATTGGGACAGGGGCGAAATTGTGCAGCAGATCGACCTTCATCTAATGATGCGGCGGCCAATTGATTGGCTGGATCAGATCGTGTCCCTGGCGCCAGATCTAACTATTTTTCACGTCGAGAGCGATAATGTATTAGTCAATTTACCGCGGATCTTTGAGCATCTCCGTAAATTTAATATCAGGGTCGGCGTGGCCTTGTTACCGGAAACGACACCAGAACAAGCTGCTGATGTTATTAAACTAGCTGACCACGTACTAGTTTTCGGTGGTCACCTAGGCTATCAAGGCGGCACGGCGGACCTGAATCAGCTAGAAAAAGTAGCGAGTATTAGAGAACTGAACCCTAGTGCCGAGATCGCTTGGGATGGTGGCGCTAACAGCAATACGGTTGTCCAGATCGCTGCCACGGGCGTCGATGTTATCAATGTTGGTTCAGCGGTCATGGAATCAACTGATCCGGCTGCGGCCTACCAAAACTTGGAACATGCTATCAGCCAGAGCTAATCCACCGAAAGAAGTTATGCTAAAATAGAGGCATGCATCCGGCGAAACTTCGTGAACTTCAACGCCATAGCCTCAACATTCGACGTAATGTGATAAAGATGTTGGCCCAGGCTGGCAGCGGTCATGCAGCTGGACCGCTCGGTCTGGCTGATATTTTTGCATCTCTCTACTTCGATATTTTACGCTACAACCACGAAAACTCTGCTGATCCAAGCCGAGATATTTTCGTATTGTCGGCGGGTCATCTTGTCCCGGTCCAATATGCAACGTTGGCAGAAGCCGGGTTAATTCCAGAGGAAGAGCTGATGACTTTGCGCCAATTTGGTTCGCGCCTCCAGGGTCATCCCGAGCGCGAAAAGTTGCCGTGGCTCGAAACGACCAGTGGACCGCTCGGCTGCGGTATTAGTCAGGCTGCTGGCATGGCCTATGCAATAAAAAACTTTGATCACAATAATAAACGTCACATCTATGTTTTGACCGGCGACGGCGAGCTGGACGAAGGTAACAATTGGGAAGCGATCATGTTCGCGAACAAGTATCGCCTGGCGAACCTGACAGTCATCGTTGATCGAAATAATATTCAGATTGACGGCACGACCGAGGACGTCATGCCGCTCGAGCCGCTAACCGACAAATGGGAGAGCTTTGGCTGGCATGTTTTGCAGGTTGATGGCAATAATATCGAGAACTTTATCGATGCCTGCCAAATGACTCGAGCCGTCACTGAGCGTCCGACGGTGATCATTGCCTATACGATCCCCGGTAAAGGCGTTGATTTCATGGAGAACGATTATCATTGGCACGGCAAACCACCAACCGCAGAAGAAGCCGAGCGAGCCCTGGCGCAGCTGGAGGTGTTATGAAGATTTATTTTGTGCGACATGGACAGACTGACTTTAACGCTGGCAAGGCGTATGCAAGTGGCGATATTGATCATGAACTCAATGAAATTGGCATCGAACAGGCACAGCAAGCTCGCAACCAATTAAAAGATACATCATTTGACATCATAATTAGCTCACCGCTACGCCGGGCCAAGAAAACCGCAGAAATTATCAATGAGTATCATAGCCAGGAGATTCAGTTTGATGAACGTATCAAAGAACGTTATGCTGGGGCGCTCTCAAAAGCGCCCAGCCTAGACGAGTGGAACAAATTATTTGATTTCGATGACGAATTGATCGTAGAGGGTGGCGAGAGAGCCTCAGATTTTTTTGAAAGAGTCTACAGCTTTCTGAACGACTTGTCTACTAGATATGGGGATCAGACTATTCTAGTGGTTTCGCATGGCGGCGTTCGACATGCTTTCCATGCTTATTTTCATCAGTTGCCATGGAAAGGCAATTTACGGATTAATCGCACCGAAAATGGCGAAATAATAGAGTTTGATAGCCAGAACAGGCAGGGAGAAGCCTTATGAAAGTAGTTAAAGTTTTCCCGGTGTCAACAGACAGAATGGTCTTCTTGCGTGAAAATGGTCAATTCTTAGACGGCGAAATTCAAGAAGGCGAAGTTCCATTGAATGCAGCAAAAAGAATTTTGGATTCAGCCGGTCTTGATGTTGTAACTGAAAACGTAAAGTTTTTTCAAAAGTTGCCATCGATTCCAGCCGAGGATGAAACATATTATTTTCTGCTTAAGAACTTTCGTGGCGATGAAAGTTTTTACAAGGTTTTACCTGACGAAGTGAAAGACCTGCCTGACGAAGTTCGCAGTATCTTGACGCCGTTTTTTGATGGTTTTCGTTCATGGCTATTATTGCCAGACGCACCAGAAGATTTGCTGAACGAGGTTTATCAGGATTACCGTGCAGACATTCTCGTGGATAATCAGCCCATCGCGTTGGCGGCGATCGGTTACACAGCAGCAGGCAAGAGTTCGTCGATAGCTAGCCTGGCTCGAGCTATTGGTGCACTCAGAATTAGCGCCGATGAGTTTCGAACGCGAATTTTTCGAGCGGGTTATAATTTTGCAACGGAAAGGAACTATAGCAATTCTTTGCCACCCGCCGGTGCGGATGATTTAGTCTACGATTTCGCTCGTCAGCGCCACAATCTATTTCTTGACTTTAAAGCTGGCAATAATCTGACAATGCTGACAGATCTGCGCAAAGTTGGTTATAAAGTTGTCTTGATTCACATTAATCCACCACGTGATTGGATCGAGAAAAAAATCAAGAATCATCCCAACCAGCGGCATGAAGTTTTTGGTGGCCCAGACAGTTTGTTGGCGATGGGGAATGATACGGCGCCAAAAGACGATTTACTGTTAGAAAAATTGCGCAATTCCGAGTTTAGGATTTGGCGCGAAATTGATCCATCGCGCGATGACGTTGCTGAACAGGTTGAGAAAATGTCACGTGATCTGCTGGTTGATTTAATAAGAGGAGCGATATGATTTATAATTTGAACGAGAAGTTTTTTCACGGTGAATTTGATCAAGATTCCACCCGCGCTGGGTTTGGCCGTGGCTTAGCGTTAGCTGGTGAAAGCAATATTAATGTTGTGGCGCTAACGGCAGACTTGGCCGAATCCGTACATTTCCATCATTTTGCCGAGCGGTTTCCAGAGCGCTTTATCGAGGTCGGTATCGCGGAGCAAAATATGGTAACCGTGGCATCTGGCATGGCTCATGTCGGCAAAATTCCGTTTGCCGGTAGCTACGCTGCATTCAGTCCTGGGCGTAATTGGGAACAGATCAGAACCACGATTGCGCTGAATAATCAGCCGGTCAAGATTGTTGGCTCGCACGCTGGACTTAATGTTGGCCCCGATGGTGCGACGCATCAGATTCTCGAAGATATTGCCTTGATGCGAACATTGCCAAATATGGTAGTGATTGCGCCGGGTGATGCGGTCGAGGCCGAAAAAGTAGCCCAGGCGGTCGCTGGTGATCCGCGACCAAATTATATTCGCCTGGCCCGCGAAAAGTCGCCGATCTTTTCAACTATTGATTCATCATTTGAAATTGGCAAGGCGTATGTTTTACGCGAAGGCACAGATTTGTCACTGCTCGCGACTGGCACGATGACGGCACAAGCGCTGCTCGCGGCCGAGCAACTGGACAAACAGAACATTTCAGTCGAGGTGGTTCACGTGCCGACGATCAAGCCACTCGATGAGCAGACGATCATTGCTAGTGTTACTAAAACGAAATTGGTCGTCACGGCCGAGGAGCATCAGATTGCTGGCGGATTTGGTTCGGCAATCGCTGAGCTGTTGGGTGAAAAATTACCAACTAGAATGAAGCGAATCGGTGTCGACGATCAGTTTGGACAATCCGGTTCGGCGGCCGAACTACTCGACTATTACGGCCTCACTGCGGATAAAATAGCCCAGACTATCACGGAATTTTTGTCGCAGTCAGATCAAAGTGCTACAATATAAGCAT
Source organism: uncultured Candidatus Saccharibacteria bacterium (assembly GCA_964633435.1). Classification (GTDB taxonomy): domain Bacteria; phylum Patescibacteriota; class Saccharimonadia; order Saccharimonadales; family Saccharimonadaceae. The sequence goes on along the minus strand of CAZWHA010000009.1, from coordinate 4,231 downwards.
AAATTCAAATTTCGGGAGGGAACATGTCAATCAGGGAAATCAGAGAGCGAACGCTACGCGCGCGACATTTGATGCAGCGAGCTCGGACACAGCATTTTGCCGTTGGTGCGTTTAATGTCGATGATCAGGAAACGCTGCGGGCTATTGCAGCTGCCGCCAAAAACTTGAACTCACCCGTCCTGGTCGAGGTCAGCCATGACGAAGTTCAGGCTATGGGACTCGAAAATATGCGTGATTTGGTCGATAATTACCGCGAAGAGCTGGGGATTGAAATGTATATCAACCTCGATCACAGCCCAACCGTCGAAGCCTGCAAGGCAGCGATTGATGTTGGCTACGAATTTATTCATATCGATATTAGCCAAGCCAATCATGATGCGAGTGACGAGGAAATTATTCGTGCCACGAGAGAGGTTGCAGAGTACGCTAAATTTACTGGTGCCTTGATTGAAAGTGAACCCCATTATTTTGGTGGTTCATCAAATCTACATACCGAGACTATCGATTACGAAGAGATCAAGAAGACTTTTTCTACCCCGGATGGCGCCAGCGCTTTCGTTGAAGCTACCGGAATCGATACCTTTGCGGCGGCGGTTGGCAATCTGCACGGCAAATATCCGGTGCCAAAAGAGCTGGATCTGGATCTGTTAAGGGCAATTCATGAAGCCATTGGTTGTAATATTAGCCTGCATGGTGGTTCCGGCACGCCACTCCATTACTTTGAGTCGGCCGCTCAGATTGGTGTTAGCAAGATTAATATCAATAGCGATCTCAGAATTGTTTATCGTACGACCTTGGAACGAGTCTTGCGCGAGAACCCAGACCAATATGCCGTATTCAAGCTCATGGGCGCAGTGCGGGATGAGGTTCAAAAAGTGGTGGAAAGCAAGATTTCAGCCTTTGGTTCGGCCGGAAAGGCGGTGCTCTAGGTGGCTAGGTCGAGACCTCTTACTTTTCTGTGTGTCGGCTCGGCAGTACAGGACGTGTTTTTGTCGCATTCGCCGGAATTAGCGCCAGTCTGCGAGAGTCCCGAGGAATGTTTTTTTAATATTCCACTGGGCGAAAAAGTCAACGTTAATCGAATCGATTTTTCAACTGGCGGCGGTGCGACGAACGCGGCGACAACGTTCGCTCGGGCGGGCGAAAATGCCCTCTTCCTCGGCCAGATTGCTCATGATCCGGCTGGTGTCGCGGTGACGCAAATGCTCGACGAGGAAGGCATTGATTCGACTCATGCCAGCTATTCATCGCGCTACCATACTGGCTATTCAGTGCTGCTGTTGGCGCCAGGTGGCGAACGTACCATTCTGACTTATCGCGGCGCCAGTACACATTTCCAGTCCGAGCACTTTGATTTGGCTAAAATAGAGGCGGATTTTGACTGGGCCTATGTGACGAGCTTGAACGGACATTTTGATATTTTGTCACGATTATTCGATCAAATAAAGGCGCGAGGTGCCAAGATTGCCTTCAACCCGGGCCGTGGCGAGCTAGCGCAGCCAAAAAAGCTAAAGCCGTTACTAGCCGATGTCGATATTCTGCTCGCTAACAAAGAAGAGCTAGCCCGATGTTTCACTGGTTCCTCGCTAGAAGAACTGGTGCGCCGTGCCCATAGCTACTGTCCAGTCGTGGTCGGTACCGATGGGGCTAATGGCGCGATTGCCGTCGACCAAACTTCATTTGCGAGTTCGGGTTTGTATAATCCGTCATCAAAAGTAATCGATCGCACGGGGGCTGGCGACTCCTTTGGGTCGGGTTTTGTGCTGGCTTATGCCAAGGGCCTCGGCATCAAACAGGCCTTGGTCTATGGCGCAGCCAATAGCGACGCTGTCGTCCAGCATATTGGTGCCAAAGCCGGCATTTTACGCGATTACAGCCAACTAAAAAATATGAAGATCGACGTGCGACCGACTAACTACTAACAGAGTGGTGGGCATGGTATAGTAGTACTATCGTACTAATGTAACATGTCGTCACCTCGGAAAAGCCTGCAAACAATCTTTTCGCTCGGTTCCTAATGTTATAATAGCAGGATGTCAAAGTTTGCCCTGCATACTAAATTCAAGCCAACTGGCGATCAGCCAACCGCGATTGCGGCGCTGGTCGATGGTTTACATAGTGACGAAAAGTTCCAGACGCTGCTCGGCGTGACTGGTTCTGGCAAAACCTTTACCATGGCGAACGTCATCGCGCAGGTTCAAAAGCCAACACTAGTGCTCGCTCACAACAAAACGCTAGCCGCTCAGTTATTCAGCGAATTCAAGCGGTTTTTTCCTAATAATGAAGTCCATTATTTCGTGTCGTATTTTGACTACTATCAACCAGAAGCCTATATTGCCTCGTCGGATACCTATATCGAAAAGGATTCCAAGATCAACGAAGAGATTGATAGATTACGTCACGCGGCCACTTCGGCGCTGCTGACCCGACGCGATGTCATCATCGTAGCTAGCGTGTCCTGTATTTATGGTATTGGCTCGCCAGCTGATTATTCCGAGATGTCGATAACTGCCCAGGTCGGTCAGCGCTATAAACAGGATAAATTCATTCGTCACCTCAATGACATTCAGTATCATCGTAACGACATTGATTTCGCACGCGGTACATTTAGGGTACGGGGCGACACGATAGATATTTTTCCGAGCGGCAGCGAAATAGCTGTGCGACTAGAATTCTTTGGCGACGATATCGAACGGATTTTACGAATCGATCCATTAACGGGTGAGATTCTCGATCAACCAAACGAGATCAAGATTTTTCCAACCAGTCACTACGTGACACCGCGTGAACGTATGGCTGGTGTGATCGATAATATTCACACTGAATTTGATGATCGGATGGCTTATTTTGAAAAACATCAGAAATATCTCGAAGCCCAGCGCCTCGCTCAGCGAACTAAATTCGATCTCGAAATGCTCGAACAGACCGGTTTTGTAAAAGGGATCGAAAACTACTCACGTTATTTAACCGATCGCGAACCAGGCGAACAACCGGCAACGCTGCTCGACTATTTCCCAGATGATTTTTTGATGTTTATTGATGAATCACATATGACCGTTCCGCAGGTGCGTGGTATGTACAACGGCGATCGCGCACGCAAAGAAACATTGGTTGAGTATGGTTTTCGATTGCCGTCAGCGCTCGACAATCGACCATTGAAGTTTGATGAGTTCGAAAAACACATTAATAAAATGATTTTTGTCTCGGCTACTCCTGCTGACTATGAGTTGCAACATTCGCCCGAGCCGATTCGCCAGGTCATTCGACCGACTGGTTTGCTGGATCCAGTGATTGAAGTCCGACCTAGTCAGCACCAAGTTGATGACCTGATTGCTGAAATCCGCGATCGAATTAGTAAAGGTCAACGCGTACTGGTAACCACTCTCACCAAACGCATGGCCGAGGATTTATCGACCTATTTATCCGAGCTGGACATTAAAACCGCCTATATTCATAGTGATATTGATACGCTAGAGCGTGGTGACATCCTGCGTGATCTCAGGTCTGGTGTCTATGATGTGCTGGTTGGTATTAACTTGTTACGCGAAGGCTTGGATCTGCCTGAGGTATCGCTAGTGGCGATTATCGATGCTGACAAAGAAGGCTTTTTGCGATCTGAATCGGCCCTCGTTCAGACTATTGGCCGCGCCGCGCGCCATCTCGAGGGCAAAGTCATTATGTATGCCGACACTATTACTGGATCAATGCGACGGGCAATTGATGAAACTAATAATCGTCGCACAGTGCAGGAACAATATAATCGCGAACATGGCATTACGCCTACCTCGATTGCAAAGAGTATTGATGAGGGGTTACGTGCTATCATTCCAGCGAAAGACGAGAAACCAAAATTAAACCTCGCGAAAATTCCCAAGGACGAATATGCTGGTCTAATTCGTGATTTAACCGCCCAAATGGAACTAGCAGCGGCTAATCTGGAATTCGAACGTGCTGCCGACCTGCGCGATGCCATTACGGAAATCAAAGCTAAGCTGTAGCTTGACACAATCAATGGGGGGGGGGGGGGTATCATAGAAGCAAGATAACCGCAAGGGCTATCATCACCAGGTAAAAACACTAGTACCACCTACCTAGCGTTACCACCACACCGCTATGATACCCCCCTTGGTTATGTTACCATCAACCAACAAACCCGCGAAAGGAGAAAGTATACTACTATGGTCAGACTACCCACACCCGGTGGTGACGAAGGCAACTGGGGACAAATCCT
>CAZWHA010000008.1:0-22952 GCA_964633435.1 uncultured Candidatus Saccharibacteria bacterium | reverse complement strand
TAACATAAAAGATGTACTGACGAAATTGACTTGCACTACCAAATTGTAAATTTACCACCTGAACAGAGGTCATTCAAATAACTCTCGCATCAGACTCGTAATAGTTTATCGCATTTCGCCCGCCCAGTCAACACCTTTTGACGCTATTTCCAGATAAAATTGTTGTTATTTTTACAAAAATCTTAATCTTTGTTCTGTATGTCGTTATGTGCATCGCGAAGGAAAGCTACACGTTCCCCCAGCTCGGCTGGAGACATAACTCTACTAGCGTCATCGAGAATACCCCTCTTAATACCCCCACTAACACTGTCTAGCGTCCAATATCGAAAGCCGTTATCCGCATAGGGAGTCGTCGTTTCTTTGCCGTCACCAGAATTATTATATGTTATCGATACATCCTTAGCTTCTTCCAACGCTTCAAGCACGTCTTTAGGATCAGGATCAATATCACCATAAAGATGTGTTCCGCGAACATCAATATCTATCACCCGAGTATATTTTTTGCCTGCATCCTTCCATTCGGTCAGCGACAACGTTCCGTCCTCCAAGACAATGATACCAACCGGATCAAGACTGCCATCTGCCCTGATGTTGGAGGCTACAATATCACGGCCAATATCCTTAGCAAGCTGACCAATTTGTCCTCGCGCCTGTTCGAGTTCATGGGCTCGCACCGCATTGTTATGGTCGTTATACTTTGCTACACCCAGGACACCGCCTACAGCCGTCGCAGCAAGTGCAGCACCTGTGGCTATCCTGATACCTAACCCGTTTTTCTTTGTTTTTAATGTATTCATACTACCAAACATTATACTCCACTTATTTGGATTTGTCAATAGCTAGGGTAGTTTTGTTGTCATTTATTACAGCTGTGTAATAATTTCAACACCATCCGGCAAAATCAACACGGTATGTTCGAAATGAGCTGACAGTGACCCGTCGCGGGTGCGAATCGACCAGCCATCAGGATCGTCCTGGACGACTTTCCAACCGCCGAGCGTCGCCATTGGTTCAATCGCAATTGCCGCGCCAGCCAGCACCAGAACGCCGCTACCCGCCCGGCCAAAGTTTGGCACATCAGGGTCTTCGTGCATTTCCCGGCCAACACCGTGCCCCACCAAATCACGGACGATGCCGAGTTTCGCCGTCAACAATACCTTTTCGACGGCCGCCCCAATATCACCAGTTCGGACTGGACCATGAATCGCATCAATACCAGCATACAGGCTGCGTTCGGTAGCACTCAGCAACATTTTTTTCGCGCCTTTTGGCTCTTCGTCGACGACCATCGTAAAGGCCGAATCGGCTTTCATGCCGCCAACCTCGATTACTAGGTCAAAACCAACCACGTCACCGACCACGAACGGTTCGTCCTTTGGCACACCATGCACCACGACGTCATTCGGACTGATACAGATCGCTCCAGGAAAGTTTACCTCGGGCGTCTTGTATGTCACCGCGGCACCCCGGGCAATGATTTCCTTTTCGACCCACGCATCAATCTGCGTACCAGTTACCCCAGCATGAACCTGACCGCGCAGATCCTGGAACAGCTCAGCCAAAATTCGTCCAGCTGTCCGAAAATCGCGCAGTTCCTGATCGCTAAATTCGCGAAAATCCCGCACGCTCATCTAGAGTACCTTTACGATATCGTGCGCCACCAGTTCAGCCTCGATTCGGTCGTGCACTTCGCCCACCGTGCCAACACCATCAATATGCTCGATCGGTACATGCAGTCCATTAAAGAAGTCGAGCAAGGGATAAATCTCGCCGCGATGAATCTGGAGACGTTTTTCGATGGTTTCCGGAGCGTCTTCGCCGCGACCACGCACCGCGAGACGCTTCATAATTTCGGATTTTGGCACCTCGAGCACGACGCACATGGCGATTGGATTTTTACCGCAAAGCTCCTGTTCATGCTGAACCAAAGCCTCGGCCTGAGCCACAGTGCGTGGATAGCCGTCTAGGATCACTCGATCGACATCACCGCACGTGTGTGCTTTGTCGAGCGCGGCAAAAATCACACGATTCGTCACCTCGTCCGGAATCAGTTCGCCCGTTTTCAGATATTCCAACATTTCGTGATCAGCCTGATCGCGAAAAATCTGGCCCGAACTGAGCCAGCGCCACCCGTGACGCGCTGCGAGCATTTGACCCTGCATCGATTTACCCGCACCGGCCGGTCCAAAAAAGATAATCATCTTAGTTAAAAAACTCCTGTTTTAGCGTGGCGACAATTTTTTCACCCGTCGAACCCAGGCCAACCTGAGCCTTGGTAGCGGCAATGATTTTGCCCATGTCTTTTTGCTCGTAGTTGTTTTTAGCAATCACTTCGCCGATCACGGCCTTTAGCTCTGCGTCAGATAGTTGTGCTGGCAGGTAGTTTGCGAGGATCTTGCTCTCCGCAATTTCCTTGTCGGCACGCTCCTGATCACCGGCTGAGACATATAATTTCATGGCGTCGTCACGTTTTTTGACCTCGCGGGCCACTACGGCTTGGATTTCATCATCAGTTAAACCCTCGTCACGTTTGCCTTTTTCGACTTCCTCGTACAGAATAGCCGATTTCAGGCCGCGCAGGGTGGTTGTCGTAAATTCATCACGCGCCAGCATGGCGGTTTTCAGATCGGCAGTAATTGTTTCAATCAAACTCATAGTATCCTTTCCTATCTATTGTACCAAAAAATCGCCTCAAAAGCGAAGCGACTGATGGTTGGCAACCTGGCAGCCTATTTTGCCTTTACCAGGCCCAGGCGAATTTGCAGAGCTTTGTCAGCTTTGCGCTGTTCACGAATAATCGCTGAGTCGCGTCGATCGCGCTTGCTCTGCGGTTTGCTGAAACGCTGGGCGGCTTTGGCCTTTGAAACAACACCTGACTGCAATACACGGCGATTAAACCGTCGCAGCAAGTTCTCGTTTGCCTCTTTGGCGTCTTTCCTCTTAACTTGAATCATACTCGGAATAGTCTAGCAGATAAAAAGGTTTTTCGCAAGACCTACGCAACCACTCAGAGCTACGTGACATTGATAGGTTAGTAGATAGCTACCGCCATGCCGCCGTAGGGATTCGTCCGAAGGTTAGCCTGCAGCTGATCCGCCGTCCAATAGAGCGTGCCTTTTAGAGGGTCATTGATCCAGAAGCCGACTGGCCGATTTGGTTCGCCTTTTACTCCAGTAACAATTCGAGCATGGCCGTTACTAGCAGAAGTTACCGTTCGACCATTCGGAGCTGTCCAGCTGTAATAATAAGGTTTCTTGTTCGTACCGGTACCACTAATCACCACTGGATGGCCATTATAAACTTCCTCGGCAATCCAGTTGACATGAACACTGTTACCAATTCTTTCAGATGTAGCGCGGCCAAATGACCGGGCAACACGCGCGACGAGCGGCATCTCAACTCCCGAGGCAGTATAGACGCTAGTGCCATCTATATAGCCGACGAACATCTCTCTGGGGTCATCCCAGGTATTATTCGTTTGATCCATTTCCCGTGGATTATAGCCCATCCGTCCCAGAATCGTCATTTCATCGGTGTTAATACCATAATAAGCCAACCCCATGCGTAGCGAGGCGAGGCCACATGTCGAAGCATGTTCCTGGCGCATCATGGGCACGCCGAGTCTCTTGCTCCGAATCTCGGTCGAAAAGGTCACGCTAAATGTTTGATTGCTGGGTAAACCGAATCCGGCATTAACGACTCCTGGGTTCATTTTAGCAGTTACCGTTTGCTGAAAACCGAGATTCTTGACCGTCGCAGTCATGGTATTGTCTCGCCACGAAAAGCCAGTGACGGTGCCACTACTAATCACAAAGTGGCTTTCGGCCGAGGCTTTATCAACTGGCTGATCGAATGTGAATGTGATGGTTTGTTGCGCTTGCGACAGCTCTTTGCCGGTTGGTGAACGGCCGATAACCGAGACTGGTCCGACCGTTTGAAAGCTTCCGTCAATATCTTTCGTCACAATGCCACCAGCAACCGATTTCAACCCTGATGTAATGTGATAGTTGTACGTTTTACCGGCTTCGACTTTTGACGGTGTAAAGACATATGTAGTGTCGCTCTCCCACGATCCAGTACCGGCGACTTCGAAAATAATTTTAGCATCCTGTTTGATCATAGGCTGATTAAACTCTATGACCGCCCTGTCGTTCTGGCCGAAGTGGTCAGGTTTGACCATGGATTTCACCGTCGGCTCGTCAGCGACTCTAAAGCTTTTGGTTACTAATGATTCGCCGTTCTTGTCATCATAGACCTCTATTTTGATCACTTGGCCTTGTGGCAATAACTGGTCATCACTAGGACGCCAACTATAATTTATATCACCGTGTGCTACCATTTTTAGATCAATAGCTGGCTCCGTCCTGAGAGTTAGGTTACGTAGACCATTATTCGGCGAAGCTAGGGTGACAGCAAACGCATAATCTGCCGCAATCGTGGCGCCGTCGGCAAGCTTCATAATGCCAGCATTGTCTAGACGAGGAGCTTTTTCAGTCTTGAAACTAATCGAGGGAATGCTAGAGTCGCCAATCACATAGCGAGATACATCGCCGAACTCTACGGTATATTCAGTGTTAATGGCAAAATCGGCCTCGTGCTCGAAAATCAATCTGTCATCACCAAACAACCCGCCACTTTGATAAATCCAAGTGCCGCCCTTAACTGCGGGTTTGATTGAAATAGCCTCGACGTCCACTTGTCGCAACGATTGACCGAGCTTGATTACGAATGGCTGGCTAACTGATATGTCACTATCTCCGTGATCAGGGTTAATCGCTAGGGCTGTTTTCAGAAAAAAGGTCAAGATCAGCAACATACAACCAAGCGCCGACAATCCTACGGTTAGATATTTCACTAATCGTTTATGTTTCTGTATAAAATGATGCTTGCCCACTATTTTCTCTGTTTATATTGTTAAATCGAACGCTTTATGCATCCAGTATACCTCACAACGCGTCACATTTCAACAATCGCCCCTCGACACTGATCATACCATTCCATTCATTTTTAATCAGTTCGACCAGGATTCTGGCGCGTTGCGGTTCACCATCCGTATCGAATGATTCCAGAGTAAACTTGCTAGCCGCCCCAAAAGCAATCGCCATAAACTTGCGACCATCACTGTCGGCAAAGGTATATTTAACATGATTATTGTCACGCCCCATCAGCCGTCGATTCATAATGATGACTGGTTGAAACGCAAACACCGGCCGCGGATTGCGATTACCAAATGGCTCTAGTAGCGCCAATTCGTCGACCAGATCTATGGTCAGGCCGGCAAAATCCGCCAGCTGGACATCGGGCTCGGGATACAAAAAACCCGTCTGATCACCCAGCTTGAGCGACCGATAGAACGATTGAACCTCGACTCGCCATGCCTCAATCCTCTCAGTTTTAATTGTCAGCCCACCTGCCGCCAAATGACCGCCGCCCTTTTCCAGTAGGTGACCAGTATGGTGAATAACTTTCGCCATCGAGAACTCGCCGAAACTGCGGCCAGAGGCTTTGCTGAATTCGATACCACGTGACATTACAAAGGCTGGGCGTTCGAATTTTTCAACGACCTTGGACGCTACAATGCCGATCACCCCTTCGTGCCAATCGTCACCAGCTACAATCGCCACCGGATCGTTACGATCAACCTGTGCCGAGGCCAGGGTAAAAATAGCTTCTTGGATTTTGCGGCGCTCTTGGTTCAGCTGATCCAGGCGATCGGCTAGTTCAACAGCTCGAAAATTGTCGTCGGTTTTCAGTAGTTCCAATGCCATTTCAGCAGTCTCTAGGCGGCCCGCGGCATTCAGGCGCGGCCCCAGGACAAAACCGAGCGTCTCGGCCGTAACCTGCGATTGATCAGCACCGGCCTTGGCGAGCAGTGCCCGCAAACCAACTCGACGCGTTTTCTTCAAAACTTCTAGACCCCAGTAAACGTTGGCGCGATTTTCGTCAATCAAGCCGACGATATCGCAGACCGTGCCGAGCGCCACCAAATCGAGCAGCCACTTTTCTTGGCCATTTGCCAGGCCATCTAATTGCGTTTGACAGGCCTGGACCAATTTAAACGCCATGCCACACCCTGCCAAATCGTTAAACGGATAATCGCTGTCCGTGCGTTTCGGGTTCAGCACCGCTACCGCATCTGGCAAGGTATCGCCCGGTGCATGATGGTCCGTCACGATGACGTCCACACCGAGCTCCTTGGCGCGAGCAATTTCCTTGATCGATAGCGTACCATTATCTACGGTAATAATCAGCCTGGTACCATCCGCCGCCAGTTTTTCGACGGCTTCGACATTCAGTCCATAACCCTCGCTAAAACGATCTGGCGTGTACGTTTCGACGTTTAATCCAAACTTGCCGAAACTTTCCCATAAAATCACCGTTGCAGTCATACCATCAATATCATAGTCACCGTAAATCGTGACTTTTTGTTTTAATTTCAAGGCTTTTTTTATCCGATTAACCGCCTGCTTCATATCAGGGAACAAAAAGGGGTCATGTTTCACCGCCGCGTAATCTGGATGTAAAAACGCCTGTTCTGCTGCTACTCCGTGAACGCCGCGGCGCTCTAAAATCGCTTTGATCAGCGGTGAAATCGCCAGTTTACCCCCTCGTGCCATCTGGCTATTGTAGCACAGATGCCAATTTCATCCCTTTATATATTGCGTAATTCACAATAATGTGTTATAATTAAACGTTATGATTAAACAACCCGGAACCCCCCCCCTTGCGCGTAAAAGACTTAGTCCCGAAGAGCGAGCCGCTCGTAAAGCCGAACGCCAGGCCAAAGAGGAAGCCAGGATTCGGGAAAGATTGATCAACCGTGTCGCTGATGCCGCGATTCTGTGTCACATTACGCCAGCAAACGGCCGCCCTACCCGAGACCTGGATCAAACCATGAACAACACTGCACGAATAGGCGGCAACTATGGATCGCGAATACCACCGACTGACCCGACCCCAGAATTACTGTCATCAGCCAGAAATGTCTTGGCGGGTCGCATTGCGGTTGCCAATGAAAGCCACGCAAAAACCGTCGGTACTAAAAAGGAGTCTGAATCAAAGGCTTCGACACGATCTGTCGAGCTAATACTGCGAGGCGCCATCAGTGTAATCGATCGCGAAATGCCAAAAAAATAAATCGGCGGTTTTTCGCTCCTACACTATTCTGTTAAATTGCGATTTTTGGTGTTAGCAAGCTGTTGCGATTTGATAACAATAGCCTGGAGCTCCTTGAAAATCGGGAAGGCTTTGTTGGTTGAGTAAAGCCTAGTATTGCCTTGTTTTTCAGTAGTCAGGAAGCCACTTTTTTCGAGACGTTTTAGCTCGCGCTGGATGTTACCTGGGTCTTCTTTGATCAATTTTGCGAGTCCCCGAACATGCGTTTTGAAATCTGGGTATTTAGCGTAAACCACAATGATCTTGCGGCGTACACGCGATGTAATAAATACATCAAGCATCGTCTCTTCCCTCCTTCTCTCATCTGTCAAGCCACTTACCGCTATGACAGCGTCTTGTCAAACATTCTAGCAAAGTTTGTATCGTCAATCAATACTTTTTTACAACAAAATTATTTCCAGCCTAGGATCGTACTATTCATCATATCGCGCGCCATCTGCTCGTCAGGCATATCATCAACATCATAGTAGTGATTGGTGTTGATATAATTTGGCGTGACTGACAGAATGTGTAGTTCGTCAACCAAAATATGGGCTTCGTCGAGTGCCGACAGACTAGTAATTGGTGCTGCCAAAATGACTTTTCTAACCCCGACGGGTTTTAGCCATTCCACTGCAGCATCGAGCGATGTCCCCGCTGCCAAACCATCGCTGACCAGAATAACATTACGCTGCCAGAGAGCTTTTGGATCAATATCGCCACCATCACCGATCATCCAGTTGATTTTACTACTAGCGACTCGCATCTGGTCCTCTAGTTCACCCTGGTATTCGCCGTAATAGTATTCGCTCTCTGATTCGCTGAGGTCGGGGTTAACCGCTATGACACCGCTGGGCAGCACCGTGGCATAGTCAATCGATTCATCCTGGATCCTAATCGTCTCTGAGACGAGCTGTTGCAAGGTTGCATGCAGATAAATAGCGATCTGATAGCCAACCGCCACCCCGCCCTCATCTAGCGCCAACACCGCCGTATCTTGGTACCGATACGGCCTCACCAGCTCAGAAGCCAGCATAGCACCCGCTACGGCTCTCGACTCGAAATACATAAGCATTATTGTAGCAGATTTAAGTGCTAGATAATAGCTAGAGTATAATAGTTACTATGTATTTCTATGAGGTTTCGCCAGTCGGCATTGTGGGCAAGGACTTTAGTGTCTTGACCTACAGCTGGCCCGACAACATTCAATCTGGTCAGATTGTCGAGGTCGAGGTCGGATCGCGGCATTTTGTCGGTGTTGTTATCGCCAAGGTCGACAAACCCGAATTTGCCGTCAAGCCAATTACTCGGATCCTCTTTAAACAGGTTCTGCCTGCGGCAATCTTGCAGCTCCATCATTGGCTCAGTGCCTTTTACGGGACCCATCCTGGCACTGTCTGGCAAACCATGCTGCCCGAAGGCCTCAACAAAAATCGTCGACCAGCGACCAAAAAAGAATCGATAGATACATTTAACAGAGACACAGGTCGAACAAATTTTGTACTCAATACTACCCAATTAGCTGCTATTGAACGCCTAGTACAAATGAAATCTGGCACCGCCATTCTGCATGGCATCACCGGCAGCGGTAAAACCGAAATTTACAAAGCTATGGTGCTAGAGGCCGCCGGACGCGGTTTATCGTCCATTATTTTAGTGCCAGAGATAGCACTAACTGCTCAGCTAGTCCGAGAATTTGAACGCGATTTTGACCGCGTCATCGTTACCCACTCGGCCATGACCACCAGCCAGCGTTTCCATATCTGGAAACAAATCCTAGAAGCTGAGCAGCCGACCATCGTCATTGGGCCTAGGTCCGCCCTGTTCATGCCACTGCAAAAACTCGGCCTCATCGTCATCGATGAATGTCACGAACCGTCGTACAAACAGGATAAAGCCCCCCGTTACAGCACTCTGCGCGCTGCCGCCGTACTATCAAATTTTAGCAAAGCACGTCTCATCCTCGGCTCTGCCACACCCTCAATTGCCGACTATTATACGGCCAAACAGCTCGGACGTCCGATCATCGAAATTAATCAGCTAGCCAGGCAGGATGCTCGGAAACCTCACATCAGTATCGTTGACCTAACCAGGCGTAGCAACAATTCGTCGCGCAGCTCGCTGTTTTCAAAGCAGCTGATCGCGGCTATAGAAAAAACTATCGGTCAAAAACAGCAAGTGCTGCTGTTTCATAATCGCCGCGGCAGTGCCTCGGTGACATTATGTGCCGATTGCGGTTGGCTCGCTACTTGCCCCAACTGCGCCCTACCACTGACACTCCATAATGATGCCTTTGAGCTACGCTGTCATCTGTGCGGCTACAAAACTAAACCGCCGACCAGCTGCCCAGAATGCCATAGTTCAGACATTAATCACCGCGGTATCGGGACCAAGAGAATCGAAGAGGAAGTTCGACGGCTCTTCCCTGACGCCAACGTCAAGCGTTTTGACGGTGACACCGAGCGTGGGCAGGCGGTGCAGGACATTTTCGATGAATTACACGCTGGTACTATTGATATTATTATTGGTACACAAACTATCGCTAAAGGGCTAGACCTCCCAAATCTGCGACTGGTTGGTATTGTCCAGGCGGATGCAGGGCTAGCCCTGCCCGATTTTTCCTCGTCGGAGCGAACGTTTCAGCTGGTCACCCAGGCCAGCGGCCGCGTCGGACGAGGCGCCGATTCTACTGAAGTCATTATTCAAACCTATCAACCAGATCATCCGGCCGTCCGATTTGGCGCCAACCAAGATTATGGTAACTTCTATCAATCAGAGATCAAGGGTCGCGCCCACGGCCATTTTCCACCTTTTGCGTACCTGCTAAAAATGACTTGTGTGTATAAAACCGAAAAAGGCGCTCTGCAGGCCGCCACGAAATTAACCCGCGAGATCAAGGCCAGCTATCCCGATGTTAAAATCCTCGGGCCAGCACCAGCCTTTTATGAGCACGTCCGTGGCACCTATCGCTGGCAACTGGTCATTCGCAGTACGGATCGTGACACGTTGGCGGCCATTGCTAAAAAAGTTCCGCTCGCCAAATGGCAAGTCGAGCTCGATCCAGTTTCGCTACTGTAAAAGTAGGACGATATCTGTTACAATAGATCATATGGCATCAAAATACACGAGAAAAAATATCATTACTTTGCCGAATCCGCATCTGCGTGATCGTAGTCAACGAGTTCGCGAGATCAATGATGAAACCTTGCAGCTAATTGACGACATGCTGGCTGCAGCGCTAGACTGGGAAGCCTCTCGTCCCCACGAAGTTGCCGTGGCACTAGCAGCCGTGCAAATTGATCGGTTGGATCGGGTGGTTATCGTCCGCGAGGATTTTGACGACAAAGATAACAAGAGTTTCGTCATCCTGATCAACCCAGAGATTGTAAAGTACGAAGGTGAAATGGTCAGCGACCACGAGGGCTGCCTGAGCGTCAAAGACGTCTACGGCCTGGTTCCCCGCTGGTCCAAGGTCCGAGTCAAGGCCGTCGATATTAACGGTCGCGAGGTTCGGATCAAGAGTCCAAACCCATTTATCGCCCGTATTTTGCAACACGAAGTCGATCACACCAACGGCTTGTGTTTTGTCGATCATATCGCCGACCAACAGGACGCTTTCTTTATCCTGACCGATACCGGTGAACTAGAGCCCTATCCCTATGAAAAGGTCGTGGATAGCGGCATTTTGCAACACGATGACTAAACTAGTATTTTTTGGCACCGAAGATTTCTCGGCCTCCAGCCTGGAAGCTTTAATCAAGGCCGGCTACAGCATTGTTGCGGTCGTTACCAAACCAGATAGCATCCGCGGTCGCGGCCATCAGGTCGATTCGCCAGCAGTCGCTAAAATTGCCACTCAGCACGGTATTATTGTGCTCCAACCGCAAAAGTTAGTCGACATCAGGGATCAATTATTGTCTCTGGACGCAGCTGCGGGCGTGCTCGTATCGTACGGCAAGATCATCCCGGAATCGATCATCCAGCTCTTCCCTAGTGGTATTATCAATCTACACCCGTCCCTACTACCGAAATATCGCGGACCGTCACCAATTGAATCGGCAATTTTGAACGGCGACAATGAGACTGGCGTGTCTATTATGCAATTATCAGCTGCGATGGATGCTGGACCCGTCTACGGCTATACGCCTGTCGAGTTGAGCGGCAAAGAAACAGCACCAGAGCTTTACGAAACACTAAGCAAAGTTGGTGCACGTATGCTTGTCACACTGCTACCACGTATCATCAGTGGCGAAGTTGTTGGGCTTGCACAAGATGAAAGTCAAGCCACCTATTGCCAATTGATTAACCGTCAAACTGACGGCTATATCACTCCTGCTACTATGACCGCCAGTGAGTGCGAACGGCGAGTGCGGGCCTACCTTGGCTGGCCAAAAACCAGGCTGGATTATCTGGGTGCCGAAGTCATTGTCACCAAAGCCCGGGCGCTAGATAACTATCAGGGCGATAACTGGCCAGACATTATCCAGTGTCAAGATGAAACCTATCTGCAAATCATTGAAATTATCGCCCCCAGCGGCAAACAAATGAAAACCGCAGATTATCTCCGCGGCCTCAAAATCTAATTAGCTGCCCAGCTAAGCCGCTGTAGCATTGTTATCATTCTGGGGCGATTCGGGTTGCTCGGTCCCGGCCGCCACGCCCGCTAAAATTGCGTCCTTATTCTCGGTAATTTCGGCCTTTAGCTCATCCAGCACTGCCGCCACCACCTGCGGATAATCGGGACGATTCAGTTGTAGCCACTTCATGGCACCATATTCGCTCATTACCGCCGCCTCAGGAGCCTCGGGATTAGCCGATCGGAGTTGCTGGTAATCCTCGCGTTCGCTGTAATCTGGCAAATTTTCGCCAAACCACTTGGTCATACCATCCTGGTTCATATCTACAAAATAACCGAATTCGTCGAGCAGCTCATCGCTCATACCGTCAGTCAGCCGCTCACCCACTCGCATCTCCAACTCGCTATAGATATGCTGTAAAAACGCCTGTTTTTGTTCTGGCGGTAGATTCCCTAGTCCCAGGTCTTCTAGAAACTTATCGTCTAATCGAAACATTGCTACGCCTTTCTTCTTATGCTCAAGATTATAACATAGGCTAGTTCAACAGCAAAACGCCCCTCTGATCAAGGGGCGTTTTTAGGGATTCGCCTGCAACTATCGGCGTGCAGCTTTGCGGCTACGCGCGTAGGCAGTAGCACCGAATGTCAGGGCGCTCGCACCAGCGAGGGCGCTCAGAGTCTCTACTGGACCGGTAGCTACGATTTCGATCGGGGTATAGGTGGTCGGAGGCGTAGTTGGAGTGGTCGGAGTAGTTGGCGGTTTACACTGTGGATTGTCATAGTTCATGCTGGAATCATACTCACATGGCTTGCAGCGTTCGTCATCCTTGTCAATCGATGGATTGGTTGGGCATGGCTTTGGCGTTGGCTTGCAATCCTTGTTCACACTAGTGGTTGCGCTGTTATTGTTCGTATTCGGTTCTTTTACCAGTTCTTTGCTGGTTGACGAAACAACGTTGGTGAACTTGGTAATACCACAGACCAGGTCGCTCTCTTGGGCCACGGTGACACCAAAGGTGATAGTGACAGTTTTACCAGCTTCGACCTTGGCAATGACTAGGCCTTGGCTAAACAGATCACCACTGACACCAGTCGCAGGTTCGACCTTGACATCACCGTTATAGGTCACGCCGCTCGGCAACTGATCCTTGATCACCACGTTGGTGAGATCAGTGTCGCCAGTGTTTTTGAACGTCAGTGTGTACTGAATGGTTTCACCTGGTTTGGCAGTTGCTTTGTTAACAGTCTTGACGATGTCAAAGTTTGCCTGGCAATCGCGCTTCACCGTTGTATCAACATTATTGTTTGACTTGTCTGGCTCATCGGTCTTTTCCTTGGTAGTCGAGCTAGACTTGTTCGTCAGTTTGGTGTCACCACAGACGAATTTGTCTTCGCCCGCTACTTTGGCAGTAAAGGTAATCTTGGCAGTGCCGCCAACATTCACCTTGGCGATCTTGACGCCAGTTGAGAACAATTTATCGAGGTCGCTGATGCCGCTACCATTGGTAACGTCAATCTTGGTTTCGCCGACAATCTGCAGATTAGCTGGCAGCGTGTCTTTAATCACGACGTTAGTCAGAGCGATATTACCGGTATTTTTGAATGTCAGGGTATATTCGATGGTTTCACCTGGTTTGACGGTCTTTTTATTGACGGTCTTGACGATGTCAAAATTCGGTTTATCGACCTGACATTCCTTGTTCACCGTTGTCGTCGTGTTGTTATTGCTGGTATCTGGCTCAGTCGGCTTTTCACTGGTTGTTGAGCTCGATTTGTTAACCAGTTTATTTTCACCACAGACTAGTTTGTCAGCCAGGACTTTGGCGCTAAAGGTGATCTTGACCGTACCGCCCACGTTGACTTTGGCAACTTTCACACCAGTCGAGAACAATTTATCGAGGTCGCTGATGCCGCTACCATTGGTAACGTCAGCCTTGGTCTCGCCCGTTAGCTGAACGCCAGCTGGCAAAGTATCTTTGATAACCACGTTGGTTAGATCTTGGCTACCCGTATTCTTGAACGTTAATGTGTAGTTTAGTATATCGCCAGCTTTGGCGGTCTTTTTATCGACCGTTTTCACCAGGTCATAGTTTGGCTGACAATCACGCTTGACGACAGTGTCGGTATTGTTATTCGACTTGTCAGATTCGTCAGTCTTTTCTTTGGTAGTCGAGCTAGACTTGTTCGTCAGTTTGGTGTCACCACAGACGAATTTGTCAGTCGCTGCAACCTTTACAGTAAAGGTGATTACGACATTTTTACCAGCTTCGACCTTGGCAATGGTCAGACCATTACTGCCAAACAGGTTGCCACTCACGCCAGCTGATGGCTCAGCCTTGAGGTCATTATTATAGGTCACATTGGCTGGCAACGTATCTTTAATGACGACATTGGTCAGAGCGACATTACCGGTATTTTTGAACGTTAGCGTATATTTCAGACTCTCACCTGGTTTGGCCGAAGTCTTGTCGACGGTCTTTACTAGGTCAAAGTTTGGTTTGTCGACCTGACATTCCTTACTAACGATGGTCGTAGCGCTGTTATTGTTATTATTATCCTCGGTCTTTTTCTGGTCAGTACTCGACGAAACGGTATTAACGAGCTTGGTGTCGCCACAGACGAATTTGTCAGATGACTTGGTTACGGCGGTAATCTTGACCGTAGCTGTGCTGCCTACTGGCAGTTTCGAAATTTTTAGACCGCTACCGAACAGGTCACCGCTGTATGAGCTCGGTGCACTGACGCTAACACTAGTGCTCGCGATATAGCTAGGCAAAGTGTCTTTCAATACGACGTTGGTTAGATCCTGATCGCCAGTGTTCTTGGCCGTCAGAGTATATTCCAATGTATCGCCTGGCTTTGCAGCTGTTTTGTTAACCGTCTTTACAACATCATATGATGGGTGTTTTGGCACTTCTTTAAATTCTGGCTTGACCTTGACAATGATATAACCCGCGTACTGTAAACAGCCTGGGATTTTACCATTCAGGCTGCTATAGCCCAGCAATGCACCACCGTTATTATTAGTAAACAGATCGTTGCTCAGATTCCAACCATTGGTTGAGCCAGTAACGTTGTTAAAGTATTTAGCTGAAACAACCTGCAAACGAAACTCTTTGTCACTCTTCACGGTCACCTGATCCCAAACTTTGGCTGGTTTGGCATTATCGGCAGAGATAAAACCGTTCACTGTAAAGTTGGTGGTATAGCTATTGAGTGGCAGATTGAGCGCCGCCCGTACGTTAGTTGCCACAAGATTCAGATTAGAGGCAGCATTGTTATGAACATACATGCGAATCGTGTATTCTTTGCCCTCTTGGATTGTTGCTGAATCAGACCATGTGTCCGAACCAGTTTCACGAATACGCGTAAAGTTTCGCTCATCACCCACACCCGGGTTGTCGGTAATAGAGTTAAACGTAATGTAACTCGCTGGTTTGTCCATAGTAAAGGTCGTACGATCCGGACCCCAAGCCAACAGGACACTTGGCACTAATACGGCTGCCAGCAGCCCAAACAGGACAAACGTCTTCTTTGGCACGTACTTAAAGCCATTGATAATAGATTGTAACTTGCTCATGACACCTCTTTTCTCGCTTACTTCTCTCATTATATCATACTTTCATTAATTTGTAAAGTTCAGCTGGCTCTAGCTGTTCCAGTTAATTTCTGGCTCATCTGGCTGAAGCTTGTTGTCGTTATTAGTATTAACATTGGCATTATCCGAACTATTATCATGTGAACCTGGGTTATTTGTCCTGATCGGATTCTGGTTCTGATTCTTTTTCTCCAGTTTTTTAGGTGGCGTCTTAGGCTTACCAGGTTTATTAGGCTTGCCCGGTTTGTACGGCTTGTTAGGCTGTGATGGCTTGTGAACCACTGGCTCTGGTTTCGGCGCCCACAGCTGACCACAAAGATCCTTCACATTGAGTTTAACAGTGACACCAGCTTTCGTCTTGAACGTCACCTCATACATGGTCTTGTTCGCACCCCTACTGTTCTCAGATATGTCGACTGCAACTAGTTTGCCGTTTTGATACATATAGGAATACCCGGGATGAGAAGTAGCTAGCGTCTCTTTAACGTTCGCGTTTTCCATTGCCTTTTTAAACGCCGCGTAATCTTTGTCAAATTTCTTGGTATATTGGCCATCCTCGGCTACATATCCTTGGAATAGCGAGTTGGCTAGAGCGGGACGCTCAAGGCCGTCCCAACCTTTGTCAGTAACTGTATCCTCTTTCATGGCGGCTGTATACTGAGCTAGCGCTGCCGGGTTAGCATACGCGACAAATAACAGTTCTTTCTTGGCTTCGTTTGCCGTGTCAGCTTTTAGTGATTCGTTGACACGTTGACCTTTGGCTTTATCGCGCATTTGCTTGAGAGCTTTCTGAGTTTCGAAATTAGCGGGGTTAACACCGTAATATTTCGAGTATTCAATCATATCTTTGACGGATAATCCGGTCTTCTCTGAAGCCTGGCTGTATAATTTGTAATCTTCGACGCTAACGCCTAGCTTGTCGGCTTTGGCTTTATCTTCGTCCTGTTTGTCCTGCGGTAGCTGTTGCTGCTCGCGATTATCTCGTTCATTAGGAGTCATCGTGGTAGGAACTTCGCTGGGAGTAACAGAGGGCGATGGTGAAGGACTAGCGGTAGGTGTGTTAATGTTGGATGGAGATACTGAAGGGCTTGGGGCGGCTGAGACAGGCACACTAGGCGCTGGCGTCGGAGTAGAGCCAAAGCTACAGCCAGCTAAAGCCAGTCCCGCCATAGTGGCCGCGCTGCGTGTAATCAGACGACCGCCTCGTCGGGCGACACGCCTACTGGTACCGTCGGCAATTGGAGTAACAGTCGCTAGCTCTAGCTTTTCCTCTGCTGACGCAGCAAGCTCGACGACATCAGCCGTAGCAGTTTCGCCCACATCCAACTTCAATTCAGCACGCAAAGCTTCATAATCGGCCTGCGTCGCATAGCTTTCATACAGTGCGAGGTCTTCGGCGAATTTACCGGCAAGAGCGCCGTCTTCGTCATACCAACCACCAGCTCGAGCTTCACGGATAAACTGACCATAAAAATTCGCTTCTTCGATCTTATTTCGCCTCTCCGCGATATCACTGACAGTAGCACCAAGACCGGCTGTATTCAGCTGATCTACAGTTGCAGTAAAATTGTTATTAGTAGATTTAACCATCACAAAACTCCTTTCGCTACTCTTTCCTCACAAGTAGTATATGGAGCAATTATATCACAATCATATTTAACAGTCAATGCTTTTATGATATTTTCTATAAAAGCGCAAGCGCTTTTGGCATTTTTGCAGAATTACAGAGTGCGCTTTCGCAGTTCACGCGTAAAACATTCCAGCCGATCGCCGATTTCAACAGTTACTTTGCCACTACCGCGCGGAATATTTAACTCGATACCGCACATTTCACCTTCAAAGACTTCTTTCACTTCGCTCTTTTCACGCTGGACACGGGAAACTTCTAGTTCCGCAATCTGCTCCTTGCCACGCCATACGCGAGCCAGAATGTTCGGCGTGATTTTGCCAGACTTGACCTGACCACCGGCAATAATACCCTCTTTAGCGGTTCGGAACACGCCCTTGACCGACAATTCACCAACTGAGGTCTCGATAACTTCCTCTGGCAACAGTTTCTCCATTTCGGATTTGGCATCATCGAGCAGCTCATAGATCACATTAAAGATTCGTACCTCGATCTTGGCCCGCATCGACAGCTGTTTAACCTGGGCTGGTAAACTAACGCTAAAGCCATAGACAATAGCACTCGAAGCTTTGGCGACACGAATATCGCCCTCGGTAATATTACCAACACCACTAGCAACAATCTTGACTGCCACCTCATCAGTCTCGAGCATCTTTAGCGCATCCATAACAGAGGTCAGAGAGCCCTGAACATCAGCCTTTACAATAAAGATCGCCTCTTGCTGTTCGGTCTGGCGATTCATCATTTTCAGCAGATCATTACCGGTAATATTAACGCCAGCCGTTGACTGGACCTTTTCGTCATAATGTTTAGCAGCCAGCGCCCGAGCTTCACGCTCGTTTTTGACTTCTTCGATCCGCTGACCAAATTCCGGAACTTCTTTGAAACCAGTGATCGTCACTGGGGTGCTGGGACCGGCTTGTTTGAGCGGATTGCCCCTAAAATCTTGTAGAGTGCGCACCCGTCCATAGGTCGATCCAGCGACAAAATATTCACCTGTTTTCAAGGTGCCATTAGCGATCAGGACGCGCACCACCGCACCACGGCCCTGTTCGACATTCGACTCGATAACCAGACCCTCAGCCGGCACGTCAGTGTCAGCGCGTAGATCCTCCATATCCGCCACCAGCAGCACCATCTCGAGTAATTTATCGATACCCTGGCCGGTTTTGGCCGAGACTTCTACCATAATAGTATCGCCGCCCCATTCCTCTGGATTTAGTTGGTGTTCGGTCGCTAATTGGGTTTTGACCAGCTGAGAGTTAGCTGTCGATTTATCAATCTTGTTAATCGCCACGACAATTTTTGCATTGGCCGAGCGGGCAAACTTGATCGCTTCAACGGTCTGCGGCTTGACGCCATCGTCCGCTGCCACTACAATCACGACAACGTCAGTCAAGGTTGCACCGTGCTGACGCAGCGCCGCAAAAGCTTCGTGACCCGGCGTGTCGAGCAACGTAATTTTGCGTTTATTGTGCTCTGTCTGATAAGCTGCAATATGCTGCGTAATGCCGCCAGCCTCGCCTTCGACCTTTTTCATGCCCAGAATATTATCGAGCAGTGTCGTTTTACCGTGATCAACGTGACCCATAACAGCTACGATCGGTGGGCGCGGCTCAGCATCGGCGCTCAGCATTAACTCGTGACTGACTGCTTCTTCGTGCGCAATTTTTTGCTCGACACTAACATCGAGACCGAGTTCCTCGATAATAATTTGCGCCGTCTCGAAATCAATCCGTTGATTAACAGTGGCAACAATACCGTTTTTAAACAGCTCGCCGACTAGTTTCACGACTGGCAAATCCAGTTTAGCCGCCAGATCACCAACGGTAATCATCTCTGGTAGTTGTAAGACCTTCTTGTCTGCCATGCTCCACGCCCCTTTCTTTAATGCGGCGCGGCCGTAGCTACGCGCCTAAACTAATTGACTCATTTTGTTAAACCAAGGCTGATCTTGCGATTATCAGCGTCAATCTCAATAACCGTAAACGATTTCTTTTCATTCAGTTTGAACAGCTTTTCCGGGTTGTTGCCATCACCCAGTTCACTGATATGAACTAGAGCTTCGACTGCTGGCGAAATCTGGACAAAGGCGCCAAACGGCGTAATGCGTGTAATTGTGCCTTCAACTTCGTCGCCAACATGGAATTTAGCCGCTTCACTGAGCCAAGGATCAGAGGTGGTCTGCTTGATCGATAAGCTGAGGCGGTCTTTGTCGATGCTAATGATTTTTGCCTCGACGACATCACCAACTTTAAGGCGCTCGGCCACAGTAGCGATACGCTCCCAGCTAATTTCGCTAATGTGAATCAGACCTTCGATACCATCGACGTTTACAAAGGCGCCGAAGTCGACAATACCCGTGACGATACCTTTCACCACATCACCAACCTTGAGACTAGTCAGGCGATCAACCAAGCCGTCTTTGATGGCTTCTTTCTCGCTAAAGATCAGTTTGTTGGCTTTTTGATCAACATCGATCACTTGGGCACTCATAGTCTTGCCAATCAGATCGCGGAGGCGTTTTAGAATTTCGTCTTTGTCGGTCACCCGTGGATAGTGCTCAGCCGATAGCTGGCTAACCGGCATAAAGCCACGCACACCTTCGTATTCGATCAACAGACCGCCACGATTAGCATCGTACGGCGTCACCTCGATCGATTTGCCACTCTCGACAACCTTTTGAATTTCGTCCCAACCGCGGTCCTTGGCGGCCTTGCGCAGGCTCAGCAGCATATAGCCGTTATCTAGTTCAGAATCGACAATCGAAGCCGCAACCTCGTCACCAATAGCGTACTTTTTGCCAAAACCAATCTCGCGGCGCGGCACCATACCAACACCTCGAATACCCAGGTCAACCAGGATCTCGTTCTTCTTGACGCTCAGAATCTTGCCGTCAATCACATCACCAACTGCAACATCGGCAGCACTAGCGCTATTTAGCAGATCATCCATTGTTAGTTTACTCGTCATATATCTCCTAGACATCGCCCGAGACCAGACGAAATCTCTCTATTACCTAGTATTTTGCGCGGTCTCTCGCAAATTAGTACTATTGTATCAGATACAGCGAGTTTATGCAAATTAAAGATTATTTGTTTAGGAGAGCCGATTTGACAGCGAGGCGTGACAAACGATAGTTCCAAGCCGCATAAACCGCGCCAATAGCAACCAATAATCCGAATAGCAGGCCCACGAAGTCTTCAACCGGTCCAGTAGCAGTGATGGTCTCTGGAGTTGCTGGACTGGTATCGCTAGTATCGCCAGTTGCCGTTATATCGCTCGGTAAACTGGTTTGCTGACCAGTACCAGTATCATTAGTTTTGTCCGAGTTGTCAGCAGAGGACGACCCGCTATTATTTGCCTCGTCTTTGGTCTCGTCTGCGGTTTTGTCGTTCGACTGGTTAGTATCAGTTGAATCAGGGTTAGAAATAGTGGCAGTTTGACTGGTCGATCGGTCGGCTTGACTGCTGCCTTTTAATAGCAATACGCCGCCAATTAATAGTATTGCAACTAGTACAACACTTATCAGATAGCTGGCGATGGCGCCAGACTCATTATTGCTCAAAAATCGTCTCGTCATATAGCCTCTTTCATGTCTAATGCAACCATAATACCATAAAACCATACCTCCGACAAGTAGTGGTACAATGGACGCTATTATGGGATTTATTCTGACGATTGATACGGGCGGCACAAAGACGCGATTAGCCTCGTTCGACAGTGTCACCTCGATTGATCAGGCGATGACGGTCGAACCACTTGGCACCTTTGAGTTCCCCACGCCACATCACCCTGACGAATATCTGGATACGCTGGTTGCTGCCATTTTGCATCATTTTCCAGAATTTCATGATTATTCAGAGGAAAATGTTGTCGTTATTGCAACAACGGGTCGAATAAATAGCGGTCTAGTCACTAGCTCGGTAATTGGCTGGAAAGGTTTTCCATTACAGTCCAGCCTCGCTCAGCGATTATCGGGCGTTCGGACTATTGTCGGAAATGACGCTAAAGTTGGCGCCATCGGTGCCTTTGCTGGTTCACCTGCAAAACGCGGCCTCTATGTGGCTATTGGCACCGGCATTGGCGGCGGCATGATCATCAACGGGCAACCATCAGTAGACCTCGCTGGTATGGAAATTGGTAAAATGACTTTCACGGATCGACACGAGAGCATTATGTGGGAAAAACTCGCCTCCGGTTCAGCCTTTTATAAAAAATATGGACGACTGGCCCAAGCTATCGATGCCAACAACCCGATCTGGCAGGAATATGCTAGCGCCATCGCAAAAGGTCTCGTAGTGTTACTGCCAGTCCTGCTACCCGACCAGATCATTATTGGCGGTGCGATGGCCGAGTTCTTTCCAAAATACGGCAACGAGTTAAAACGTATCGTCGCTGATGGCGGCTGGCCACCTAGTACTAATATTGAGATTATTGCCGCTACAGATTTCCATCATACCGTTAACAGAGGTGCTTTGCTGCTGGCTCTCCAGCAATAGGCTGCGCTATGACAAAACTCGAGCAACTAGTCACTAAACTACAAAACGATTATCCTGATTTCAGTTTCCAGGCCTCTGATATTGCCCACTGGTCACCCCGTGATCAGACTATCTATTACGACAACAGCCTGACGAATACAATTCATGAACTCGGTCATGCCTTGCTAGGACATAACACCTTTACGCAGGACATCGAACTGCTCCGGATCGAACGTGACGCTTGGGAACAGGCCCGTCAGATCGGTGGAAAATACCGGGTTGCTATCACTGACAAAACCATCGAGACCGCTATCGACTACTACCGTGAGTGGCTGCATAGTCGGAGCCTCTGTCCCACTTGTGCGCAAGTTGGCGTACAATCACGGCAGAATTTATTGTATTACTGTGTTAACTGCGGCACCAAATGGAAAGCTAACGACGCGCGAAACTGCGGCCTGAAACGTACCATTATTCAACCAAAAAACCGCCCTCAGTGATTGGGGCGGTTTAGCGATCCCACCGCTAGTATTAGAGCGGTCAGCTATTAGTTATTGGTCTTTTTTGCTGGACCGCGGCGGCTGACTTTACCGCCCTTGGCACCGGCAATGCGAGCTAGCTCGCGGTTGGCGTAAAATCCGCCAGTACGGCCGGCCTGGCCACCTTTTTTACCAATCTTTGCATAAAAATCTTTACCATGTCGAGCTCGGTTGGTTGCGGCTGCTTTCGCGGCGCCTGCTTTTGTACCTGCCATCACCTCTCCTTTCTAAAAGAGTTTAAAAGACGCCTAGTGGTCGATATGACCTCTGGCGCCCTCGCTTTATATCTCACACGTGGTATGTGTTCACGTACCATATTATCATACTGCTATCGTTTTGTCAATATTTCGTTTATGGAAAAATATTTTATAGAAAGTATTGCGTTTATATTGTCTATGATATATAATCATTACCAAGAACTCCACTGCGAGAGAGTTCACCACAAATAACGGCCTCTTCTATAGAGGTCGTTTTGAATTATCAATACTACATATGAAAATTGCGCACTAAAAGATAAAACCCCTCCGATTAGGAGGGGTTTATATAATGTACTACGTAGATTATCCAGACTTTTGCTACGCAAAAACTTTGCCATAAATGACAAAGCCCGTCCTCTCGGACGGGTCTCTGTATAATTCGGCACCGTGCTAGTTTCCCACTTGCGCAGTATAATCGCCGCTGCTGGGCTTAACTGCTGTGTTCGGAATGAGAACAGGTGTTTCCCCAGCGCCATGGGCACCGATTTGACGCTTCGCTCTTTTCCCTTTTACGGGTCAAAGCGTATATCGGAGTCCATGAATTATCAAGGTGCAACAAATGCAACTCAACAAATTATGTTCAATCAATGCTAAGGTTTCGACGTCCGAGTTTAAAACTCGACTACCAATTCAGTCTACTTGATTCGAGATGTCGATGGAACAACTTCTCAAATCAAGACATAAAAAGGCAATGGGACTATTAGTACGCTTCAGCTCCATGC
>CAZWHA010000007.1:0-31300 GCA_964633435.1 uncultured Candidatus Saccharibacteria bacterium | reverse complement strand
TGCATCAGGAACGGCTGGCTCTAACGGCGCAACTGGTGCAACCGGAGCACAAGGCCCAGCTGGAGCCGCTGGAACGGCAGGCGGCCAAGGTGCAACCGGTGCAACAGGAGCGGCAGGTATGACGACCGTCGCGGATTTACCAGCCAACACAACGATTACTGTTAGTAAATCAGGCGGCACCTGGCCAGCTCGTCCAACAAGTCGCGGCGATATCGTCGTGCAATGGAAGGGGCCGGATCCATCACCAGCTATCGTGAGCTCTGGTACGGGCGGCATGCGGGATAATGTAGATATCAGATTTGTAACGCCGAGCTAGGCGAATCTATGAGTACATGGTCAAATTCGACGAAAGGGGGTCATTACTATGGCGTTTCATAAAAATAATTTCGCTGGCCAGACGGTAGGAGTGGCTGCTACTACTGCCAATTCTGCTAACTCTGGCAGCGCGTTCACGCAGGTTAGCCCTGGCTCGGGCGCCATCGTCTATGCCAGCGACCCGGCTAGTGGCGGTCGAACTGCTATCGCCCTCACACCAGCTGGCGGCACATCCTGCTATGTGCGTGACGCATCGTTTAACTCAACCCAGATTGCGCTGTCGGACTGCTTTTATTACGCTGGGGCTCCGAGCGGTGATCTGAAAATTCAGCAAGTCTTCACTGCTGCCGGATATGCCGCTACGGTGTTGATTCGCTCAAATGGCATGATGCGTATTGTGCAGTACGGCGGCACCGTGGTTGCGACAGCCACGGTCGCTCTCGTTGCCGGCCATTGGTATCGGATCGAAACACAGATACTCTCCGATGCGTCGGCAGGCACGATGGCCTGTCAATGGTACGTCGATGACGGCGCTACGCAGACCGGCTCGTTATCCGGGTCGTCGCTGAATACCAGGGGCGGTGCGATTACTACTGTCGATCGCGGCCCCAATGCCTCGGGCGACAGCGGTTTTTATACCACCTGGTATTTTACCAATCTTCAGGCTCGGGATGGTACGACTACACCGATTGGGTCCTATGCTGCTAGCAATCTGCCGCCTATTGCGAGTGCTGGAGCGAACCAAGTCAATCTGGAACCCTACGCTACGGTGACGCATGCTGGCTCTGGTACGGATAGCGATGGTGCGGTGACGTCGTACGTCTGGACGCAGACTGGCGGCAGTCCGACGGTTGCTATCTCGAACGCCAATACGGCGACGATGAGTTATACAGCGCCAGGAACGATTGCCGGCACGACGCTGACTTTCCAGCTGACCGTTACCGACAATCAAGGGGCGACTGGTACCGCGATTGCGCAGGATACGATTCTTCCCGCCACCGAACGCGCAGCCCTGGGTGGTGTCGAGGTACCCGTCAATACCAGAAGCATCTCATCCTCAGCGAGCCAGAGTGGTCTTGTGTGGACGGCAGAGTCGGGCAACTTGGTGCGCCGCGGCACTGATAATTTTGTGCTTGGCGTGACGAAACCCGACGCCACTAACACCGGTTACGCGCCAGGCACAACGTTCACCACCGTGAGTGCGGACTTGACGATCACCACCGATAACACCACCTACACCAACACCATGTTCATGGGCGGTAAAGTGTATGTAAGGGCCAAAAATGTCACGTTCCGTAATTGCTGGTTCCGCGGGCAGCAGATCGCAAACGCAATCACCGATCCATTCGTTCGCTGCCACTGGAATACTGCCCAGGGTACCCTGTTCGATCACTGTACGTTTGGATCACCGGGCCAGGTAGGGTGGTCGGATGCCGGTATTCTCGGCTGGAATTTCACTGCAAACCGCTGCGACATTTCCAGATGCTCCGACGGTATCCGGAATGTTAACTCAGACACCGCGAGTAACATCGGACAGATTACCGTCACGGGCTGCTATATCCACGATCTCATGTATATCTCGCCGTCAGCCGACGGCCCCGACAATCAGTCGCACAATGATGCTATCCAGCTCGTCGGTGGATCGCAGATCCTCATCAGGGGGAATACACTCCGTGGCTACGTTGACCCACTGCTTGGGCAGGCGGCAACACCTGGCATGCCGCTGCTGAACAGTACGGACGGTACCGGTTATCCGGTGACTGGCTCGCCGTATGCGTGGATGACCGGGCTGATTATTACTCCTGACAATGCCGCCATCTCCGATGTGACGGCCGATCAGAACTGGGTCGAGGGTGGCCGATTCAGCGTCAACATTGCCACGAAAGCGTATGGCTTGACCGGTACCGGTGTTACTGTCACCAATAATCGCTTCGGCCAAGACACTCGCATCGGTGGGTTTGACTTCATTGTCGGGAACGCGGCACAGCCGAATGTTCACGCCTCTGGGAACACATTTCCAGGCGGCGGCAGTGTGCCGATTAGCAATGGCGGGTAAGATTGCAGCGTCGTCGATCAGCCTGGGGACGACTGGTCTACACTGACTTTTTGCCAAAATAAAAGAGGAGGTAGTTTTTTGCGCTATGTCGTCGGTGAGATAGCGGTAGCTTTCTGAAATGCCCTAATGATAGTACGTGAGGGGGTACGGTAGCAAAACGTAAGGGGGTTGCGGATTTGTGCAAGTCAATGGCCATAGCTAGGGTGTATTATGTCAGTATAAAACGGTAAGTGCTTTTGCGAATGAGTGCTTCCCCCTTGACAACTTCCGCTGGGGGGGGGGTATCATAGAAGCATGCTAAACACAAGCTACATAAAGTCTTCTGAATACGTATCATACATACCAGCCTTCTCAGCCACCAAGCTGCTGACGGCACCACCAACACTAACTGCCATCACGGTAGAGAAAAGGAACACGTAAACTAATCATGTCCAGCCCAGGAGTAGGCGGCTCACTCAGTGCCGCATCAGACGTATACTTTAACAACCCTAGTCAAGACAACATCCTTACCTATGATGGTAGTCTGAGTAAGTGGAGGAATGGGGTGGCAGCTCAGGGAGCCACCGGACCAGTTGGACCCACTGGTCCCCAGGGTTCAAGTGGAGCAGTGGGTGCTACGGGACCTGCCGGCGCTACCACGATAGCGGGGATAAGTGGGTTGCAAGGGGTGCTGGATAGTAAAACAACGGTTGTCATTGACCCATCATCGACTACCGGCCTAGCCAATGGAACATTAATTGCGTATACGAGTTAGGAGAAACTATGTCACTAACACTTGCACAAGATAGCTTCAACCGTACAGTCGCGGCTGGTTCGTGGGGTACCGCCGATACTGGCGGTACGTGGACGCTAGGTGGCGGTAATTCAGAATTTTCAGTCGCCTCGAGCAAAGGTAGGGTTTCGCTGCAGCCCGCATATGATCGGCAGGCATGGCTCAATGGTATTTCATCTGCAAATGTTGTCGTTAGGGTAGCACTGTCTTCATCTTCGGCGTACTCGGGCTCAGCACAGAACTTTACTATAGTGGGGCGTAAAGTCGGCAGTACGTACTATCAGGCAAGAGTGCGTATCGAGAGCGGCTTACTGCGTCTCTACACCATGCGTGATGAAGCCGCCCTGACCGGTTCGACGACGATCAGCCACAATTATGTGGCCGGCGAAGTAATCTGGTGTGAACTATCAGTTACTGGCACGGGTCCGACCACCATTGCGGCAAAAATGTGGCTTGATGGCAGTGCCGAACCAAGTTCATATCAGCAATCTACTACAGATAATACGGCGGGGTATCAAGTGGCCGGTGCAATCGGGCTACGTGCCAATATTGGTGCCTCAGCTGCGGCTGCGGCACTATCCTTCGGTAACTACAATGCGACCGATCCCACCACGAGCACACTCGATACACCGGTGGTGACGCTCAGTCAAGTTTCACCTACGACAATTGGCGGGAGTGATGGTTCG
Organism: uncultured Candidatus Saccharibacteria bacterium; assembly: GCA_964633435.1. Classification (GTDB taxonomy): domain Bacteria; phylum Patescibacteriota; class Saccharimonadia; order Saccharimonadales; family Saccharimonadaceae. The sequence goes on along the minus strand of CAZWHA010000007.1, from coordinate 27,471 downwards.
GTCACTGCTACTTGGCTAGCTATTAGCGGTGCGAATCATTACGAATCATGCTTGGTGACGGGTACGGTGACCTCAGGGTTTACGGCTGACGATGCTAATGCGACAAGCCCTAAAACCTATACCGGGCTATCCGCAGGTACTTATACGGTAGCCGTACGAGCAAAGGCGAATTAGCGATATGGCCTACATCGATTCCGCATGGGGTTACGCGAGTACCGGGCTTACCGATCCAACTATCGGCGTATCAGAGTGGGGTTATGCCCTGGCGACATTGGTTGACCCCGGCAAGCCAAACCTGATGATTGGTGGGCAGGAAACAGATATCAATTGGCGGGTGATGAAGAACGGCTCGCCGCTACCTGTGCTGCGGTGGGCGATTATAAGCGCGGGTGTAGAGTCGCCTTTGAGTAGTAGCCATGCAGTCGAGTGGACACCGCCGCAGTTTACTGTCGGGGCGGACGCAGTGGGCACCATGTCGTACCCGATCCCCACTGGCGAAGTGTATTACGTGGCTACAAACGGCAACAATGGCAATGCTGGCACCTCAGCGGCGGCGCCCTTGGCAACGTTGGCTGCCGCAATCGGTAAAGTCAGCGCCGCTGGGGCGACGATTGTGGTACGCGGTGGTACCTACCATGAGGGAGAAATTGAGGTACTCGGCAGCAAGCCGGCCTTTACGATACAGAATTATCCGGGCGAGGCGGTGTGGTTTGATGGGGCGACAGTGCTCTCTGGATGGACGAATAATGGCAATGGTACATGGTCTGCCCCATACGCACTGACGTATGATCGCAACCTCGGCAAGGGCGCCAACATCGCTACCTGGTCGGGTGCGGTGACCAGGACAATCGTGGATCAGGTGTGGCTCGATACGACTAGATTAACCCCGGTGGCTGACGCAACCACGCCTGGGGCGGGGCAGTTTTCGGTCAATCAGTCAACGCATATACTGACGATCGGGTCTGACCCGACGGGCAAGACTACCCGCGTGGTTGACCTCAAGTATTTGCTAGCGGGCACAACGGTGAACGTAAAAGGTATTGGTATCCGACGGTATGCCCAGGCGATGGTCGAGTATCGAGGCTCAGCCTTGGCGGTGGGTACTGGCTCAATCATTGAGCAAGTAACGATCGAACATTGCTCGGTGGATGCTCTGTCGATCGGTGGAGCTGGCATCACTATTCGCCGCTGCACCTTCCAAGATACGGGGCACTCTGGTGTGATGGGCGATAATGCGGGCGGGCTAGTATTTGAACAGAATATTATCCGGCGCTGTAACCGCGCGGATTACGATGCCGAGCCAACGACCGCTGGGTTTAAAATGACGCGTACGTTTGCTGGTGTGACTATACGCCATAACCTGATACAAGACATTGCCGATGGTGCGGGTATTTGGTTTGATACGACGGTGAGCCGTTCGAAAGTCATCAACAATACCATTATCGGCACGTCCGCACTAGGGACGACGGGGTATAGGATGAAAAATGGTATCGAGATCGAAGGGTCGGACGGCGGATATTATGATGGCAGCCAGCACTATACCTATGTGGTAGGGAACCGGGTGAGTGATTGCCGTCAGGCAGGATTGGTGTTGTTTGATTCTGGCTGGGTAAAGGTATGGAACAATAGCCTGAGCGCGGCAGTCGCGCTGTACCTATGGCAAGATTACCGCCAAAATGACGGCAGCAAGCCGTCAACCGAGGGGACGATTGCGCAGTCGCCATGGCATACGGTGCATGTCGACATCGTCAATAACGCGTTGGTGCCGGAGGGCGCATACTATACGCAGCTGCGTGGGCAATGTAATAGCGACGCCGTCTTCAAGATTGCTGGTGGCGCGATGATTGACCGGCTGCATAGTAACTGGTTCAGGCCAGCTGGGTCTGGCCTGATGGCGTATCTATCGAACGCGGCTGGGTCTACCTATTCAACCAGGCAAACGCTGGCAGCGCTTGAAGCCACCACGAGTGATTACGGCGGGCCGCTCAATAGCATCATGTCGGGAAATTACCAGGGAGACACCGCTCCAACTAGCAGTGGAGTGTCGATCGAGGCCGATGTAGCAGCCGCATCGGGCATTCCGCTTGGGTTTACGCCTGCAATTGGTCCAATATGGCCCGAACTTGCTAATTCCTAGTGTCCTCAGCAAACTCGTTTTTGCAGGCAGCTTCTATTTGTTGTTAATATTACATTGTGATATAATGTCTATACAAACTTAATCTCGAGAGGAGGGGGTTTATGGAAAGCGTAATCGGCTGGGTGGTGTTAGGCGGTCTCGCAGGGTGGATTGCCTCGAAATTTGTCGGCACCGACAAAGACCAGGGTCTGATTGGCAATATCATTGCCGGTGTACTGGGTGGAGTTTTGGGCGGCTGGGTCTTTTCTCTCCTGGGCGGCTCGGGCGTGACAGGTTTCAATGTATGGAGCTTGATCGTCGCCGTGGTGGGCGCTGTTATTGTGCTCTCGATTTGGAAAGCTGTCTCTAGCAAGAAATAGCTGTCATTGCCAATCAAGCGAATTAGCACTCTTTACTTTTGAGTGCTAATTTCATATACTAGATAGCTATGAGTAAACGTGATTATTATGAAGTACTAGGTGTCGAAAAAGGTGCTTCGGCTGATGAGATAAAAAAGGCTTTTCGTAAAAGTGCTGTCAAACATCACCCCGACAAAGAGGGTGGTGACGAAGCGAAATTTAAAGAAATCAACGAAGCCTATGAGGTGCTAAAGGACGAGAAAAAACGCCAACGTTACGATCAGTTCGGTCATGCTGGTGTCGGTGGCGCGGCAGGCGGCGGCTATGGCGGCGGCAATCCATTTGAAGGTTTTAGTGGTGGTGGCCAAAACGTCCACTTTGATTTTGGGAATGGCGGTTTTGGTGACCTCGGCGATATTTTTGGTAGCTTTTTTGGTGGTGGACAGCGTCAATCTGGCCAAAATCGTGGTCGTGATGTTGAAACCAGCGTCAATCTAACCTTCAAAGAAGCGATTTTCGGTACGGAAAAAACGATTTCACTGAATCTCGATACAGAATGCGATCATTGCAAGGGTAGTGGCGCCGAGCCGGGCTTTGGCATGACAGAATGTCCGACTTGTCATGGCTCCGGCCAGGAAGTCCGCGTTATTAATTCCCTATTTGGGCCGATTCAACAGGCGCAGACCTGTCATACCTGCCATGGTCGCGGTAAAGTTCCCGAAAAGGCTTGTACGGTCTGCGATGGCCACGGCGTCCGGCGCGAAAAACAGGATATCAAGGTCAAAGTCCCGGCCGGTGTTGACGAAGGCTCAGCCATTCGGCTGTCTGGTCGTGGCGAGGCGGTGCCAGGCGGCACAGCGGGTGATCTCTATGTTGCAATTCATGTGGCGTCGCACAAAAAATTCACCCGCGAAGGTGATCTGATTCTCAGCGAAGAGACGATATCCATGGTTGATGCAGCCCTAGGCACGGAACTCGAGGTCGAAACGATTGATGGCGCACTAACGATGAAAATCCCGGCTGGGACGCAATCCGGTACTGATTTCAAACTCTCGGGCCATGGTGTGCCACACCTACGTAGTGACAAACGCGGCGCCCAAATTATCACCATAAGAGTCGAAACCCCAACCAAACTGACCAAAAAACAGCGCGAACTGCTCGAACAGTTTGACGGAGCGAAAAAGCGCGGACTATTTAATTAAAGCTTTGTTAGATCAATCGAGTCGTCTTGGGATAGGGGATGGAACTCAATGTCATGGCCGTTTCGTTGAGCCATATGAACGAATTGATCTGGGGCAGACTGCACTTGACTGAGCTTGCCATCTGCTACCTGAATAGCGGCTAAATTATCGATACCAAATGCTGGCACAGATGGCTCTCTGCGCAGCATTGCGGTAAACTGGGCACTTCGTGCGCCAAGTCGCTCGGAAGTGTTACTAAAATGAGGAGTGATGGCAAACGGTGCGAGACCAAGGCCATTGACGCGAATATACTCCCAGTTGTCTGCCGTATCTGGTCGATAACTCATCGAGTCGCTATGTCCCCACAGAGTAGGCAGGATTGCCCCAGCACTAACGCCACTCAGGACAACCTGTCCTGCAAGCGCACGTTCAGCAAGCGCATTATCAAGTTGATGTCTTCGTAATTCATCCATCAGGTGAAGCGTATCGCCACCGGCGGTATATATCAGGTCAGAATCCGCAATCAAATCCGATGCTCTATCGGAATCAATTGACTCATCGAATTGATGCAGGAGTTCGGTTTTCAGACCTAGCGAACGAAAGAATTTTTCCGTGTTGGGAACAACAGCATCGAATGCCGTCTGAGTACGCTTGGCAGTAGGGATAATGAGGACATTTGGCTTCTCTGGTGTGGCTAGTTCCAAAGCTGCTTCAATAGCCGGTCGACTAGTAGTTGCCGGTCCACCCCCCCCCGCGGCAATGATTTTTAACTTTGATAGATTACTATTCATAATGACATTGTATCATACTATTTTATATTTGTCAATAAAGCGGACAAGCTCATTTTGTCACTTGCTTTGTGAATGTTATACTAATAGCCATGAAAAGAATCATGGTATTCATATGCGAAGAAAACATAATTTCTGATGACCACGCCTTTTGTAGTTATAGGGCAGGGGGGCAATAGATATGGAATCTCAGGAGATACTGATTCGCGCATTAGAGGAACGAGGTCTTGCTGCCTCAATGCATCAGCGAGGTGTTAACGGAGAAATGTTTACCTATGTCTCGTCTACGAGCGGAAAACGCCTAGTAATTTCGTGGAAGAAATATAAATATCCTTTCCCTAGTGCCAGTGCCTACATCTTGTCACTCGACAAGAGTGCTGCATATGATCACGTATCGGCGCTGGGATACTCGGTTCCACGATCGTGGTATGGTCAAGATAGCGCATTGCCTGATGGGGTCGAAGCGTTTCTCGACCAAGGCGGTAGGTTGATCGTCAAGCCTCTTGATAGTGGACTGGGCAAGGGATTAACTATAAATATCACCAGGAAAGAAGAGTTACTGCAAGCAACCCATGTGGCAAAACAGCACAGTGAAACGTATATCATCCAGCAACAGTTTGTAGGCGAGGAATACCGATTTGTCGTTGTCGAAGGCGTAGCGCGAGCAGCTGTGCTGCGCCAAAAGCCTTTTGTGATTGGTGACGGTACGCATACCGTCGAGCAACTCATTGCGATAGAAAACGAAAACCGACAATCGATTAAAGATACAATGGTATCCTATCCAATGCTAACCAAGGAACTCATCGGTGATATCGTCGAGAATCAACAGATTCCCGAGATCGGCGAACGTTTTGAACTAGGACTCGGTACGATGATCTCAAAAGGCGCTTCGGTCTATGATGTGACTAATCAAATCCACGAGTCATACATGTCGATTGCCTCAGATATTGGTGCAAGTATTGGTGCGGGGTTTGTAGTGGTTGACATGATGATACAGGATCATTCGACTCCAGCGGCAGAAGGGAACTATATATTTTTGGAATACAACATGTCGCCAGCCTTGAGATTATTTTACAGTTGTCGCGATGGGCATCACGTAAGAGTCGCAGAGGAATATCTCGCCCCAGGTATTGCACGTATCCTCGAGTAGTAATCAGTGTCCGATCGGTGAATAATTTGTGAGCGACATCAGAAACAAGATATTTCGGTGTTCTGATGATTCAAGCGTCACCCGATGCGTCTGGGGAAAGCTATTAATACGGTCGATGAGAAAAGGGCCTTCGGGGGATAGCGATTGTTCTGCTTCGGCATAGATGCGCGTTTCTAGCGACGATGATGTCTGCAAAATTTTCGCGCAGACGAGAAACTCGAGCTTGTTATCGAGGTGTACATTGTCGAAATTACGAGCTATGAGTTCTTCGCATGACACAAGCATTTGTTGATAAACGGAAAGCTTGGAGCTTGGAATGGTACGATAATAGAACCGAGATTCTCCTAAAATACAGTGGGTGTAAAAGTAGACTGATAATTGTATGAGCTCCGGATCTGATTTCGGGGTATGTTTCTGTGCTATCTGCAGGAGCGTTTCAGCGGGGATGTCTTCATGAATAATGTCGTAATGCAGAAAGTAAAGGAAGTTAATCGCATAGGTCGAGAGCGTCATGAGAGCTTCCTCGTCCTTCATTAGGTCGAGAGCTAGTTGACACACTTCTTGTTCAGCAAAAAGCTGAAAAAAGTGATCAGAAAAATCTTGATCATAAATTGTCGAAAGGAAGTGTATTTTTGATAGCACTGGGTTATAAAAATCGAGCATCGGATATTTCTCGAGAAGCGGCTGGCGCAAGTGTAGAGAATTACGAGGTTGTTTGCTCGGCTCTTTTTCTCTCGATAAATAACGTAATAGATCTAATGTTGATGGATATTGTCGCATAGCCCATTCTGGTTTCATATCAGAGAGCCATTTTTTAGACATTTCGTCTTGAAACCACAGGAATAATCGTGAAGCCATATGGAACTTGATGCCTAGACGGAAGTCAGGAAAGTGAGTTGCATACGTAGCATAGACGGTATCTCGGAGGGCTGTTATGGTGGTATTAGGCATGGGGAGTTGTCTCGATATTAATAATGTTTTGCAAAGTTAGCCTGTCTTTATCAAAAACTGGCTGCGAGGGGTTCGTTAGTATGACGACGGCAGCCATTTTGTAACCATCGCCAGCTTTGCCGATAAACTGCCCCTCTTTGGCCTTAATGCTCAGGTAGTTAAGGGATGGTAGACGCTCGAGTTCTGCTTGGTTACTGATGCCGGTGAATATGCCGGAGTTCCTGGGAAATAGCTCAAACACACCAACATAATCATTTTTTCGAGCCGTAATATCTAGTGGTTGGTTGAGCGCTAGTGCTAAGGCGTTGCGTGTAATGTCGATATCATTTGCTAGGTAATGCATGCGCTCGCGGTAGCCGCCGTTGCGAGCACCGATTTCGACAATACGCGGGCCCGTTTTGGTCAGGATAATTTCGACGTGAGCGGGACTGCTGGTCATACCGAGTAGTTTGCAGCCCAGTTTGGCGGTATGGCGAATGGCGGCAATATTATCATCAGATAGTCGCGAAGGTAGCAAGCGAGAATAATGAAAATTATCGTCAAAACCGATATCGTAGCCAGTCTGATAATCGACCACTTGTTCAAGCACGTGTGGTTCGCCGCCCGCATCGACAAATGCATCAACCGAGTGAATACTGCCCTCTAAAAACTCTTCGACGATGAACTTTGGCGTGCTGTTGGGGGCGTATTTTTGATAGGTGGTTCCTGCCAGTTCACAGGCCTTGTTATAATTCGCGATCAATTCATCCAGCGAGTTATTTTTTGTTACCAGCAAGCTTTTCGCGAGGTTGGCCGGTTTCAGAATCAGTGGAAATTCGTGAGTGCTCGCAAAATCGATCAAACTTTCCCGTGACGCGACGACGCGAAAATCGGGGCTGACTCGTTCGCGGGACAGAGCAAACTTGCTACGCATGATTTCTTTGTCGGTGCAAGCGATGGCGGCTTCTTCGGATAGGCCAGGTAGTCCGAGTACAGATGCGATGCGGGCATTTGGCACAATATAGTTTTCATAGGTGACAATCGTGGCGTCGACAGGAGTGTGTTTATGAATGCGCTGTGCCGCAGTCAGATAGTTAGAAGCGTTCTGAAACGAGCAAACGACACGATGTTTGAACTTTTTATCAGGAAACTTGGTGGCGGACTCGTCCTGTAAAATAGTGTAGGTATGGCCGTTATCGGTTAAAAACTTCTTTAGACCCGAGAACGATTTGCCAACGATCAAAATATGTGCCATGGTATTGATTATTTTAGCAAACTATGCTATAATAGTCAAGATAGACATTTTTAATAATGGGCTTCATAATGTAACTATGGCAACACGAAACGATTTCCACAAACTCATCATCGGTCGCTCAGAGCGAGTCAATTTTGCCGACCTGCATATTCATGGCGTCCCAGCCAAGGTTGATACCGGCGCCTACCGTTCGGCGGTGCATGCCAGCGATATCGTTGAAAAGGACGGCGTGGTGTCTTTCACGTTGTTTGGTAATCATCCAGTCTGTGGTCAGATGTCTATGCGAGTATCGACACATGAATTTCAAAAGGTGATGATTGCGAATTCGTTTGGTCACCGCGAAGAGCGTTACGATGTAAAATTTCGAGTACAATTAGGCCCCAAGATTTTCAAAGCTAAGTTTACCCTGGCGGATCGCTCGAAAAAGATTTATCCAATTTTACTCGGTCGTACGATGTTAAATCGTCGTTTTCTAGTTGATACGAATGAATCGGCAGTGGACCGTGTGCAACTGAAAAAAGAATACGGCATTGAATTTCCAAATGATGAGGAAGAGGGGAGGGACTAACTCATGAAAATTGCAATTTTATCGAACGGCAATGGCAACTATTCAACAAAGCGTCTCGTGCAGATAGCAAAAGAGCGTGGTCATTCAGTTGATGTTATTAAATACAAAAACTGTTTTGTGTCGGTTGATTCCAGTGACCCCAAGGTCATTTACAAGGGTAAAGCGATCGACATCAAACAATACGACGCGATTATTCCGCGTATTGCCAACTATATGACGCGTTATGGTACGACAATTGTGCGTCAGCTCGAGCGCGAAGGTATTTTTACGACGGCCAGCGCCATCGCGATTCAGCGTTCACGCGACAAACTGCGAGCGACGCAGATCATGGCTCGGGTTGTCGATGTGCCGCGGACTGTCTTTTCACGCAATTCGCTAGATATTGATGGTATGCTGGAGCAGGTTGGTGGCGCCCCGGTCATTATCAAGCTCGGCAGATCAACGCATGGCAATGGCGTGGTCCTCGCCGACACTAAAAAGGCTGCCAAATCAGCGCTGCAGGCCTTTTACCTGTATAACGAAGACGGTACGAACGTTATGTTACAGGAGTTCATCGAGGAATCAGCTGGCGTCGATATCCGTGTATTTGTGGTGGGCGGTCGCGTGGTTGCCAGTATGAAACGACAGTCGCTCGACGACGATTTCCGCTCTAACCTTCATCGTGGCGGTGAGGGTAATCCAATTAAACTGACCGAAGAAGAGCGCAAAGTAGCGGTTAAAGCTGCCAAAGCAATGGGTCTGAGCGTCGCTGGTGTTGATATTATGCGCAGTGCTCGCGGGCCGTTGGTGCTCGAAGTCAACGCCAGTCCAGGATTTGGTATCGAAACAGTGACTGGCCGTGATGTTGCCACGCCCATTATCGAATACGTCGAGCAGAATGCCAAACGTGGCCAGAAAAAGGACAAGGTTGGCGCCTAAAACCGTGCCAGACCTTGCGAATAACGGGGATTTTTGATAGAATCTAGGTTGTCTCCAAATTTGGGACGGTAGCTCAGTTGGTAGAGCACGGGCCTTTTAAGCCTGGTGTCGCGGGTTCGAGCCCCGCCCGTCTCACCATAATAGTTTGAAAAAGCGTCGCGTTTGCGACGTTTTTGATTGGGATTTAAAACTATGGTGCGGGCGGAGAGAATCGAACTCTCGTCGCAAGTTTGGAAAACTCGAATATTAACCACTATACGACGCCCGCAATGCTAATATTGTATCAAAGATTCTGGCTAACGGCTAGGGCGATGAACGGTCGATGCCGCCGCTGGCCTGGATGTCGCTCAGGCTGATTCTAATGCCAGATCCTGCGACCAGCTCACCCGTGAGCATTTTTTCCGCGACGATATTTTCCACGGTACGCTGAACGATGCGGCGCATAGGGCGTGCGCCGAGCCGCGGATCGTAACCGGCATCAACCAGTGCTCGCTTGGCGTCATCATCGACGGCAACGCTGACCTTTTGCACCTCGAGGTTTTTGTTGACGCTGGCCAGAATTAGATCGATGACCTGTAATAACTCATCTTTGTTTAGCGGACGGAATACGACAATTTCATCAAAGCGGTTTAGAAATTCTGGTTTGAACTCGTGCTGTTCAATCAGTTCGTTTGTGATCTGTTCCTGGAATTGCTCGAGCTGATAGCCTGCCTCGATATACTGGCGAATTCGATCAGCCCCAGCGTTTGAGGTAGCGATCAGGATAGTGTCGCGAAAACTAACCTCGCGGTTATTAATGTCACGCAGAATACCCTCGTCCAGGACCTGTAGCAGGGTAGTCAGGACGTTAGGATGAGCTTTTTCGATCTCATCGAGCAGTACCACGCTGAACGGATTTTTCTGGACCTGAGCCGATAGCGAACTTGGATCGGTGGCGCCGTCGGCAATCAGCCGCGCGACGTCTTCAGACCGGACATATTCGTTCAGATCGAGGCGCACCAAGTGCTCTTCGCCGCCAAAATAGACTGCGGCTAGACTCTTGGCTAGTTCGGTTTTACCCACGCCGGTCGGCCCTAGGAATAGGAAAGTGCCAATCGGACGATGCTCGTTTCTGACCCCAGCGCGTGCGCGGCGCAGGGCGGCACTAACGGCGGTCACGGCCGTTGTTTGATTGATCATGCGTTCGTGAATCAGCTTTTCTAGGTTGAGCAGTTTTTCGCGCTCCCCTGCCTCGTCCGTCGCGACTGAACCGCCGACTTTGACCCCCAGCGTTTTTTCGATCGCGGCAGTGACGGACTGCGCCGTTACCAAACCGCTATCGGCGTAGCCGGCCGCGTTCTGTAATAGCTGGATTGATTTTTGCGGCTGCGCGACGTCAGTGATGTAGCGTTCGCTCAGTCGATAGGCTTCGGTGAGGGATTGATAGCTAAATGTCACTTTGCGTTGAAATTCGAGGCTGATGATCTGATCTTGTAATACCCGGAGCGTTTCGGCCTGGTCGGGCGGGGCGACTTGCAGGCGATTCAAAGATGCGGCGAGCGCTGGTTTCGCCTGGGAAATTTCCAGGAACTTTTGCTCATCGAGTGCTAGGATCAGACGCACGCCACCACCTTCTAGCACTGGTTGCAGAATGTTCGAGATATCGACAGAGCCGGTGCTGTCTTCGAAAAACAACTGGGCATTATCCAGGAATAGGATGATATTCTTGGCCTTGTAGGCCTCGATCAGCAGTGTATTCATGAGGCTTTCGATCTGGCCACGGCCCGACGCCGCCGAAATCAGGGCCGAAGCATCGAGGGCGAACACCTGGCGGAATCGTACGTTATCTGGCACCTCTGCCCCGCCGTCCATCAGCGTTTCGGCAAAGCTGTCGACAATGGTTGCCTTGCCCACGCCGAGTGGACCAATCAGCGCAGCGTTTTGCTGGCCGCCCGAACCGAAATTGTTGATCATGGCGGTGATTAATTCGCGGTGGCTTTCCAAATGGACGTTTAGCGATCGGCCGGCAGCATAGCGCTCGGATAGGTTGGTGGCGAAATGTTGCAGAGTGGGAATATAGCCAAAACTCCAGTCGCGGCCAATGCCGCCGGTCAGCTTGGGTGAGTCGTGTTGCGCGATTAACGCCGATAAATGCGCAAACCACTCGGCGCCCTGAACGATGTCATTTTCATCCAAATGCAAGGTATTTAGAACCTGCTTAGCCTGGTCCGAAGTTCGAATCAGTGCCACTGTCAGCGTCGCCGCTGAAACGGTCGGCGATTGATCCAGTAAATTGTTATGAATCGCCAGCGCCTCCTGCCATACTGCAGCGGTGTCGGCCGAGTCGGGCGACATCAAATCGGGCAGATAGCGTGCCGGAATGCCAAACCGCGTAAAGAGGAATCGACCACCATTAGTTTTCGCGACCGCCACAGCCAGGTCTTTCGGACTGGGGTTGTCGGACAGAACGCCCAGTAGGTCACCAGTCAGGATATCCGACAGGTTCCGAGGCTGAGGATTTGGTGCTAGTATATCGAGGTCACGTACTTTCCACAAATGAACCATCATTGGCCAGGCGGCGAAACCGAGCAACAGCCACCCGGCTGCCACGGAAAAGATCAGTAGCGCCAGTCCACCGAATAGTAATAGCAAGCCGATGACGACCGACAATAGATCGAGCGTCTGGCCAAATCTGACGTTGAAACGTGCTTTGGCGGCTCGCATTGATCCGTGCTCTAGACGAGTTTCCATGGTGCTCCTATGCTTAGCATCAACATTAATCCAGCTAGTGGCAATAGTGGTACAGCTGGCCACAGGGCTAGACGCACCAGGCTGATTACTAGTGTTAAACCGAGTGCAATAATGCCAAATACGATCATAAATGTCCGCATAACGGCACCAATAATGCGTGAAAACATCCGATCGCCCCAGGCGCGAAATCGTGAAGCAATGTCGTTACCGGTCGCATCAGCTGAGATTTGTCGAAATGGCGCAAACAGCGTTCGCGCCAGTAGCGAAATCGAAAAAAAATCGCTGGTCCGCCGAACTGACAACCCGATTCTCTTTATTTGGTCATGCCAGCCAGCGCCGTACCACCATGTCAAGAATCCCACCAAAATCATAGGAATAGTATAGCATAAGATACATCGATTCGGGTCCGAGTGACCATGTGGTACAATATATCTATAAATTTGGGAAACTAAACAAAGGAGTTTCATGTCAGGACACAGTAAATGGTCAACAATCAAACGGCAAAAAGGCGCGGCTGATGCCAAGCGTGGCGCCGTATTTACGAAAATCGGCAATGCCATCGCCATTGCGGCCCGTGGCGGTACCGATCCGACTATGAACTCGGCGCTGGCTATGGCTATCGAGAAAGCTAAAAGCGCCAACATGCCGGCTGCCAACATTCAGCGTGCTATTGACCGCGTCGCTGACAAATCGGCTGCCGCGCTAGAAGAAGTCGTCTACGAAGCCTACGGTCCAGGCGGCATCGGCATTATCATTGAAACCGCTACTGACAACCGTAATCGAACCTTTCCAGAGGTTAAAAGCACGCTGACGAAACATGGTGGCACTGTTGCCGAGCCTGGCGCAGTGGCGTTTCAGTTTACTCGGAAAGGTGTGGTGCGAATCGATTTGGCTGGTCAGTCGGCTGATGACGTATTGCTGGCAGCACTCGATGCCGGAGCTGAGGATGCTAATGACGAAGATGGCGAGGTAGTAGTCTATACCGATATGAAGGATCTGCACAAAATCCGCGCCGCCCTGGCCGAGGCGGGCCTGAAAATCACTGACGCCAGTCTGGAATACGTTGCCAACGTTCCGATAGATATCAGCGATCCGACGGTCGCGCAAAAAGTGTTGAATTTACTGGACCTTATTGACGATCTGGATGACGTGACAGCGGTTCATACCAATGCCGACATCACCGCTGATCTGTAGTTAGACAGCAGATAGGTGATATGGTATAATTACAACCGAACAAACCTGTTTCGGGGTGTGGCGCAGTTGGTAGCGCGCGCGGTTTGGGACCGTGAGGTCGAAGGTTCAAGTCCTTTCACCCCGACCAGTTTGTTCTTTTTGCACGATTTATACGATTTAACGACGGGGTGTGGCGCAGTTGGTAGCGCGCGGCGTTCGGGACGCCGAGGTCGTCCGTTCAAGTCGGATCACCCCGACCAACAAAAATATCTCAGGATTTATCCTGGGACATTTTTGTTGTTTTGCGATAGCGAAATGAACGGACGAAGTCCGGTCGTGTAGCGACCGAGTTGATGAAAAGTTTACTTTTCAACGACGACCGAGCGGAGGAGCCTTGGCGATAGTTCGGATCACCCCGACCAGATATTATATTATTAATCGGATTCTACCTAGGACGATTTATTGCTACGGTGCGAGCCTTATTCGCCAGATCATCCAGTAATCCCAGGGTAGTTTTGGCATCAGGGCCTGCTGGCTGTAGTGCTGTATCGCCCGATTGATGAGTAGTTGCCAAACGAAGTAATTCATCGGCAAACCGCGGGTTTTTCGGTAGAATTGGTCCGTGCAGATAGGATCCGAAGACGTTATGAATTCTGGCGCCCTCGGTATTGTCCTGACCATTGTTGCCAGCTCCTTTTGTCACCGTGGCGAACGCTGCTTGACCAGGATTTAGATACGTTAGCCCACTATGATTTTCATACCCAACTAATTGGTAGTCATGCCAATTAGTCACAATATTGCCAATCAAACGTTTGTTGCCAGCGCTAGTATAGGCGTCGAATAGGCCGATACCTAGAATTTTTTCGCCTTGGCTGGTCAGGAAATAATGACCGAATAGTTGGTACAGGCCGCAAATCATCAGCATCGGTATGCCCTCTCTGGCTAGTCGGTGCAAGGTCGGACCTAGTTTCACCAGGTCGTCAGTGATTTTGTTTTGTCCCGAGTCTTGACCGCCACCACCCAGCACGATATCAACCTGGGTTGGCCATGTGTCACCCGGTTCATACATGACGGTATTGACCTGAAATCCGTACAGTTTGGCGCGGTGGGTTAGAAATTCTAGATTACCGTGATCGCCATAGATATTCATCTCGGCCGGATAGAGCATGACAATTGTTAAGGTTTTCGTCATGAGACCCTTTGTTTGATTAATTTTCGGAGCTTTAGCATGGCAGTATAAGTGGCGTAGATTTGGGCTGGTCGACCGCGACTACCCGACAGAAAGATGTCGAGAGCGGCATCCAAATCGGTTTCTGTCGCCTTGACGTCGCTACCGTTGGTTGCTAGGCGCAGTGCCATGTCGTAACCTCGAACACCGCTAACCATCGCGACCTGGGGCAGCATGGAAAAATCGACGTCCCACAGCCAGCTCATGTCTCGCCCATCGGCGTATTGATCGTTAATGGCAATCATCGCCGCCGCATTAGTGTCGTGTTGGCTGGCTAGACTGATGCGAAAGCCGCTCGGATTTTTCACCAGCACTAGTTGAAGTGGTTGACCGTTCACGGTGAAACTTTCGCCGCGACCAAAAGCTGGCTGGATGTTCGCCAAAGCCACGAGGGACTGCTGGGCGTCAAACCGATCTCTCAAAATCACCTGAACCAGCGCCATAGCGGCGGCTGAATTCAGGGCATTATGGGCGCCGCGCAGTTGCAGTTTGGCCGTGCCGATATTGAACGTCGCCTGGTCGCCTGCTAATTGGTCCAGGGTAATGGCAGCTGGCGGCGGTGATTGTTTGGTAACTTTATTGCCATATAACTCATCGTCATTAGGAAAGAGCGACGCGATGTTGGGCGAATGTCCAAAATAAACCCGGTTCATGGCCGGGATTGGCGCTACCAGCGGGTCTTCGCGGTTTAGGACCACTGTGCCGGTGGTGCGGTCAGCAACTTTGGTCAGCAGTTTAGCAGTGGTGTCGATCTCACCAAATCGATCCAGCTGGTCGCGCAGAACGTTCAAAATCAACAGGTAATCGGGCGCAACTTGGCGGGCAAAATGGACTGCGTGAGCTTCATCAAGTTCGACCACAGCGATATCAGCATCGAGCTGCCCCCGTTTCATCTGGAGCGCTGCCGCACTGGCGATTCCGCGGGTAAAGTTGCTACCGCTCGGGTTGGTGAAAACTTTTAACCCGGCCGCACGAAGCAATTCCACGACAATTTTCGTGGTTGTTGTCTTGCCATTAGTGCCGCTGATTACCGCCACGCCGTAGGGCAAGTCAGCTAGCGCCTGGGGCAGGAAATTGGGCGCGACTTTCTCTACGATCAGACCCGGCAGAGCCGAGCCGTGACCACCCTTTAGTCGCGAGACTTTGGAGACGATTTTACCGAGATTACTAGAGAATAAGAGTCGCTTCATTTATCTCTATTCTACCACATTACTGGTGCGCAGATCGTAGCGCGTTTTTGCCCGCAAATAGAATATAACGCCGAGCAGCAGTACATACATTGCGGCGCAACCAATTAGAGACACGTCGACGTGATGCTGGGCGACGGGCAAATCGCTTACCCAGTTGGCGATTCCGACAACATAGTCCAGTAGCTGCGTGGCTGGCCAGGCGATAACTGTTGCTACGGCGGCCGGCAATAGCCAGGCCGCCAGGCCAGCTGCAAATGTCAGCAACATGACCAGCGGCAACAGCGGTAAAACCAACAGGTTCGCCAGCAACCCGTAGACTGAAAATTGTCCCATAAAGAGAGCGATGACAGGTGCTGCCACTACCTGAGCGCTGAGGGTTTCAATAAAAACCTGGCGAATGTTTGCACCAATACCTGATTTTTCAGACCGGTCAGCAAAGAAATAGGCATTCACGAGTGGCGCCAGGATAATGACCCCGACAAAACTGAGAAACGATAGATACCAGCCAACATCGCCCCAAACGCTGGCCGGATTCGCCAGTACCGTGATGGCGGCAACCACGGCTAGTAGTGTGACCGGATGAAAACGTCGGCCGTAATACCAAGCCAGCAGGGATAGCCCAGCCACCAGCGAGGCTCGTACCATACTGGGTGAAAAACCGACCATGGCAGCAAAGGCAATCGCCAGTCCGCTGCCAAATAACAGTGCTATTAGCCGTGATATTTTAGCGAACAAACGTCTGGCAAATCGAATCAGAATGGTTAGATTATAGCCACTGGCCACCACGATGTGAGTCAAGCTCGCAATAATAAAAGCCTGCGCCAGGTCGGCTGGCAGAGCTGATTTCTGACCTGCCAAAACCCCCATGCCCAGGTCAGCTGCTTGTACCGGAATGACTGACCGCAACTGGTCGCCGAAGCCATCCCGCAGCTCACGGAACGGATCGGCACCAACCGACCGCTCCACATGTTCCAATTGACCGTAGCTAATGGTAGCGGCAAAACTCCCGAAACCGGGCTTTAGCATCCCGCTGATGGTCACCCGATCGCTGCGTTTGATGTCTCTGGCCGAGGTAAAAATACTTGCCCAAATATGACCGGGCAATACCTCGAAATAATTATCGATATCAGTTGAATCCGATAACTGGTCATAGTCAGATTGTAAGATGACCTCTATATTAGTGAGTTGCAGTTTAACAGCGTTCGATTCCAGATCAGGATCCGAATTGACGGTACCGATTAGTCGCACTGGTTGGCCTAGATAATGTTGATATGTCGACAGGTCAACGCGTGCCAGCGTGCCGCGCCACAATCCAATCATCAGGCCAGCAATGATCGCGGCCACGATCATAATTCGCAGGCGGCTAATAATGGCGAACGTGAATAATACCAAGCCACACAACAACCACCATCCGCCTGCGGGCAGTGGACTGTTGACCCATAGCGACAAACCGACGCCTGCTACCAGCCCCAAACATCCCGCCGTAATCAGCCAAGAAACGTGCAGGCGCTTCTTCGTCAGATCGATCAGGAACTGGCGCAGAGCTTTCATTTAGGACTATTGTATAATGAATACCGTGAAAGTCGAAGCCATAAAAACCCGCACTGTGCGAGCCGGTGAGATTACCTTGCCGGATTTACTGGTCGAGAGTATCCAGGAGCTACCGGAATATTCAGTTGTCGCTATCAGTTCGAAAGTTGTCGCGCTCTGCGAAAATCGAGTAGTTGATAGTAACTCCACGACTCGCGCTGATTTGGTGAAACAAGAGGCCGACTATTATTTACCACCTGAGTTTTCGGACTACAATTATGGTTTTGCTATCGCTCAAGGCACGTTGATTGCTAGCGCTGGCATCGATGAGAGTAATGGCGATGGTCACTGGGTGCTGTGGCCGAAATATCCTTTTGCCTCGGCTAATGCAGCTCGCGAGTTGTTACGGGACAAATTCGGTCGCAAACATGTCGGCGTTATCATCACTGATAGCAACTGTTTGCCGCCGCTCCGACGCGGCACAATCGGCATCATGGTAGCGTGGAGTGGTTTTCAGGCGTTGAACGATCTGCGCGGTACGCCAGATCTGTTCCAACGTGAATTTAAAGTGTCTGTCTCGGCGATTGCTAGTGGCTTGGCCGCTGCCGCTAATGTCGTCATGGGTGAGGGTGCAGAAAGCACGCCAATAGCTGTTATATCAGAAGTCGATTTTGTAAAATTTGTTGATCACGATCCAACGCCGGACGAAATTGCCGCAACGTTTGTCGACAAAAATGAAGATCTCTATGCGCCATTTCTGAACTCTGTTAACTGGCAATGCGGCGCTGGTGGCTATGATATAATAAAGTAGTATGTCCCGGTAGCTCAGCGGATTAGAGCAGGAGGCTTCTATCCTTCGTGTCGGGGGTTCGATTCCCTCCCGGGATACCATTTAGCCTATCAGGGAAAATGTGTTACAATAGCACAGTTCCGAGAATTAGTTATGGCGATTGTAGCTCAGTTTGGTTAGAGCGCTGGATTGTGGCTCCGGAGGTCGTGGGTTCGAGTCCCATCATTCGCCCCATATACTAAACGTTCGAAACCGCGACATACTGGACCACCAGATCCAGCTCTCACATCCGAACTTCCTAAAGCGTCCGACCCCACTCGAACCAGGTTCGAAATGGCGGCCGACAGGGGTGCATCAAGCACCTCGGTCGGCCGCTTCTTTGCGCTCTGGCTACGGTCTTTGCTCTCAACTGGGCCACCAACCTGGTCCAGTACGTCGCGGGTTCGAACCCCTCTGGCTTGGGCCAGGGTGTGGTCCAATAGGTTGCATTCGCTTGAGATCTGGCTATTGTCACCAAGACTTCTGTTGCTTACCAAGACTTTAAATTTGAAAAGGGATTTTTTGGCTACAAAAAACTAATCTGTCGTGGCTCTCGCTGAATCAAATCTATCTTCTCGCTGAATGAGGCTCTGTATCCGCACAGATTTGTCAGCCAGTACCCATAGAGCTGGCCGTTGTTTTCGAGTATCAAATATCGTCCGACAATACCTCTAACTCGCCCTGATGCGGCGTGATCGCCAAACTCCTGTACAGGAGCTTTTGGATACCCTCCAAAAAAGAATGTATCAATATTGCTCACAATTTCATTATCAGCGTAGCCTTTATCATTCAGTATAGTCTGAAAAGTTTGCTGTTCAGCATCAACGTCAAAGATGTTGGATAGCGTATCAGTCTTTTGCTTCTTTGTAATACTGTTCTTTAATCCTTTTTGTATAAGACTGCTTTCTAGGTTGTGCGCAGCTGTTGCGTTTGGACAGGAGGCAACTATCGAATATAGCAGGGCTCCCTGCTCGTACAGTCGTTCTAAACCGCGCGAGTCGGACATGATGCCTGCTTTTACTAACCCATTGCCAAAGTACGCAATATATACCGAATGCGGAGCATCATTATACCGTGCTTGCTTAGCCGATATGTTTGATGTGTTATAAAACGCAGGGTTAAAATCGGTTTTCTTACGACAAGCAAAGCAGGACTCATACTTTGCATCAACAACGGCATGTGATTCACATAGGTGGTTGGTATGTGATTCTATATCGTACCAGCCAACACAATATTTTATACTTTTATCTACGGAGATAGTTATCGTTTTCCCATTTTCAAGGAACAGTTTATCCAATGTGCCAGCGTTATCAACAAGCAGATACGGATCTGCTTGTTTGGCTATGGGTCGCGCAATGATAACTAAGCCATTCATATCAGCTTATTGTAATATTTTACTATCTACGAGACAATAGAACCATGACGACAGCCACGCCGCAAACCCTACATGCCGAGTTCTTTCACGACGTGATTTGTAGTTTTTGCTTTCCAATGTCATATCGCATGCGCCAGATTACTAAGGCTATGCCGAATCTGGAAATCACTCATCGCTCGTTCGCACTCGTGAAACAGGAAAGCGATTTCGACCCGATGTTTGGTTCACATGAGCGGGTAAAGGACGAGATCGTGACGCACTGGGAACAGGCTAACCAAAACGACGATTTGCATCGTTTCAATATCGATGGCATGAAGCAGACAGACTTCCCGTTCCCTAGTTCAATGAAGCCGCTTCGTGCAGCCAAAGCAGCGTTGTCTGTTGGCGGCGAAGCGGCCTACTGGGATGTGTTTGACGCGCTGCAAGCAGCTTTGTTTATACAGAATCAGAATATCGAGCTCGACGAGGTGATCCGTACTGCGGTTAAAACCACCGATGTCAATTTTGACGAATGGCAGCAGCATTTTGCCTCTGACAAGACTCGGCAGGCCGTCGAGGCCGATCTGGCCCGGGCTGATGAATATGGTTTGCGTGGTGTACCGGCCTTGGTGATTAACCGACAACAAGTAATTTCAGGAGCGTTGCCAACCGGGCAGCTACGGCAGATGCTCGAGGACCTCAGTCGCCAAGCATCCGAGCAGAAAACCGTTCCCGGCTTGTGTGGGCCAGAGGGTTGTATCTAGTAAAAGGGGGAGTCACTATGACAGAGAACAAGACCAAACCAACCAATACGAGCGTCGATGACTTTCTAACGATGGCTGATCCGGTGCGTGCCGACGAGGCGCGAACGATCATTGACATTATGCAGCGCATCAGTGGTCAACTGCCGATGATGTGGGGCCCGAGCATCATTGGTTTTGGCACGACTCACTATAAATATGATAGCGGGCGTGAAGGCGACATGCCAATACTTGGCTTTAGTCCGCGCAAAGCAGCGCTCACGATATATTTTATGGAAGGCTTCGCTCATACCTATGACGATGACCTACAACAATTAGGGCCACACAAAGTGAGCAAGGCATGTCTCTATATCACAAAGCTATCTACTATTAATCTCGACGTACTAACAAAAATGCTCCAGGCTTCGTATCGACTATACAGTGACAAAGGAGTCTAGGCGACAATAAAGTCAACTAAAATACCACCCAGGAGATTCCCGGGTGGTATTTTGCTAGAACACTTGGGCGAAAACCCAGACGGCAACGGCTATTTCGATAAAGAATAAGCCGAGTCCGACAGGTGATCCCCAGCTGAACCAACTGCCCCACGCTCGCCAATTTTTGTGCGAACGATCGTACCAGTCTAGCTGTTCCTCTTTGGTCATTTTTACATGATTCATGAGAGACTCCTATTATTAACTTGTTAACAAAAGTCCTCGAGATTCGTGCAGTGCCGGTAGCGAGGTATCTCCCTCGAGGGTAGGACTCGCTGCGAGTACGGGCTTATGTGCTAGGGTTAGTATATCACAACGAGTTGTGACGGTCTAGCTATCGCTAGAGGGAGTGCTAGCCACCGTCGAATACCTGGGGATAGATTTAGCTAAAAATCGCTAGGACACGGAACCAGAGTCACCAACACTTGCATTCTCGTCAAAAATTTGCTACAATAACAGGGTTAATGTTAGATCAGCGTTCCTGAGAACGTCTGCAAGTCCTCATTTTTACAGATAGGAAACTGCAAATTCTCAGGCGTTTTAAGTGGAAAAGGGATAGTAAGTGAAAACTCTCATCGGTACCAAACTTGGTATGACCCAGATCCTCGGCGAGGATGGCGTGATGCTTCCCATCACGGTTATTCAAGTCGGCCCTTGCACTGTTACTCAGGTCAAGTCGCAGGAAACTGACGGCTACAATGCAGTGCAAATCGGTTACGGACAGGGTAAGAACCTGAGCAATGCCGTGGCTGGCCATGTCAAGGCCGCCAACGTCACGCCAAAAGTCATCCGCGAAGTGCGCGTCGAAACGTTGCCAGAGCTAAAAGTCGGCGACGAAATTACTGCCGAAGTGTTCGCTCTCGGCGATTCAGTCGATGTCAGCGGCACCAGCAAAGGTAAAGGCTGGGCAGGCACCATTAAACGACATAACTTTAATCGCCATCGCAAAACGCACGGTGGTAAAGGTAACACTCGTAAAGTCGGTTCAATCGGCTCGATGTACCCACAAAAAATCTTCAAGGGCAAGCGCATGGCTGGTCAAATGGGCGCCGAAGCAACCACTGTCAAGAATTTGACCGTGGCTTTTATTGATGTTGAAAAGAACCTAGTTGGCGTCAAAGGCGCTGTACCGGGGCCGAAAAAAGGCATCGTAGTAGTAGGAGGACAAGAATAATGGCTGATACAACAACTCCTAAATTTGACAAGACAGTGTTTAATGTCGAGGTCAACAATCACGAGCTGCTCAAGCTCGCTTATGAAAGCTACCTGGCCGAAGGTCGCCAAGTTGGTGCAAAAACCCTCAAACGTGGTGACGTTCGTGGTGGCGGTAAAAAGCCATGGCGCCAAAAAGGCACTGGCCGGGCTCGTTTTGGCTCGTCCCGCAACCCAATCTGGCGTGGCGGTGGTGTAGTCTTTGGTCCGCTCGGTAACGAAAACTACACGAAAAAGATTGCTAAAAACAGCAAGCGTGTCGCTCTGCGTCAAGCGCTAACCCTAGCAAACCAGGCCAAGAAGGTCGTCACTGCTAGTCTGAAATTCACCGGTAAAACCAGCGATGCTGTCAAATCACTCGCCAGCGCTAAAATTGCCGTTGATCAAAAAGTCTTGCTGGTGGTCGAGGAAAAAACTTCAGAGGTGTTACGAGCTACCAATAACCTATCGAATGTCCTAGTGGTTCGACCAACCTATCTCACGGTCTACCATATCTTGAACGCTGATCAAATCGTCTTCAATGGGAAGTCTCTCGAGGCTACGACCGAGTGGTTGAAAGGAGATAAATAATGTTAGTTACTCCACGTATTTCAGAAAAGAGCTATAAGCTATCGGTTGATAACGTCTATGTTTTCGATGTGCCGATAGATGCTAACAAAGCTCAGGTGATCGTTGCGGTCGAGGCTATGTATCCTGATGTCAAAGTTGGCGATGTTCGCCTGCTGATTGCTAAAGGCAAAGTCAAAGCCGTGAACCGCGGCAAGCGTGCTCGTCCAACCACGGCCGCTCGCAAAGACACCAAAAAAGCCTATGTAACGGTCACAGAAGGCTCAATCGAGATCTTCAAAGAGGCCGCAGAAAGTGAGGCAGTATAATGGCTATCCGGAAATTGAAACCGACGACTCCATCGCGCCGCGGGATGACCACTCAAGATTTTGACGCGGTAACTACCAACAAACCAGTCAAGTCACTGGTACGTATCCGCAAGCAAAACAGCGGTCGCAACAACCAGGGTCGGATTACTAGCCGCCATCGCGGTGGTGGCGCCAAGCGCTTTGATCGCAATGTGAACTTTAACCTGGCACCAGGCACGGTAGCTACCGTCGAACATATTGAATATGATCCAGGTCGCACGGCTCGAATTGCGCGTATTCGTGACGAAGCCGGTGACTTGCATTACATCGTTGCGCCAAATGGTGTTAAACAAGGTCAGAAGATCCAAGTTTCAAACGCAGATAATTCAACGGCCACACCAATCGAAACGGGTAACCGCTTGGCCCTACGCGACATTCCAACTGGTTCAGTTATTCACAATATTGAATTGACGATCGGTAAAGGTGCCCAAGCTGTTCGCTCGGCTGGCGCCAAAGCGCAGCTCACCGCTAAAGAAGGCGATTATGCGATGGTTAAAATGCCATCAGGTGAAGTTCGTCGCTTCCGCCTAGAATGCATGGCGACTATTGGTAGTGTTGGTAACGAACAGCACCAGAACATCAAAGTCGGTGCTGCTGGCCGCAAACGTCACATGGGTATTCGCCCACGTGTCCGTGGTGTTGCGATGAACGCCGTTGATCACCCGCACGGTGGTGGTGACGGTGGTGCGCATGGTACCGGTAAGCCGCCGCGTACACCATGGGGTCAGTTAACCCTCGGTTACCGCACTCGCCGCCGCAAGTCTACTAATAACATGATAGTAAGAAGTCGCCACGACGCAAAGAGGAAGAGGTAGGATATGAGTAGAAGTCTAAAGAAAGGTCCATTTGTCGATGCCAAGCTCGCGAAAAAAATCGCGGCGCTCGGTAGCGATGATCGAACCGTTATCAAGACCTGGGCCCGTGCTAGCACGATTACGCCTGACATGGTCGGTCGCACTGTCGCCGTTCATAACGGCCGTGTGCATGTTCCGGTCTATGTTAGTGAAAATATGGTCGGTCACAAGCTCGGCGAATTTGCACCAACTCGCAAATTCCGCAAGCACGGAGGTAAAAAGTAATGAGTGAAACTACTGTCAAAGCTAGCTTGCGCGAACTGCGCCTCGCACCTCGCAAGGTTGCGCTCGTCGCTTCGCTCGTTCGCGGCCGCAGCGTTGAGGATGCTCTGGTCATCTTGCAGCACACGCCAAAGCGTGCCGCTAAACCAGTTGCCAAAGTGATCGCCAGCGCTCGTGCTAACGCGATCAACAATCACGGACTCAAGGCCGACGGCCTCCGTATTAGCCTGCTGTCGGTGACTGCTGGTCCGCGTCTCAAGCGCTTCCGCCCTGTGTCACGTGGCCGCGCTCATCCTTTCCAAAAACGTACCTCGAATATCTTTGTCCAGGTTACTGGCGACTTAAAACCTGCCAAAAAACCTGCCAAAGTCGAGACTAAAGAGAAGAAGGAGACGAAATAATGGGCCAAAAAGTTAATCCTATCAGCATGCGTCTTCAGGTTCACAAAAACTGGGCCAGTAAATGGTTTGCTACCAGCAAACGCGATTTTGCTGCGTGGCTAGCGATCGACATTCAGATCCGCAAAGCCATTGAAAAGAAGTTTGAGACGCGCGCCGTTATCAATCATATTGACATTGAGCGTAATGCTAATCAGACGACGATCACGATTCACACCAGCAAAGCTGGCGTGGTGATTGGTCGCCAGGGTTCTGGTGTCCAGGAACTGCGCTCCGAGCTGGAAAAGATCGTCGGTCAACCAGTGCGTCTGAATATCGAGGAAGTTCGCAAGCCTGATCTCGCCGCAAAAATTGTGGCTGAGAACATTGCGCGTCAGCTCGAGCGTCGCATTAACTTTCGCCGCGCTATGAAAATGACGATTCAGAATGTGATGAGCGCTGGCGCCAAAGGTATTCGTATCGAGGTTGCTGGTCGTCTAAATGGCGCCGAAATGTCACGCCGCGAAAAACTGATCGAAGGTTCAGTACCGCTCCATACCATTCGTGCCAATATTGACTATCATCTAGCTGTGGCGAAAACTCCGGCTGGTGTGATTGGCATCAAAGTCTGGATAAACAAGGGAGAGAGGCGCTAATATGTTGTTACCGAAAAAGACGAAATTTCGCAAAGCATTCAAAGGCCGCAATCCTGGCAAAGCAACGCGCTGCAACTACGTAGCCTTTGGTGACTATGGTCTGCAGAGCCTCGACAACGAGCGCATTACCAGCCGTCAAATCGAATCAGCTCGCCGCGCCATCAGCGGTTACACCAAACGCGGTGGTAAAATCTGGATCCGTATTTTCCCGCATACTCCAGTGACCAAGAAACCGCTGGATGTCAAAATGGGTAGCGGTAAAGGCTCGCCAGAATACTGGGCAGCCAAGGTAAAATCCGGCACCATTTTATTCGAAATCAACGGTGTTGACGAAGCAACCGCTCGCGAAGCTATGCGTCTCGCTAGCCACAAGCTGCCAGTTCGCACCAGATTTGTAATGCGGGAGGAGGCATAATCATGGCAACAACAAAGAAAACTGCTGCCACAGAGGCTAAAGTCGTAAAATCGACCAAGACCACCAAAGTCTCCACGAAAGACATCAAGAAGGATGCAAAGAAAGTGGCAACCTCGCTCGCTCATGCGGCGAAGGATCTACGTGCTCTGACCGAAGCTGAACTGCACGCTGCGCTAGCGACTGCTAAAGCTGATCTCATCGAAGCCCAAAAGATGCTACGTGCTAACGAATTGCCGTCAGCTCACGTCGTCAAACGATCGAAAAAGCTGATTGCCCGCATCCATACTGTACTTACCGAAGTAACCAACAGCAAGGAGGAAAAGTAATGAGTAAGCGTACAATTACTGGCGTGGTCTCGAGCGTAGCTGGTGACAAGACGATTGTCGTGACGCGCACAACGCGTGAAACTCACCCGCTGTATGGCAAGAAATTTACCGTCAGCCGCAAGTTCCATGCCCATGACGAAAAGAACGAAGTTCACCTAGGCGACACTGTCACTATTGAGGAATGTCGACCATTGTCTCGTACTAAAACCTGGACTCTGGCGAAAATCGTCGAACGTGGTCAGGAAAAGCTCGAGCTCAAGAAGACCAGCGTCGAAGAAGAAGCCGAGGCCAAGCTAGCCGAAAAAGCTGCTCATAAAGCCGAAGCGACCGAGGAGGATGATAAATGATCCAAGTAGAATCTCGATTGAAAGTTGCCGATAACAGCGGCGCAAAGGAAATCCTTTGCATTCGCGTACTCGGTGCCACTAAACGACGCTATGCTCATGTTGGTGACGTGATTGTCGCTAGCGTCAAAGTTGCTAGCCCAACTGGCGCTATCAAGAAGAAAACTATTGTCAAGGCCGTCGTGGTGCGCACGCGCAACCAGATTCGCCGACCAGACGGCAGTACGATTCGCTTTGATGAAAATGCCGCAGTGATCATTAACGACGATAAAACGCCGAAAGCTACTCGCGTCTTTGGCCCGATTCCACGGGAATTGCGCGACCTGGGTTACGCCAAAATCGTCAGCTTAGCACCGGAGGTACTCTAATGAAACGTATCAAAACAGACGACTTAGTCAAAGTTATCGCTGGTAGCAACAAAGGCAAAATTGCCAAAGTTACCAAAATTGCTGGCGACAAAGTCTACCTCGAAGGCGTCGGTACCAGAACTCGCCATGTTGCGGCGAATCGCCTCAGCGCGCAGGGCACCAAAAAGGATATTCAGTTACCAGTGCAAATTAGCAACATCGCCCTGATTGTCGAGAATACGGCTGGCAGCGAAAAAACCAGCAAGGTTAATTATCAGGTAAAGAACGGCGCGAAAACCCGCGTCGCCAAAGTCAATAGCAAGGAGGTCAAATAATGGCTGAAACAGTAGCGGCTTACGCGCCGCGCCTCAAAAAGCTCTACGGCGACCAAATTGCTGCTGAGCTACAAAAAGAATTAGAACTGGCGAATATCCACCAGGTACCACGTCTGACCAAGATCGTAGTTGCCAGTGGTGTTGGTCGCAACAAGGATAACAAGCATTTCCAGGAAGTCGTTGCCAATACCTTGATACGCATTACCGGTCAAAAACCAGTATCGCGCATTGCCAAGAAATCAATTGCGACCTTTAAAATCCGTGGTGGCATGGGTGCACCAATTGGTCACAGCGTGACATTACGCGGTGATCGTATGTATGAATTCCTTGACCGCTTGGTCAGTGTGGCTATGCCGCGTATTCGCGACTTTCACGGTGTCGGAGCTAAAGGATTTGATCGCCAGGGTAATTACAACCTAGGGCTAACCGAACAATCAATTTTCCCAGAACTAACGTTCGAAGAAACCGCTACATTGCATGGCCTACAGGTAACATTCGCTATCAGTGGCGATAATCCAGCCGCATCACGCAAGCTATTAGAGAAGTTCGGAATTCCGTTTGAGAAGGAGGTAAAATAATATGGCCAAGAAATCAGCACTAGCTCGCGATAAAAAGCGACAAGCTATGATTGCAAAACATGCCGCCAAGCGCGCTGAGCTAAAGGCAGCTGGCGATCAGGAAGGTCTCCAGAAATTACCCCGTAACTCATCGCCAACTCGACACAAGAATCGTTGTGTAGAGACCGGCCGACCGCACGCCTATATGCGTCGTTTCGGTCTGAGCCGCATCAGTTTTCGTGAACATGCTAGCAAGGGTGAAATCCCTGGTGTAACAAAGAGTAGTTGGTAAAGGAAAGGAGAAGACTATGAGTTTACAATCTACAGACCCAATCGCAGATCTCCTGACCCGCATCAGGAACGCTATCGCTGTCGGCAA
>CAZWHA010000006.1:0-33968 GCA_964633435.1 uncultured Candidatus Saccharibacteria bacterium | reverse complement strand
TCTAATACTTGCGACAATAAAAAACCTATCACGTCCATTTCGGCATATCTGGTACCGATAATCAAGTATTCCCCACCAGGATTTAGAATGTTTAAGTTGTACTTAAAATGATCGATCACCTTTTGGCATTTCTCTGGCGTGTCTGAGTTGGCGTTTGAGTTGTAGTCATCGCCAATGATCAGGTCGTAATGCTGTCCTACTTTGGTCGTGCCGATACCGCCGACAGTGATCGATGCCTCTTTGCGGTTGCGGGTTCGGGTATTGAGTAAGATCTCTGACTCGCCCCAGGTTGCTCCTACTCTGTCGCCAAAGATTAGCTGATAACGCTTAGAGGCGTAGTGACCTTTGATCTCTCTGAGTAGGTTTTTAGAGTTTGTGTAAAGCTCGGAGTCTAACAGGATCGTAAGGTCTGGGTTCTTCTCTAAGCGCCACATCGGATATGCAACAGATCCTAAAGACGACTTAAACGCACCGCGAGGTAAGACGATTATCTTTTTAGAGGCGTTTGATTCTAGCGTTGTTATCGCTTCGCCGTGAACCGCTAAGTCTAAATCTTTGTAGCCAAGGCATTGATGCGCATACAAAAAGAAATCGTTTAAGTAAGCCTTTTTAAGACCTTCGCGTCTGATCTCGTCTTGCTCGTGTGCCGGGAGACTATCGATCTGTGCTAGCACGTTTGATAGCTACGGCCTCTGCGACCATGTCGATTAATTCTGGGTTCGGCACATTCGTGTTAGTGTTCTTGTTGTCGGTCTCGACTTTGTCAGTAAGCAATTTCTTATGCTTCGCTAGCATCTCTAAGGCTTTATTTTTGTCCCAAAAGGTGAGCTTCGTCTTTTGGCCAATGTCGACACCTTGCGCCCAGATATCCGTGACTTCGATAGATCTGACCGCACGTCTGACTTTTTCTGGCATCTCGTGAACGTTCATGATCTTGCCGTCTGGGTCAGTTGCATCTTTGATATCAGAGGTAGCAATCCAAGCCGCCTCTTGTAAGATATCCTCTACTTCTAGCAACAACTTTTTAGTTACCTGCCTACGCATTTCCTCAACGCGTCGAGCAATACCAGGATTTACCAGAAGTGCATGCGCCGAGTTATTTGCTGTTTTTGCTGAATAGCCAGCGTTTATGTAGGCTTGCGTCGCGTTACCTAGTTTAATGTATTCAGCGCAGAAGCGCTCTTGCTTCGGTGAGAGTTTCAAAGCTGTTTCCCCTCTGGAGATTATAGCTACACAATTTTGGGCTGTTGACTAGCCTAGACTGTTTCTGGACGCGGCTCGTCTACTAGTTCTAGGCGCGCGTTATCTAAAATTTGAGGCTGTGACCTAATTAGCTCTTCTAGGTTGCTAAGGCGCATCAGGCTTGGCGCGATCAAATGCGAGTAAGCCGTCAAGATGTCTAAGCATTGCAATATTTTTTCGTTGCCGAATTGTTTTTTAAGCGTTTCTAGGTGGTCTTGGCGCATCTTTTTCTTCCTGTTAAAAACCCCAGCCAGCGGGAGCAAAGCCGGGGCTACACGTATCTACTTGAGGACTGTGGATTTACAGATTACGGATTATAGGTTTTTTTTGCAAGTCTGATTAGCTTTAACCAGCCGCGTTCCCAAAGGTCTATGTTCTCGACTGTGTTAAGCGGTTGTTCATCGAGCCATGCTTTGTTTGTAGCTAGCTGACCATAAAACTCTAAACTCTCGTCGTTTTCTTCTGCGATGCGTGAGACGGCTAGTCTGAATCGTTGGTTGAGTTCATCTTGTGGATCGCTATTAAACACTTCAGGCTGGCTTATGGTTGATTCTTTTTTCGTTTCCGTGTCTTTGTTGCGGATTGCGTATTCGATAGCCTCTTTAACAGATTTAGCGCCGCCGTATTGTTTATCGAGTACGTCTTTGAGTTTAGTCGGGTCCCAGACTTTGTTATCTTTAGCGTTAAATTTAAAGTTGCTCATTTTTTAAACATTGCTTTGTATTGCTGCGTTAATTCGCATTCGTTACCAGGCCTGAAATCAAATTCAAACTCAGCCCCTTTTCCAGTATTACAGTCTTCACACAAAACCTGCAAATTGTCCGGATCTAACGCTAACTCAGGATAATAATATCTAGATTTTATGTGATCAACGTGCAGGATTACAGCTGGCGGCATACGGCCACAGCCTAAGCACTTTTTACCGAACTTAGCTAAAGTCGCTATTCTTAAGCGTTTCCATTCGTCAGACTTTAAAAACCTCTCACTTTTAATTCTGTAATCGCTCTTTTGGTTTCGCCTAGCTTTTAACTTTTCTAATTCTCTTTTTTTCTTTAACCGCTTTAAAAACTTTTTCTGTCGTTTCGATAGCTTTTTAGCATTAGCGTACCTAGTCGGTAATTGAGTTACTTTTTTTTGGCTTACCGTTTTGGGGTATATTTTCTTGGGCTGTCTCGTTACTGCATTTTCAGTTAGCTTACTAAAATCAGGTAGATCATTTTTTTTTGGACTAGCTTCTTTGCAATCCCAACTGCAATAGCCGACATGATTTAACTGACTAGCCATTGCTGAATCGTAATCAGCACCGCACCAGCATTTCCCCAATTGAACCCCCCGAGCGAGATAGCCAGAGCGAAATTCCCCCTTACCCCCATTGAGAATTCGGAAGCAATTGCGCTCTTTTTGTTTCCCTGGTTTGAACCCGCCTTCGCTTCGCCTACCAGAGCGAGATATCCTATGCTGTTCTAAAGGTCTAAAGCCTTACAGTCCGCAGGAAGTGTCTCTAACACCAGAAGTCCGCTAAGACTCCATGTCCCCCCATCTTTGCCACAACCTTACGAGTTAGGGTTTAATCCGGTCCCCGTAGGTACAGAGAGGTTTAGTCTCTGGTTTCATCCGGTCTGCCTGTCGATGGATCAAATGGGTTTTTGGCTGACTGATCCCGCCCCGGATTAACGTCAAGTTGGCGAGAAACCGCTGACGGCTATTGCAATTGAATTTTAGGTGGGTTACCGTGAATTCAATTGTGTGTTCGCATCCACGATTACGTCTCTTGATGCCCCAGTTGTCAACTCCTCTGGGGTTTCTTTTTCAAAGCGTCATAGATCAACCCTGCGTCGTGCCAATTTAAAAAGAGCCTGCCATTCAGATAAATACCGTCTGACTCTGATTTGAATTTGAGTTTTTTGTGCGGGATTTCAGCTTCGCTGCAATACCCTTTATTGCCTACAAGTACAGTTAGCGCCCAGTTTAATTCTTTGCTAACTTTCAAATTCATAAATTTCGACCAAACAAGAGTTCTCTTTGCCGTATTGTTTACGCGACCCGTCTAGCGAATAGATTAAACGATCGTCCCAAAGGACTTTTGCCTTTACTAAGACATCTTGAGGGCTTTCAATTAGGTTAGATAAATCGGCCTCAGCGCGCCTGTCCTCAAAGTTAAAGATGAACTTGCAATGCACATAGCGTTTGATTGGCGTTATAAGGCCCGTAGTTAAACGCTCTCGGCAAAGGTGAGCCATAGCTACCCCCTCCCAAGCTGTGTAATTAGGCGAGTAAATAACGCGTTTTCTTGGGCCTCTACCATAGACACGCTTGGTGTTCTTTTTCACGTACACGCGTCCTGGTATTAGGCATTTGAAAATAGGCGTCATACTTGTAGGGGTGCTTTTAAAAAGTCGTACTTCGTTTGCTTTAAAACTAAACGCACCTGCATCACCTCACTCGCATAAAACTGAATGTCATATTCCGGAAACAGCTTGACGCAGAGTTCCGTGAATTCTTTTGGTGTGAACGTTTTTAGGTGTCCCAGTAACGAGCGCTCTTTTTGCCAAACGATGTCCCTTTTATCGAAAGAGTACATAGGCGTTGATATATGAATCACGTCCGGCAAACCGAACCTGAGCGATTCTGCCTTTAGGTCCCAAGGGCTTTGCAAATGCTCGATAATCTCTAGCGCTAAAAAGACCTTTGGCAATTGCGATCGCTTACATTGCTCGTGAAGCGCAAAGTCATCGTTAATTGCCTGGCTAAATCGCAGCGGCACATAGTAATGAGATACGCTGTTCTGATTTAAAGACGGCGAAACAAACCCATCACCGGGCCCAAGGTCGATAAAGTAAGGCATCTCGCCATTGTCTCTGAGACGCAAGCCCTCTTGAACGACTAGTCGACCCCTTAACGTATGCTCAGCGTAATAAGTTTCACCCTCTGGATAAGCCTTATAATCTTTTTCTAATTCTGCGTATCTTAGCGGTGTCGCAAGCCTTGATAAAATCTCGTTTCGAAGCTCTATGATCTCTTGAGGCGGGTTGTCTCGGTAATAACCAGGCAAGCCGTCCGTTAAAAGCCAAAGCGCATTGTTAACTTCATCGGCTTGGACCAGCGCATTTGCGCAATCGATAAAAGATTGCAAGTTAAAGTTTTGAATCTCAAACATTTTACTCTTGGCCCGTTCCTAAAGTTCTTAAATAAAGCGACAAGTTACCGCCCGCCTTTTTCTTGGCCTGCTCTTTAAGTTCTTTTAGGCGCTGAGGCGTTAAGGTGATCGTCATTCGTACATACTCTGGTGCGTTACAAAGTTTCTTTTTCAATCAAAAACCTCTTGAATTCATACTCAGTATTAACTTATACCGATGAGTACAGAGTAAGGGAAATTTATGAACAATCAAGAAGAAACACCAGAATGGCGCGCGCTATTTGAAATCATCCATCAAGAGATAAAGCCAGACTTCGACAAATGGCTCGATGAAGTTTTATTTGCTCAAGAAGAGCCGGTTGATGAAAATAACGAACAATAAAAATCTGCCAAGGGCGCTAGTTAA
This sequence comes from uncultured Candidatus Saccharibacteria bacterium, assembly GCA_964633435.1. Lineage (GTDB taxonomy): Bacteria > Patescibacteriota > Saccharimonadia > Saccharimonadales > Saccharimonadaceae. The sequence goes on along the minus strand of CAZWHA010000006.1, from coordinate 29,184 downwards.
GGCAATCGAGGCGGACGACTACGACAGCGGCGGGTCAGACTTTACAGCAACGTCTTTGCTGAAGCCTTCTAGGCAGTGGGCTTTGCAGAAAAAATACGCCAAAGAGATCACCGAAGACGTTGAAGACTTGCTTTACCCGCTTTATGGCAAGCTGATTCACAAAATCGTTGAGCATTCCGAGCACAACCTTTTGAACAAAAAAGAGGTTAGGCATTTTATTGAGATTGATGGCTTTAAAATATCGGCCCAGATAGATAACCTGGAGCTGTTCGATGGCGTGCTATCTGACTGGAAGTTCTGCGGCGTTTATCAGCTAAAACCGCCAGCTAAGCCTGAATGGACGCACCAGCTAAACATCCAAAACTTTTGCCTATCATCAAACGGCATTGGCGCAAAAAAGCTTCAAGTCGTAGCCTTGGCCAGAGACTTTTCTAAAATCAAGGCCGTCACGACAAAGACTTACCCACAAAACGCTTGCGCCATCGTGCCTATAGAGAAGTTTGAGCATGAACGCACCTTGGACTTTATCAAGCTGCGCATAGACAGCCATCAATCGGCGCTAAAGAAACTGCCCGAGTGCGGCAAAGAGGAACGCTGGAAATTTGATATGCGTTGCAAGGCTTATTGCAATGTGAGTAAATACTGCGAACAATATCAATCAACTTTAAAAAAAGGAACAGCATGAAATTCAAAGAGAGAAAATCAGAAGGCTCTGGCGAGGGCGTAAAGAATCTTATCAAACTCAAAGACGGCGAGTCAGTCATTGGCGTCTTGAAAGGCGACCCTTATGAGTTTTATCAATCTTGGCCTAAGGGCGGCGAAAAAAAATCGTCTACAGAATGGTTTGAAGGTTCAAGCTTTCGATTTCAGATAAACATGATCGTCAAAGAAGGCACGACCTATACCGCCAAAGTCTTAGAACAAGGCTCGAGACTTTATAACGCGCTTAAAGACTTAAATAATGACTATCCGCTAGAAGAGACCGCCATCAAGATCACCAGAACAGGCGAAGGCACAGAAGACACAAGATACGCTGTCATTCCACTCCCCCCCAAAATGCAACCAAATGCCCAAACCTGGAAAGTGATTAACCAAGTGACCCTTAACGATTTGGGCCCGACAAAGCCAATGCCAGCAAAAGGCCACGACCCGTCTTTTGAAGACGCAAGCTGGGCTCATGAATCTGAAAGCCCAGACCCGCACGATGAATTGCCGTTTTGAAGTAAAACAGCTTTGCCCAAGGCTCAAGTTAACCCGTTTTCCATCAGCCCGTTAGCGTCCTTTACACTCTGACTTGAGTCTTGGGCATTATTTTGAAGGGGGAAAGTTGAAAATTTTAATAACCGGCACACGGTCGGGCTTCGGCGCCTTTCTGGCAAACGATTGGTTTAGGGAGGGCCATGACGTCACTGAGTTTACAAGAGACTCCGAAATAAATGATCTTGTGTACGATGACCCATACTTTGATCTGATCGTTCATTGCGCATGGGACCAGTCAAGATCAGTCGTCATTAACAGCCTTCCAACGATTTATGCGAACAATGTCGAGCTGACCCAAAAACTTTTACGCGTTCGTTGTGAGCGATTTGTGTTTATGTCGACAGTTGACGTTTATCCGGCAATGTCTGGTCGATACCTTGCGGAGAAGTTTAGCCTATACGCCTTGCAAAAACTTATGTGTGAAGAGTTTGTAAAAAGAAAACCGTCTTCAACGATTTTAAGGTGTTCAAGCCTAATTGGTCCGACAATGAGAAAAAATAATTTGATAAAGGCAATGGTTGATCATAACCCTGTGCTGACGGTTACTCCTGATTCTGTTTTCAACTGCGTCAGCTATTATGACGTGGCAAAATTTATCGACACAGTTTTTTTAGAAAGTATATCCGGAACTTTTGACGTTGTGAGTGCCGATTCGGTTCGCATTTCAGATATCTGCGAAAGTAACAATGTCACGTGGGGAAGTTTTCAATATAAATGCCCAGACACGCCTCAGGATCAGAATTATCGTTTGTTTATAAGCGAATCATCTAAAGCAGTCTTAGAAAACTACAAAAGGAGTATCCAGTGCAAAGATCACCCAGTGTTTCTGTCGTCGTCACCGCTTTTTTAAAGCAAAATCAAAAATACTTAGATCTGTTGATAGAGTCGGTTAATCGGCAAAGCTATCCAAAACAGCTAATCGACACGGTCGTAATCACGCCGCCTGGTTATGAGCCGTCTTACGGTGATCATGTAAGGGTTTTACATCCGGCAGACCATGACCAGTATTCTAATGCTAGGGCGACTAATCACGGCTTTCAGATGTCGAATCAATCATCGAAGTATGTGCTCTATTTAAACGACGATACCATTTTGACAGAGCATGCGATTAGAAACCTAGTCGCTTGTTATGAGCGCACTCAAGGGCTTGGTTTGCTTATGCCCATTGGCAACGATCAACAAGGCAGATACGCGCTTTTTACAGGCTTTCATCAAGACGGCGGGTTTAACTTGTTTTCTGGTCCTTTGACTTACGACCAGATGGCTGAAAACAAAGAAAATTTAATGAGGGCCGAAAGCCCTTATGCGCCTGGCATTTTCTTATACGATGAACTTTGTTTATACGCTTTTTTAATAAAGCGAAGCCTTTACAACGAGGTCGGTCCATTCGATGAACGATTTGTACGCACGGGCCCTGACGACATAGATTACTCTAGACGGGTTGCAGCACGTGGGGCTAGGTCTGCGATTTGTTTAGACGCTGTGATTTGGCACGCTGGCGGGGTTAGTGCGAATTTGACGATGACTGACGAAACCAGAAAAGAAAACGCCATCAGAATGCGTCAAAAGTGGAATCCGACTGAGGCTGATTTACGGCAAATGGATTTTATAGGTGAGTGATGAGCAAGCGGGGCATTTACGTTTCGACAGATGAAAATGAACAGCTAATTGCGGAGTATGGTGAGCATCAGCTTAACGATATAAACGCGATGAGACGATACTTGAAAATGTCGCCGATTGAGCAAAAAAAGCGAAGCTGTCTTTGTTGTGGCGGTAAATTTATGTCGACTGGTAACGGGCAAAGAATGTGCGCGCGTTGTCGGTCTTATCGACAGGAGTGAGTATGACTGACGAACAGTATCCGCTGGTAAAAGCGGCTGGGTTAAAGATAGTCAATAAGACTTGGCAAGCGCATTATGGTGTTGGTTCAGCAACATTCTGCGGTGACTACGTTTCTGCCGATGACCTAGAAGCTTTTTTTGCGGCGGCTCCAGTGGTGGAGGTGATCGAAAACTGCAAAATTCAAGGTAAACAATTTTATAGGACAAAGGATCTAAACGATGCAGAAGGCGATGGTTTCTCCGCCCGACTCATTCTGATCGAGCCGATTCGCACAGAGACCGCAGAGGACCTTTTGCGAGAGTTTGTTGCGATTAGAACCGATAATTTGCCGACTGGTAATAGGCTGGAGTTGCTTGCGGAAAAGGCCAAGCGTTTGCTCGAAAGGGGGCAGGGGTGACTCACGAATTAAAAATCTGGCCGCAATACTTTTGCCGAGTCGCTGACGGATCGAAAACGTTTGAGGTGCGCGAAAACGACCGAGGTTTTCAGCCGGGCGATATCGTTATCTTAAAAGAGTGGGACCCAAAGGTTGTACTTAAAACTTTTGGCCCTACTAAAGTATATGAAGGACCTGCTGGATACACAGATAAATCTCTGAAATTTAAAGTTGGCTACGTCTTACCTATCGATGACAAGCGAGTTGTTTTCAGCTTGTTAAAGGCGGACCTATGAGCCTCTCCACTCGTTTGCAAGAGATTGAGGCGCGGTTGAGGGCAGCGACTCCTGTAAATTTAAAAAACCTACCTGACCACGCAATGGGATTAAAGATCGTAGTGGTGCCAACAAGAGGTTTTGAACTTTCTGTCGACGTCCCGATTGAAAACGCTCAATTTTATGACCGTGCACCCACCGACCTCGCCCTGCTGTTGCGCCTAGTGAAGCTGTACGGTGAGGCGCTAGGAAAAGTTCTTCACGAAGGAAATCTCGCGGCTCAAGGGCACTGGGATGCGACTGACAAAATGAAAACAACCGCATACGACGCCCTCACCGAAGCCGAGAAGATAGCGAGCGAAAATGCCTGACATCGCAATGTGCAACAACAAAACGTGTCCAAGCCGTGTTAACTGTTATAGGTATCGAGCTAAACCAAATCGTTATAGACAAAGCTATGTAGAATTGCAGCCGAACAGCTCGGGCAAGTGTGAAGAATATTGGTCAACAAACGGTTTTGACGACAAGTCGTTAGAGCCGCTAGACGAAGCCGAGCGGATTGCGGGGGATGTGTGAACGAAGACACTAAGCTGGTTAGCGACTTGATTGATATTCAAGTCAAAACGCTAACAATGGTGCCCGCGCAGATGCAAAGACCAAGGGACTGGCTTACGGCCAAACACGCCCTGCCCGCGTGGCAGCAGTGGAAGGAAGGACGGGAATGAAACTATCCGACGCGCTCAAAAAGCAGTGCAAGCTTGATGTGGTATCAGAAGACAAGCTCTCTGGCGACGAACTCTGGTTTCAAACAGGAGAGCAATCAGAAAACATCCGACTCATGTACATCCTCGAAAAGGTCTGGCCGGTGATTGATGCTGCGGAGATGGAAGACACTAGATACAGATACATGGATGCAAACGGCCAAGAGTGTGAAGGCTGTGAGTTAAGCGACGCCCTCGCCGCGCTGAAGAAGGAGTTAACCGATGACCAAGCCTGAGCGACCGAGAATATACTACGTAGTTTGGGAGACCGAAGAAGAATGCGTCGACGGTTTCAAATCTGGTTACATATCAACCGAAGGCGGCGGCAATCTTTATTGGCACGACAACCAGATTGAGTTAGTCGAGAAAAGCGCCCTCGACGAAGCGTTGCGTGAGCGCGATGAGTACGCTCTAAAGTACAGCGCTATTGAATTGGCCAACAAAGAGATGAGTCGAAATGACCATGTGACGCTTGGTGAGTTGTTGCTAGAGCTAGAACAGCTAAAAGCAGACTACGGCACTTGCGATGCTGAGCGGGACACGTTGAAAGCTGAGGTTAAGCGGCTTTCACAGCGTTTGCACGAGGCAGACCGGGGCTCACGAGTATGTTATTCGTGCGACAAATCAGGCAATGACATAAAAGTTGATGGGCCCGTTTACACTTGCGTGTGCGGATATTCTTGGGCTCCAATCGTCCCTTTACTTGAATATGAAAACAATCGCCTTCGCGCCCTCTGCGGGGAGTTGGTGGGGGCGTTGGACAAGACGTTGCTGGCAGCTTGCTGGTTTCACGAAGGGCCCTTCGGGCCAAGTCCAGAACTTGATGACTACAAGTCTGCTCAGCAAGCACTCGCCAAAGCCAGAAAAGAATTGGGGGAAGGGTGAAATTTAAATGATCGAACAGCTAATCACAGAAATCGAAAATAAAGTCTCAAAAGTAATTATCACGTTTCAGCATAACGTCTTAGGCCGCAAATACTGGGTCGCGCAGATTCACGACCGCGAAACCTTCACTCAATACACAGAGCCTAGCTTTGAATCTGGCGAGGACGCTTTAAGGCGTTGCATCGAAAAATGGCGACTTGACCAGGCAAAATAACCTTGCCTAGACTTTAGGCATAGTGAGGGAAAGAAAAATGACAGTTGTTTATAGTTTATTGGCTTTTGCAGTTGTGTTCGTAACGGCGGCTGGGTTTGTTTACGCCAACATTGAAAAACACGATTCAGACAGAGCGCATGATCGCCTAGCTCAGCTAGAAAGTCACATCTGGTCTACGAAGCAAACGGTTACAAAGCTTGATGAAACTGACGTCGAGATTAAGTCTGAAGTTGAGCGCTTGTCTAAACAGCTTAGCGAGGTTGAGCGAAAGTTCATCGAAACTGATACGAGGGTTAGGCAACAGGCCATAAAACAGCTTCAAATAAAACAGCGCCTCGAAGAGCAAAACAAGACCTTGAACCTGAAAGTAACCGAACCCGTGCCTGTATCTGTCATAGAAAAAGCGCCTAAATCAAAAAACAAGACTAGATCCAAGTAACTTAAGGGCCCACACTGAAAAAGTGAAGGGCCAAGATGCCAGAGAAAAGATAAAGAAACTGATCGAGGCCTACCTTGAGGACGACTTCATGGAGGTTCCACAGCTTGTCGATAAGATTTACGCCGACGTCGTGGCGGTCGCTGTTGAAGACGAGCGCTCCGCTTGGATTGATATTTCTGCTAAACGTCCTGAGCTGGACCACTGACGCTAAAGAGGTTGTAAAAAAAGTCGCAGAGGTCAACGGCGGTGACGTGTTCATGGACTATAAAGTCCTTACCGCCATTTTAGCCAGCAACTTAATCGGCATTGTGGTCTATTTGGCGAAGTTCCTGTGGGACGCCTTTCATTCCGACTCTAAAGATCTGACAAAGCTTATCGAAAAAGTTACTGCAATTGAGACTAAACTTCAAAACGTGCCGACTAACGCCGAGATGAAGGCCGTCGTTCTTGAGTTATTACTCAAACTAGACAATAACAAAAGGTGATGAGATCGCTTTTGATAGTGACGATCATAACGACGTCTTCGCTGATCCTGGTAAACTCGAAGGGTTGCCGGAAAGCGGATTTTGAAAAGTGCGTCCAGATCTGCGAGACACAGGGCAAAAAGCTAATATCGACCTACAGAAAGCTATTTGCTAGATGCGTTTGCAGATGAGTTACAGCTTTTTACAGTCGGGCTTTTAAAAGCATAGCCAAAAGGCGTTTCAAAGTGAGCGGAGACTGGTGACAAATACTCGCAACCCGATGAACAATAAAACTTAATCGACTTTCGGTACTGACCATCGGCGTAAAGGTATTCGCCGACAGTTGACGGGTCTGGCGTGCATAGGTCGAAATTCTTTTCGCCGCAGCCTATCACGCTTGCCGAGATCAAAACGGCGGTGATAACCTTTAGCCTATGGAAGATTGGCGCAAAAAGAAATCCGTAGTTGCAGGGTCGAAGACTTTCCCAGAAAAACCCTCGTTTATGGACTATGTGAAAGAATCTTTCGAGCCCACCGCAACGAAAGCCGAGCTTGAGGCTGTCCGTCGCCGCCGTCAAAAGCTTGGATCCTAAAAGAAACCGCCAGACTTTCGCTCCAGTAAACCCTGGAGAGATTTGATTGAAGTTACTCATCTGACGGTTCCAATGCGCAATTTTCTAAATCGTATTCGTAAGCGCCAAAGTCATCAGACGCGATATCTTGCTCGACTTCTTTGTAAAGGCGCTCTTGGTCGGCTTTTGACAGGTCTGAGAACTTAAAAGATTGGCCTGTCGATCTGACGGTGATCCATTCGATGTCGAATTGCAGTTCTTGGTAGTCGTGAACAAAAACCTCGACGTCGAGCCATTCTAAAAAGCCTCCGCAAGGCGTAGTGATGCCGTTAACCGAGTGCATGGTGTATTTGCGGTCCATTATTCGCCTCGTGCTTTTCTTAAAAGGTCGTCGATGTTGTGGGCGATGACGTTAAGGTTCGGGTCGTTGAAATTCGCAATGAGCGTCTCGCATAAAAGCAACATATCGTACATGGCTGGGGCTTGCGCGATCAGACGGGCGTTAGCGCTGGATCGCTCATAATTAGTACTCATGTCAAAAATACCGCAAATAGGCGTTCCATTTCCATAATTAGACGTATCGTCTGGTTGAACAGTTCTAATTTCAGAAAATTCAGGAATTAATTCCCAAGGTCCAGGCGTAAACTTTGTGCGGCTCACTCGGCACCACCCGTGGCTTTGGTGATTGCCGCGTATGCCGCTTCAATGGCTTCAAAGTTATGGTCTTCGCGAAACGGTATGGTCGCCAACAAGCCCTGCAAAGCAACCAACAAATCCGGGCTCGCCGCGAATAGCGCAAGGCCGTTTATATCATCGTTGACATCAACTTTAATCGAACCCGCATAATTCTTAATTTCTACGGTTTGAAGAAAATTACCTGCTTTTTTCATATATTGACCCTCCAGGGTATAGAATCAATATACGATACATACTAGTATTAATCAAGTATTATCGGTGTATTTGAGACAACAACGCTAGGCTCACTATATCGCTTATAAAGTAGCATATAAAAGTGCTGCCAGTTAAATAGCTTTCCAGGGTCGTTTTTGCGCCCATCTGGGACAGCCACGTTTTCATGGCCTGTTATACATAAAGGACTGATTGCCGGATATTTTTGCATCAAAGCGGCACAAAGCCTTGATAGCTTGTCGTATTGAGCATCGGTAAAGGCGTTTACGTTACCGTCACCGATGAGTTCTATGCCGACAGTCCATTCGTTAAGTGAGGGCATCACTTTACGGTGCGCTGGATGCCAATAGGCGGATTTGCCCGCGTGAAAGCTTATCCAGCTATCCGGATCAACAAGCTGCGCACAGCGCCCGTTGCGGCCTATTAAAAAGTGTGCAGAAACGTAAGCGTCATCTTTTTTGGTAAGCCAGTTTTTAATCGAATCGAAAAACGAAGGCGTCTCTATTTTCGGCAAGCCTGTGTGATGAATGATAATGCCGCGTATGCTTTCGCGTCGTGGCTTTTTGTCTGCACTCTCTTTAAGCTCGTCGACCAAATTTGGAAACCTGTTTATCAAAGGAGCGGCCCCTGGCGTAACTGTTCATCAAGGAGGGTATAGCCATTACCCCACGCCAGAGGCCGCAAAGAGTAACACGTTGGTATCAGTCTTCTCGGCGCTCGGGCTGTTTTTCTTTACGCATTTTACGAAACCAAAGGTAAAGTTCAACAACGGCCTTAACCGTCTGGACCAACACAATCGGATTCATAATTATGCAGCCTTTTTATGCATGGCCAGCAAGTCGCCAACCACCTGGGCTAGCTCAATAAACTCCGGAAACGATAAGTCTTTGATCTCGTTATCGATCATGTCGGCGCCAGTGACACCGTTGATCACAACGTCTCTAAAAGACGGGTCCATAAACTTAGCCGCTAAAGCCATAGCGTCGTTCAGATCGACGCCGTCTTTGGCGCGCTCGACTACAAACAAGCCGACTAGATAAATGGCTTGAATAGCCTCTTTGGTCTCTTTAACTGTGTGCTTTTCTGACATTGTTACACTCCATTTTGAAGCATCACGGAGCCGTAATTCTTTTTGCAAAATTCATCATAAGCTCTGGCGGCCTCGACTTCTGATTTAAAATAGCCCAGGTAGTGATGCTTGCCATTATAAGTCGCCTGAGCTATCCAGTTATCGGCATGAGCCGTGACGCCTTTAAATTTACTAGACGTGTTTGTTCCTTTTCTTCTGTTTCTTGCGTTTTCTGCGGCGGAGACAATTCTAAGATTAGCTATTCTATTGTCTAGAACATTGCCGTTTATATGATCTACGAAATAATTTTTTGAGACTTTCTTAAGCTCATCCGCCAAAAGTTCTCTGTGAAACAAAATCTTTTTGGTCTTTCCTCTTACCCTGGGGATGCCTGATGGTATCCAAAGATCGCGAAACACATAGGGATGGTGTATATAGTGTGCGGGCTTCGAGGGTGGTCGTGTAAACACGTTCCAGAAAAACTTTTTAGCTAGTTCAAGGCTTTGTTCGCAAACCCAAAAAGATCGGCCCGTTCGAGTTTTTATTTCGATCATTCAATTTTCCTTCAAAAAATTGTTTTTATAACTAAACAGCTAGAAGGCCACGTTTTTTTATTTCTAAAGTAGTCTTTAAAGCCAATATTAACTTCAGATACTGAAGCTTATCGGTGCCTAGATGCCTTAAAAAAACTTTTTCTTTGTCGAGCACTTTATTGTAAAGCGAGGCGTAGTCGACTCCAGTTTTCGTCTTAAACTGACTAAAGTATGCGCTCATGATCTTGTTAAAGTCTTTGCCGAGATCGCGCCGAGCCCGGTCTGCGTTCTTTTGCGAGTCGAATAAATCCTTTAAGTCTACTTTAAGTTTTTCAACCAAATCCTTGTCTTGAGGCCCAAGCCCTTCAATGAATTTGTCGAAATGCTTATCTAGGTCGTCTTTAATCTTTTCGTTCATTTTCCCTCTGGCTGTTTATCAATCCGCGACGTAATGCTGGATCTATTAGGCCAGACCTCCCAACGCTCATTAAGCCTTTGCCGCCTTGAGTGCGAAAGCGAGTTGTCTTTGACACATCAAGAGCTTTTTTGCCGAGCAACACAGCAAGCGCTGTTTCAGGATCATCTGTGTAAGCGTATGTCGTACCGCCAAGCATTGCATCTACCGACGTCAATGCGTTTGGAGTGATCTCTCTGCGCACCTGCATTCTAAATGGTTTTCGGGCCTCAAGTACCGACGACCATTTTTGATTTATGTCATCAATCTTGTTACCAAGACCTGGTTCGGCTTTGTTTCCAGCGTCAATAATGGCTTTGCGAAAATCTTGCGCCAAGGCTTTTTCTACCTGAGCCGCTGGACCCTTAAGTTTTCCATTTGGATCAAAGGCCGATTCTGGCAAAGCGTTAGTTAAATTAGATTTCCAATCTGACGCGGTCGTGATGTCAATAAATCCTTCTGACTGATAGCGCTTCACCAGGTCGTCTAAGCGATCCGCCATTGGCCTAAGACCAGGGTCTTTTCTTAAATTAGCAATTTGCGCCTGAGCGTTTTTAACAATCTCGCTCGTATCAATAACAACGCCTTTTTCATTAGCGACTCTGTACAACTCCTCCCTTTGTTTTGCGAACTTCTGGCCAAGCTTGGCGGCCTCTTGAGATAGCTTTTGAGTTGTTCCGGCCTTTCCCTCTTCTAACAAAATATCAGAAACCGGCTTTACATTTTTTTCTGCTAAACGCTCATCGACTTTCTTTAAACCAGATTTGTACATCGAGCGACCGCCTGACTCTAGTGCGGTCTCTGCTGGGCGCAAAGCCCGGATACCTTTTGAGACAAGTGTGAGCGGGTCTGTGGCAACGTCCATTCCAAAGCCTAAGACATCTCTGGTCGAGACTTCGCCGACGCCAGGGATGTAGCTAGACGGTCCAGGCTCAACGCCCAGTCGTTCAAAATATTCAGCACTGGTCGGAGCTTTTCCTCTTACCATTTGCGAAACGTCTTCGCGAGTTACGGGATTTTCGCCCTGAAGCGCGCCCCATGCAGCGGCGCCGCCGGTCCTTATAAGTCCGCCAGGGTAATCTAAAACTCGAGCTGCCACATCAAGGCTTTTTCCTAAAAGGCCAGCCTCTTGTGGTTTTTCAGCAGAAACCGACGCCGACCCATACTTTTCCCAAGGCTTTGCGCCTTCAGATTTATATTTTTCCCAAGGTTTTGACTCGGCCATTTATTTAACCTTTTCCCAATTTTTTGAATCTGCCGGATCACCGCCCTTGAAACGAAATCCCGACTCTACAGTGCCGACCTTTGGACCAGAGCTTTTCGGAGCGGCTGGAGGCGGGCCTTTGATTTCTGGTATCCGATCAAAAGCACGACCAGATGACGCGGTTAAGTTTGCAATAGCTTGAGCCCTAGCTTGCTCTTTTTGGGCTATAACTTCTGGTGAGTCGCCAGCTTGTGGAAAATACTTCTTTTCTTCTTCTGCATATTCTTGCGGGCTAATTGCGGCGCCCGACTCTTTTCTCAAGACAGCAGAAACAAAATTACGCTTTATTTGCTCGAATTGCTTTACATCGTTGTCTTTTGCGCCTTCAGTAAGGCGACCTAGCATTCCACGACCACCCAAAAGACCTTGAGCCGCTACGCGCTGAGATGTAGGATCAAAGCCCTGCTGTTGCATACTTTTTAAAGCCGCCTCAGCGCCCTTCATTCTTTTTGCAAAGCCAGCAGATAAGAACTCCCCCTCTGTAGGTTTTGATTTTGTACCGTAAGGATCAATAGCCGCTCTAGCGCCAGCAATTCTAATTTGTGATTGTTCATAATCTGGATCAACGCTAAACCCAATAAGCCGACCTTGCTCGTCGTACTTTGGCAATTGACCAGTGGGCGCCTTGATGACGTCTTCTCGGCGCTGAGCTTCCATGTCAGGCGCTAGTCCGCCCTCTGCGGTCTTGATCAGATTCGCTTTTCTTAAGTCTAGGGCTTGGCGAAAGCGTTCGCGTTCTACTTCTCGCTCTTCGGCTTTTTGCTTTGCCTGAAACTCCATTTGTTTCATTTTGCGGTCTTCGGCATCGACCATACCTTTAGTAAAGCCTTGAACCGCACCGCCTAAAGCGCCAATCGCTGAATAATCATCTAAGATCAAAGACATTTACATACCCTCCCCTAGAACACCGCCGACGCCCATACCAAGCTGTGAACCAGCCGAAATACCAGCGGCGGTACCAGTCGGACCAGCCGCAGAGCCCAGTACTCCTCCGGCAACCCCGCCAGCAATACCTAGAACAGTCCCAATAATTTGTCCCCTTGCGGCCCGTTTCGCAGCGGCTTTTTTCTGCCGTAAGATTTCTTTTTGCATATTTAGCTCGTGCTCTTGACCGGCCATTTCAGATGCGATCGCCAAACGCTTTAAATAATCTTGCTCAGCAGACTGACGTAAATTCTGACCAATACGGCGCTCCTTCATTCCGTACTCGCCACGATATTTTTGTCTGATAGCGCCAATCATAGCGTCGTTACCAAAGCCTAAAGATTTATTAAAGCTACCGTCGTCTTTTAAAAGGCCACGAGCTGTCTCAAAACCTTTTGTGTAGTCTTGCGCTCGACTTGCGGCAGACTGATTGGCGTTCTCAGCCGCAAAGCTTGCCACATTGTAAGGTGTAGTCGATGGCGGCCTGGCCTCTTGGCCTATAATCGGGGCTGGTTGTTGGCTTGGTAGTTCAACTTGTTTCATTAATCTATCCTTGGGCTAGCATATCTCGAATCACCAGGCGGTCTGTACGAATTAGAAATATCGGGCTTTTTAGTGTCGCCGCCAGCCGACCCGTAATAACTACCAGCCGCGTAACCAAGCCCTTGACCTAGTTGCTGGTAAGCTTGTCGTCTGGCGATATTGTTTCGGTTCGTCGTCTCAAACGCTTGGTCTGCCATCTGTTGCATTTGTTGAGCGTTTTGTAGTTCTAGCGAGGCTAGCGCTTGTTTCCTAGCGTCAGCAAGATTTGCATAATCTTTAGCAACGCCGCCTAGATTTTGTGCTGTTTGTGCAGCCACACCAGAGCGCACTTTTTGCTCACCGCCCTCTCTAAGACCAGAAAACAAAAGACCACGGCGGTTATAGTTTTCACGAGTCGATTTAATGCCAGAACCTAAGGCCTGGTTAGCCTCTTGTTTGATCAGGTCTTCTTCGGCTCGTTGTTGCTCTGGCATACCGGCTAAAGCCTGGTTTAATCCAGCACGCTGCCTTGAGCGCTGTTGATATTTCTGAATAGCAGACCGAGCAAGGTCGGGCCTGAGCGCTCCAGCATAAGACCGCACAAGGTTTTTTAGTCCGCCCTCACCGCCTAAGTAGCGTTGCAAAATGTGAGTGCGGTAAGCGTCTGGATCGTTTTTGTCGTAGTTGTAAAGCTCTTGGTTGTTTTGAACACCAGCGGCTTGAAAGTTAAACCCGCCGCCGCCTTGTTGTTGCTGTGGCGGTCGATTTGAACCCATCTGGGCTTGCTGACCATAACCAGAGGCCACGTTTTTCAAATCATCCCCCTAAAACAATAACAACGACACCGTACCAGCCGCCGACGCTCGAAGCGTAACACTCGAAGCCGTAGACTGAGTGGACCCGTCATAGACAATCATACTCGCTGTGCGACTTAAAACAAGATAGCCAGCCGGTACTCTGCTAATTGGATTTATTATGCTCGTATCGGTGTTGGCCGCGGTAAAAGTCATTTCGGCTATTACGCCTTGAAAATTGTCGGCAAAGTTTAAGCCGTTATTTAAAGCCGAAGTAATTTGCTCTAAGGCAATTGCGACATAACGCGGTACGTCTTCGGGCTTTACTCTGTCTATGTCAGTCGATGCCTGGATCCTCATTATAAATTCCTCAAGTAGCGTCTGGCCCAAGTGTAGCCGTTAAATAATAGCGGCAAACTTGCAGATGAGTGAGAAAACTCAAAGCTACAAGCCTTTGCGACAACACCCATCTCTGCCCTAGACTGAAACTGATCTTGAAAAATTCTAAAGGTCGCCTGGACGGTCGAGTTATTGTAATTCGAGTAAACACGACCATTCATTACACCCGTGATGCCAGAGACCGTATTCACGTCAAAGAACAGTCTGCGCCAGATCCAAGTTTCGTTTTCAGCGTTCTTATCGTAAGCAGACCGAGCCAGACACGTAATGCCCGAACCGTTGTCGCCATAAAAACTCTCTGAAAAGTAACTTAGCATTCCAGAATAATTACCCGTCCAAACAGTCGGTCTGTCTAAAGGACCTTTGATCATGCCAAAGCTTGCCGGGTTAAACCCGTCAAAGAACGTCCAAGCGTTTACGATGTAATCGTAAACGACAGTAATATTGTTTTGAGTCGAGCCGTCTACAGGTATCCCAAACCAAACCTGGTTTCTGTACACTTGATGAATGGCTACAGCTTTTTCACGGGCTGCGGTTAAGTTAATGCGCCGAAAGATGTCTTCGACACCAGTTGAGATAATGTCCCAGCTTGCGCCGTTATATTCGACAATGCCCTTTTTATCGAGCCAAAGTAGTTTCTCTTTGTACTCGATTATAGCTTGGTTCGACAGACAGCCGTATTCTGTTGAGAGTTCTACAAGCTCATAGTTATCAGCACTGTCACCAATCACCTTAGAAAAAGAGTTCTCTTTTAAGATGATCAATTGGTTATTGTAAGACTTAAGCGCCAATACTCTGTCGCCGTCGTTAGTGCGAACTTCAAAATTGTTTTCTGCGGATAAAATAACTTCGGGTTGCGCTACCTCAGAAAACCACACACTCGAAGGTGCTGAAGAAAAGCCGCCCATAAACATAGTGTTTTGATTAACTTCAATATACTTCGGCGTGTACGATGAGAAAAAATCAAAAGCCATTCCAGAAAATGCAGCTTCACCCGATGCAGCACCGTCGTAGGCGCTAAAATCGACAAGCTGAAACGTGGTTCCCCACTGAGTTACCCCGTTAAGCGCAGCCTCTAAAAACAAAGATGTACCAGGCAAAGATTGATACAGCCAAAACCTAGACAAATCAGCATTCGGTATTAGCGATGCAGAGGCGTAACGCCGGTTAGACCCTACAACTAACCCGTCTTGGTAGGCGAGGCTACCGACTCTCACAACCGTTGGAGCACTAAAGCCAGCGATCAATAGCGCTGCGGTGTTGCCGTTGGCGCGAACAGTATCAACGCCAACCCAAAGGTTTAACGATGAAATTTCGTAGTTAGTAGGTATTGTGAAACCGTAAACTTTTGAATAAGTATTAAAAAACTCAGCGCCGTCTGTAACGTCGGCTCTTACGATATTTTTTGCGGTATTTAAAAGGTTGAGCGGACCAGCATAGCCATCTGAGCGCACATAATTGTAAGCAACAAAAACAGCACGAGCAACCCAAGATGAGCCAATTTGCATTGCCATGCTAGCGCCGCCAACGAGCATATTAGTTGCGCCGACCGTTGGCCCGGTTCGACCAGCATAAAGCTGACTTGTCGTCGATGTCGGCAAGCCCATTCTGGTTAAGGTCGTGCCGTTCCAGTACTTATAGTTTTGCCCGTTAGCCATGTAGAGGTTATTTACAAAAGTCAGCATATCGGCTGGCTGACCATTATTCCAACCAGTGTCTAAGACGGTAAGGCTGGTGCCGGTTCGATAAAACATCGCTGTATCAGTGCCAGCCACAATGTAGCTATTGCCATCAAGACGAATGTATTCCCAAACAGAGTTAATCGGACCAGACGTGTTTTGACCAATCGCTTGCGTTTGCCCTGGTCGCTTTTGAAGCGCATTCGGCACGTCGAAATCCATATTACGGATATCAAGAAACCGCGCCTTATCGACTGAATACTCAGACGCCTTTTGGTCGATACCGCCCATCAGACTATAGGAAAGCGTCGTTGGCTTGGGGTCTGAAGCCTCTGCCATTACCAGACATCTCCGTTATCGTATCGAGTGACAACGCCCATTCGAGCGGCGTCAGCTTGCCTTTGCACAGCAAGTTGTTTCAACAGCGTCTCGTAGTCATTAAGCTTTGTCTCAATCGGGCTTAAAGGTCTGCCGTCTTTGATCAGACAATCTCTGGTCGCTAGAATAGCAATGTACTCGTGATATTGCTCTGGCGCGTCTGGCTCATCGGCGTCTAGCGCCATGTCGACAATCTGATAAGCGTATTCTAAATGCATCTCGTAAACCTGATCAGGTAACGGCCAAAGCAAAATATTGTTCCCAGCCATCGAGTAAAACTGAGGCGACCCTTGTATTTCATTCACCAAATCTCGTTGATTGGGCGAAATCGGTTCGATCTTGTTGGGCAACGACGTTAGGCTAGTGCCGACCTGATACCATTCAAGCCTGATCAATTGGTAAAAATCAGACGGCAACGAATACTCTCTTTGGTTAACAACCGTATTGGCCTTAACGCACTCAGAGTAATAATCTTTGTTAGCCGTGATCAGTCGCTTTTGAAGTTCTCTCGTTGCAAGGTTTAATCGTAAATTTAAAACCGAAGACGTAAAGTAACTACCATTAGGGTCGTCAAGAATATCCCAGCAATAGGTTCGAAGTTGAGCAAGAGTCATTCGTCATACCTCAACAAAAAGTTTTTATTTTTAGAGAGTCCGGCACAGTTACGAATCACAAATGACTGATGGATGCCCAATTTTCTCGCTGCCTCACGAGTCGATTCATAGTAAACAATGCCATTGGGCCAATAGGCGATTACCCTTTTTTTCTTTGGACCTCCGCACTGACCGCGTCTTTTGTGAACTTCGGCTGTATTGTCGGCGCGCTCCTGCATTTCAATATTTTCAAAAGAGTACGGGCCATCATGGTCAATCCGCCCTACAGTCGGATCTTTCCATTCTTTTTGATTGACGTGAAATAACCACCAAGAAACAAATTCGCGACAGGTGTAATTCACAGTTATCCCGCGCCCGCCATAATTTTTGTAGCTCTTGTTGTTTTTGCTATAGCATCGATACTTTTGATTTCGGTATGAAAAATAAGCCTTTCGAACTTGAGCATCTTTTACCCTATAGCTGATATTCCCAATGTATTCTGGCAAAAGTGTCATCTGTCTACCTCAGTCCATGTGGTATTTGGTTGAGAGTAACACGCTGTCCATCCGGTTGCGACCTGCGCATAACAGGCCGTCCAGCTAGTCGTGATAGGCTCATAGCAACTCGACCAAGCTTCGTTCCATAAAAAGCCAGTCACAAGCGCCATACCGTTTGGCATAACAGGTGCGCCAAAACCAATAGCCACAAAGCCACGAGTTAAATCAGCGTACCTGTCGTATCGAACCAATATCGGTATGATAAACGCCCCCTATAGCGAAAACTGTTCAATGAAAAAGTCCGCAACCCTTTCCCATGAATAGTTATGCGAGTCGAACTTAACCCGCTCCCACTTCTTTTCTAAAATCGCGTCAATTAAACGATTGGCCCAAATACCTGTCGACGCCTCGTCGCCTTCAATCGCCTCGATGTCTAAAATATCGCAAGCCTCACGCTCAATCGCATCTTTCATCGTGTATTTTAGAGCGCCCATGTTTCTTACGATCGGATAAGCGCCGGTACACATAGCCTCTAACGCGGTGATACAACTCGACTCTATGAAGTCCGAGGGATACAGCCACACAGCCGCTTCCGAAAAATGCTTCATGAGCACGTCTTTGGTAACCATGCCGTGATAAGTGACGAATTCTTTATGGTCGTCTAAGTGCTTTTCGATTCTTTGAGCCCAATCGATTAAGCCCATTTTTCTCATGTTACCAGTGCCGTAAAAACAGTGCAGCTTTATGTCGAGACCAGAAATTTCTCTGGCCTTTTTTACGATATCTACCGACTGAATCAGACCTCTGTCTGGGCTAGATGAAAAGATCACTTTCAACGGATCTTTTTGAGCGTCTTTTGGAAAGTCTTCTGGATTTACGCCGTTAAAGCCCAAAACGATTTTGTCTTCTGGGATCTGACAAGTCTCAATCAGATAGTTTTTGTGGAACTCTGAGAGTGCTACAATCTTGTCATACTCAGGGTTGCCATACATTTGTAAATCGTGACACCAAGAATAAGTCTTGGCCCTGGTTAAACGACTGGGATGCCGCCAAGCTATGTGCGCCGCTGGCTCTAGGTTGTCGAGATAGCCTTTTAAATCTTGAATGCGACAATACTCAACACCAGAGGGCATAACGTCTTTAGACTTTCGGTTTTGAAAGATCTTAACGCGCTTTTTAGTCTTAAGCTTTATCCACTTAGCAACTTCAATCGCCGCAGTTTCAGACCCGCCATGACCTTTTTCTTTTAAGGTATGCTCATCCCAATCACCTGGTGCATGAGCGTGGCAAGTAATGATAACGTCATCGGCCTTAGGTAAACCTTCAGGCATTTTGCCTAGATCTTTTAGCTCGTAATATTTAGCGATTAATTGACCATGAGCTTGCTCGTTTAAAGGCTTGATTTTTTCGATGTACTCGAAAGCCAGTTCGCAGTTACCCATATTTAAATAAAGCTCTGCGAGTTTAATCAGCGGGTAATCTTTGTAGGCCGATTCTTGAACGACCAGCATCCCGCCTCTCGTTTCAATCGTGCAAGACATCGCTGTTTTATAGCAATGGATAGCGTTTTGAAAATTGCCTTGAACAAAGTAAATGTCACCGATCAAAACCCAGTACTCTGCACGGTTTGGCAAAAGCTTTACGCCGTTAAACAGCAAGTCTAAAGCTTGCGGATAAGCCTTGGCTGCAAAAGCTGATTGACCTGCATACTGAATTGCCAAAATCAAATCATGGTGTTCTAGCTTTCCAGATTTAATCGCCTCGTGTAAGGGCTTACCAGCCTTATCGTGAAAGCCGTTTTCAAAAAGCTCTTTACCGTAATAAAACTTCATTCTTGGATGAATCTCATCGAGCGGTAAAGCCTCAAGAATTTTAACGTTTCTTAGGTGATCTTGCTTGCGGTCGTCTTCGGTGCGACGGTGATTAATCCACCACGTATTAGCTTTTTGTGCCCAATACTTTTTGCCCTCAACTTGTAAAAGCCCCTCGTGTACAGCGTACTCCCAACGAAAGCCGTGGTTACGTTTGATCACTCTCTCTCGGACGAATTCGCAAACGACATTGCCCTTATCGTCAAAAGCATAGTTGTATTTTGCTAACCAATAATGGGCTGCGTGCATGACGTTGTCGCGCCATTTAATAAACGCTTGCGGATCTGACATAGAATCATCTAAATCCATCCAAGCCACATAGTCTTTAGTCGCTTGGTCGAAAGCAAAGTTTCTGGCCTTAGAGAAATCATTAACCCAGTCAAAATGATAGACTTTAATCTCGGGCAAACCCCAATCGTGAGCGCCTAACTTTTGCTGGTCGTTTATGTTTTTAATAAACTGCAAAGTATTATCTGTCGAACCAGTGTCGACAAAAACAATCTCGTCAAAGCATCCTTTAATGCTCTTAAAAAAAGGCGATAGGTTATGCGCTTCGTTTTTAGCGATAACCGCAAGTGTGATAGTCGGACGGCTGTTCATTTTTCTCTCCCCTACTTATGTCTTCGTTGTTTCTGTATTGTCGTCTGAAATCGTTTTTTGAATCAATAGCTGTGACGAGCCGCGAGAGTAGCTGTCTAAAACTCCAGTCGCTTTCGTATAAACCTCGTTGCCCTCTGACACCTCTTGAGCGCGTTTTAAGAAGCCAAACATCGTCGATGGGTCGGAAAGGTTGGTACCAAAGCTCGATGCTGGCCCACCAACCAGCGTTAATAGCGTCGCGCCGACCGCTGTTGTCGATAAGCCTTGCGCGTAAATCGAAGTCCCAAGCGCTACAAGCGTGATGCTCGAGGCGACAAGTGAAGTGCCTAAAGCATTCGCCGTCACACCCAAAGCAACAGAAGTATTGCCCAGCCCAACAAGAGTAGCGCCCAACGCAAGCTGAGACGAGCCAAGGGCGTTAACGTTTTGTCCAATTTGTCCAACCGTTGCTCCAATCGCTAAAAGAGTGTTGCCAAACTCATCTTGCGGATCAAACACACCGAAAATATATCGATCACTGGCCGCTAGTCCCGTCGTCGCACCGTCCATCGTAAACACGATCGTTGCAGTCGCGCCATAATTAACCCAGTAAAGCCCAGAGCCCGCTGGTGTTTCAGTAATGCCAGGCGGAGTAAACACGCCAGACGCAGTCCTGAACGTGATAAACGTCGGCGACAAGCTCGGATAAGAGCCTGGATTTCCGGAACCAAATGCAAACCAATAATCACGAGCCATTTTTACTCCAAAAGGCGTCGCCTTAAGAGGGCTAGGTAGGAGGAAAGTTGAACAGCCAACCCCCTAGCCTAATTACTGTTGAAGTTCCACCCTCAAAAGGCGACTAAAAAGCTAGTACCAAGTCTTGATGTCTTGAACGTTCTGCACAACCATGTCGACAATTGCCGACGCAGCCGCAGCACCAGTACCACCGCCGAAAAGAACGGTGACCATGTCACCCTCAACCAAGTTCAAAAGGCTTGAACCAGTTGCGGGAAGGCTTACACCCAAAACGCCAGATACACCCACTGCCGGGACCAAAAAGGTTGAGCCGACAAAGTAAGATGCGCCGCCAAAGCGAGTTACACGCAAAATACCAGTTGGAGCACCAGAGATACCAAAACAAGACGTTTGCACGTTTGTAATGGTCATGGCTCGAGGCGCAACGCCCAAGATCAATTCTTGCGTGTTAGTCGCAAGACCAGATTTAAGCGTCATGCTCTCTTTTTGTTCTGATTCAGCTAAGCTTCTATTAACAATTCCCATTTTTAATACTCCTGTCTTTTAAACGTTTTCTAGGTTCGTCTTTAGACAGAGACGTTAATGTGCCGTAAGCCGTATCAACTGCTTTCGCAAACTCTTTACGGTTATCGGCAAAAAACGCCTCTGCCTCGTTTCTAAATTGTCGGCGCTCAGACTCTTCGACCTTAGCGTTTTGCTCGTCCAAATCCTCTAAGAACCGCTCATTAGCCCAGGAATCGATCTTTTGAATTCGTCCTACGACGTCGTCAATCCCCCAATCCCTAGGCTTTCCACTCACTAACCAATTATCAGTTAGCGCAAAAATAAATTGCTTATCCTCGACCAAGTTTAGAAGTTTGAAATCATCTGTGACGCATACAGGTTCGAAGCGCTTGGCTTTACGAAAAACGCAAGGCACACCGTCCTTGGTCCGCCCTGCGAAAAGGCATTTGTCATACCTTTTTAGAGCCCTAGTATACGACGACAGAATCATTTCTTCCCCCCTAAAATTACGGGCTAACGTAATCTCGAATAACAGACGATCCTGCGGCCTTGCTGTTAAACAAGTTAGCAAAGAATCGAATGCGGACTTCGAGTTGATCGTTTTCAGCTTGCGCGATGTACATTGAGCCCGTGTCGTCAGCGAATTGCATTTCGCTTAGCACGTATTTCTCAATGAACTTATCCGGCAGCATGAAAATGCGAGTAGGACTATCTTTGTCCGGAACCCACGGTTTCCCGTTCCATTCCAGAAAATTTTTGTCTTTCGACGCAAAACCGCCATCACCTTGAACGGTATTTACGTACCGCTTATCGGCTTGTAACAGCTTTTGATAATAACGGCGCGAAACGTAGTCAGAGTAAACAGCGTTAATGCCGCGTCCACCACGTCGCTCAGCTTCGTCTTCAGCTTGCTGCAAATAAACAAGGCTCAAAGGCTGGTCTGTCCCAGTGCTAGTACCGTCGCTTGTTGCGTAAATCACGTTACCTTGCGCTTGCAAATAGGTAGAGCGATCAATGCTGAAAACTGTGGTCGTGCCGCCATCTAACTGAGTCAGTAAACCTTGGATCTCGTTACCAAACGAATTGGCGCGGACCAAGATATCACCGGCAGACGCAGTCACAGCAGCGTTGAAAACAACGGTCGCCGTAGCTGTCGAAGCACTACCAGAGCTGATCGAGTTAATGGTCAAACCGGCTTGCACCAATACCCCTGCCGAAGTGTAAATGTCGACATAGCTACCGACATCTAAAAACTTCAAAGCGGCTTCAGTGTCTTCTCGGCCAGAGATCACAACCGAAGTCGAGCCGACTGCGTTTGTGTTAACTCGGGCTAAGTCACCAGTACCATCCCAAGACATCTGACGGTTACAGTCAGACTTTAAGTCGTTGTAACCCTCTTCGAGTTCAAACGATGCAGACCGAACAAACGATCCGACGTTAGACTTAGATGCGGCAATCATCGGACCAGTCAAACCAAAGCGCAGATAGTTATACTTTGCTGCGATAACGGCCTGAATAGTTGTCTGATAACCAACGGCTGGTAATGTGCCGCCATCGCTAGTGGCACCAATACCAGGGTTACGACGAACTTTTAACGGACGGTTTACTTGCAACCCTGACCAAGGATATTTTCCTTTTTCAGCGCCGCGATAAATTGCGACTTCTTCGTTGAACTGATCAACGATAGGCCCTTGATAGAAATTCTTAAGAATGCCAAGACCTTGTTGCACTCCCTGAAAGTTATTTGCCATTTAATCCCCCAATAATAATTATTGAGCGCCCATGCCTTTTAGGTGTTCGATCATCGCCTTTTCAGCGTCAGCAAACGTTTTAAGTTGCTTTGGCGCTTTACCAGGCGTTGCTCCACCCGGACCTGCGTCCTGAGCCTGAGTTCCCTTTTCAATTTGTCTGTTAAGCTGCGTTTTATAAAAAGCGTCGGTTTTCTTTTGAACGGCAGCGTGACTCTCTTTAACGAATCTTTCCCAGACTTGCTCGGTTAGCTTTCCACCTTGAGCGGCAAAAGCCTCAGCACGACCTAAGACAGTGTCCTCTACAGCCAAAGGATATTTCTCATATAGCTTTGGTAAGATGGCATCGATCTTAGCGGCGGCTGATTCGACAGCGATTTGATGCAATTGATTTTGTAATTGCTCATACCCCTGTTTGACGCGACCGAATTCGTCTAAGAATTCTCTGGGCAAGCCGGGCTTGTCTGTGACTTGAGACTGCGGACTAATCTTTGCCAAAGCTCTGTCAACAATACCGTGGTACTTAGCCGGGTAAATTGACTTAAACTTTTGAGCAAGTGCCGGGTTCTCGATCACTGCCTCTAAGTCGGCATCGAGGTTGGATAAAAACCGTTCCTCGCTGGCGTACTTTTGCTGTGCCTCTGATAATTGTCGGTTTTGGTTAAAAACCTCTTGTAATCGCTCAGGCGTGAGACGCTCTCCTTGAAACTCAAACTCAGAGAGTGAGTCAAGGCTAGTTACACTGGGAGTCGTGGTCGCTGATTGCTCAGGGGTCTGACTCGCAGTCTCGGCGGCTGAAACGGCTGCATCAATGTCCATTATTTTCCTTTCTTTTTAAGTTTTGAAGCTAAACTCATTCGCATTCTTTCACCAAGGTTACGAGGCTTAGCCGTCGTGTCCGCCTTGGCCATGTCAGAGCTTGAGATCATGCTTTCAGCAATCTCGTCTTCTGACTCTTGTTGGTAATCGCCATAGGGGTCGTCCATTTCTTCCGACTCCATTTCGATTTCCATTTTCTCGCCTTTACCCATGCCGTCGCCCATCTCGATTTTTTGAGTGTCGGCTGGCATAACGTCTTGAACGAGCATTTTTAAAAGCATTTGCTTTTGCTCATCTGATAGCGAATCGATTAGCTGACCCATGCCAGCAGATTTTTCTGCACTTGGCTTTTGGGGTTGTTCTTCGTTCAAAAGACCAGAGCCGTTGCGCTTGGCTTTGATAGCTCCGAGCATTCCGTCCATTAGACTTCTCCTTGAGGCGGTAAATTGTTTTCTAAGCTTTGCGATAACTGATCACCGGCAGGTTGAGCGGGCGGACCCTCTGCCATCAACTGTTCCTCTTCTTCGGCGGCGGCAGTTGTGGGTTTTAATTCTGGATCACTGTTTGGGTCTTCTTGAGGCGCTGTCATTTCCGCCAATAAATCGGCGTGTTCGTTCATAACCTCAAGGATCAAGCCCTTTTTCTGATCATCTAACAGCAAGAACTTGTCTGACATTCGGTAGTCGTTAAACTCTTTGAGCCATAAAGCATGATCATCAAATTCAGAGACAGGCGGTTTAACGCCTTCTTTTTCGATCATGTCTAAGCCGCGCTGAATTTGTCGCATTCGTAAGCTTTGCGTTTTCCAAGCCTGGTACTCTGAGCCGTATTCGAGCATTGAAAGCGTGTTCTGGACCACAAGCGGATCTGTCGGATTGCCAAAGAATCCAGCCTGGTGGAGGTTAATAATCTCTTGTCGCTTTAACGTTTTAGAGCCAGGCGCAATCGAGCCGCGCTTAACCTTAACGTCAAAGCTATCTTTAAGGTCTGCACCCTTAAACTCTTTGATCGTGTAAGATAAATCTTGGCCAGTGATTTTTAGTAAGCGAGGCATGTCGTAATACTTGGCTACGAATTTTAAGAGTATTCGACCTAAGTCTGCATAAGCGTGTTCATGCTGTTCTGTCTCAACACCAATGCGCGTGTCGTCTTGCTCGACAAGTAACTGCATACCAATTGCAGGAATCTGAGCGGACGGCAATTGACCTCGGCTAGCCTCGTTTGTACCAGCCGTATCATTCATGTCGTCTTTTAGCGTTTGCTCTTCTTCGTAAGCGTATTGCGGTATTGCTGGCGGTGTTAGGCCTTGCGGTGCTGGTGCGTTTGGCAATTGATCGTACTCAACGATTTCTTGAGAACGATCGTTTAACGCTTCACGGGCTAGGTTATGACCACGAGCCGCAAGCCATTTGCCTGTCAGCATCGTATTTAACCAAGCGGCCCGCATGGTTTTGCCGCGATTGATTTGATCTTGTAAGGGACGCAAGTGAGTAATGATAGCCTCACCGTTAAACTTACCGCCCACCACAATGTCGTCGAACTTTACAAAGGGTAATTCATCAATTGGCAGGGTGCCGTCTTTTAAAAGCACACCGTTAGCTGTCGCAATGTATCTGCCCATAGGATGTTTTTTTGATGGCTTTTCGTAATAAAGCCGCTCAATGGCGCAGTCTTTTAATTGGTTAGCTGACATACCGCTAGAACCTGTTTGCGTGTTCATAGCGTTAATTCTGGCCTCGTATTGAAGCGAGTTTAGCCAGCACTGTTCTTCTTTAACCATTAAGCCTTTTTCGCCGTAATGGTCTTGAAAGTAAGATAGCGGTCTGATCTTGGCCTGGACGATTGATTTACACTCATCCCAAGACTTAGCTAATTCATCTGGAAAGACTTCAAAAAACGATGCAACGTCAACGCGGATATCACCAGTCGTGACAAGCTCGTAAATCCTAGTGACCTGGCCAGTCTTTTCGTCTGGCTTATCGACCGGCATAACTTTACGTTCGCCTAAGGTCGGATCCCAGCAGACTTTTAAATAAGAAGACCCGCACTGCTGCGTCCACATGATTAGCTGCGGACGTTTACGATTTATGCCTAATTGTTCCCAAAGCTGGATGATAACTTGCTCAGCGAGCCTTGCTGCGTCTTTGTCGTCTTCATCTGCGGAGTTCGGCGCGACTTCCCATCGAGGTTCGTTTTTAAGTAGCTTTGCCAATCTGTTCTGGCAGGTCGGGAGTATCCTATTAACGTGGACTTTGTTTCTGGCGATAAGCTGACTCGGAGCGGGTATTGGCTTAAATTGGCGAGTAACCCCATCAAAGTAAACACTGTCAAAACCGCAAAGGTATGCAGTGTTAGTGAGGTTAATCCCCTCCATAGCCACACGAGCCGAGCTAGACCTGCGCTGTTCAAGTTGCGCGTCAACGAAAGCGACCAGAGCTTTTTCTTCTGGTGTCTGGTCTTCGACAGACTTAACTTCGCGCTTTTCGCCATTGGCCCACGAGTAAACCTTTTCTCTGGCTGAATCTAAAAACGACAACGCTTAAACCCTCTTAAAAGGGCCAGCTAATTACATCACGTTAAATAACGTGTTTAACTCTCTGGCCGTTCGCTCTGCGTCAGGGTCAATAGCGGCGTCGTCGGGCGCTACTGGCGCTGGTTTTTTGCTTTTTCTGGCTGTGATCGAATTATACTCGAAGAAATCGCGGCTCATTAATTTATTAGTGAGCGTGTGCACTTGGATTGCCCAAAACACTTGGGACACACCAAGAATACAAATCAGTCCTAGAATTATCAGATGCTCAAGTGTCAATTTACTTCATTCCGTGATTAATCTGATCGATAGTCCGTTTATCGTTACGCTTATTTTTGTCTAAAAAACCAGCAAAGTAAACTCGAACGTCTTTATAAAGGAAATACCCGACTTTTTCTTTGATCTGGTCGAACTGTGTGCGCACAAAATGCTTAATTAATGCATCTGACCCTTCGACGGCGTCGATATTAAGCTGTTTTGCCTGGAAAACTTGGTCTTCAAGTTCGGTAATGGTGTTAGCGGGTTTATAGTTTTCAACGTAACCCTTAAGCGTCTCGGGCTTTGTCGTTTCTGCTTTAACTTCGACAATCGGGACCTCGTCTAAAGGCGTAGTTTCAGCCATTTTCTGTAATTCTCTGTCAAATTCGAGGTCTTCTGCCGTGACTGTTTCAATAGTCTTATGCATGGCTTGCTCCTTTTCTTCTGTTTTAATCTTGGGCGGTCTGCCCCTCCGCTTTTTTGTGGAGTTGTCTAATGTACCATCGTTCATAGTCGGGGCTGTTTGGTGCTGGTTCACGGTCTAGCTCTCTTTCCTTCTCTGGCGGGTATGCGAACTCTTCAATGCTAGCCAGAGCGTCTAGTATGTCAACATATGTTCCACGTGGAAACTTCATATACTCGTCTTCAAAATCGTAAAGTCCAGGCTTTATCTGGATGCGCTGCCATTCAAACCTCGGCACCAGACCTCTAATCCGCATACCTTTTGATTTATCTGGGCCTCTTTTAATTTCTGTCACAGGTAAAGTGATCCTGCGCTTTCGCATTTCTGCGGACAGAAAATGTAAAATAGCTTTTTGATAAGCGACTGACTCAACGCCAATCATTGTCGTTTTAAATATTCGGTGCAGTTCGAATAATAAGCCTATGGTCTGTGTCGCTGTAATTCGAGCGCGCTTGGCTAGCTTCAAATACCACTGATTATCGACATCAACGTCGACCACGACAAAGGCGGTATAGTCGGCATGGTCTTCTAGGCTAATCGCCGGATCGACCATTGCGAACGTGTGCTTAATCTTTGGCAGGTCTTTATAATAGACTAGCCATTCTTTTTTAAAGTCTTGGTCGTCGGCTGGGATAATGCCATTTTGGTATTGGTGCTCGAAAATGTATGAACCCTGCGCCCGCTTTTGCCTCAACAAAAACTCATGGCTTAGCTTTTTCGGAAACAGCAACGAGCCATCGTCTCGGATGGCCTTGTCATAAGTGACGCCCCATGTCTCGCCATCAACTTCTTTAAAGAACTGCACTACTGCAATCTCTCCGCGTTGGCGTAAACAGTGACGCGACCATTAGACGCTGTCCCTGAAAATTCAGCGTAGCTTACCAAATAGACCGTCGCCGTTGTTGTTACTCTAACCACGACAGTCGGGACTGTGCTCGTGGTATCTGCGACCGCAGCGGTTCTGTAATAGTTCAGCGCATCGGCACCAGTGATATCGGCGCTCAAGACTGTGACCACAGTGTTTAAGTTTGCAGGGACCGACACAGAGTCGGCACCGTTAGCGCCATACCAACCAGCACCAACCGTAGTCCATTGAACAGACGTTCCAGGGCTTCTGAATTGAGCCACGCCAAATAGTCGCCATGTCCCGGCTGTTAGCGTGAATGAGTTTGTGGTCAGCGCATGATATTGAGCCGTCGCGCCTGGAGTTTTCGTTGCGCTTGTCGTTCTGTTTAACTCAAACGTCCCATACGTGCTGAATATCGAGAAGTTCGGAATTTCTTCGATGTACATAAAGCCGCTTGTGACATCGAGCGTATTGTCAGGACGCAAATCAATTAGCTGACCTGCGTTTACTTGCACTGTCGCGTCGAAAGTAACTTCACCGCCAGCATCGGTCTGACCAGCATAAGAGTTTGAAACAGCGTCAATATAAACGGCAACACCAACACCAGCGTTTGCAGATGCGATAACCCCGTGAACGCGATACTTGGCGGCCTTTGGCGCCGTGAATCGACCCGTTGAGGTGCTGTAAGAATTTGTGTCGTCCCAGCTTTCAGTCGGCCAAATTATCGGGTTTCCGCTAGACGCGCTTGCCGGATTGCCAGTTACTTTTACGGTAACCGTGCTCAGCATCGCCTCTGTGGTAGACAGCGCGGCAGATGCGGAGACGTTGTCTAGCTGAACTTCTGCAAAAAATTTAATAGTCTCGCCAGCCCATATAGCGTTAGCGGCTTGCGGAGTGAATGGATTGACCGCAGGTCCATCTTGACCGTTGCCAAAATAAAGCCTGGTAGTCGAAGTTGCGGTATCGGTTAACACCGTTCCTTGCTTCGGCGTGTTAGCTCCAGCACTAGACCGGTACCATTTACCTACATATTGGTTACCAACGGCCTTCAGAGTGTATTGAGAAGGAATCGCGACAGCAGCGGTCGACGCCGTTGGCGAACCAGAGACAAACGATCCATAAATGTAGAGTTTGTCGCCTCGTCTTGCGTAGGTGAAATCCACACTTGATTCTGTGACACCGTCAATTGTGCTAGGCGTGTAAGCTGTTGTTGCTTCAATGATAGCACCAGGCACCAAGGCATCTGGACCAAGTACACTTCTGACAATATCAATGTCGTAAGCACTTGCATTCGTCGAATCGACAAACACTCTAAGCTCTAAAGAGTCATCTGCCTCTGTGGTTGAAAAATTGCCCACAAAGCTTGTCGCGTCTGGGCTAGCTATCTGATAACCGCTCGTCGACTGAAGGCTTGAGATATTAACGTAAGCAGCAGCGTCGTTATCGTAAATGCGCCATCTGATATCGTTAGTCGCGTAGTTTGCGCTGGTTCTGACCAGGATCGAAAACCATAAAAGCTTATTGCCTTCGCGGTCGCCAAGCTGAATGGCTGTTATCGGTATCGTCCAATACTGGTTTTGTCTGTTTGCGGCATCTTTGCTTAGCCGAATGTTAGTGCCGTCACCAATCGGGCTAGACGCTGTGTTAACAGTAAATGTTAAGCCAGCATTAGAGCTAGTAATGCCAGAGACATCGTCGCCGTCGTA
>CAZWHA010000005.1:0-36229 GCA_964633435.1 uncultured Candidatus Saccharibacteria bacterium | reverse complement strand
ATACAAATCGCAAAGATTATCGTACTAAAATAAAGCTGTTTTTGCCCTTTTTGACCAAGCTCGGACCGCTAACCTCTTGATCATCGACAATCTTTTGACCGTTGACCGAAACCGCGCCGCTGGCAATGAGCCGGCGCGCTTCGCCATTACTGGTAGCCAGTCCACTAGTCACCAGAATGCTAACGAGCGAACCGGGTGCCGCTACTGGAATTTCCTCGGCCAACATTGCAATATCCTCGCTCGAAAGAGCCGCAAACGACGTCGCACCAAACAACACTGCCGTCACATTCTGGGCTTGTTCCGCCCGGGCGACACCGTGCACCAGTTTCGTAACTTCGTAGGCGAGGTATTTTTGAGCTGAGCGACCGCCTGGATCGGCAGCAAACTGAGCCATGAGCTCGTCATAGTCGGCTGGTTGAATCGCTGTAAAGATTTTGAGATAGCGCCCAACACCTTCGTCGTCCGCGTTGAGCCAAAATTGATAAAACTTGAAAGGACTCGTCAGCGCCGGATCGAGCCAGATAGCGTTGCCTTCGCTCTTGCCAAACTTTTTACCATTTGAATCGAGAATCAATGGCACCGTCCACACGTGAGCTTCTCGGTCCTCGAGTTTCTTTATCATTTGAGCACCAGACAGCATATTGCCCCACTGATCCGATCCGCCAATCTGCAATGTCGCACCTTTTTCACGGTACAAATGTAAAAAGTCGTATCCCTGAATCAACGAATAGCTAAATTCGGCATAGCTGATGCCAGAATTGCCGTCACCGATGCGGGCTTTGACAAACTCACGGTCCAGCAGCTGTGTCATCGAAAAATGCTTGCCAATGTCACGCAGGAACGATAGATAGCCGATGTCTTTGAACCAATCATAGTTATCAACCAGCTCGAACGGTTCGCCTGCCAGCAATGTTTTGTATTGGGCGGCAATACCTGCTTTGTTAACGGCAATTTCGTCAAGAGTTTTGAGTTCGCGTTCGGCATCTTGTTTTGGATCACCGATCATACCTGTAGCACCGCCAACCAGCACGATTGCCTGATGGCCATGTGCCAGCAGTTGCTTCACCAACATGACTGCGGCTAGATTACCAATATGCATGCTTTTAGCACTAGGGTCAACGCCCAGGTAAAAGGTTCGTTTCGTACGATCCAGTTCCGTGATGTCGCTAAAAGTCGTTTGATTTGTAAAGCCACGCCAGATGAGTTCTTCGCTAAGTGTCATGGATGTATTGTACCGTTTCAGGGCTGATTTCGCAAATCTTGATCGGCGCGCCAGACACAGTAATACCAGGATAGTAGAACGGTATGAATAATTTCAGGTATCAGACGATTTTTGATGCGGCGTGCTAGTTTGGTTGTCCAACTGGTACGCAAAAACTCGTCGTAGAGACCCATGTTATAAATTTTATTCACATAGCCGAGATAAAGCGGTACAATGCTGCCAGCTTTTCGGACTTTCTGGCGATCATGGCGGGTTAGTTTGACCTCCGTAAAGCGGCGAGGTGCTGCTATTGTAGCCACGCCAAATTCGAAAAAGCCATGAGCTGTCAACAAACCGCTGGGTTTCCAGTATTCCCAGTTATTTACTAATTTTTCACGCATATTTTTACCCGGCATAATGACCTTTTTCGCTAGAGTGGTTCGGGTAGTTAGGTCTTCGCCGCGAATTTCCGCCAGCTTTTCCTCGTAGGGATAATGATGTGCCGGTGTCAAACCATCAGTAATAGCATGGGCCAACCAAGCTGCCTCAAAGGCTGCGCGTTCGCGATTACCTTCCTTTAATGCAGCAATTAAATTGTTCTCGTGGCCTTTGATCAGGTCGAGCAACTGACGATCGTCCGGATCAGTTGGGTCGATATAATGCCACGGCTCATCGCGGGCTGGCGACTTTTTCTTGATACCATCCGGACCGTTCAGGCCCTCGAAACTAACGATTTCCCGCGCTGTTGGAAAATGCACCGTTGAGGGAATATATGCTTGCAAACGGCGACGCGCCACACGATCAATCTTTTGATGTGTGCCCATCAGTTTTCCGCTACCACGCCTAATCGTTGTGCCACTATACATGTTTGATAACATTCTAGCACGGCCGGCCAGTTTCGCAAGGTCAGCATGCCGATTATGCTTGCGTCAGTCGGCCAATGCGATTACAATGACTGCAACAAACGATAAAGGAGATTATTATGGCAGAAAGAGTGGGTTCGGACGGCAATCGACAGACTGGCAGTGCCATCGACCTAACCGATGACGACAGGCGACAAGTAATCGGCGCATTCCTAGAAACACCGCTACCACCGCACTTCAACGCTGCAATGGATCTTGGCGATCCGGAGCTGGAGCGGTATGTCGCTGGCGCCTTTGCGGTCAAACGACATATTGTTGCTCTGCATGACAACGGAGCTCCTCTTAATGAAGTTCTGGGCGCGATAGCAGCGTTTAACGCTCGGCTCGGCTACTCCAGTAGGCTTGTCTATCCAACAGAGGCATCTGCCATTCCACGGGAACTTATGCTATCCGGCGAGCAAGATCGCGACATCCCAGAGAAACCTGGCTGGTCTTACCATTCCTACAGATACAGTGCCCAAAGCAAAACGGTTGTCACGATCCGAGAAGGCCTTGGGTTTTTAGGGTCAGACCCCGATGTTGAGGGTGCGCTGAAAATAATTGATCAACAGACCGCCGAAACCTACCTCGAAGTCCTGTCGGCTACCACCAAGGGTAACTTGGTGTCGCAGCAGGTGGATGCTCCCGCGGCAGAAGAAATACTACGCCGAACGGGTGTCATGGAAAAAGATAGCTATCTGAAATTCCAACCTGGAATCGTTGGAGCTATTTTTCCAGTTAGAACATTTGCGCAAAAGGAGGACGACCGGCGCATCTGGACCTGGACCAATGCTGAACGCATAATAGCCAGGTCGGCCGAGATGGAACTGTGCGAACTCGCCATAGCAGTTTCCCATATGGACAAATGGCGAGATGCCGATGTTATTAGTGCATGCATTAGAGTGCTCTCTGAACGTTTGGACGACTGGCCAGCTGACCCGAGCAAGCGTGCCGAAATGATAGCCCGTATGGACTCTGTCGTGACTGCCCGTGACAACGAAAGCGATCGCGCTCAGGAGACTCTAGACAAAAAGAAGGCCGCAACAGCAGCCATTCGTGCTGCAATTGGTGAAATAACAACGAGAATAGCCTCTGGCACTCAACCGTCCAGCCCGACTAAAGCAAACTTTGAAATCTAGTCCTCTGGCTACTAGTTGAGCGTTGTGATGCGCTGATACTTCATGATCGCTCTATCGAGCCATGGGTAATGAGCCAGCAGTTCTGGGTTATTAGCAACCTCATCCGCAAAGCGGCCAGCCGCACGTGCTGCCCGAGCGATCATTTTGGTATTACCAAGGTTCGCGATCTTTAAATTCAGCTGGCCATGCTGTGCTGTACCATAAATTTCACCCGCGCCGCGCAGCTCCAAATCAACCTCGGACAAATGAAAACCATCGTTACTGCGCTCTAGTTCGCGCAGCCGCCTCGTCGGGGCGCTGCTATCCGATTGCACTAAATAGCAGTATGATTGCCACTGCCCGCGACCTACCCGGCCACGCAGCTGATGCAATTGACTGAGTCCGAATTGATCAGCGTTTTCGATGATGATGATAGTCGAATTAGGTACATCTACTCCGACTTCGACAACCGTTGTAGCGACTAATATGTCTATTTCGTGATTGAGAAAACGTCGCATCACGGCATCTTTATCTTTTGATTCACTATTCATTTTGCCATGCAAGATATCTACTCGATATCCCTTGAAGTCTGTCATGACTTTCTTTGCCAGACTAGCTACCGACTGCTGATCAGATAGGGCAGAGTCTTCGACTAGTGGCGCGATGACATAGGCTTGACGGCCAGCTACCAGTTGCTCGTGGACCTTGTCGTTCATCTGGGCTCGGCTGTTGGGTGAAACTATCTCCGTCGTAATCGGTTTACGGCCTTTTGGCAGTTGATTAATAATTGATATATCGAGATCACCAAATAGCGTCAGCTGCAACGAGCGTGGAATCGGCGTTGCCGTCATCGATAGGAGATGCGGCATCGTGTGATGTCCGGCGCCTTTGGCCAACAATTCCTGTCGTTGTTTGACACCAAAACGATGTTGTTCATCAATCACAGCAAAGCCGAGCTGGTGGAATGTTACCGTCGGTTGAAACAGCGTATGAGTTCCCACCAGCACATCAACCGAGCCATCAGCCACCTGGTTCAATAATGCCGTCCGAGCTTTACCTTTGACCGACCCTGTCAGTAGCGCCACCGTCAAACCATGCGGAGCGAGGAGGTTGCTCAACGTTTCGGCGTGCTGAGTCGCTAGAATCTCAGTCGGCACCATGAATGCAGTTTGGAATCCAGCTAGACTCACCTGATAGGCCGCCGCACCAGCCACAACAGTTTTACCTGACCCAACGTCGCCCTGGAGCAATCGATTCATTGGGCCAGGCTTTTCAAAATCCTGCAATACATCCCAAAGCGCTCGTTTTTGCGCTCCGGTTAGGGTAAATGGTAGCTCGGTCACAAAACGTTTAATGTTCGGCTGATCAAAAGCAATGTGGTAGCCATCCAGTTTGCTATTCTCGGCTTTGTTCAGTTTCGCCGCCAAAATCAGGCTAAATAACTCCTCGAACTCCAGTCGCTCCCGCGCCGCCGCAATATCGCTCGGCGAACTCGGAAAATGCATCGCTGTTAGCGCCTCGGCTCGACTCTTTAGCCGTTCACTCGCCACAACATCTGACGGTAGCGTTTCTGGCAACATCATAATTAACGGCCGCAGCTCAGCTAAAACTTTCCTGAGCAGTGCAGTTTTGACGCCTTTGGTCTGGGGATAAACCGGCAACACGCGGCCAGTTTGGACCGGCAAGTCTTTGACGAGTTCGACGGATGGCGCCGTCAGCTGATAGCGACCACGTTGCAAACCAAATTCCCCGCTGACATAAAATTCGCTGGCGCCTGAGAGCTGTTTTTCACGGTAGGGCTGATTGAACCACACCGCCTGGACTTTGCCGGTACTATCAGTCAGTGTCGCAGTGGTCACCCGCATGCCGCGCCGCACAAATTTAGTTTGAATCGATTCGCAGCGAACTTTGATCGTAGCCTTGCCGGGACGTAAATTTGTAATTGAAATTACCTCCGAAAAATCTTCGTGGCGGCGTGGCAACAGATCGATCATGTCGCCAACGGTTATCAAGCCAGCTGTCACCAGCTGTTCGGCAGTTTTAGGCCCAATGCCACGAATGTCCGATAATTTAGTCATCAAATTCATAGCTACCATTCTAGCATTGATGGCCTGGACGTTGACAAAACGATGATAATTTGATAAAATAGTGGTTATGAAAAGGATTGAATACCCGGAAACAACCGTTGACTCAGCCCGTATCAACGAGACGGAGCTTGCTGGTCGCACGGCAGCCATCGGCTTGATCGAGGTCGGTCAACAGAGCACCAATGTAAGCGTCCAGGAAGTATCATCGACACAGCTATGCGTTACGTTTGCTGAACCAAATGGAGAATTGGCAAGACAAATTACTGCCGCAGCAAATCGCTATTACCGCAATATCGATGTATCTTTCGGCGACGGCTCTATCACATTCACACTGCCCGAAAAGTCCAGCCTTGGCACTCTAAAGAGAGCGATTAGCGACACAATACACGCTCACGCAACTGGTTACCATCCACCACGTGGTAATCACCAACATCGCACCCTACTTTAATTAATAATACTCTTACTTCGGTAATAACGCAGCAATACCAGGTAGCGTATTGCCCGCCATTAATTCCAAGCTAGCGCCACCACCAGTTGAAACATGCGTAAACGACCCGCCGTGCAGCGAATCCCAACCGCGCACAAAATCTGCTGTATCACCACCACCAATCACACTCACGACATGTGGATGTGTCGCCAGTGCCATGGCTAGCCGGGCTGAACCGTGGGCAAAGTTTTCCTGTTCCGCCACACCCAAAGTGCCATTCCAAATAACAGTGCCCGATTCGATAGCAGACCGATCGACTGCCTCGATAGTATTATTGCCGATGTCAAAAATCTGCATCCGACCGTGTACCGCGCCGAGCGGCAGCTCGAGCCGCACCGCATATTTGTCGCCATGTTCGGCTACGGCGACGTCAACTGGCAGCATAAACCGCTGATCGAATTCGGCGCCGAACTTGTCATGTGCGGCATCTAAAATATCCTTTATAACTGTGTCCATGTCTGGCTCGACCAGACTATCAGCGACATCATGACCGAGGTATTTCAAAAAATTATTTGCCATCGCACCACCGATCACTACACGATCAGCAATAGTAATGAATTTTTTGACCAGCGGAATTTTGTCGCTGATTTTAGCACCGCCGAGCACTGTCGTTAGCGGCCGGTTTGGATCGTCAGTAGCGGCCTTGATTTCGGTATATTCCTTTTCCAGTAAAAACCCCGCAACACCGGGTAAAAATTCCGTAATAGCCACCGTCGAAGCATGCGCACGGTGCACCACGCCAAAGCCGTCCTCGACGAACAAGTCAGCATGCGAGCTCTGCGCCAGATCAGCTGCAAAATTACGATCGTTGGCTTCCTCGCCAGGATGAAACCGCAAATTTTCGAGCAGGATCACATTGCCGGCCGTTAGCTTTTTGGTGGCAACGCTCACCGCATCACCAACACAGTCACGCACAAACTGTACCGGTTGACCCAATTGGTCCGACAAGCTGGTCGCTACTGGTTCTAGGCTATATTTTTCATCCACTCGACCGTCCGGACGTCCGAGATGCGATATCAAAACCAACCGCACACCACGTTTCAACAGATAACGAATCGTCGGCAGACTGGCCGTGATGCGAAAATCATCGCTAATAGAACCGTCATCATTGAGCGGCACATTATAGTCAACACGCATCAGCACTTGTTTACCCTGGATATCAATGTCACGCACTGTTTTATAGGGAAACACCATGTTCTAGACCTTTCGCTTATGTTTTTATTGTAGCAGTTTCGAGTAGTTTTGACTATTCGTCAGCACCGAGCACTTGTAGTTGAACCGTGTTTGCAACGGCTGGCGGCGCTAACTCTGGTGAACGCTTGACTAGGACGATCGTTGCGGAAGCCTTGTCGAAAAAGCCATCGTCAAATAATTTTTTCGCCACCACTTCGCCTTCACCGGCCTGACCATGAAAACTATGCGTATCGTACAGCAGCGAGATTTGGTTCGCCACTCGATCGGTTGGTGCTACAGCCAGAATGGGACATTTTGGACGATGAATAGCGATATTTTTAGCCATTTTACCAGAGGTCGTTTCGACCACGATTGCATCAGCATCGGTTCGTTCCGCCATCAACACAGCCGATTCGGCAATCGAATCGCGCCGCTTGTCGCTGCCCTCACGCACATAGAGCGGGTTCACCGGTAAATGCTCCTGCGCATACAAAATAGTTCGCTTCATAGCCTCGACGGCTTCGATCGGATAATTACCCATGGCCGTTTCTTCTGACAGCATAACGACATCGGCGCCCTCGATAGCGGCAGTTGCCACGTCGCTGACTTCGGCACGCGTTGGCTCTGGATTGTCGACCATGCTGGCCATCATCTGGGTAGCAACAATACTTAATTTGCAATGCTTTTGACACAAGGCAATGATTTTACGCTGCACGACCGGGACAACCTCTGCGCCAGCTTCGGTTGCTAGGTCACCGCGGGCCACCATCACGCCATCAGACTTCTTGATAATGGCTTCGAGATTTTCCGGATCGGCACCCATTTTGGTTTCCAATTTGGTGATTAACGGACGGTCGATGCCACGCGTGCTCATGATTTCACGAATATAATCTATGTCAGACGCTTTGTGGATGAAACTGACGGCCAGGTAATCGAAATCTTTGTCGGCGCCCCACTCCAGATCGGCAATATCTTTCGCCGTCAGAATCTGGCCCTGATCAAAGTTAGTGTCGGGCAGGTTAATTGACTTGCGACTAATTACATAGCCGCTATTTTCAGCCCGAACCCAAACAGTCTGACCCTCAATGCGCCCGACGATTGTTTTAATTTTGCCATCAAACAAATAAATTCGTTCGCCTGGTTTAGCGCCCTGACTCAGGTCAAACTGTGATGGCAAGTTGTTACCACCGTCATGTTCAATGCCATAGGTCAGACCGATTTCATCGCCAGCGTTAATTTCGAACTTCATGTCGTCTTTTAGCTGGCCAATGCGAATTTTTGGCCCCTGCAGATCCTGTAAAATAGCAACGTGTTTGCCGACCTGTGCCGAATAATCGCGAATCCATTTGAACTGCATATCGCGTTCCTCGGCAGAACCGTGGCTAAAATTCATGCGGCATCCGTTGACACCGGCATCAATCAAAGCCGCGATTTTCTCCTGACTATCGACGGCCGGTCCGATCGTGGCCAAGATCTTAGTGTGTTTGATAGTCAGTTTGTTTGTCATTCGAAAACCTTTCTAAAATAAAGTTTGTTACTATAAAAACTTTGGTGATCCCACCGGGAATCGAACCCGGATTGCCAGGATGAAAACCTAGTGTCCTAACCATTAGACGATGGGACCGCGCAGAGTTCGCCAGGTATTATACCATATTATGACCTGTGATAAAATAGTTTTATGGGAAAATCCACGAAAAAACGTCACAAGAAGTACTCTGGCGTCAATGCCAAAGCCGATAACGTCGTCCGCGTTCACCGTGTGGAGGCAGTCGTACGTAGTGATTTCAGTCAATGGCTGCACGATCATAAAAAGTTTCTAAAGACCGTTTCGATCATCGCGCTCGTCGCGGGCGCAATTCTGTTTCTGATCATCCAAGGCATTATCGCTATCGCCAACTAGAGTATTTTTTGCTATACTGATCGCTATGAGCACGCCGATAAAAATCGCTATCATCGAAGACGACCTAATGATCGCTCAGATGTATCGTATGAAACTTGAGTCCGAAGGGTTTGATATTAACGTCGCCGCCAATGGCAAAGACGGCGTGGCTATGGTGGCCTCGCAACAGCCCGACATCATCCTGCTCGACATTCAATTGCCGGAAATGGACGGGGCGACAGCACTGCGCAATATCCGCGCGTTGCCTGGTGGCCAGGATATTCCAGTGATTATTCTGACTAATCTGGGACACCAAGAAGCCCCGCGTGAACTCGACGCGCTGGGAGTAGAGCATTATATTGTCAAAGCCGACCTGACTCCGCGCCAAGTCGTTGAACAAATCAAAACAATTCTGGGAATCTCGGCTAGTCAGTAACGGTCGCGCGGGCAGCCCGGATCACGTTATCAAACAGTGCTGTAATCGTTAGCGGTCCCACACCGCCCTTTTCAGGCGTGATCGTCAGATCTGATCGATCACGCAGGGCTGGATCGACATCACCAACAATCTTGCCCTGTTCGGACGCCGTGCCAGCATC
This sequence comes from uncultured Candidatus Saccharibacteria bacterium, assembly GCA_964633435.1. Taxonomy (GTDB): domain Bacteria; phylum Patescibacteriota; class Saccharimonadia; order Saccharimonadales; family Saccharimonadaceae. The sequence goes on along the minus strand of CAZWHA010000005.1, from coordinate 26,786 downwards.
AACCACGACAGCGCCAGGTTTTACGTCCGCACTCTTGATCAAATTCGGTACACCAGTCGCTGCTACAATCACGTCAGCGTTTCTAATCTGCTCTGGATCATTACTATTAGAATCTAGCACCGTTACGGTTAAATTACTGTTTCGCCACATCCGCGCGAGCGGCGCCCCGACCAAACGACCATTACCGACAATAACAATTTCTTTACCGCGCAGCTCTACGTTATAGCCCGCTAGCAACCAGTTAATAGCCATCGGTGTCGCTGGATCTAATGTTGCACCTATGCCGAGACCATCGACGTCTTTGGCCGGGTTAACAGTATCAACAATTTGGCCAGTTTCCTCTGGATTTTCTAGCGGTAATTGGATAATGATACCATGAACAGAATCGTCCTGGTTTAATCGTGTTACTAATTCAATGGCTTTGGATTGTGGAATTTTGTATACGTCAACATCAATCAAAATATCGGCGCCGTAGGCTTTTTTCAATCGGACATACGTATCGATTACTGGGTTGTCGATCGTCTGAACGATCGCCAGCTTTGGCTGAACACGGTCGTGCTGAATCAAACCACGGACCTGGTGGGCCTGGCGTTCCTTTATAAAATCAGCTAAATCGCGGCCGTTTAAAATCTTCGTCATGATAGCTATTTTATTGTACCACGGACGACTTTGGTACCACCAAAGCCCGAGACGGCGGAGCAAGGAAGTCAGCTGGGCGACTATCGCGCCGGAACGAACCATCTCTGTCGATAAAGAAAAGTTTCGCTTGATCATTGCCGTCTGGCGACTTGACGATGTCGCCCTGATGAAGGGTAGTCTCCAAATCATACCTATCCCATACAATGAGATTCATCATTACGATCGATGCTGTATAATCATCAACCGGACACAATTTCGTCACCAGGCCTGGGATGTTATTGTAGGCATTAATGTAATGTTGCTGCTCTGCAGCAGTGTCCCCCAACACATTGAAGTGGTGGGACGCAAAAGCCACAATCACGTCGCCAAACGCGGCATCTCTCTCGTGCATTTTACTGTGCGGTACTGGCCTCGCATACGGATCAGCCTGATCACCCAACACCATATTTTGGACAACACGGGCTAAACGGTCCTGGGACATGATCCCTACCGACCGCCCATTGGGAATTAACAGCACACTAAAACCGGGTTTGTGCAGATCATGCCCAGCCATTTTAATCGAAACCCGCAGATCACTGATAACAGGCTGCGTCAGACGACTTTCGATCAGCTGTGTGGCGGTCTCTTCTGTCATGACAGGCTGCGGCTCGGTCAAAAAAGGATCCGTATTCAACACATTCATTGTCGTTTCATAGACAGCATAGGTGTCGGTAATACCAGCTAGCAACTCACCACGCAGAGCTAATTCCCCTGGCGTAAAGTTTCCTAGACTCGGATCAGGATGATTGTGCCAACCATCAACAGGCAATACAGTGTCGTTTGGTTTTGTCAGGTTATGTTGTCCAGCCACGCTGATCCTTTCTGCTAGTTATGGCTATATTATATCATAAAAATAGCGCTTATGCAAATATTCTGGTCGACCTATCCTTTCTCACCTCTATTTAGTGATACTATAGTACAGGGATATCAAATCCCTCAAAAACACTTTGTTTGCCTATAGATGGTCGCATATACAGAGAGCGATGTGTTGATCGTAGGCACAAACATCACACTATCTGATAGTCACCACGTTTTTCATGCCACGCATCGCCGAACGTTCGGCTGAAATATGAAAGGTAATCTCTGCTGTGCGCAACAGAGATGAATTGACATGCATGGATGGTAACGCCAGACGCCGACGGTAACGTGCCGAACGTCTACGTGGACAACAACGGCCAGTTCAACCGCGACAACTCGCACGTCAGCAACGTTAACGCGGGTCGGGCCCTGGTGGTGACTGTCTCCTGGCTCTGATAGAGAATGATGCAGTTATGGCGTAGCCCTGTACCAACCGTTAATCTGTTTACGTGCTTCGATCAGCCGGGCTTGAAGCTTGAGGATGTTTGTCTCGTTCGCGAGTTTCAGCTCCAACATGGTACGCAGTTGTAGTGCCGTCAATTCAGCCAACGAATTGGCTTTCACCAAATAGCTGGCCTTTAACGGTTTAGGCGCGTATTTTGCCAGTACCAACAGTTCTAGCACCCGGGCGCAGGACTGAACACACGGTTCGCTCAGAGTGTGACGATACTTTTTGTCTATCGCCGTGTTCAATATGACCAGTTTTTTATGAATTTCATACATGAGGGAAATGACCGATAATTCTTCCATAGATACCAGTTTAACAAATATCTGGACAGCATGGAGGGCTTTTCGCAGCGGCAAAAAATCCAGCCGCGACATTTTGCGGTTCCAATCCGACCTAGAGTCAAACCTACTGCAACTCTGTGCCGATGTACATACTGGCAACTATATTCATGCCCCCTATACCCATCGAATCATTAACGAAAAGAAGCGGCGTGATATTGCCGTAGCGCAGGTTCGAGACCGAATCGTACACCGACTACTCTATGACTATATGGTGCCACTGCTAGACAAAGCTTTCGATCCGGATGTATGGTCGTGCCGCCGTGGTCGCGGTCTCCATCAATGCCTCGACCGCTGTCTGATATTGGCCCAGCGACATAAATCAGGATATGTTTGGCGAGCCGATATCTCTAAATTTTTCGACAATATTGATCACCAGGTGTTGATGCGCTGTTTACGGGACAAAATTCATGATCCTATCGCTATTCGTCTGCTAAATATAGTAATCACCAGTTATCAAACGGTAACCACGCAGCGTATAGGAGTGCCAATTGGCAATCTCACCAGCCAGATTTTCGCCAATGTGTACCTACATGAATTTGATCGCTATGTCAGACATGTGCTAAAACCCCTAGCCTATGTTCGATACGGTGACGATTTCATGCTGTTTTGTCGAGATAGGGCGACAGCCTTGCAGTATCAGCAGCGTGCCACGGCCTGGCTGGCCGATACGCTACACCTCACAGTTCACCCAGAGAACAATATCGTCGTTAAAACACGCAGTGGCTTGCATTTCCTAGGTCATTGGCTGTTTAGTAACGATAGCTTGACGATTGATGCTGCAATGCAGCGCAAAATGTATCAGCGAAATTCGGCCGCGTCGGTGGGTAATTACAAAGCCATGCATATTACCGCGAAACAGCGCCGAATACTAACGTGGTCGGCCTTAGAGCCGACCACATCCTTTCGCCACAAAAGGAAGAAAGGGAGAGATAAAGCTTAAGCCTTGAGAGATTTCGGCACCACCAGGGCCCGACCCGCGTAAACGTTGCTGACGAGCGAGCGGTCGCGGCGGAACCGGCCGTAGACGTCCACGCAGACGTCCGGCACGCTACCGCCGGCGTCTGGCGTTGCGGTGACGTCGCGGAAATAGGTAGCATGGAAACGGGCAGTGTTCCAGCCCTCTTTGGTCTGCCAGTCAATATTGTCTGGGTTAGCAGTGATGGTTTGGAAGATAGCCGTCATGGCTTCGAGATCGGTAGCTGAGCGGAGCGTGGTAGCGTTTTCGGGATTAACGTTATGGGCATCCATAACTGCCTTTTGGGTGGCTGCTTTGCCTTCCGGTAGGTTGTAATGGAGTGGAGCAAAGGCAATGGTAACTGGACTATCGTTGGTTGGGTCCTGTTGGTGGGGCGTGTTATGGAGAGCTTTATAGACATAGGGATCACCATCCCAGGCGGGGACCTGTACCTGGATGACACTGGCGAGATTATCCTCGGCTGCAGTGGTGAGGTTACGGTTAGGGATAAAGAGGAGGTTAAAGCCAGGGGTTGGGCTGTTCTCGATAGGGTTAGCTTTAGCCTTTTCCAGTTGGGTGTGGAGGTCGCGGATGAGGGTGGGGGTAAGAGATTGCTGGGCAAGTTCGAGAGCAAAACTCTCTGCGACTGTTCCGAAATCATGGTCTGGCATAGGATCCGAGTTTCTATTAATAATAGCGATGGTTTGCCGATAGGCTGCATAGGCAGCAGGGACACCTTGCAACAGTTGTTCGCGGAATTTCTGTTGCTCTGCCGTCAGTTCAGGATCTTCTACTTCTAACTGATATTCGACGCCATTAGTTTTAGGCGATTCAACGAGACTTCGCAACGCACGCTCTGACACTAATAGACCGCTAGTGTGCTGACGAAAACCTCGGATTTCTCCTGGAGCAAATCGAGGTACTGACGGAGCTGGCGAAAAATCGTCCAATGAATAAGTTTTGTTGGTGGCCGCGTCCGCTAATTGCTGGTTTGTCGGTTCTAGGTGATGATTCGTCATGTGGTGGTCCTTCCTAATGCTAGTAATCTTTACTATTCACTACCATTATAGCATAAAACTATTAAATATGCAAGTATTTCGGCTATTTGTCAATCACTATATCAGATAGAGAGTTGGATATTTCAATAATCTTGGTACACCCGGCAGGATTCGAACCTGCGACCACTTGGTTCGAAGCCAAGTACTCTAATCCGCTGAGCTACGGGTGCGCAACATATCTATTGTAGCAGACTGAGCCAGTAGTGCAACAGAGATTGAAATTACACCCGGTCTAGTGTATAATCTAGGCTGGTTATGGGCCTATAGCTCAGTTGGTTAGAGCACGAGCCTCTTAAGCTTGGTGTCCCGGGTTCAAGTCCCGGTGGGCCCTCCAAGTTGATGATTTATCCAAGAAAACCGTATCACCCACAGTGGTAGATGCGGTTTTTTTGTTGGTTCTACCCCTCCTTAGAAACTCTGCCTCCAATGCCGGGTACATTTCGCCTATCGGAACCAGCCATTCACTAGGGGTGAGAGTGAGTTTATGGTCTTTTAATTGGAAGTTCGCACCTAGTGTTCGCAGTATGTCCCTTTTGACCGTTGTGTCGCCCTCACGAAACCGCACACGTGCGTATGTTGCGAAGTCAAAGGCTTGTTCGGTAAGTTCTAGCCAATCATCAGCTCGCTGCTCGGTACTGCGTATGCCGTCATCTATTCGGAACAGCTCGTTCTTTAGGCGTTTTTTCTGCTCCAGGTACTCCGCGTCGTCCATAAGACCACCTAAACGCATATCGGTCAGACCGTCTATCTTAGCTTGTACCTGCTGGCGTTTCTGCTGTTGCATTTTGTACAGCTTGCTACGCTCACTGACTTCTATCTTGTGGCTTCGCTGGAGTATCTCTAGGGCTTTATCACGAAACTCAGGCAGGATAGTGTATTTTGCTAGTTCTGCGTCTATTTCAGCCTCTAAATCTTCTAGGCGTGTATACTTCACCTGGTTACAGGGGCGTACATCACTTTTGCGTATGCAGTAGTAGTGAACATATACTGCCACTCTATCTTCAGATTTTAACTTTCTCATATTGGTTTTGCCGACAATACTACAGCCACACTCACCGCACTTTATAAGGCTAGTATAGGCGTAGCTGTAACCGTTGGCATCATTTCGAGGCTTGCCTCGTTCGCCAAGTATCTTTTGAGCGAGATCAAACTCCTCTAGGGTTATCATCGGCTCATGATGACCCGGTGTTAGCTCGCCCATATACGAGATATAGCCAGCATAGAATACGTTATTGAACATACGATATATGCTGCTGAGGGCTATAGGTGTGCCACCCATTTTCTTTGTCTTTCTTGTTGTGTAACCCCACTCGTCATTGGCTATTCTGCGTATCTGACGAGGTGTATACCTGCCTGTCAGGAGCATTTTCCACATTCTTTGGACTAGGTGGTATCGGTCTGGGTCATTCGCAGTTCTGGTAATTACCTTGTTATATTTCGGGTTGATTAGTATGTTGCCATCGCTGTCGGTCATAGGTACTTTCATATAACCAGTCGGTACAGCACCAGGCGACTCGTTCTTCTCTTTGATTTTTTGCTGCATACCTCGCTTAACTTCAGCACCCAACTTCGCAGACTCGTACTGACCCTGCGACAACATCTGCTGTAGCATCCATATGCCCTCTGGTGTGTTCTCGAAGTTAAATGAGCAGAACTTTAGGTCTTTGATTGTACCGTCTCGCAGAGCCTCTACAATCGTCCCTGCGTCAACGGCATTACGTGATAGCCTATTCGTGTGCCAGGCTACAATCCCGTCAGCCTCACCACGCCTAATACGCTCAATTATCGAGGCAAACACAGGACGGTTGTTTGGCGTAAATGCACTTCTTTTTTCTTCTTGCCAGTCTATGATTTCCAGCTCGGCAAAGTGCTCCTCAATTTTACTTTTCTGCGCCGACAAAGATAGGACTTGTCGCTCATCTCGTTTATCAGACCTACGCATGTAGGCTATGTAGCGATATGGTCTACCGGTTGCTGGTGTATTTTTGGTACTCATTTCAAATCTCCATTTCATTATGACTGCTTGGGTCGATTAGTTGGCTGAAAGTCTTTCACCATACGTGCGGTAAAAGTTTATGGGCGTTCACCCTTGATTTTTTGCACTGGTTGGGGTTGTTGGTTGAGCGTGGCTTTGCGTAGTGCAAGACCTCGTTTAATAGCCTCTGAGCGTTTCTTGCGGTCGTATTCTTGAAACTCTAGTAGCATGCTTATCAACTCTGTAATCGGATTGTCCATCTCTATCTCCTTTATATTTATCTACATAGAAGTAACCTATATATAGATACCTATATGTATCTATATAGATAGTTATCTGTATAGATTTACCTATACAGATAAGCAGTAGCTATGGGGGCTTACTAAAAGGGTATGTCGTCAAGGCTGATAGGCTCATCGCTAATGTCCTCCACGACAACATCGGGTTCCGGTGCAGCGTAAGCGTCTACAGCTCGCAGTATCTCGTCCTTGATGTAGCCGTAGAGTGGCATACGTGTATTGAACTCGGTTATTTGTTGCCAGCGACCCATAAACACAGACGGTGGCTGTACCCACAGCTCCTCACCAGACTTTTTTGACGGTTGCACACGCCAGCCGTTGATATACAGACCCATAGCTGGAAAGTTCACCTTAACGATGTACACGCCCTTATCGTTCTGCTTACGCACCTCTGCGTACATATCGGAGATGTCAAATTTCATAGGATTACCCCTATGACAGCAGTACTGGCGTTATTGTGGCTTGCTGGCGTTGTTATTGTCATGTTGTTCCTCATTTATTTGCCCTGCTTGGGCTTTGGTTATCGGCTGGTACAGCACGTGCATCTGTCGTACGAGCAGGTGTAGCTTACGCATGGCAGTTTCGCTATCAAGCTCAACGCCAAACCTGCTGCGGTACTGCTCCTGCACCCACATCACATCTTTGCTGGTAATGTCATAGGCTAGGTCGTTCACGAGTATAGCCTCGCTTTCAACCGTTTCAACGTATCGTTATATTTCAGAGCAGACACGAACAATTCGTCAGCCCAATACTCACGTTCGTAGGTGTGTAGTTGTTCGGAATTATCGAATACGAAAGTAGCTCGGCGTGGATTGCTTTTCTCAATCCGTACGAGTTCTAGGCCTGCCGCAATCAGTGCCGTGGCAAGACCTAAGTCGCTAGTTTCGTATTCATAGTTGTTGCTCATAATGTTGCCGTACGTTTATGTACTGCAACGAGCTTACCAATATGACAGGTGAGCCAAAGGTGAGTGAGGTGAGCGACCTCTAAAAAGTACGCCTGATAGTATTCTTTTCCAGCTTGAAAAGATACGGAATATCTAACGTTTCGTTGACGCGATTGTTTATGCGAATAACAGTGTCTTTAATCATACGCTTGGCTGTTTCATTCCAGTCATCATTCTCTTCCATTTCTTCATAGACAATACTGGTGTCTACAGGCTCGCCGACACGGTACTTGAACATCACTCCACACAGCAGGTGTTCTTTCTTAAACGGTGGCAGCTGTGCGTTTTTAATACCCATTGTCAAAACACCAGTCTCATCGTCAAACGCTACAGGTTCGCCGCTCTGCACCTGCATGTCTTTAACTAGTTCTTGCTGCTTGCGATACAGACTCTCAAACTCAAACTGCCATGCCACCTCGTATGTTTTATCGTCCAGAGGTTTTAATAGAATATGCTTAGTAAACGCCAACTGCTCCAGCAAACTGCGCTGTAGGTCTACGGAGGGCATATCTGCGGTTGACGGCTCTTTTATTGTGTACTGCACAACCATTTCCGAGGGGTCGCTAGACAGGAACAAGGCACGCAGCTGCTCAATAAGCCACCATTTCGCAAGTTTATGCTGCTGCTCCGACGTCATTCTCATTCTCATTTATTCCTGAGTATATTTTAACCGATTTTTACCAAGTGCCTGTAATTAGAGTTACCGGCATAATTCACAAATCTTGTAATTATCGTGCGCCCAATACATAACGTAGTATCGCGGCAAAGAGAACAGATATATCATTCTCCTTAATAAGATGGTAGTATAGTGTTATTATGACCAGCAATCCTGTATATAATTGTCCACTTTTCTCACTTCGTATGACTGGCCAGAAGCTCATATGTGAGTTTAAGACTGCTTCGACAGCCAATACATTTATGCAGACTGAGTTATTCTCAAAGCTCTTGAGTTCATTCAAGACAGATGATGCTGGTATTTGGCGTGAAGCGGCGAGAACAGATTTTGAAATAGTTGGATGGCCAAAAGACTTAACTTGGAAGCGAGTTTCAGAAAAGTCCGTCGAAGCGACATCGGTCAGTACGGAAGCGGTCGATGCCTACCAGTTCGGCGAAATACTTGAGAGGTCATTATCTAACCTACTCACTAGAACTAATGAGGCAGACGGTGGTACGTACTATCATTTTTCGATAGCAAATAAAGATGAGGTTTTTGAATACAGCTTCAACGACCGAGCCAGGGTAATCGCAGCGCTGTGTGTACTCTACGACCTAGAAGCTCATCCAAGGAACCACTTAGAAATAAATATTCCAGCAAAATATCTCGCTGGTTTACAGTGGCCAATAAGCGACGAGAACAGCGACGCAGTCGTAAGGTATTATGGAGACCCAAGTAAAACTGCTGACGTACTAAGAAATGAAGGTTGGACACGTGAGGGCGATGACGCACACATGTTTGTTTATCGAGAGCGTATAAATGGTCAGCAACAACAAATGTATAAGATATCAACTCGTGAACAGTCTCGTGAGCAACAGGTAAAGAGGACCGCCATTAAGTCTACGTGGAGAGCTCAATTATTCGAGGCGCAAGAATACACCTGCCGCATTTGCCTGAATGATTATTCTAACGACCCTGCTCAGCTATCTCCCGACCATAGGGTTCCAGTAATCTTTCAAGCTGATAATTTGACCGATGCTAACTTTTCTGAAAAACTTATGACACTATGTCGGTTTTGTAACCAGCAGAAACGAGAGTTTACTAAGCGTATAGGTATTAACTATGATTGGGACACTAGCCCGTGGGCATACCCTGAAACGTATAGGCTAGAAAGTGCAGAGAAAAACTTGCGTGAATACGCAAAGTTTAGCAACCTTACGCTAAGTCAGGCAGCAGAGAAGCTTGTCGAAAAACTTTAGCTTCTTCCGACGACTCTTCTTGCTCCAAGCCGACCGTTGACCGCATCTTTTTGTTGACCGTGAGAGTATTGTTGGCCAGCTCATCATACTTCTTAATCTGGCTGGCTGCTGCAAAAGCTAATTGCGAGGGCACCGCATTACCCACCTGTCTGTATACAGATGTCATGGAGCCATAAAACTTGAAGTCCAAGGGGAAACCTTGTATCACGGCAGCTTCACGACAGGTTATCCTTCGTGTGTTTGATGGGTGATGAATAATCATTGCGCCACCTTTTGTATCCCCTCGCGCCGTAATAGTTGGTGATGGCTTATCTGGGTCTACAGCTCTATTAGAAATGTAGCCGTTAAATTTCAATTTGAATGCCGAGTAAACGTGGTTTAAAAGATTATGTTCACCATCAGGGTCAGGTAAATCTGCCAATGCCTTACCTATGCTTACATGGTTATTCTCGTGTGTAGTTTTTGGTGGCCAATCTATCTCGGCAACATCCAAATCTTTCCTAACGCCGAAAATAAGCACACGCTGTCTGTTTTGGGGTACTCCGTAGTCGGCGGCATTTACGAGTGCATAACGACAACGGTAACCAGCATTACTAAACTCTTCAACTATCAGTTTGAATACTTCGCCTTTTGCAATACTTAGGATACCTTTTACATTTTCAGCCAAGAAATACTTAGGCTGTTTGACTGTAACTGCTTTGACAAAACTTTTATATAGTACGTTGCGGCTATCATCTACGTGTCTCTTCATGTTAGCTACCGAAAAGCCCTGACAAGGGAATCCGCCAATAATAATGTCTACATCCGGAATACTACTCACGTCTATATCTTCTATATTCGCAAGAACACAATGGTCGCCAAAGTTAAGCTTGTATGTCTCTACTGAGTCGTGGTCATTGTCATTGGCCCAAACTAATTTGTACCCAGCCTTTTGAAAGCCCAAATCTAAGCCACCTGCACCTGAAAATAATGAAGCAACTGTAAGTTGGTTGGTTGACTTAGGTGCACTCAGAATGTCTTCTTCTATCTGGTTTAATTCTTCGCCTAAATGTTTTCCATAAAGAACAGGAACGGCATTACCGATTTGCCGATACTGAGATGTCATTTTTCCTTGAAATTTGAAATCCATCGGAAATGTCTGAATATAAGCACTTTCCATAACGGACATTCTACGGTTCTCTAGGGGATGTGGTGTTGCGTTATTGCCACCCTTACCATTCCCACGAGCAAGGACAGTTGGTGCTGGTTTGTCTGGGTTAGTTTTGCGGTGTCCGGTAAAATTTCGTTCGACAAATTTATATCCAGATTGTAAGTCATGTGGGACAACATATTTCTTAAAACTAGTCATTGCTTCACCTGCAGTTATCCATTTCTGCATTCCGAGAGCCGGCTTCTCTGAGTGTGTCGGCTTAGGATGATGTAGTCTCATGCTTATGGGTAAATCACTCCTCGTTCCAAGCATTAAAACGCGCTTACGCATTTGCGGCACTCCGAAATCAGCCATGTTTACAAGCTGGTACTCGACATGATATCCAGCTTCTTTGAAGTCTTGTAATATCATCTCAAAAACCTTGCCGCCATCCAAGCTCAGGATTCCTTTTACATTTTCAGCAATAAACCACTTAGGCTGTTTGTCTTTGATAATTCTAAGCATTTCTAAATAAAGTTGATTGCGGGTATCTTCGACATTACGAAACTTATTAGCAACGGAAAATCCCTGACAAGGAAACCCACCAGCTATAACATCTGCATCTGGGATATCTTCTGACGCAATATTACTAATGTCACCACACACAATTCTTTCGTCAACGTTCATCTTGTAGGTGTCACAGCTATCTTGGTCAAAATCATTTGCCCATATAATTTCGAGACCCGCCTGTTTGAGTCCGAGGTCTAGCCCTCCTGCGCCAGCAAATAAACTAGCCACTGTTTTTGGTTTCGAATTAATACCCTTACTCATACTGCTTACTATTATAATCTAAACTGCCAATTTTTCGCTGAAACTCAGGTAGTATTTTTGCAAATCACTTCTATCATTAACCTGGTCGTTATATACCATTAACATATCAGTGCTGTTATGTCTGGTGTATTTTGCAACCTTTAATAATTCACCCTTGTAGTTCTTTATTAACACAGTAGTATGATAATGCCGGAAGCCATGCACTGTCTTATCAATGCCGATACTATTTAATGAAACTTTAATAATTTGTCGTAAACCCCTCGTTGTCAATCGTTTGCCTTTGGTCTGTCCCCATAGGGAAGTAAACAACGCTCCGTCTTTCACTTTTGAGGCTTTTAGATACGCTCTGAGGGCTTTCACCGTCTGTGGGTGTAAATGTATGGGTTCTTTGTCATCACGCCCCTTGCCAAGCACATACAGCCGCTTAGAAGCGAGGTCTATGTCGCCAACATCAAGTCGCACGATTTCTATTTGTCGTAATCCTTGAAACAACAGCAGTGCCACCAACGCTCGCAGTCGTACTGACCTAAAGTCATCAGGCAGTTCACGTAGGTATTCGCAGAGCCGTTCAACCTCTTGCTCGTTCAAGCCCTCAACTCGGTGTTTCTGGCTCTGCTGGAAGCTCTTAACGCCTAAGCTGAGGTCAATCGACACTGCACCACGCCTATACAGTTCTTTGAGGGCGATACGAGCCACCGCTAGATATTTATTCTTGGCGGCAATACCTAAGTCAGTGCGATCCCGTAAATTTTTCTTGTACTCCAGTAGGCTATTACGGTTCAGGCCATTTCGATGTAGAAATCCTGCGAATGCCGGGAGTCGAGCCAGATAATCCTGCTTGGTACTTTCGGCTATGTCCATGTCATCAAATATCGTGATAGAACCAAGAACAGTCATAAAGCTACTCATTACTTTGCCCCTTTCAGTTCTCGCAGACGGTTAACGTAGCGGTCATCGCCAGCGTCAGGCTCGACCTTCGCGAACTCGTCAAACCATTTGCGGTGGCGTTCGTCTATCTCGTCCTGAGTGCCTTGTTGCCACGCTCCGTGTATGCCTCTGCCACGCCGAGTGTGCATGTCATGCGAGAAGTCGGGGGTTTCAAGTCGCTTGCCTTGTTCGTACTCATTGCGTATCAAGTTTGCCAAGCTATCCGCCTCACGAGTCTTTGTTGCTCGGCTCATGTAGATGATTGCTTGAAACAGAAACACCAAAGCGTCGGTCTTGGAGCGGTTGGCTGCCGAGATTGCGGCGTTGTAGTTCTGGTGTAGTGCATTTACCAATATAGCTGCGTCTGGTGTTGCGTTGCCGATGTCCTCACTAGCGATAATCAGCAGCCTACGCCAAGCGTATTTGCGGTAGCCACTTTCATGGAGGACGAACGCCCACCAGCACGCCTCATACTCCATATTCCTACGGATACATTTCTGAAGGGCTGACGCACATTCATCGAACTCGTAGTTGTCGATTAGTTTGATTTGATATGGTGTCCTTGTTGTCATAGCTTGTCTCCTTTAGCTCACCGCCATCTTCGCAGGTGAAAACTTTGTTAGACAAGCAGCTAAATACGAAAAAACGTCATTTCACGTCATTTAACAGATTACAGACTTGGTCTATAAGCACGCATAATGCACAATTTCGTACACTTTTACAGATAAGGTTGTGCGTTTTATCGTACCTTACTTTACTTTATGTAAGGTCGCTCCATGCGGTAGATAGTGAAAATATCGCATAAAACGGCATTTATTCACAGTATTTTGCTATTTTCTCGAGCCAAAAGAGTATTTAATTATTCCGACCTAAGACCCTGTTCATTGGCTTTCTTATTTAGGTCATTCTGCTGTTGCGTCAGGTCTTGTTCCTTAGTCTTTAGCTCGTCCCAACGTGCGATGACACGCTCACAGTCAATGCTACTGGTATTCTTTTCATAATTCTCTACGGCTTGCTCGCAGTCAAAGTGCTTACTGACAAGTGTACTCTGCTCCTTTGTGACCTCGACGATTTGGTCTTGCAGACTAATATACTTGGACATGTACTCTGACTGCGTCATCTTAGGCTCCTGATTACTGACGAATAGAAAAATAACACCAGCTACAACCGCCAGTGCTACGCCAATGATGATTAACCTGATGTACTGATTTTGCTTTTCCTGCGTTTTGTTCATGACAACCTCCTTGCTTGTTGATTGGTTGTCGCAAAACAAAAGCGGCCAACCAGCTAGATTGTTGAGAACAGGTAGCAAGGTTGAACCTACTACTTTTCGCTTGATTGACCGCTTTCATGGTTCAACCAAGCTCCCGCTAGGGGCTTCTTGCTATCTGTTCTCAACATTTCTATCTTATCACAAAAAGATTACCGGTAGGGGCGACCGCACTCAGGTGGTATAAGGCCTATTTGTTTATGGGTCGTGGACGGACCGGGGGTTGGTTATAGTGGTCGAAAAAGTCTTTATCAAAACCAGCCTCCACACCACCGAGTGCACGCACGCCTAGGCCCTTACCTTCAAATTGACCTATGATAGAAGGCGGCCCAAAAGCTTCCAGATAGCTGGATTGTAATTGTAGGTCATTGGCAAGTGCGGCTATATCGGCACGACCTGGTACAGCGGTAACTTTCCTGTATCTTTGCGGCGTAAGTACCAATAATCGTGTACTAGACAACGGAAACCATATTTCACTAGCAGTGGCGAAACCGGTGCCACGCAACCAGTAATAGGGTTCTTCGTAGTTTGGCCGCAATAGTAGTGGGCTATCGCTGGTGATTAGGCAGGGACTATCAAATGTGAGTACGTTCCATTCTCGGTGGAAAAGCATCTGTGCAATCAAAGGTATGCCCTGCATCTGTATTTTTAAGACCTCCTCCTTACTGGGAACAATTTGCAATTCGTGGGGATTATCACGAAAATCCTCAATCTGTGCAATAGCTTCGTCGGTCACCTCGTGCCCTGCGTCGGTTAGTTTCTGAATAATTTCTTCCCTTGAGCTGATACCTATCCGCATGTGCATCTTTGAGATAAGGTCAAAGGTTTCCTCTTGCTGTTTTCTAGTTACCGGTAGCCTGGCGTGTTGCAGAGCGAGGTATTCCGCTAATATATGTTTAGTTTCGCCGACTATCAGAGGTGGGAATAGGGTGTTAATGTGGCTAATGATACGCTGTACCTTACCCTCTATATTTGCAAAAGCTTTCTCTAGCTCGTCGCTCTTAACACCATCTTCGTTAGTGAAAGTATAGAAACCCTTAATACTAGCGACACTTGCAGGTGCATTATTCCTAACCGCTCCGTCCGAACGTTGCCATACACCAACTTTGCCATTTTCAGCAAAGCCCTCAAGATACATCTTAGGCAGAAAATGATGTTTGGCATTAGTTTGGTCTTTGGGCTTCATCTCGTTCTCTATATCTATTATAGCTAACCTGTGCTTGTGAACAACAGCCTATGTGGCACTCTGAAAGGTGGCAATAAATGGACGAGGTGAATAGGCTATTTTAGTTGCGACTGCGTATACTGTGTCCCTCCAGAATCGGACAAAAATCGGAATTGTCGCCCATTCGGGCGATTTTTGGATTCAAAAATCTAGTCCGCCGTCCCGCTGATTGACAGCCTGCAAGAACATACTGAGGAGCCGCTGGGTAATTTCTAGATACCCTGACAGACCATAGGCATCCTGGTTATATAGTGGAGAGTAGAAAATGCGGTCTCGCCGGTAAACGTCTTGGGGCAATTCGCCCTGCTGTCCTTTCCTGTACCATTTGTCCCATTCCTTGGTGTAGTAATGAGAATCAAAGATTCGCTCCGCCTTGCCGCCATCCTCTAGCCACTCCTTTTCCTGCGTCGATCGCTTGGGTGAAACATCATCGGGCTTGCTCGCAAAAAACACTGGTTCGTGTGGATCACCGAGAGATAGCACCTGATCCAGGTAGTGATTTGAGGGCAAGAGGACATACAAGCCGGTGCGGACTTTTTTGTCCCCACGTTCAAGGACGCCGTAGTCCAAATTTGTTCCGAAATCACAATTAGCATGTTGACAGGAAAAGATTCTTTCAGTTGGCGGATCTGTTGCACCGTCGAGAAAGGTAGTTTGCAACTCCTCCTCGCCCTCCAGGTCAGCCAAGGTGGCGACCGCACTCTGCAAGCCATACATGGCAATAGCTAGTTGCTGATTTGGATCCAGTGATATTTCGCCATCCAGCCAGTCGTAGCATCGTGCTAGTTCATTCGACTTTGTAGTTTCCGCGGGGGGGGGTGAATGCAGAATGGCCCCTGGTGTCAGTTCCAGAAACTGTCGGATTGTTGCTAGTGCTGGGCCCTTTGGGTCGTGTTTTTGGTCAATGCCATCGCTCATACTATCCCAACCGGAATTCACGGGTTCATTATCACCACTAAATAACTCTATTGACATAATGTCGGTTATCATACTACGAGGCCATCGGCAGTGCAAGCACGAGCGTGATCAGTAAAGCTGACCGACACCAGCAAAAAATGTTATAATTGTTAGCGTATGCGAAAACGCACATTACTGTTTCTGTTCATTAACCTGTTTGCGGCCGTGGGTTTGGCAGTTGGCGCCTATATGCCGTGGCTGGGCGAGGAAACGCCCCAGACCGTCAGCTTGGCCAGCATTCTGCCGTTCGATTTGCCCGATCAGATGACTAGTTTTTATCTGTCGGCCATCGCGCCATTACTAGCCGGAGCCGTGTTAATTGGAGTCGGCGGCCTGTTTTCGTTGCGTTCAATGGTGATTGCCGGTTTAACCTTAAATGTGTTGGTGTCCGGCCTATGGATCTGGCATTTTGGCTTTACGGTGGATAGTCTGGGCATGAATGATGGTTTCAGTTTAACAGTAGTCAGTATCATCGTCGCTCTACTATCCTTATTACTGCATCGCCATCAGCGCAGCCACGAAAAGAAGAAATATGGTCGTCACTGAATATCGATCGCTCGCCGAACTAACCACTATGCGGCTGGGTGGCCAGGCACGCTGGGTCGTCGAAGTTGCCAGTCGCGATGATTTGATCGAGGCGCTCGACTTTGCCCGGGAACGTGGTCTGCCCTGGTTCATGCTGGGCGACGGCAGCAATGTTATTGCCCACGCTGATTATGGCGGCGTTATTATCTTGTGCCGAATCGCTGGTTTTGAAAAAGTTGCCGAGGACGATACGAGCGCAACCTATAACATCGGGGCTGGCGAAATGTGGGATTCAGTGGTTAAACGCACCTGCGATCTGGGTTTGTCCGGCATCGAGGCGATGAGCGCCATTCCCGGGCGCGCTGGTTCGACACCCGTTCAGAACGTCGGTGCTTATGGCCAGGAAATCGCTGATACTTTGGTCGAGCTAGAGGCATATGACACCGAAACCGAATCCTTCGTTACGTTGAGTCGGGATGATTGTAATTTTTCCTATCGCAATTCGCGGTTCAAAAACCCTGTGGGTCGCCATCACATTATTACCTCGATCACGCTGCGCCTCAACAAAACATGGCTAACGCCGCCGTTTTACCCAGCACTAGAACAGTACTTGACACAGCAGACTGCGACCGACTATTCACCATCTATCATTCGAGCAGCGGTGATAGCCATTCGAGCCGATAAATTGCCGCCAGTCGATCAGGTTGCTAGTGCCGGATCGTTTTTCAAAAATCCAATCGTGGTACAAGCTAGCGCCGAGGCTTTATTGGAAAAATTTCCAGGGGCGCCGCACTGGCCTATGCCAGGCGACAGAATGAAGCTTGCCGCCGGGTGGTTGATCGAACAAACCGGGCTAAAAGGTTTTACCAAATACGGTATGGCTGTCTATCCAAAAAATGCCTTGGTGCTGACCAATCTGTCAGCAACCTCGACTGATGATTTGGACCGATTTCAGGCCGATATCATCGCCGCCGTGCAGACAAAATTTGGTATCGTGCTGGAACAAGAACCCGAAAATTTGCCTGGTTAGCCATAACCGTGTTACTATTAACCTATGGAAGAAAACAAACAACCAATAGTTCAGCCGCCAGCACCAGTCGTCGCTGCAGCCGCGCCAACGCCCGAGCCGCCAACAGCAAACCTCGATATGAATTCCCGGGTGATTCAGCCGCCAGCACCGGGTACGACTACAACTATCAACAATATTCGCCCCGAACCGGCCAAACAGCCAGCCTATCAGCCGCAAATTGCCGCCACGCCGCCACAATCTCCAGCTATTCAGCCAACCAATAATTTCATGCCGGCTTATGCTGACCCCACGCCGCCCAAGGTTCGGCGAGAGTACGTCGCCGGAGGTATCTACGTTATCGCTGCTGCGATGATGCTGCCGACCTTTTATATTATTTATTGGATTGTATCGATGTTGACCATCTATGGCATGGATCACCTGATGGCGCTACTGTCTATGCTGAGACAACCCGGCTCTTGGGTAATTATCGGTTATTTACTGGGAGCTATCGTGGGTATGATAGGTGGCGTGCTGTTGTTCAAACAAAAGCGAGCTGGCCTAATTATGGCTATGGTGTCAGCAGGGCTAATCATAGCTTATGGTGTGCTCCAGTTAATTAATGTGTCAACACTGATCGCATCACCCCTGATGATATATAGCGGCTTGATCACACTCTCTCTCGTTTCCATTATCACCCTACAGATTGTATTGCCGGCTGGAGTTATTTTTTACCTCGCCCGGAAAAAGGTTCGTGATTTTGCGTCGTATTAACTAGTCTAATGCCTACATTAGTTGATGGTAGTATTCATTCTCCACTATTTATCACTCGGCAGCGGGAATTGGCGGGCGAGTGCGATGACTTTGTCGTGAATAGCAGCGAGTTTGGTGGGATCATCACGACCTTCAATGGCCGCCAGCATCCACTCGGCAATTTGCTCCATGTCAGATTCAACAAGGCCGCGCGTCGTCATGGCCGGCGTACCGAGACGCAAACCGCTCGGTCGGAACGGTGGTTCCGGATCGTTTGGAATAGCATTTTTATTAGCAGTCAGACCGATGTCATCGAGCGCCTTTTCAACAATACCACCATGCACCCCGAAACTAGCTTTCACATCAGCCAGAATCAGGTGATTATCAGTACCGCCAGTGATCAATTTGAAGCCACGTTTTTTCATAGCATCAGCTAGAACGCTAGCATTTTTGACAACTTGAGCGGCGTAGGTTTTGAATTCTGGTTGCAAAGCCTCATGGAACGAAACGGCTTTGGCAGCAATTACGTGCATCAACGGACCGCCCTGGGTTCCCGGAAAAACGCTGCGGTCAATCAAAGTAGGAATGTTTTCCAAGGTCTTTTCAGGCTTCTTTAGCGGATTACCGACGGTGCCGCGCGACAAGATCAAGCCACCACGCGGACCACGCAATGTTTTATGGGTGGTCGTAGTGACGACATGAAACCCGAAATCAAATGGATTCGGATGCACCCCGCCAGCGATCAATCCAGCCACATGGGCCATGTCAGCCATCAGCAATGCATCGACTTTTTTGCCGATAGCAGCAAAGCGTGCGAAATCAGGAATACGCGAATAGGCGCTATAGCCAACCAGAATAATTTTTGGTTTATGTTTCAACGCCAATTCTTCTAGTTCGTCGTAATCAATTTCACCAGTTTCTACGTCCTTCATGCCATAACGGATAAAGTTATAAACCTTTGCACTCTGCGTCACTGGCGCGCCGTGCGTCAGATGGCCGCCGTGGCCGAGATCCATACCGAGCACCGTATCACCCGGTTCGAGCCAGGCGTTATAGACGGCATTATTCGCCTGAGCGCCAGAGTGCGGTTGGACGTTAGCATGATCAGCGCCAAAGATTTTTTTGGCACGCTCGATTGCCAAGGTTTCGATCTGGTCGGTGAACTCTTGACCACCATAATAGCGACGACCAGGGTATCCTTCGCTATATTTATTAGTCAGGATGCTCCCCATAGCCTTTAGCACCCTATCGCTGACATAATTCTCGCTCGGAATCAGCTCTAACCCATCCCGCTGTCGCTCGGTTTCACCCATAATCAAGTCGAAAATCTCTTTGTCTTGCATTGCTGTAATCCTCCTTTTATCTGGGTATCAGTATAGCACTTTGTCATTAAAAATGGAAAAGATTGTGTTTTTTATATCACATATGGTATAATTATTACATTATGAAAGATGACTATCGCGAAAAGATTGGCAAATTAGTCGCAGAACTACGCGCCAGCCATGGTTTGACTCAGGCAGAACTAGCCGAACGATTGGCCACCAGCCAATCAGCCGTTAATCGTATCGAGCGTGGCGGCCAAAATATTAGCCTGGAAACAATTGCTCGCATTTCCGATGTGCTGAACACCGAGATTCTGTCGGTTAATGACGAGAGTACACTAAATCTGCGCGTTCATGGTGGTTATAAATTGCACGGTGAAATCGAAACGAAAACCAGCAAGAATGCGGCGGTCGCCCTGCTGTGTGCTAGTTTGTTAAACAAAGGTAAAACCGTGCTGCGACACGTGGCCCGAATCGAGGAAGTCAACCGTATTCTCGAAGTTTTGAATTCGATTGGCGTCAAAACTCGCTGGTTAAACGATCAAAATGATCTCGAAATCATCCGACCCAAAATACTAAAATTAGACGAGATGGATGTCGAAGCCGCTAAACGCACCCGAACGATTATTATGTTCCTCGGTCCGCTACTCCATCAATACAAAAGTTTCCGTCTGCCGTTTTCGGGTGGCTGTAGCATCGGCAAACGTACGGTCGAACCGCACCTGGTGGGTCTGCGCGAATTCGGTATGGACGTCGAGGCCCAAGACGGGACTGATTACTACCAGGTTGATGTCAAGGTGCAGCGGCCCAGCGGTCCAATCATCTTGACCGAACGCGGTGACACCACGACTGAAAATATTCTGATGGCTGCGGCAATGAGCGAGAGCGAGACGATTATTCGCAACGCCAGTCCAAATTATATGGTACAGGATTTGTGCTTTTTCCTACAAAAACTCGGTGTGAAAATTGATGGTATCGGCACCACTATCCTGCGCATTCACGGTGTCAAGAATATCAGCAAAAATGTTGAGTACGCGGTGAGCGAGGATCCAATCGAGGCTATGAGTTTTATCGCAGCAGGTATTATTACTCACTCAGAAATCGTCGTTAAACGAGCTCCGATTGAATTCCTCGAGCTGGAGCTAGCAACGCTCGGCGAAATGGGGCTGAAATACGACCTCGGTCCGGAATACGCATCACGCAATGGCAAAACTCGGCTCGTCGATATTACGATCAAAAGATCCAAACTTCACGCTGCCAAGGATAAATTACACGCCCTGCCGTTTCCTGGCATCAATATTGACAACCTGCCGTTTCTCGGACTGATCGCTACCGTGGCCGAGGGACGGACTCTAGTGCATGACTGGATTTATGAAAATCGAGCAATTTACTTTACCGAACTAACCAAACTAAATGCCAGAATCGAGCTCGTTGATCCACACCGCGTCTACATCACTGGACCAACTCGATGGAAGCCTGCCGACGTTGTGGCACCGCCCGCCTTGCGACCAAGTGTCGTCGTGCTGCTCGCCATGTTAGCCGCCCCGGGAACCAGTGTGCTGCGTGATGTCTATAATATCAATCGCGGTTACGAAGACTTTTATCAGCGTCTCAATAGTCTCGGCGCCAAGGTCGAAACCTGGCGCGAAATATAATTATGCTGCAAGCGAAGCCGCGATAGCTGCCCGAGCGTTCGGGTAATTGCTCAGGTTGATGTTTGCCGAGATGGCGCCGTCGTTGCGGTTGAAATTCGTCGCAAACTCCAGACCCAGGGCTTGGATTTGCGGCCGCAAGTTGGTGTAAAACACCGCCATGTTGGCGTCGATATTAGCGAGGTCACTGCCCACACGCGTCCCCGCCCCAAATTCTGGTATGCAGAACGGCACCGGATGAGCCGCGTACCACGGCATCGCCTTGACCTGATTGATTTTTGGCTGGACGAGACTGGTAAATGTCGGGGTGCCGGTGTTCATGTACGGGTCAAACCCGAACATATCAGGGAACGCTGCCCACGACGGATTACTCGCCACCACACTGGCGAGCGCATTACCCGCCGTGACGACAGAGTACTCGCCGTTGTAGCCCGTCGTCGCGGTCATATTCCAACCCGACGTCCACCAGACAACTTTCGTATTGGTCAGTCCTAAATCTTTGATTTCTTTGGTGGTTCGCGCCACTGCTCGTACCCAGTCATCAATCGTGACCGATTGGTCGTACTTGGCCTGAGGATCATTGACACCACCATCCGGCGAGCGCGAATCACTATGATAGAGATAATTTTCGCCCTCATGATCAAAGGCAAAATACACCTGGCGACCGACTGACGCCGCATAGCCGTCGAGGCTTTGCAGCAACCCCTTGACTGTGAGCCAGTTAGCATAGGCGCCGCTACTATTGGCATTGTTGGCGTACGCTATATCTTTGGTGCCAATCGAACGCACCCCTGACCCCAGGCCAGTATTCCAGGTAATCAGGCAATCAACACCGAAGTTCATGCGTGTCCGTTCGGCGTTGAAATTGTTAGGCAGCGCTGTCATCTGCGACGGCTCGCTGTTATAGTATGACGTCGAGATATCGGGAAAGCTGCCGAATACTTGCTGCGTCAGGCGCACCCCCTGCGTCACCGTACCGGTCGTGTCATAGTAGGCAATGCCATCGTACACACCTAATCGACTGGTACTCGCCGTTTTGTTAGCTCTACTCATTCGTCGCGCTGCTAGTGACATTTACTCCCCATTTCTTCCCCCATTATACCTCAGCTAGCTCACGGCGCTGTTTTCCAATCATTCAGATACGGATGGTCCATCAGGTTGCGCAGTGCGGTCCGCTCTTCCTCTGTGCCATTGGTGCCATGAATCGCACCCCAGGTGCCGGATGAAAACCACAGTGCACCGCGCAGTTTCGGCAGAGCCTGAGCCTCCGTAGCAATGCTGGATATCCAGGCAGCGCGACGAGCATCGCCAGTTAGTGCGCCGAATTCGCCCAGCAGTCGCGGCTTGTTGACCGCACCGGCACCGAACAGCCCGCCGTCGATGGCGTTATACATCGGGCTAACTATTTGCGTAAATGACCGCCAGTTGCTGGATGAATTATTGTACGGATCCCACATAATCACATCGACCCAGTTATCGCCCGGATACATCTGCCCCAGGCGCGTAGCGTTACGCGACAGTGTCCAACCTGCTGGGCAAAAGCCCCACAGGATACCAGGAATATTAAACGTCCGCCCGTAGTTCACGACGTAACGGAAAAAATCTATATATTCCTGAGGGTTAGGGCTCGCCGGATTGGCATAGGCCTGGCCATTGTTGTACGTAATCGGCCCCCACGAACTCGAATAATCAGCCAGCACATAGGGGTTATCATCCATCTCAACCACCACATCAAAGATAAAGGTCGTGCCGTATGTCTGGGCCATCGTCTTGATACCCGTAAACATCTTGTCGAGCATCGGGTCCATCGAGCCGTTCAGATACTGGGCAAATTTGAACCCGACATAGCGATTACCATCTGCCGGGTTGATATGGTCCCAGCCCAGCGGCGGCATCTGAGGGTGCTGTGTGTATTGGTTGTAGCCAAACACCCTGTCGCTAAAGGCATAGCGAAATACGCTGCCGCGATTGACTAGCTGTACTTCCTCAGTAGTTGGCCAGGCCGACCACATGTTGCTATCGCGGTAGCGCAGCAAGCCATCAAACTGCCGGTTGAGTGATGATTCCAGGTCCAGCAAATTATTGACGCTCGACACATACATACCCAGCACAAAGCCCTGGCCTGCTGCTGGCAAACCAGCCTTCGGTCTCTTGGCTGCCCTATTCAGTCGTCGCGCCGCTATCGACATTTCGTTATCCTTCGTTTTCCTGATACTGTGCCACCAACGAAAGGATCAGACCGCGCTTTTCCAGGCCGCCATTCCCATCATCAACGAGTACATACCATACCGGCGTTGTTTCTGCTTCGTTCATCTTACCTCCTAATTTCCTATGTAGTTCCACACTTGCATCCGCGAGATATGCATGACTGATTTTCGCCACGATGACGGTACACTACCGCCAGCGTTCCAGTTGCCCGCTGGTGCAGGGCCGAACTGGTAGGTCAGGCGCAGATACCATGGAATGCCGTTCTCGAACTGGTCCACGTACGAGCCGGCAGACGTCGAGGAATCAAACTGGGCCTGAGTCATGCCAGCCACATAATTGCCGTCAACCCACAGGTCGCAGCGGCCGGGCTTTTTCTCGAACCGCCAGGTATGCAGACCACGAAAATCGTTACCCGCCATTTTGTTCTTTGGAATGGCAAACTCGCGGCTGCCCTGGTTGTACGGCGAACTGCCGACCTTGATTAGGGTGAATTTCATTTCGGGCGAGCCGATATTCGCATAATTACCGATGTACTCCCACACGTCAATTTCGCCTTTCAGGCCAGTAGAGGGCCGCAGCCACATGGCCGGAAAGCAACCTAATCCCAAGTGGTCGTTCACTGGGTCATACCCGCCCAGGTCGATATCCGCTTCGACGGCAAACATATTTGGCACCGGCGCATAACGCCCTTGGGCATCGGAACTATAAATCGTGGCGCCTTCGGACGCACGTTCGGCCGTGATGCGCATGCCATCGCCCGCAAAGGTTGTTTGCTGTGCACGATTATATGCCGAGTCGGTAGTGCGGACGCCAGTCGTATGTGTCCAACCTTCGTCAGTGGTCAAATTGTAGGTACGGTAGAGCGACCAATTCTGTGCACCAGGGTCAGTATTCTCCCCAGTCGTATTGCCCGTCCTAAAGTTACGAAAATTGGTGCCGTCATAATTGATCCAAGTATCCAGCGCCATCTAGCTGGCTCCTATAACGATGTTCGTTTCCTCGATGACTTTCAGTTTCGCCATCAGTAGCGAGGTTGTCACACCTGACACCATTGGTCCCCAGCGGAACCGAGTCCAACCGCCAGAACCAACAGAAAGCGAGGTTGGGCCTGAATCGTACACCTGATTGCCGCCCATATCCCAAATACCTAAGTAGCCAGTGCCTGCCGTTTGGTTGACGGCGAATTCAACGCGGTACCAGGTCGACAGCGAGAGCGTATTCGTCGGGGTTGTCAGTACATTATTATTTGTCGTATCATTCAAAGACAATGCGCCTGGTGTACTCGATCCTCGTAGCGATACCCCGAGATACTGCATCGAGCCGCCAGAATCAGTGAACCGTGCAAGAGCCTGCGTCGAGCTATACCACGATGCCGGCGTCTGGAGAAAGAAGCGAGCACGACTGGCAATATGCGTGCCTGCGCTCGTCCAGTTAAGTGTACAGATCTGGCCAGCCGCCTGCGCAAATGACACAGCAGGCGTCACCGAACTACCGGTATTGATAGTTGGTGCAGTAGAGCCTTCGACGGTACTGATAGCTAGATCACCAGTACCGGCATCGGATGCAATAATCGTGTGGCCGTTCGCAATACCCGCACCATACCATTGGAATATTGCTGTCCCACTACCGCCGCCATTGCCAGTGGCGCCAGTCGATTGCAGTACAAAGTCGCGCTGCAACGCCCAGCCCGGTATCGTCGCCGTTCCGTCAGCTGTCGTATCTACCAGCACGATTGGGATATCCGTACGGCTCGTTGGTCGCGCCGTAATCGTCGTATTAGCTGCATCAGTCCAGTTCGTCCCATTATAAAAAACATAAATCGGGGTTCCGGGAACCAGCTGGCTATGGGTCAATGCGCTCGGCACACCATTCGTCCACTTACTCAGTGTGCCATTATACTTTAGGGTATCGTTCTGAGCTGGATTATTGAAAAAAACATCTGATGCAGCGCTGAGTGAGCCGCCTACGCCTGGACTTCCCATAATTTATGACCTCCTCTTACTATAATTTGCTACGAATACCATTACTCATCATCCGCCAATAAATAATGGACAATTGCTTTGCCATCTGCCCAATCGGTTGAGTTCTGGCCCATCCATGACGGATAGCTCCCGGTTGACGGCGGCGTCGGACCCGAAGCCATTACCCGAATCACCTCTGACGATGGTCGCGTAGCAGGCGGCGTTGTCCAGACATTATTTGTCCAGTCATATTTCCATACCCAGATTTCTGAACCAGTTTCGATCAAATCGACAGCAGTGCCATTCCATACACCAAGTAGTGCGCTCGATTGAGCCTCTACAGCATTCCACAGGGCGATAGCGCTGTCCGGACCATCACTAGGACCACTCAAGGTATCCGTAGCATGACGACCAATCCAGGCCCCCACCACATCAACTACCTTGACGCGAGAAATACTAATCTGTGGAAGTGACGGGATTGTTCCTACTCCCTTACCGAATTTAAGGATAGTCGTCGTCCCACCAACATCGCTACTAATCAGCCCCGAGTCCCACACCGGTGTGTCAGAATTAAGTGGAAAGACTGCCCCACGAATTGTACTGTTGACCGTATCGACCTGCACTTCCCAGCGCAGTGTCGTCGAAAAACTCACAAGACCTGTCGCAGATGCCGCAACCTGGGTGTTGTTATTACTAATCAAGCGAACCTGACCAGGCGACCCTGTGCCTGCTAGGTTCATACGAGAATTTTGTGCGCCACCCGACACTTGCGAGCATATTAGTGTTGCTGAGGTCGAAGCCCACGCCGATGGCATGGTGATATACGCCCGGATCGTAAATCGCGTCAAACCGAGGCTATTCCACTCGAAATAATCACTCGCACTACTCTGGGGTATGACCGCTCGATCAAACCCACTATCAGCTACGACGTTGACAGTGCCAGTTACGAATCCGCCAGCCGCGGTAATTGCACCAGAATTCCATTCGAGGACGGTTGCCATTACGCGGCTCTCTTTCGCACAATCAGGGTGCCAGCGGGCAAGCTGGCTGGGATATCAGCTGCGGTTTGGTTAGCGTTCAGCACATAAACCGCGCCCACCATAGCACCGCCCTGCATCATCCGTCCGTCTTTCCAGCGGACACCCCACATGACATTGGCCGGTGTCAGATGTTCGCTCGTCGTAATATTCGGCGGACTTGCGATGCGGCGGTCAACCAGTTCGAACGCCCGGCCGCTACCAGCCGAGCCGGTGCCATCACTAATACCATCACCTGTCGAGCGTATCGCTCGCACCAGCGAATCACCCCAGTTATATGGGCTGGTACCACGAATTGCACCCCATTCATTCGACCATGATTTTACAACACCAGCAATGGCGATTTCGGCAAGGTTAGGATTGCCGACATCCAGCGTGTATGTTAAGTTGCGACGCAATTGCGGTGCCGTTGGTGTTGTCGAAAGCGTCGCATCGATCGCAACCTTCCCATCCAACGCTCCCTGCAACCCAGAAATACCAGCAATCGTGGTTGCTCCTGCCGCTCCAGTAG
>CAZWHA010000004.1:0-84009 GCA_964633435.1 uncultured Candidatus Saccharibacteria bacterium | reverse complement strand
CCGGATTAGCTTTAACGATCACGCGAGCCAAAGTTATTAATTTGCGTCTCTATGGACAAGATATGCAGGTTCGTACCCAGAGCAAAACCGTCGCTGACTTTCTAGAGGAAAAGAATATCAAATTAGGTCAAGATGATGGAATGAGCTTAGGTGCCGATTCGCCCATCACAAATCAAATGGAGTTGCAGATTTGGCGTAACGGTATTCAGACAATCACTGCGACCGAGACGATTCCCTATGACACAAAAATTGTACGTGATTCAGCATTTAAGATTGGCTATAGACAGGTACAAACTCAGGGCCAAGACGGCGAAAAAACAGTTATTTACCAGGTTGAAATGCGCGACAATCAAGAGGTGAATCGAACCAAAATTAGCGAAGTTATAAATGTTGGCGTCGTACAGCAGGTCGAGGTGATTGGTACCAAAGTTGAGCTACCACCTGGATCACACACTGACTGGATGGCGGCAGCTGGAATCGCCGAGTCAGATTATGGCTACGTGGAATACATCATATCGCATGAATCAGGCTGGGGCGTCACAAAATCAAACTACTCTGGTTCTGGTGCCTACGGGCTATGTCAAGCTTTGCCCGGTAGCAAAATGGCTTCAGCTGGTAGCGACTGGGCGACAAACCCGATCACGCAGCTCAAATGGTGTAATGGGTATGCCGTCGGACGCTACGGATCTTGGGCCAAAGCCTATGATTCCTGGATCCAGAAGCACTGGTGGTAATTAACCACCAAATTTGTTATAATAGTATAACAAGTTGTGGATAAGTCAAGACATTTTTTATCACTATTAACGCGCTGGCTATTGTTTGTCGGTGTGCTGATATCGGTGGTGGCGGTTGCTGTTAAAATCTTCTCTGGATTGACTACTACTGACCAAACTACGGGTGATCGACATGTCGTAACAATTTATGATGACGATACTGAAAAAACCGTTGTTACTAGAGCCTCATCAATCGCTGGTGCTCTGACTGATGCCGAAATTCCCCTCAGTAGTTATGATTCGATCAACCCGAGCAGTGATAGTAAAATAGACAAAACTTCGCAAATCGTGGCTATTCATCGAGCTCGCCCTATCGTGGTGGTTGACGATACGCGTCAGGTAAAAATTATTACGGCGGCGCAGTCATCAGTTGATATCGCTAGGGCGGCTGGTATCGTGATGTATGCCGAGGATACAGCGTCAATCAATCTTGGTAGCGATGTTTTAGCGACCGATGGCGCCAGTCTAGAGCTGCAAATTATGCGGGCCAAGACAGTGCACCTGGAACTCTATGGTCAGTTGATGACCGTTCGAACTCGGGCAAAAACTGTCGGCGAATTCTTAACCGAAAAGGGCATCGAATTGAAAGACGGTGATGGTATCAGTGCGAAACAATCGGACAAGCTGATTGACAAGATGACGATCCGCGTCTGGCGTGAAGGGATTCAAACCGTGACGACTACTGAACAGATCAACTACACGACAAAAATTATCAAAGATCAAACCAGGAAATATGGCTATCGGGAGGTTCAGGCCACTGGTCAAAACGGTCAGAAAACGGTTATTTATCAGATCGAAATACGCGAGGGACAGGAAATTAGCCGGTCGGTTATTAGTGAGGTTACCAATATCGAGCCAATTGAACAGGTCGAGATTGTCGGTATGAAATCAGACTTGAACGTTCCGGCTCTCAGCCCGAGTCGCGGCGCCCAGGTGTATACCGTCGGTTCAATCACCCGCAAAGAAACCTACTATGATCTGCCGATGAGCGCCGTGATGAAGGCTTGCGGTCAGGGCGGCTACTATGAAGTCCGCTCGGATGGTGTCAAAGTTGACCGCGACGGCTATGTTATTGTAGCTGCCAATCTGGGTCGCTATCCGCGTTGTAGTGAAGTTGATACCAGCGTTGGCCGTGGCAAAGTCTATGACACGGGTGGATTTGCTGTAAATAGTCCGGAACAGTTTGATATAGCCACAGACTGGAGTAATCGCAATGGCCGATAACCTCGCTGTGACCAATAAATCACTCGGTCAGCACTGGTTGACTGATCCGGCTATTTTATCCAACATCGCCGCCGCGGCTGAATTATCAAAACAGGATTTCGTATTAGAGATCGGCCCCGGCCTCGGCACTCTGACTGACCTATTATGCCAGCAGGCCGAGCGGGTAATGGCAGTAGAGTATGACGAGCGTTTGGCCGATAATTTAGCAGACAAACAGATTACAAATCTGCAGGTCGTATACGGTGATTTTCTACAGTTTGACCTATCCCAATTACCCGCAGGCTACAAAGTTGTTGCTAATATTCCCTATTACATCACGGCGAAAATTGTTCAAAAATTAGTCACTGCTGCGAACAAACCGTCAATCATCGTCCTGTTGGTGCAAAAGGAAGTTGCCGAGCGCCTAGCGGCAGAACCCGGTGCTATGTCGATCTTGGCAGTGAGTGCTCAGGTCTATGCCGAGGTTAGCTTGGGTGACGAAGTGCCAGCAGCTTTTTTCACGCCACCACCCAAAGTTGATTCGCAGGTGGTGATTCTAAAAACACGCCCCGAGTCGTTACTGGCCGATTTGGATGAGAAGCGATTCTTTCGGATGGTCAAAGCTGGCTTTAGCGCCCGGCGTAAAAAACTCCGCTCGAGTATTGCTGGTGGTTTAGGTATCGACAAAACTATGGCTGAAACGTTGTTGCGACGATCCGGTATTGACCCTAATCTCCGCGCCCAGGATCTGTCCCTAGAGAATTGGCGAAATCTGACGAAAAACGGTATAATATCAGAGTGAAAAAGTTTTATATTACGACGGCGATTCCCTATGCGAATGCCAAGCCTCATATCGGCACGGCCATGGACTACCTGTACGGCGATATTTTGCTGCGCTATCAATTAGCACGTGGCAACGAAGCACTATTGTCCGTCGGTACTGACGAACATGGCACCAAAGTCGCCGAGAAAGCTGCTGCTAGCGGCCAGTCACCCCAGGAATTCGTCGATAGCTTGCAGCCGCATTTCATCGAAATGCGCGACAAACTAAACCTTGATTTTGATCATATCCGCAGCGTTCGGACCACGGATCAGGCGCACGTGACTAGGGTTCAGGAAATTTGGCGCCGTTTGGATCAGGCAGGTCTGATTTATCGGAGCACCTACGAAGGCTGGTACTGTATTGGCTGCGAGAGTTTTGTTACCGAGAGCGAAGCTCGGGCGATGAATTTCATCTGCCGTGACCATCAAAAACCGCTCGAAAAACTCAGCGAAGATAACTATTATCTGGCCGTTTCGAAATATACGGACCAGATTCGAGAATTTATTAAAACTGCGGTAGTTCCAGAGTTTCGTGGTCGCGAACTACTGGATCTGATCAAAGACGGTGCCAAAGACGTCTCGATCAGTCGTCCAGCTGACAAATTACAGTGGGGCATTCCGGTGCCGGGCGATGACAGCCAAGTTATGTATGTTTGGGTCGATGCGCTCAGTAATTATCTGACGGTGATTGGCTATCCCGAAACCGACGAATATCAGGATTTCTGGCCAGCCAACGTTGAAATTGTTGGCAAAGATATTGCGCGCTTTCACGCGATTATTTGGCCAGCAATGCTGATCGGACTCGGCCTCGAATTGCCGAACCGGCTGATGATCCATGGTTTTATCAATGTGGGCGGCGCCAAAATGAGCAAGACTATCGGTAACGTCGTCAGTCCTTTGGATATTATCGAAAACTACGGCACTGATGCGTTTCGCTATTACTTTGCTCGCCATATCTCAACTTTCGAGGACGGCGATTTCACCTGGGAAAAGTTCGAGGCTGCGTATAACGGGGAACTGGCGAATGACCTCGGCAACCTAGTCAGTCGTGTCGCCAATATGGCGAAAAAGTATCTGAACGCCGACCTGTCTGGCGTACCAGCTGTCGATCATCACCCCACGAAATTTGACGAGGCAGTGAATGATTTGCGACTATCTGATGCTATGAACGAAGTCTGGCTGCGGATTCAGGCGGCAAACAAGTTTGTTGATGATGAGAAACCATGGCAACTTGCCAAAGATAGTTCTAGCGAACAGCTTGTTAACGTTATGCATACGTTGATAGTTGACATCCGGATTATCACTGATGAACTAGCGCCGTTTCTGCCTGAAACCGCTGACAAGATCAAGGCCATTTTTGGCGGCGATACCATGCCGGTCGATACACCGATCCTTTTCCCGAAAAAATATCTCCATACCCCTGATCCAACTAAAAAATGATGCTGATCGATACTCACTGCCATATTCACGAAGCCGATTATCCACTCGATCAAGAGTTGGTATTAGCGGCTGCTAGGGAGAATGGCGTTAAGAAGGTTTTGGTGATTGGCACTGACATTAAAAGTTCACTGGCTGCAGCCGAATTTGCCACTCAGCATGATAACGTCTGGGCAATTCTCGGTGTTCATCCCCATGAATCAAAAGACGGTATTGATGGTCTGGCTGGTCTCCTCACTGCGCCGAAAGTTGTCGGTGTCGGCGAAATTGGCCTCGACTATTTCTATAATCATAGTCCACGCGATACACAGATTGAGATGCTCAATCAACAGATCGAACTGGCGCTGAAACATGATCTACCGATTAGTTTTCACGTACGCGAAGCGTTCGATGATTTTTGGCCGATCATTGACAATTTTGCCGGGAAAGTACGCGGCGTGATCCATAGTTTTACTGACACGACTCACCATCTAGAGCAGGCCTTGAATCGAGATCTCGTTATTGGAGTGAACGGTATCGCAACGTTCAACCAAGATCCAGCGCAGCATGCCATGTACCAGGCTATTCCGCTGAACCGAATGGTGCTCGAGACCGACGCGCCGTTTTTGGCGCCCTCGCCGCATCGCGGACAATCGAATCAACCAGCCTTTATTAAAAATATTGCCGAGTTTCTGGCCGATTTGCACCACGTGGAATTTGTTGAGATTGCTGCGCAGACGACTGCTACGGCTGAACGTCTGTTTAAGGTGTAAGGGTGTATACTAGTTAGGTGATATATCTCGACTACGCAGCAGCCACACCTCTGGATCCGCGGGTTCTAAAAGCTCAGGAGCCGTATTTTGCCGAACAGTTTTTCAACCCGAGCGCTAGTTATCTAGCAGCGCAGCAAGTTAGGGCTGATTACGAAGCGGCGCGACATCGATTGGCGCAAACTATTGGTGCTCGGCCAGCCGAAGTCATCATGACTGCTGGCGCGACCGAATCGATCAACCTGGCTCTAGATGGTGTTGAGGGAAAAATCTTGACAACGAATATTGAACATCCAGCGGTGCTCGTGACGGCCAAAGCTCGAAATGGTATGGTTATCCCAGTTGACAATAAAGGCCGCGTCGATCCCTCTGCGATAGAATCGTTCATTACCGACGATGTCGAGTTAATTTCGATCGGCTATGCTAATAGCGAGATTGGTACCGTACAGCCAATCAAAGAAATTGCTAGCGTAGTCGCTCGGGTGAAGGAGCGGCGACTCGCATCTGGCATCAATCGACCCCTGTTATTTCATACTGATGCTAGCCAGGCGGCAGGTTATTTGGATATAAATACAGCTCGGCTCGGCGTTGACTTGATGACGCTAAATGCCGGGAAATGCTATGGACCGAAACAGGTCGGCCTGCTATATGTCAGAGCGGGAATTATGTTAAAGCCGCTTGTGCATGGTGGGGGTCAGGAAATGGGGCTTCGTTCTGGCACGGAAAATGTTGCGGGGACAATTGGTTTTGCTGTGGCCTTGGAACTGGCTGAAAAGAAGCGTAAAGGCGAAACTGAACGCTTGGCGAAATTTCGGGATGGACTAGAAGCGTTTCTAACGAACGAGTTTAGCCAGGTCACCATAAACGGCCATCGCAAACATCGCTTGCCAAATATTCTGAGCATTTCAATTTCAGGCCTAGACGGCGAGCGCGCTCTATTTGCGCTGGACCAGGCAGGAGTGATGGTGGCAACTGGCTCGGCTTGTGCTGCCAACAAAGGCACGCGCAGCCATGTTTTAACAGCGATTGGTCTCGAGCCAGTGGTAGCTGACGGTAGTTTGCGTATTAGCCTCGGTCGGCCAACCGCAGAGGCGGAAATTGCCGAGCTGCAGCCAATTCTCGCCAGGGTTATTCGCGAGCAATTAAAATTTGGAGCCCAGAATGCTTAAATGGGTCATTGCTGGACTGGCGACATTTATAT
This sequence comes from uncultured Candidatus Saccharibacteria bacterium, assembly GCA_964633435.1. Taxonomy (GTDB): domain Bacteria; phylum Patescibacteriota; class Saccharimonadia; order Saccharimonadales; family Saccharimonadaceae. The sequence continues at coordinate 77,824 of CAZWHA010000004.1, read as the reverse complement.
TAATTGTTATCGCGATTTCGAGCTTTCTGGCGCCTAATGACCTGGCAAGTTGCGGTGACCAGCCGAGCGGCATTGATCATTGTGCGGTCGCTGATGTGGTGATCGCGGTCAGTGGTGGCGATACGACAGCTCGTGCCCAGTCGGCCATTGAACTCTACAAAAATGGCTGGGCAAAACTGATTATTTTTAGCGGTGCAGCGGCTGATCCTGATTCACCGTCCAATGCCGTTGTCATGAAACAAATAGCGATCAACAAAGGCGTACCAGCTGCGGCGATCTTGATCGAAGAAGCCTCGAACACGACCCGGGAAAACGCCAAAAAAACCAAGGATATCCTGGACCGGCATCATATAAAAACAGCGATTTTAACGACTAGTCCGTATCATGAGCGGCGCGCCCTATGGGAGTTCGAGCGCGCTGCCCCTACGGTTCATTTCCGCGCCAAGCCCGCTAGCGATGGCGCCTGGGATCTATGGTATCTAAAGCCCACTGGTTGGTGGCGAGCGCTCAGTGAATTGATCGGTATCGGTGTTTTAGTGGCGAGAGGCACACTATGAGAGTCTACGTTGGTATGAGCGGCGGCGTTGATTCTAGCTTGGCGGCGGCGCTATTGGTCGAGCAAGGCTATGATGTCACTGGTGTCTATATGAAAAACTGGACCAGGGATCTGCCGGGTATGCAATGTCCATGGGCGGAGGATCTGGCCGATGCTAAACGAGTAGCAGTACAGCTGGATATTCCGTTCAAAGTATTTGACTTTCAGCAGGAATACAAACAGCAGGTTGTTGATTACATGATTCGCGAATATTCAGCTGGTCGGACGCCCAATCCTGACATCATGTGCAACCAAGAGGTCAAATTCAAGCTGTTCCTCGATACTGCCCTGGCCGATGGTGCCGATATGATTGCTACCGGGCATTACGCTAGAGTCGAAAATGGCCATCTGTTGAAAGCTGCCGATCAGAACAAAGATCAGACTTATTTTCTCTACCGAGTGACGGCATCAGCTTTGCAAAAAACCCTATTTCCAATCGGCGATTTTACCAGCAAGGACGAGGTTCGCGCTGCTGCCGAACAGCGCGGCCTGACAACGGCCGCCAAACGCGATAGCCAAGGCATCTGCTTTGTTGGCTCGGTCGGTATTCGTGAATTTCTGTCGCAGTTTGTCGAAACAGAACCTGGTCCGATTATTGAGCGTGAATCTGGACAAATCATTGGTCGACATGATGGGGCAATTTTTTATACCTTTGGCCAGCGCCATGGTCTCAATATTGGCGGCGGTTTACCGTATTACGTCGTCGGTAAAGAAATGGCGGAAAATGTAGTGTATGTTAGCACCAACCTCAATGATAGTAATTTCTGGGCCGAAACAATTCAACTCTCGGATCCTCATTGGATCAATCGGCCACCGGAAATCGGGCGTATGTATCAGATCAGAGTTCGACACCGTGCAGCGCTCGTTGATGCGGAACTGATCGCCGATAATGTTATCAAAGTTTCTCGGCCCGAGCGTGCAGTTGCAGCGGGTCAATCGATTGTGTTTTATCAGGATGATGTCGTACTCGGTGGCGGCATTGTCAACGGTTAGCGGTTTCTATTTTAATACGGTCTCTGCTATAATTAACACTCATGAATACCGAAGACATTCGCAATGCCTATTTAAAATTCTTTGCTGATCGTGGCCACGTCGTCATACCACGTGCACCGTTGGTGTTGCAGGGCGATCCGACGACGCTGTTTACGGGCAGCGGCATGCAGCCGATTATTCCGTATCTACTCGGCGAGCCGCATCCCAAAGGTGTTCGTTTAGTTGATAGTCAGACTTGTCTGCGCGCGCAAGATATTGACGACGTTGGCGACAATCGCCATACAACCTTTTTCGAAATGCTAGGTAACTGGAGTTTTGGTGATTATTTCAAACAACAACAGATCGAATGGATGTTCGAGTTTCTGGGCGATGTTGTCGAGCTGGATATGAATCGTGTCTACGTGACCTGCTATATCGGCGACGAGCGCTATGGCATTCCGAAAGATACCGAAGCTGCCGAAGTTTGGGCAACGTTGTATGAACGTAAAGGTTTGTCGTCAGGTCAAGCCGACATTGGCAGCGAAGCAGCGGGCTATGCGCGTGGTATGCGTGATGGCGAGCGGATTTTTTACTATGATGGCAGCAAGAACTGGTGGAGTCGTAATGGTTCGCCAGAGACAACCCCGATTGGCGATCCGTGTGGTCCCGACACTGAAATGTTCTATGATTTTGGTACAACGCATAATCCCGAATTTGGCGAGTTTTGTCACCCCAACTGTGACTGCGGCCGCTTTATGGAAATCGGCAATAACGTCTTCATGGCCTACAAAAAAGTTGCCGAGGGTCAGTTCGAAGAGCTGGAGCAAAAGAACGTCGACCATGGCTCTGGCCTGGAGCGTATAGCAGCCGCTAAACTGAATGATCCCGATGTGTTCAAAATCAGCCTAATGTGGCCGATTATCGAAAAATTACAAGATTTGAGTGGTAAAAAATATGAGTCTCATACCGAAAGCATGCGTGTGATTGCCGATCACCTGCGTGCCGCGACGTTCCTGGCGGTCGACGGCTGCGTACCGAGCAATAAAGAGCAAGGCTACGTCATGCGCCGCCTGTTGCGTCGGGCCATTCGCTATAGTTTTGATTTGGGGATTGAGCAGAACTTTTTGCAAGAAGTCGTACCAGTCATCGCTGACCTCTACATCGCTGATTTTCCAGAGGTCAAACAGGGCCGCGACCAGATTATCGCGGTGCTAGTAAAGGAAGAAAAAGCCTTTCGTCAGACCCTCCGCAAAGGACTAAAAGAAATGACCAAGTTTGTTGATGGTGGATTGACTGGTGTTGAATTATTCACACTCTATGACACCTATGGTTTCCCAGTGGAGCTATCAACCGAGGAAGCGTTCAAACAGAATATTACATTGTCTGATAATTGGCGAGCGGAATTTGACGCCAAAATGGCCGAGCAACGTCAACGCAGTCAAACTGCCGCTAAGGGCACGTTCAAAGGCGGACTGGAAGGTCACGATGATATCCATCTGAAATATCACACGGCAACGCATCTGTTGCAGTCGGCACTTCGCGAAATTTACGGCCCAGAGCTGCGCCAGCATGGCAGCAACATCACTACCGAGCGTTTACGCTTTGATTTTAACCACGATGGCAAAATGCCGGCGGAAGACATCGCGCGTGCCGAAGACTTGGTGAACGGCTGGATCACAGCCGATCTACCGGTTAGTTACAAAATGTACCCGACTAAGGAGGCGCTCGAGATGGGTGCCATCGGTCCGTTCGGTGAACGCTATGACGACGAAGTCAAAGTTTACCAAATGGGCGAGGGCGACCAGATTGCATCCCTAGAAATCTGTGGTGGCCCGCATGTTGATCACACTGGCCAGCTGGCCGAAGGTGGCAAGCGGTTCAAAATCACCAAAGAAGAAGCCTCGAGCGCTGGCATTCGGCGCATCAAGGCAGAACTGGTGTAACAGAGTAAAAATCTAATACAACTTAGGAGACGACTTCACCCGTATCGGCTTCATCGCCAATAAATGGATCATCGATTGATAATGGCTTGATCTGGAATCGCTCCAAGGCGCTCGCGACTCGATCTTTGATGTGCGCTAAATCTTCGATATCAGGTATGAGAGGACTAGTTTCGATGCTAGTGCCGGTGACAAGCTCCTCGACGTAAGTCACCTGGAGATCTTTTTGCATGTCGACATACATCACAATGCATCTCGAACCATCCCAATTAGTCGGACAACGTACCGAAAAATCCGTGGTGTTCGATTCAAAACCAGTCGAGGCTGTATAAGTAAGCGCCAGCCCATCGTCATCAAGATCGGAATAGGTCACGTTGACCTCGTAGCGGTCGGCTCGTTCGCTCAGGACAGTCGCGAGCGGAATCAGCATATCTGGGTCATGGAGGTTGTAGGCGGTGGCGTTGTCGTAACGGCCGGTCTTGGTGACCTCGACCATACTCATGATGAGTTTATTAATATCGGCAGCACTGATAGAAAATGTTCTGATATTATCTGGGTTGATAGGGCGATCTGTCGGAAAGACCGCTAGGTCGACAGTGGATGTTGGATCGGTTTCGGCAGTTCGAGATGTCATTAAAGTATGACCACCGCTATCACTATGAAATTCCAGACTAAAATCGATAGGCTGGTGTCGTTCCCGAGTCATCGTGAGATCAATCAGTCCAGTATCCTGCAATTCTCGAACAGCATCTGGGATAGCGAGTCCAGACAGTTGCATGAACTGAAATTTGTGCTGTGTGCGATCGGGGACATCTTTATCAGCCGCCTTTAGCGCATCAATCAGATGAACAGTATGCTCAATGGCGGCAACTTTTAGCAGTATTTCTCGATCAGTATACGACCAATTACCGGGAGTTACGGAGTCGTCATCTAGGTTTTTGGCTGCTGGGGGGGGGCTATTCGGGTGTAAGCTCATTCTACCATTATAACATAAATACAATAAAAATGCAAGAATTTGCCTTAACCACAATATGGTATAATAGCGATATGAGATTTCTCAAAAAACCGAACGATGACAATCAATATATCGTTTCACTCGATATTGGTACCGAATATTCCAAAGCTCTGATCGCCAAATTGAACGGTGAAGACCTCGAGATTATCGGTGTCGGCCGAGCTCGTCAAGAGGTCGGTAATATGTTTGGCGGCGCTATCGCCGATATTACTGGTGTCGTAAAAAACTGCGAAGCTGCGCTGGTGCAGGCCGAGGAGCAGGCTGGTGTTCAGGCTCGGAAAGTTATCATCGGTATTGCCGGTGAATTTGTAAAGGGATTAACATCGACCATTCATTACAAACGACCGCAGCCCGAGCGTGAGCTCGACACAGCCGAAATGGAAATGATTATTAACAAAGTCCAGGAGCGCGCTGCCGTCAAAGCTCAGAAACAGATTGCGTTTGAAACTGGTAATCCTGAGGTCGAGGTAAAGCTCGTCAACAGTGCTATCGTTAGTATCCATATCGATGGCTACAAAGTTTCTAATCCGATCGGATTTCAGGGTAAAGACGTTTCGATCCAGATCTATACTGCTTTCGCGCCGATGGTGCATATTGGTGCCTTGGAGCGTACGGCGAGCGAGCTCGATCTAGAACTGGTGGCAGTTGCTGCTGAACCGTTTGCAGTGGCTCGTGCAGTGCTCGGCAATGATTCAAATTCGACATTTACGGCTATCCTCTGTGACATTGGCGGTGGTTCGACAGATATCGCAGTGATCAACGATGGCGGCGTCGAAGGTACCAGGATGTTCGGTGTAGCTGGCCGGTCTTTTACTAAAACGATTGCGAATGACCTGGGTATTGGCTATGATGCGGCAGAGAAATTAAAACTGAATATTGACGACCCCAAGATCAAGCCCACCGTACGAGAGATTATCGATGATGCTGTCGATAAAACGCTCGAAGTCTGGTTGAGTGGTGTCCAGTTATCGCTCGGCGAGTTTGACGCCATTGACCATCTACCGAATCGAATCCTACTGTGTGGCGGCGGCTCATCGCTCGATAGTTTACCAAAACTTTTGCAACAGTCCGGTTGGTACAAAGATCTGCCATTCACCCGTAAGCCAACAGTCCAACACATTAAACCAACCGATGTTATCGGGGTGATTGACACCACTGGTGATATTACTGATCACACCATGATTACGGCAATGGGTCTGCTGCGGGTTGGATATGATACAATAAATATCGATAGTAGTAGCGATACAAAGGATGGGCTAAGGGATAAATTTAACAAGATTCTACGGATATGAGCAGTAAATTAGATAAATCAAGCAAAGTGAATGTCAAGGTCGCTGATAAGGCTTCGCCGAAAAAGCCGGCAGATCAGTTACAGGGCCGCGATACTATTTATATTGATACCGATGATGATGTTACCTCGATCATCAGCAAGATAAAAGAGGCCGAGAATACGGTGATCGCCCTGGTACCGCCCAAACGCATCGGCGCTCTGCAGAGTGTGGTTAACTTGAAATTATTGCAACAGGCTGCGAAAAACAATCGCAAAAAGGTTGCTCTAGTGACAACTGATGCGACATTGTCGTCGATGGCAGCGACACTGGGTGTGCCAGTGGCACGTAGTTTGACCGATCAACCAAAGCTTCTGACCGCACCGGATCTCGATGCTGACGAAGACAATCTAATTGATGGGCACGATATTGCGGTTGGTGAACTGGCCAAGCTCGGCGGTGCCAAAGCAGTCAGTAGTGATACGATCGAAAACAAGAATGTTTCTGCCGCCGTCAAAGCCATTGAAACTGATGACCGGATTAATAACGACCTCGATGCCGATGGCCAGCCAGACGATCAACCAAAACCAATCAAGAAACCTGAAAAGAGCCGCAAAATCCCAAACTTTGATTCATTTCGCAAGAAGCTGCTAATTTTCGGCGGTCTGGGTCTGGCCTTTATCGTGTTTCTGATCTGGGCTATCTGGTTTGCGCCCGGCGGTACCATTATTATTAGCGCGAAAACCAGTGCCAAGAGTTACAAAGTGTCAGCAATGCTTGATCCGTCAGCTGCGACCAATATCGACAAGGCTATCATTCAGCCGGTCGTCAAACAGTCCAAAAAGACCGAGACGGTCAGTTTTGCAGCCACTGGTTCCAAGGAAGTTGGTGAAAAGGCCACTGGGCGCGTGGTGGTGTATAACAACTACATGATTAGCGGCTTTACCTTGCCGGCTGGTACGGTAATTGCTACGAGTAGCGGTCTGCAGTACACGCTGTCGTCATCAGTAGTGGTGCCGGGTATGACTGGCAATAATATTGAAAATCTGAAACCGAGCGCCAGTAGTCCGGTGCCAGCTGCCGCGTCGAATATTGGTGAATCCTACAATGTCGATTCTGGCACGACCTTTTCGATCTCTGGTCAGAGCTCGAAGGTATATGCCGTAGCCAAGGGCGATTTCGAAGGTGGCAGCAAGGAAACGGTCAAGGTGGTACAGCAGTCAGATCTGGATGCTGTCGCCGACAAACTCAAAGAGCAGGCTGATGCGGACAGCGTGAAATCTGACTTGACGAGCCAAATGGGCAGTAACGTGACAGTTGTCACCGATAGCTTTACTGCCAGTTTTGCCGACGTTACTAGCAAACCTGCCATGGGTGAACCAGCTTCATCGGGGACGGCGACTGCAACGCTCGAGATTACCTATACCATGATTGGCATTACGACTGGCGATCTCGAATCGCTGGCCAATAGTCAGGCAACGGCGTTGGTCGAAGATGGCGATAGTCAAAAAGTCTACGATAACGGTCTGAAAAATATCAAGTTCAGTGATTTTGTAGCGAACGATTCGAATTATACAGCTGTCATCAGTTCGACGGCCAAAATTGGTCCGAGCATCGATGTAGCCGAGATCAAGGATCGTGCTGTCGGCAAACAATCTGGCGAAATTGTATCAGATATCGAATCGATTGCCGGAGTGAGCAATGTTCAGGTCAAATTCTCACCATTCTGGGTGCGTAGCGTATCTGATCAGAGCAAACTAAAGGTCGAATTCACGGTTGATGAATAGGGCGCATGGGGTGGTTATTGGGCTCGATGTGGGCACGCGCCGCATCGGTCTAGCTCGTGGCGACGATATGGTGGGAATCGCGATGCCGCTGCCAGCTATCAATAACGACCAGGCAACTTTCCAGCAACTAGCCGAAATTATTCAGCACGAAGGCGCCCAGACGGCGGTAGTTGGCTTGCCACGCAACGGCCAGGGTGAGGAAACGGCTCAGTCGCAATTTTCGCGTCAATTCGCCGACCGCTTGGCTGTCGAGACGGGTATCGAGGTTATCCTGCAGGATGAAAGTGTGACTTCGCTCGAGGCTGAGCAGCGTCTGCGGCAACGTCGTGACTTTCGTGAAACGATGCTGCGCGACGGAACACTTGATAGCGAAGCGGCAGCGTTGATTTTAACTGATTTCCTAGAGGGGACGAAGCATGGAGCCCATTAAGAAGCCAGTAATGAAATCAGCTAAAAAACCCGTCGCCAAGTTCAAGCGCCGGCCTTCGTTTGAGATAGCTCGTAACTTTATTGAACTTAATTTTGCGCTGTTGGTTGGCCCAGAATTGACAGCAAAACAAGCGAAAAAAACTCGCAAAAAGGAGCGAAAACTGGAGCGCCAGGCGACCCGCGAGCGACATCGCTTGCGCCGAGCGATACTATCGGTTCTGGCGCTGCTGGGACTCTGCGCGGCTGCCGTGGTTATCTGGTGGACGACCTCGCTGCAGCCGGTCAATAGTAGCGATACATCGCTCCGTCGATTTGTGGTTGACAAAGGCGCCACAACTGAGGAAGTTGCCGCAGCTCTGCAAAAAGCTGGCTTTATTCGTAACGCGCTGGCCTATCGGATTTATGCTCAGCTGAACCATAGCACTATTCAGGCCGGTACTCATAGTCTGAGTGCCAGTTATTCGACACCAGAGATTGCGGACAAACTAAAACAAGCTGACATTAGCGAAGTTGATGTTCAGGTGCCGCCGGGATTAACGCTCAAACAGCTCCGTTCCACCTGGAAAAAGTATGGTTATAGTGACACTGATATTGATACTGCCTATGCGGCGAGCTATAGTGGCAGCATTCTGAATTACCGGCCAGAGGGCGCTAGTCTAGAAGGCTATATTTTCCCTGATACCTATCGGGTGTATTCCAATGCCAAGCTCGAAATTATCATTCAAAAGGCGCTCGACCAGTTTGCCGTCATTGCAGCCGAGAATGATTTGCAGGCTAGTTTTGCGGCGCATGGACTGACATTTCATCAGGGTGTGACCTTGGCTTCGATCATTACCAAAGAAGTCTCTGGCGATGAAGATCAAAAAAAGGTGGCCAGTGTCTTTTATAATCGTTTACAGAGTAGTATCTCGCTCGGATCGGACGTAACGTTTCATTATGCGTATGCGCAGGGACTCTGTAATGTCAATAGCCCTACCTGTGATTCGGTCTATAATACGCGTCTTTATAGTGGATTGCCGCCAGGACCGATCGCAAATCCAACTCTTACAGCTCTGCAGGCGACTGCCAGTCCGGCCCAGACCGATTATTACTACTTTGTGGCAGGTGATGACGCCTATGCCGGCCAGACGTTTTTCGCCAAATCGCTCGATGAACACAATGCTAATATTCAGGCATATTGTCAGGAGTCCTGTCGCTAAAAAGTCTGCAGTTCGACTTGACCAAAATTTAACCATTTGCTATAATAGTAAGCGCCAAAGATGCGGATTGTCTAATCGCAATTCCTATCAGCGGCCCACCAATTGATCTGTCAGTATATGATTAAAGCGAGAAGGTCGATTCAACTAACGGACATTAACTAGTGTCGGGATCGGTTGGCGGCGGCTCGGCGGTAACGTCAGAGCAAGGAGAAAGTTATTAGTAAACTTCCACAATTTGTCGCGTCCAAGAAGTCCAAACGGTCTTCGTCCAAGGACAAAACAAGATTAGCTATTTATTCGGGTGCATTATTGGTTTTATTGGTTTTGGTTTTGCCTGGCTACAAATCACCCAGCGTCAAGGCCGACAGGACTCAGGACAGTAATCTGACGAGCACAACCATCGTTTCAACAGGAAACAAAAAGGCTACAACGGTTGATACAGCGCAGGCCGCTAACTTGGCAGCCAGTGTTGCTGGTACGGCTAATTTATCGGTATCGGATAGTGTTTCTGAGCAATCGATTTCAGTGACGACTAGTGCCGAGTTGGAGCAGCACGAATCGGCTACGATTAGCAAACCGCAAATTACTGATCCAACCGCTAAGGTCGAGCCGATTACTTCCTATACGACTGTTGAGGGCGATTCGGTCGCCAGCATCGCTGCAAAGTTTAGCATCTCGGAACAAACCGTGCGTTGGGCTAATAATTTAACGAGTGGCACGGTAGCTGTAGGTGCGACAGTAACCATTCCAGCCACTGATGGCGTGGTGTATACAGCCAAAAGCGATAGTAAACTCGAAGATATCGCCAGCAAGTATCAGTCTAATATTGACAGCATTATGACGGCCAATGGTTTAGATGGTGATACAGTTGTCTCGGGGGCAAAGATTTTGATTCCGGGTGGTACGTTGCCGGATAACGAGCGACCAGGTTATCGCGCGCCAACTCTCTCAACTAACACTAATAGTGGTACGGCAAAGCCGAGCACTACCTATGTACCGTACTCGGCAGGTAATACGTATGCCTATGGCTACTGTACCTGGTATGCCTTTAATCGCCGAGTTCAGATTGGTCGACCATTGCCGAGCAACTTAGGCAACGCTAACACCTGGGATAATCGCGCGGCGGCAGCTGGCTATGTGGTCAACCGTACGCCAGCACCGGGAGCCGTATTTCAGACGGATGCTGGTTACGCTGGACATGTCGGTGTAGTGGAAAGCATCAATGCTGACGGCACAATTACAGTGTCAGAGATGAATTATCATGGTGGACCGGGTACTGGCTGGGGCAAGGTTAGTACGCGCATCATTCCTAACCCCGGCGCCTACAAGTACATTCATTAAATTTTGACCGTTAACCTCGAAAGCGTCGCTCTGGCGGCGCTTTTCTGGTATGATAGAGGGTATGTTTGTAGATATGGCTAAAGTTTTCGTTACAGCCGGCAACGGTGGTCGTGGCGCTGTTAGTTTTCGACATGAAAAATACGTCGACAAAGGCGGTCCCGATGGTGGTGATGGCGGCCAGGGCGGTGATGTGGTGTTTGTGGCTGATCCTAATCTGAATACCTTGGTCGATTTTCGGTACAAACCAGAACTCAAAGCCGACAATGGCAGCGACGGATCCAAACGCGATAAACACGGTCGTAGCGGTAGTAATTTACTGGTCAAAGTCCCACTTGGGACGATTGTCAAACGTGACGACGAAGTGCTGGCTGATCTGATCGACCCAGGCGCAGAAGTAGTGATTGCCCGTGGCGGTAGTGGTGGTTTTGGTAATGCTCATTTCAAATCATCAACTCGTCAGGCACCTCGGATTGCCGAAATTGGCGAAAAGGGTGAAAAGTTCGAGGCCACGCTAGAGCTCAAGATTCTAGCCGATGTTGGTTTGGTTGGTTTTCCGAATGCTGGTAAATCAACATTCCTCAGCGTTGTGAGTAACGCTAAACCGGAAATTGCTGATTATGCCTTTACCACCTTGACGCCCAATCTCGGCGTGGCGGATATTGATGATCAAACGCTCCTGATTGCCGACATTCCGGGGCTGATTGAAGGCGCTAGCGAGGGTAAAGGTCTCGGCGATGCCTTTTTGCGACATGTCGAGCGCACTTCTGTTATTTTGCACTTGATCGATGTTTTGACCGATGATGTGGCGGATGCATATCAGAAAATCCGACAGGAACTGGAAAATTATAGCACCAATTTGGCAGCCAAACCGGAGATCGTAGCACTCACCAAAACCGATGCCGTTGATGACGAAATTATTGCGATGCAGACCGAGGTGCTCGCTGGTGTTACCAATAGTCCAGTACTTGCCATTAGTTCGAGCGCGCATCGGAACCTCACCGAAGTGCTGCGTCGGCTGGTGCAAGTGGTACAAACTGAAAAGGCCGAACGCCTGGCCGAACTGGAATCGGATGATGAGGAAGCTATCCCAACGATTAGTCTGAGTCAGTCACAGCTCGATGAAGCTTGGACGGTTGAAAAGCTCGACGGCTATTTCCTGGTCACGGGCGCCAAGATCGAGAAATTTGCTGCCCGAACTGATTTTGGAAATATTCACGGCGTCAATCGTTTGCGGGATATTATGCGCAAAATGGGGATTATGCACGAATTGAACCGCCAGGGTGCCGCATCAAACAGTCTGATCAAAATTGGCGATTACGAATTCACACTAATGGAACAGTAGATGGCGCAAACCTTTTTCTTTTACGATTTGGAAACTAGCGGACTTTCAGCTCGCAACGACCGTATTATGCAGTTTGCGGGTCAGCGGACCGATATGGAGCTGCATCCAATTGGTGAGCCGGTTAATGTACTGGTCCGACTGACTGACGATATTCTGCCTTCGCCCGAAGCGTTGTTGGTGACAGGTATTACCCCGCAACAAACCCTCGCCGATGGCCTTGACGAAGCGGAATTTACTCGGCTGTTTACCGATGATATTGCAACACCGCAGACAATTATGGTCGGTTACAACAACATTCGTTTCGACGATGAATTTATGCGACATACTTTGTGGCGGAACTTTTATGATCCCTATGAATGGAGCTGGGCAGACGGTCGATCGCGGTGGGATTTGCTCGACGTAGTTCGTTTGTTTCGAGCGCTCAGGCCGGACGGTATCGAGTGGCCGGTTGACGCCGAGGGCAGAGCGACCAATCGATTAGAGTTACTATCAAAAGCCAATCACCTGGAACATAAACATGCCCACGATGCACTGAGCGATGTCGAGGCGTTGATTGGTGTGGCGAGATTATTAAAATCACAGCAGCCCAAAATGTTTAACTATCTGCTGACGATGCGCGACAAAAAAGCCGCCGCCGAGCTCGTAAATCTCGAAAATCCCGAACCGTTTATTTATGCCAGCGGTCGATATGACGGACAGTATGAGAAAACTACTGTGGCCTTTCCGATTGCGCCGGGGCGAAAACCAGGCTCAGTTTTGGTATATAATCTGCGTTTTACCCCTGATGATTTCAAGGATCTGACAGCGGATGAGCTTAGTCAACGGCTCAATGCTAGCTACGAAGAGCGTCGCCAAGATGGTTTTGTGCCGATTCCAGTCAAAGAACTAATGTATAATCGTTGTCCAGCAGTTGCCAAAATCAGTGCACTCGATCCGGCGTCGCAGCAGCGCTTGGCGCTCGATATCGAAACTATCACCCGGCACCGTGATCAATTACTGGACAGTCGTGATCTGATTGATAAAATCGCTGTTGCTTGGCAGGATCGCCCAGACTTTCCAAAAAATTCTGATGTCGAGGGCCAGCTGTATGATAGTTTTACACCTGATGCCGATAAGCCAAAAATTAATGCGGTTCGTAACGCAGATGGTGGCGCACTAGCCGATTTTCACCCAACCTTTGTCGACGAGCGGTTGCCAGAACTGTTATTTCGCTATAAAGCGCGACAATTTCCAAAATCACTCAGCGAATCAGAGCGCGAAAAGTGGGAACAGTTCAAGTCCGACAAATTCCAGCGCGAGTTGCCAGGTTATATGCAGCGGTTAGCGCAATTAGCCGAGCAGACACATGATACCGATCGACAATTCGTGCTAGAAGAGATTCAGCTCTGGATTGAATCAATCATGCCGGTTGATGTCTAGTCTCTGGATTTTTTTGCCAAAAAGTGATAGAATGTACCAGCTATGAGCGACAATGTGATTCGGGTTCTAGGTGCCCGCGAACATAACCTGAAAGACGTCGATGTCGAAATTCCGCGCGATCAATTGGTAGTTATTACTGGATTATCGGGATCGGGTAAATCTTCGTTGGCGTTTGATACAATCTATGCCGAAGGCCAACGTCGTTACGTCGAATCACTCAGTTCCTATGCCAGACAGTTTTTAGGTCTGATGGAAAAACCTGATGTTGATCAGATTGATGGTTTGTCCCCGGCAATCTCGATTGACCAGAAATCCGCCAGTCGTAATCCGCGCTCGACGGTCGCGACGGTCACTGAAATCTATGATTATTTACGCCTGCTCTATGCCAGAGTTGGCATTCCGCATTGTCCAGTTTGTGGTCAGGAAGTGCATCGTCGCACCGCGCAGGCGATTATTGATGAAATTATGCACCTCGATGGCAAGCGAGTTTATATTGGCGCACCCCTGGCCAAGCAAAAGAAAGGTGAGTTTGCCCACATTCCCGAACAATATCGTACCAAAGGTTTTGCTCGAGCTCGGGTTGACGGTGTGATCTATGCGCTGGATGAGTGGCCTGAACTCGATAAGCAGTATAAACATGATATTGAACTGATCGTTGATCGCCTGGTGATTGCTGCCGATGCAACCAGTCGTATTACGCAGAGCGTCGAGCAAGCCCTGGAGATTGGCAGTGGCACAGTCGAGATTTTTGATGCCGATAACGATGAGGTTCATGTTTTTTCCGAGCGCTATGCCTGTGTCGATCATCCAGAAGAACCAATTCCTGAACTTGAACCGCGCCTGTTTAGCTTTAATGCGCCCTTTGGCGCCTGTCCAACCTGTACCGGGCTGGGTTCTCGACTCGAAGTCGATCCCGATTTGGTGCTCAACGACAATCTGACGATCGCAGAGGGGGCAATTCGGCCGTTTAACCGTGTTAACAGCGATGCCTGGTGGATGAAAAAACTCGAAGCCGTGGCTGAAAAGCAAGGTTTCAATCTGAAGACGCCGGTTCGAGAGATGTCTGACGACGCTCGGCAACAAGTTCTCTATGGCACTGGCCCTCAAAAATACACGGTTCAGCTCGGCAACGGCCGTTATTTCGATACAACCTACGAAGGGGTGATTCCAAATCTCGAGCGTCGTTGGAAAGAAACGGATAGCGATTTTATGCGCCGGGACATCGAGCGCTTTATGCGTGAGCGCGAGTGTATGACTTGTCATGGTGCTCGGTTGAAACCAGTTGTCCAGGCGGTAACATTCAAAGACCTCAGTATTGTTGATATTTGCAATTTGGGTGTTGATGATGCTCTCGATCTATTTCAGAATAAAATTGAACTAACTGACCAGGAACAGGTCATCGCTAAACAAATTTTCAAAGAGATTACCGCTCGCCTCGGTTTTATGAGTAACGTAGGATTAGATTATCTAGAGCTCGGACGGGCTGCCAATACGTTGTCTGGTGGTGAAGCTCAGCGCATTCGTTTAGCGACGCAGATCGGCAGTGGTCTACAAGGTGTTTTGTATGTCCTGGACGAGCCGTCAATTGGGCTACACCAGCGCGATAACGATCGATTAATTGCCACCCTGAAACATTTACGTGACTTGGGGAATACGGTGTTAGTGGTTGAACATGACGAAGACACTATTCGCGCCAGTGATTATTTGATTGACGTTGGTCCAGGCGCTGGCGAGCATGGTGGACGCATTGTTGCTCATGGTACGCCAGATAAAGTTGCTAAAAATACAGATAGCATCACTGGCCAATATCTGTCCGGCCAGAGACAGATTGCTGTGCCGAAAAAACGTCGCTCACTCGATCCGAAACGTCAGTTAATTGTGAAAGGTGCTCGCGAACATAATCTGAAAAATATTGATGTCGTCTTTCCACTCGGCGTGTTGAATGTGGTGAGTGGTGTTAGCGGTTCTGGCAAATCGACACTGGTTAATGATATCCTCGCCAAGGAATTGTCCACCAGATTGCACCGGGCTCACGAAATAGCTGGGGCGCATAAAACGATTGATGGCATTAATCATCTCGACAAGGTGATTGTGATTGATCAATCGCCGATTGGTCGCACGCCGCGCTCTAACCCAGCGACGTACACTGGCGTATTTACACCGATTCGCGAATTATTTGCCGCGACGCCAGAAGCCAATATTCGTGGCTATAAAGCCGGTCGATTTAGTTTTAATGTGCGGGGTGGGCGCTGTGAAAATTGTCAGGGTGACGGTGTGATCAAAATTGAAATGCACTTTTTGCCAGATGTTTATGTTCCGTGCGAGGAGTGTCACGGCAAACGATATAACCGCGAAGCGCTGGAAATTAAATACAAAGGCAAAAATGTCAGTGAGGTGCTCGATATGACCGTGAGCGAAGCTGCCGAGTTTTTCAAAAACGTACCAACTATCGCGCGCAAGATGGATACCCTGGTTGAAGTTGGTCTCGGCTATATTCGACTAGGCCAGCCAGCTACGACGTTTTCGGGCGGCGAGGCCCAGCGCATCAAACTGGCAACCGAACTTAGTCGGCGAGCCACTGGCAAGACACTCTATATTTTAGACGAACCGACTACTGGACTGCATTCGGACGATGTTAATCGCTTGCTTGGTGTGCTGCAGAAACTAGTCAGTACTGGCAACAGCATGATCATTATTGAACATAATTTGGATGTGATTAAATCGGCCGATCATGTCATCGACCTTGGGCCGGATGGCGGCCTGAATGGTGGTTACGTCATTGCCAGTGGCACCCCCGAGGAAATTGCAGGAAACTCTGCATCTCACACCGGCCACTATCTACGCACGGTTTTATAGAAAAAATCAGTTTGCAAACAACTCTAGTAATGAGCGCGACAACTATTCTTTTTTGTTCGATTTTCCTTTAGAAAACAGGACATCGAATTGCCTCTTGACGGCGGCGCGATTCTTTTTATCCTTTAATCCGTGGATGATTATAGGCAGGACTGATAGGAAGATAATAACGAGTGCCGCGACTTCGATATTAACACCGGCCTTGGTCAGTGCTTCACCGGCAAAGAATCCTAGGTACGTAAAGCCAGCTGTCCAGATCAAGCCACCAATGATATTAAAGGCGAGGAACTTGCGATAGTGCATTTCACTGGCGCCAGCGACAATTGGCGCGAAGGTTCGCACCACGGGAACAAATCGGGCGAGCACTACAGTTAGCGAGCCATGTTTTTTGTAGAAATTTTCGGCCTGGACTAGGTATTTCTTTTTGAAAAAGCGTGAGTTTTCTTTCTCGAATAATTTTCGTCCAACTCTGCGGCCAAATGCATAACCAACACTATCGCCCAATACGGCCGCGATGAACAACAGAGCTACAAATAGGGTAACGTCGATATTCAGGGTACCTCGTTGCACCAGGTAGCCAGCCGCAAATAACAGGCTATCGCCAGGAAAGATGAACCCGAATAGCAGCCCAGATTCTGCAAAAACCACGAATAAAATTGCCAGTACTCCGAACCCAGTGATGAGATGAATGAATGCTTCCATAAG
Organism: uncultured Candidatus Saccharibacteria bacterium; assembly: GCA_964633435.1. Lineage (GTDB taxonomy): Bacteria > Patescibacteriota > Saccharimonadia > Saccharimonadales > Saccharimonadaceae. The sequence goes on along the minus strand of CAZWHA010000004.1, from coordinate 60,959 downwards.
CATCTATTGTACCATGATTAGCGCCCAGCCTGATGTTTTGGTATAATGGTAGAATACGAAAGGTAGAGTTCCCGAATTCGTAATGAAAGGAGAGATATGGGAGACAAGATTACTTTGAGCGTTGAAGCACGCGAGGCGACTGGTAAACAGGTGGCCAAACTGCGCCGCGATGGATTAGTGCCGGCGGTGGTATATGGCAATAAATTTGATCCAACTAACATTCAGCTGGCTCAGCAAGAAGCCCGAACATTAATAGCGCGGGCCGGTCGGCACACGCCAGTCGAACTAACGATCAGTGGCAAGAAAACCATGGCGCTGATCAAATCAGTTGACTATGTGCCAGCCCGGAGCGATATTACTCACGTCAGTTTTCAGGCGGTACGAGCTAACGAAGTGGTCACAACAGAAGTTCCGCTGGTACTAGCTGGAGCTGAAGAGTCGCCTGCCGCGCGAGCTGGCCTGATTATTTTGCCAACTATTGAAGACGTCGAGGTACGAGCCAAGGCAGCTGATCTGCCAGAGAAGCTAACGATTGATGCTACCGGATTGACTGAGCACGGTGATAAGCTAACGCTGGCTAATATCGAGCTGCCAGCTGGCGTCGAGCTGACCGAAGACGACCTGGACATTGTTGTCGCGAGCGTTTACGAGCCCGCGGCGCTCGAGGCCAAGAACGCAGCAGCTGATGCTGCGGCCGACGAAGAGCGTGCCGAGGGCGATAGTGCGGCGGAAAATGTTCCTAGCGATCAGGGCGAGACCAAGGCCGAAGAAGCCTCAAAATAACTGGCGCTACAGAAAAACACGAAAAACCGGCCCCTCTTATCGGCGGTCGGTTTTTATTCTTCCTCTTCTTCCTCTAGCAAATTGGTCTGTCGATTCCAGAGCTTGGCATATTTGCCGTCACGTCCGATCAGGTTAGCATGAGTGTCGTCCTCGATAATTTCGCCGTTATCGAGCACAATAATGCGATCGAGGCCGGCCACAGTCGACAATCGGTGGGCGATGACAATAGTAGTACGGCCAGCCATGAGGTGTTTCAAGGCACCCTGAATCAGACGTTCGCTTTCGGTATCGAGTGCCGAGGTTGCTTCATCAAGCACCAGGATTGGTGCGTCTTTTAGGATTGCTCGGGCGATAGCAACCCGTTGGCGCTGTCCACCCGACAGTTTGACACCACGTTCACCGGTCAACGTATCAAAACCTTCGGGCAGAGTCTCGATGAATTCTAGCGCATTAGCTTTGGCTGCGGCTTCGTGAATTTCCTCGTCAGTCGCGTCTGGTCGACCATAGGCAATATTCTCACGAATGGTGCGATGAAATAACAATGGTTCCTGGGGAACATAGGCAATAGCGCTACGCAGACTAGACTGTGTTATGTCGGAAATATTTTGACCATCGATGAGAATAGCGCCATGTTGTACATCGGCAAACCGAAGCAGCAGTTTTGTTAGTGTTGTTTTACCCGAGCCAGAATGACCGACCAGGCCAACGCGCTGACCAGCCGGAATCACCAAATTTAGGTGCGCAAATGTTTTATCGACTTCCTTGGCATCGTGATGCCAGAAGATGACATCGCGAAATTCGACAGAACCGGTCGTAGTGATGAGATTCTGCGCGTTAGCTTTGTCCTTGACGACAACAGCTTCGTCGAGGATCTCAGTCATTTCATGGGCATCACCGAATGAACGGTTAATGTCGCGCAGGATACGGTTAAATTGCCACAACTGTCCCCAAATATTAGAAGTATAGCTGACTGCTAGAAACAGAGTGCCAAGTGGCACGCCGAGCCAGGCATTGCCACCAATCAGAAAGACAAACATGACGATGGCCAGAATGACGAGGATTGCACCAAAACCGAAATCACGCAGCAAAATCGATCGCATCACATCCATCGAAGCGGTTTGTAATGCGCGACTGCGTTTTGCGTATAGCGCAATTTCGTGTTTTTCCTGTGAGAAGCTTTTAACGGCTGAAATATTGGTGATAGAATCAGCTAGTTGACCAGTTAGTTTGCTGCTCGCAGCAGCTTCGCGCTCGTTCAAGATCCTAATCTTTTTAAAGCTCAGCCAAGCCACTGCGATAAAGATTGCCGACAGTACGCCGAGGGTCAGCGCGAATAACGGCAATTTAAAACCGAGAATCAGTAAGGCGAAGGTCAGTGATGATACGAATGGGATAATGCCCCAGATAACCGTGTCTGACAAACGTTCATAGGCGCCGACAAAACGTGATACTTGGGTAACTAAACTACCGCCGAACTTGTTGTTATGAAAATGCATCGACTGTTCTGACAAATGGTCAAAACACTGTTTGCGCAGGTTGTACATGCCACGCACTTCGCCTTTCCAAGCCAAAAACAACACGAGTCGCCAGCAAATCAATTCGCCCACAATCATGGCTCCAGCGTAGAGCGCGAGATGTGGTCCGAACACAGCCAAAACTTGGTCGGCGGCGGGCGGATTCTCGGTTAGTCGATTAATAACATCCGACATAATCCAAGCTGTCGCGTAAATATTGAGAAACATAGCTGCCGGCATAACGATCAGGATCGGTAAAAGATAGCGCCCTTGGCGCTTGGTTTCCTGCCAATAATAATGCAGTGTTCGTCGTGCGATAATATTCTTTGCCTTAGCCATAATTTTTCCTCTGTAGAATAGTATACCTACTCTGTGGTAGAATGTAAACATGAATAAGGTTACTAATTGGGCGCTGATTACGGGTGGATCGTCGGGGATTGGTCTAGAGTTTGCGCGCCAACTGGCAACCAAGGGCTACCATCTGGTGTTGGTATCTAATGATGGTCAGTTGTCAACGGCGGCCGAGAGCCTACGGGCTGAATACGCAGTAGAAATCGAATTAATAGACGTTGACCTGGCCGATGCGACCGGTCTTCAGAGGGTAATTGACCGAATTAATGACCCAGACCGGCCGATCGAAATTCTCGTCAACAGTGCTGGCTTCGCTGTTCGCGATTCGTTAGTGGCGGGTGACATCGATCGACAAATAACAGCCTTTGCCGTTATGGCCGAAGCCGTATTGAAGTTGTCAAATACTGCCGCGCACACCATGACTATGTGCAAACATGGTCGAATTATTAATGTCGCATCGACTTCAGCGTGGCTGTTTGCCGGTAATTATTCGGCATTAAAGCGTTGGGTTGTAGTCTATACCGAGAGCTTAGCGCTAGAATTAGCAGGTACTGGCGTTTCGGCAACAGTGGTCTGTCCGTCCTGGGTAAAAACTAATTTTCACCGTCGTAGCGGTGTTAGCCGACCAAATTTACCGAATTGGGCTTGGGTGTCGGTTGAGACTGTTGTTGCATCCGCGCTCGCGGCTTCTAGCAGAGGAAAATCGCGTGTTGTGCCAACCTTGCGCTGGAAAGTCGCTGTATTCTTCCTCAGACACTGCGAGCCGCTAGCGAGACGACTATCTAGACGAATGGTAGCACGTCGGGTAGCCGAGTTAGAGCGAAGGCATCGCTAACATGAACAGTCAATTATCAGCCAAATTAAAAACTCTGCCAGTGAGTCCCGGGGTCTATTTCCATAAATCGGCCGCGGGCGAGATTATTTACGTGGGCAAGGCAGCGGTCCTAAAAAACCGCGTTCGCCAATATTTTCAGAGTAAAAAGGACATGGATGCCAAAACTTTAGCATTGGTGACAGAAATTGCCGATACTGATTGGATCGAAACCGATAGCGAAATTGACGCACTGTTCCTGGAATCGGAAATGGTCAAACGCTATATGCCGCGCTATAACATTCTATTGCGCGACGATAAATCACAAACATTTGTGCGCATCAATATGCAGGACGAAGTGCCGTTTGTGAGTTTCACGCGTCAACCGCTCGATGATGGCGCCGATTATTACGGGCCGTTTTACAATGGTTTGTCAGTGAAAAATGCACTGCGATTGCTGCGCAAAGTTTTTCCTTATTACACGAAACCAAATCTACCGAACAGGGCTGGGCTAGAATTTCAACTTGGTTTGTCACCTGGTGTCGAAGCCGGCGCTACGACGCCTGTCGATTACAAAAAATCCCTACGTCAACTAATCAGCTATATCAAAGGCAATCGCAAAGCCGTGCAAAAAGATCTCGAAAAAGCCATGAAAATTGCCTCGGGCCAGCTTGATTTTGAAACGGCAGCACGGCTACGGAACCAACTTCATAATCTAGCAGAACTGCAACGACAGATCGTTTTTAGTCGCGAAGAATTCCTGGATATCAGCAAAGATAAAGCCTTACAAGGCCTGCGAGATTTACTAGATTTACCAGCGGCGCCGCGTCGGATCGAGGCCTATGATGTTAGTCATATTAGTGGTCGCGATAACGTGGCTTCGATGGTGGTGGCAACGAACGGGTTGGCAGACAAGCGTGAATATCGTAAATTTAAACTACGGCTAGCTGGTAATGATGACGTGGCACATATGCGCGAAACGATTGAGCGTCGATTAAAACATCTCTCTAGCTGGGGCAAGCCTGACCTGATCGTTATTGATGGCGGTATTCAGCAGGTCGGTGCAGTGGGGGAATTGCTGGTCGCGGCGAATATTCCATTTGTCGGTCGGAACAAGAGCGGCGATCACAGTCGAAATGCCTCGGTGACGTTAGTAATTCCGCAGGGTGATTCGTACGAGACGAAACTATTAGGTCGTGATGACCATATCGCGAAATTGATCGCTCGGCTCGACGACGAAGCGCATCGTTTTGCTATCAGCTATCATCAAACGATTCGCAGCAAAGGCCAAACCACCAATATTCTAGAGGAAATTCCTGGTATCGGTCCGGTAACACGCAAAAAACTGATTCGGAAATTTGGCTCGGTAACGGGTATTAAAACTGCTGACGAAGCGGCCATCGCTGAACTGGTTGGCATGGCCAAGGCAAAACTTATCAAGCAAGCGGTGTACAATAGTTAGCACTATGGAAGCAGCATTTTTTACAAACAACAGACAGCGCTTGGCCGAATTAGTTGACGGCGCACCAATTATCCTGACCGCTTTTAGCGCGATGCAACGAGTCGGTGATGAATCGTGGCGTTTTGAACAAGAAGCGAATTTTTGGTATCTAACTGGTATCGAGGCAGCCGACTGGGAATTGGTGATCGAGGGCGGGCAATCAATCCTAATTGCCCCCGAGGTTTCGGCGGTTTCGCAGATCTTTAATGAACATCTATCGTTTGAGATGGCACAGGCTATCAGTGGTGTTGACAGGGTGATATCACACGACGAAGGCGTTAGCTACCTTGCCAGCCTCAGTGGGGGGGGGTATGATACAGTGTGCACGATCCTGCCGCGTAATCAGGTCGATTATGAATTTATCCTGAACCCGACCCAAGCTCGATTAACAGCAAAATTAAAAAAATCATTTCGACAGATAAACGACATCAGGCCAACGATTCACAAGCTGCGCGCTATCAAACAAAAGCCGGAAATTATGATGCTGCGCCGAGCGATTAATCTGACGCGGTCGGCCTTTGAGGTAGTAAAAAGTGAACTCGAGAGTTATACGTTCGAATACGAGGCCCAAGCCCGATTTAGTTACGAGTTCGAGCGCACTGGTGCGACTCATGCCTATGACCCGATTGTTGCCGGCGGGGCCAATGCAATTACGTTGCATTATAATTCAAATCGGTCAGGTCTGAAACAGGGTGAACTTGTCCTGATTGATGTCGGTGCTCGTTATGGCGGTTATAACGCTGACATCACTAGAACCTATGCGTTCCACGAGGCAACAAAACGACAACGTGCCGTTCATGCTGCCGTGAAACAAGCCCAAGGCCAGATTATCGATCTGATTCAACCCGGCAGCTCTGTTAAACAGTATCTGATTGACTCGGACGAAATTATGTTACAGGCGCTAAAATCATTAGATCTGCATAAAACTCCCGATGATTTTCGCCGTTATTACCCGCATGCCGTGTCGCATGGCCTAGGTGTTGAGACTCATGATCCGCTCGGCGGTCCCGAAATGTTTCAGCCCGGTATGGTACTGACAGTTGAACCAGGCATTTACATCCCAGAGGAATCAATTGGCGTTAGACTAGAGGATGATATTTTGGTAACTGATTCCGGTGCTGAGAATCTGTCACGCGGACTATCGAACGAACTGTAAAATATTGCCCCTAAACCGAGGTTATGATAAAATGATTAGAATGAAAAGCTACGGACTGTTTGCTGTGAGGTGGGCGATGTGTTCATTAGGGTTATGGATAGCCGTACGGCTATTTGGCCAAGAAGATTTTCAATCGGTAGCGATCTCGGTAGCAACCTTTCTGTTTGCTGGACTGATCTTTTCCTTTGTCAACTCGATATTAAAACCGATCATCACCATACTATCGCTGCCGTTTGTGATCGTGACTCTTGGTCTCTTTATGCTGGTGGTCAATGGTTTTATGGTCTGGCTAACTATAGCTATCGCGCCGAATCTGCAAATGAGCTTTGGTTGGGCGATTGTTAGCGGAATCGTCCTAAGTTTGGTAAACTATTTGGTAAGCGAAATTAACGATCTCACCAACAAGGAGGCACAATGAATCCAGATTCGACCCTAGCAGTCATAACAGTCATTAGCGCAGCAGTAACGGTCCTACTAATTCTATTGCAGTCGCGTGGTGCCACGCTCGGTGCGGGTTTTGGCTCGAGCGGCGAACTGTTTACGACTCGCCGCGGTTTTGAAAAGAACCTCTATGAAACTACTATCGTCACCTCAGTTATTTTTGTACTGAGCATTGTGATCGGTCTAATCGTAGGATAGGCCATGGCGACCAAGGACGAAACCCCGCCTTTGCCGAATCCTGCCGATGCTGATAATGCCAAGAAAAGGTGGTCGCTAAAAAAGCGCTGGACCAAGCTAAAGCCAACGCGCCGCAACCTTGATCGTAACGAGAAAAAACTGCTCAAGCACGCCAATAAATTCATTATCAGCCGCTGGAATAATTTACGGGTTGTTCGTCAGCAAATTGCTGGTTGGCTGGTGCTAGTAGCGTTTTTTATCGTACTTGCATTTGTACAACTGTCTCTATATGCGCGCAGCGACCTAGTACTAGCACCGGTTGATGGTGGCACCTATGCCGAGGGTGTTGTTGGCAAAATTGATACGATTAGTCCACTTTATGCGGCGACCGATCGCGAACGAGCAGCTTCGAAGTTAGTCTATTCGGGTTTGCTAGAATATGATGAAACTGGACATCTGCGGCCCGAATTGGCCGAATCTTATACGATTTCAGACGACGGCAAGACCTACACCGTCACCTTGCGACCTAATGTAGAGTGGTCGGACGGCAAAACGTTTGTGGCGGATGATGTGGTGTTGACGGTCAATCTGATGAAAAACGCCATGGTTGATTCGGTACTGGCCAGCAGCTGGCGGAGTATCGAGGTCAACAAAATCGATGACAAAACTGTGACATTTACCCTGAAAAGTCCTTTGGCATCATTCCCATTTGCCTTGACGTTTGGTGTGCTACCTAGTCATGTTATGCAGGACGTTACGCCAATTTCGACTCGTAGTTTCTCGGCCGAAAACCCTGACAAAATTGTTGGGACTGGGCCGTTTACCTATAGCTCCAAAGAAGCCCTAGTGAGCGGCCATAATTTGTGGCATTTTGTGGCAAACCAGCGATATTTCAGAGGCCAACCGCGTCTAGGGGCCTTTAATGTTCAAACCTATGGCACAGCCGATGATTTATTGGCTGGGTTCAAGAGCAACGAGGTCAATGCTGCATCGGGTTTGAATGTTGCGACCGCCGCCGCATCACTGAATCTAAAAAATGATCAACTAGTTCAGAGTCCGCTTGCCGATGGTGTCTTTGCACTGTTTAACAACACGGGGCCAGTCACTAGTAGCCAGGAAGTGCGTGAAGCCTTGCGGCTGGCGACCGATCGGCTGAAACTACGTCAAGTGGCAGTATCGTCGGACGGCGCACAACTACAGATACCTGTCGCGCTGGAGACACCGATGATTAGCCAGTCAGTTAACGGTATTAGTGATCTGAAACAGCCAGGCTACGATGTCACGGCAGCTAGTGAAAAACTTGATGCTGCTGGTTGGAAACTGAATGGCGATAACAAGCGGGAAAAAGACGGTACGGTAATGGTGCTTGGTATGGTAACGATCAAAGGCACTGACTACGAACCGGTGGCTAATGCTTTGGCTGTGGCTTGGCGTCAGCTGGGCATAGAGGTGAATTTGACCCTAGCCGATCCCAGCAGTGTACAGCAGAATTACTTTGTGACGCGTGGTTATGATGTCCTGGTGTACCAGATTCATCTGGGGGCCGATCCGGACATCTATGCCTACTGGGGCGCGTCGCAGGCTAATGCTTATGGATTGAACTTGGCAAATTATAAATCAACAATCAGTGATTTGGCTTTGACCAACGCTCGGACACAGACTGATACTGCCAAGCGCGATGCGCGCTATACTGATTTTGCCAAACGTTGGATTGCTGATGTCCCAGCGATTGCCCTGTATCAGCCCAATTATTACTATTTGAAATCAGCAGAATCGCGCTCCCTGCCAGACGATTTTTCGATGGTCGAACCCGCCGCTCGCTTTTCCGACGTTAATACCTGGACGGCCAAGATCGATCATCTGAAGAATACGCCGTAACTATTTGAAACAACCCTATATTCTTTGTGACCTTTTTATTTTCATAGCTTAATGCTATACTAGAAAAGTCTTACTTTCATAGCAAATCGGACGCAGATCCCTTGCGGTAATCCGTTAGAAACGGCACCGCATAAACAACACGGATTATTCCGGTTTGTGAATGGAAGTAAGACACCTTGCGGTGTCGTTTTTTGTTTCTCGCGACAATCTGCAGTATATAAAGTAGAAACACAGATAAGGAGATATGATGGGCGAAAATCCACAAAACTCAATGTCAAAATCTAAAAAACCTATCTTTAAGAAATGGTGGTTCTGGCTTATTGTCGTGGTGATTATTGGTGCTGTCGCCTCGTCATCTCAGAACAATAATGGTACGAAAGTTGGGGAAACTAGTCCATCTTCGCAAGCTAACGAGCAAACCGTATTCAAGGCTGGCGACACTATCGCTTTTGACGGTAAAGAAGTCACAGTCTCAGAAGCTGAACGCCACTGGAATAGTGGTAATCAATTTATAACCGCAGGTAGTGGGAAAGAATATGTCAAAGTTGAGATAACTATCAAGAATAATTCTGATAGCGAGATTTCTTATAATACCTTTGATTGGGAATTGCAGGATTCATCGGGCGATATTCAAAATGTGACTGCTGCAACATTTGGTGTCGACGGGGCACTGGGCAGCGGTAACCTTGCCTCTGACGGTACAAAATCAGGCTTTTTAGTTTTCGAAGTCCCCGAGGGTGACACTGGCCTGACTCTCAGATACAATCCATCTTTCTGGTCTAGTAAAAAGTTAGAGATCAAACTGTAGTTTTCAAGGAAACTATCAAAAAGCTCTTTTCTATCCGAGAAAAGAGCTTTTTTACAATAGTCGTTCAAGTCTAATTAGACCTGGTGCGCGCGAGAGGACTTGAACCTCCACGTCCTTGCGAACACTAGCACCTCAAGCTAGCCTGTCTACCAATTCCAGCACGCGCGCCTATATGTGGTGGAGTGCAGGAGAATCGAACTCCTCACCTCTTCGCTGCCAGCGAAGCGCTCTACCAAATGAGCTAGCACCCCTCGTGGTGGGTTGTGAGGGATTCGAACCCCCGACCCTCTCGGTGTAAACGAGATGCTCTAGCCAACTGAGCTAACAACCCATGCTGTAAATGTTCTGGTGGGTCTGGCAGGTCTCGAACCTGCGACCTCACGAATGTGAATCGTGCGCTCTAGCCAACTGAGCTACAAACCCATGTGGAATTGCCAAAGTCATTATCGCTAATAACTCTCAGGTTAATGTCCGAGCGCGTGCTACTGACTTGCGTTTCACGCAGCAACTGACCTACAAACCCGACCGAATTATTTTAACACATCTTATCTAACAGGAGAATAGCGACGTTGAACCTCGTCCCAGTTGACGACATGCCACCAAGCTTTTACGTAGTCGCCACGATTATAAGTATAATCCAGATAATAGGCATGTTCCCAGACGTCGAGACCCAAAATTGGTTCGCCAATTTCCAGTGGAACGTCCTGATTTGGTGTAGTAACAATCGATAGATCAGGCATTAGCCAGCACCAGCCGCTGCCAAATACCGCGAGACTCTTTGTCGAAAACTCGTCAACAAATCCCTGGAAAGAGCCATATTTTTCAACCAGAGCATCTTTTAACACGCCAGTTGGTTCGCCGTCATTATTCGGCGTCATCCATTTCCAGAACTGCGTATGATTGTAGTGACCGCCACCATGATTGCGCACTGCCGCTCGGATTGATTCTGGTACGGAATCAAGGTCGCGTAGCAGATCAACGAGCTCGCGTTCCTGTAATTCGGGGGCTTGTTCTAGTGCCGCATTTAACTTGTCGACGTAGGTTTGATGATGCTTGTCGTGATGTAGGCGCATAATATCGCCGCTGATATAGGTGCCGAGTGCGTCGTAATCATAGTCGAGATCTGGTAGTTTGTACATAGATACCCCCTTGGTTAATATATCTATTCTACACCATCTAGCCCAAATAGATAATTTGTGCTATAATAGTTAGTAAAGGAAGGCTCGATAACGAGCTATTTTTATTGAAATGAAGTCTGATTACATCCGAAATATTGCGATTATCGCCCACGTCGACCACGGTAAAACTACCATGGTGGATGGTCTTTTGAAACAATCAAACACGTTTCGCGATAATCAGGCTGAAATGAGCCAAGAGTTGATCATGGACAGTGGCGACCAAGAGCACGAGCGCGGTATCACCATCACTGCCAAGCAAACGAGCATTTACTATGATGAGTACAAGATAAATATTATCGATACACCGGGTCACGCCGACTTTTCTGGCGAGGTTGAACGGACGCTCAATATGGCTGACGGGGTGCTATTGATTGTCGATGCCCAGGAAGGTCCAATGCCACAGACGAAATTTGTCCTCGGCAAGGCGCTCGAATTAGGTCTCAAACCAGTAGTTATTATTAATAAAATCGATAAACCAGCTCGTCGTATTGACGAGGTCGAGGACGAGCTAGCTGATCTATTTCTAGAGCTCGCTACGGATGACAGCCAATTACATTATCCGGTATATTACGCCATCGGTCGCGAGGGCAAAGCATGGACGAGTGTGCCGGATAATCCATCAGAACATGCCGATCTGACACCAATTTTCGATGCGATTGTGGGTGACATTCCTGCGCCAACGGTCGATAGTGAGGGTCCATTGCAGTTGCTCGTCACCAGTCTCAGTTACGATTCATTCCTCGGCAAATATGCCATCGGTCGTGTTACCCGAGGTCAGGCAAAACGGGGCCCAGTCGCACTCATTAAACGCGATGGTACGGTTGTACCTACTAAAATCGAAAAAGTATTTGGCTATCGAGGTCTCACCCGCGAGGAAATCGAAGTTGGCCAGACTGGCGATATCGTTGCGCTCATTGGTGCGAGCGATGCTCATATCGGTGAGACAATTGCCGACAAGGAAACTCCCGAGGCGCTCCCAACTATCGAAATCGAAGCGCCGACCCTCAGTATGTATCTGGGCCCAAATACCAGCCCGATGAAAGGCAAAGAGGGCGAATTTACCACCAGTCGTCAAATTGGCGATCGACTGAAAAAGGAACTTGAAACGAACGTGAGTTTACGGGTAGAGGAAAATGGTATAGGATTTACTGTTTCGGGCCGTGGCGAGTTGCATCTCAGCGTATTAATCGAGGCCATGCGCCGCGAAGGCTATGAGTTTGAGGTTGGTCGTCCGCAAGTCGTTACCATCACCGAAGACGGCGTCGAAAAAGAGCCGGTCGAGGAACTCTATGTCGAAGTTGCTCCGGAATTTGTTGGTGCCATCAGCCAGGAGCTGGGTGCGCGTCGTGCTGAAATGCGCGGTCAAGAGCAAACCGGTAGTGGCACAACGCGGATGGATTATATTCTGCCGACACGTGCGCTGATCGGCCTGCGCAATCTATTGCTGACTGCGACCAAAGGCACCGTTATTATGAACAGCCTGCCGCATGGTTATCAACCACTGGCTGGCAAATTACCACGTACCCGCAATGGCGTCCTCATTGCCTTTGAAGCTGGTACTACGACGCCGTACGCGCTCCAAACAGCCGAAGCTCGTGGTGAGCTGTTGGTTGGACCGGCTGTCGAGGTGTATGCTGGCATGATTGTCGGTATCTACAATCGCCAAGAGGATCTAGAAATTAATGTTTGCAAAGCCAAACACCTGACCAATATGCGCTCTAAATCATCTGACGGTACTGTGCAGCTGACACCTTTTACTGATTTTAGCCTCGAGCAATGTATCGATTTTATCGAGGATGATGAACTACTCGAAGTCACGCCAAAGAGCCTGCGTCTGCGCAAGCGCCATCTGGACGCTAACCAGCGCAAGCGTGCCGCGAAAAGCTAACAGGATGACTACTTCCAAAGAAGCCTTTGTTGCCGAGTATCCGCCTCTGGTGGCGGATGGTCTTCGTCTGCGAGCTGATGCCTACGACCATATTGACGGTAGGCGCCATATAATATTTACGGCCGAAGGAGATGATCAGCCCGCTAGTGTTTCTAGCCATGCAAATACTACTACTCGGCTTGGATATCGAATATATAATGGAAACATGATGTTTTTAGGTATGAATGTCAAAAGGACAATGCGCGGACGTGCTCTGGGGCGACGTATGGCTGAGTATTTCTTTAATGACCAGATGGGAGAAGGGCTGGGTCTTGTCGATACAGCTACAATTCATAAGCCATTAGTTGCCCTGACGCTCAGTCGAGTAGGTTTAATGTCGTTGAGAGAGGATTGCCGAGTCGAAATACTACCCGTGTCCAAATATGATCTATCTGACATACCAAAGATCGCTGTCGTAAATGATTGCGCGCCACCAGAATTGCATGTTGATCGGTCAGATGCCGGACGGTTTTATCACATTGTATCCCCTGCGGAGATGTCTGCAAGGTACCCATTGGCGTCGCTTGGCCCCATAGTGGCGCTACATACGCGTTATCGGCAATAGGTAGTTCTAGGCGTGAGTCTGTTCGATGGCGGTATGCAACTCTTGTTTGCCAGTTTCTTTGCCATCGCCGTCTACCTGGTAGATCAGGATAGTACCGAATACCATTTCAAATTCAGAAATTCCTTCGTCGCTGATGCTCTCGATATATTTGACGAGGGCACGAATCGAGTTGCCGTGGGCGACAAATAGTACATTTTTGCCAGCGTTTAATTGCGGCACAATGACATCTCGATACCATGGCACGACACGGTCGTAGACATCATGTAACGTTTCGCCGCCAGGAATTGGTTCATCATAATCACGACGAATAGCGTTGAATTTCTCTTCGCCCAGCCGATCCTTTACCTCCCATTTATTGAGCCCAGTATATTCACCGTAGTCACGCTCGTTCAGGACTTTTTCCCTAGCATAATCCATGTCAGTTTGACCTTGGGTGTCGAGAACCTGCTGCATGGTTTCGACTGTGCGTTTTAGTTCGCTCGTATAGATTGCATCGAAATGAATATCCTGGAGTAGCTCGCCCATTTTTCTGGCATCAGCTGCGCCTTTGTCGGTGATAGACACATCAGTCCAGCCAGTCCATTTACCAGCTAAATTCCATTCACTCTCGCCGTGACGCGTCAAAACTAACTTGCCTGAACTCATATTGATTCCTTTCGTTACTATGTATCTATTGTATCTGGCTACGCGCTTCGCGTAAAGCATCGGCCGAACGGTGCAGGTTGGCCAGTTCCAAATCGCTCAGACGAGGGGTGAGAATTTTCTCGATACCATGTTCGCCCAAGATTGCTGGAACTGATAGATAGAGATCGTCAATGTCGTATTCGCCGTGTAGTTGCGATGATACAGTCATGATTGATCGCTCATCGCGAACAATCGCTTCGACAATTCTCGTGGCGCTCATGGCGATACCGTAATAGGTAGCACCTTTACGATTGATGATTTCGTAGGCTGCGTTACGAGTCGAATCAGCAATTGATTGTCGGACCTCGTCATTTATTTCTTTTTTAAATAAGCTAGAGGCTTCGTCTAGATCCATACCGGCAATATTTACTAGGCTCCAGGCCGGGAACTCACTATCGCCATGTTCGCCCATGATGTAGCCGTGGACATTGCGCGGATCAATATCAAAACGATTAGCCAGCAGATAGCGAAAACGTGAACTGTCGAGCACGGTGCCCGACCCGATAACGCGATTTTTTGGAAAACCCGTTACCTGGCGTGCCACATAGGCCATAACGTCAACTGGATTACTGATGACTAGAATAACGGCATTTGGTGATTGTTCGCCGACTTTACCAGCGACGTCACGCATGATGGCGGCGTTTCGAGCGATCAAATCAATGCGAGTCTCACCGGGTTTTTGGTTGGTGCCAGCCGTGATGATAACGACATCAGAACCTTTGGTGTCTTCGTAGCTGCCGGATCGAATAATAGAAGATTTTGCAAATGGCGCGCCGTGACTGATATCCATGGCCTCGCCTTCGGCGCGCTCTGGATTGGCATCTACTAGAATAATTTCGCTAGCGACACCTTTCATGACGAGTGTATAGGCAACTGCTGAGCCAACAAAACCAGTTCCAATCACTGATATTTTTATTGCTGTTTGTGCCATGCCCGCCCTTTCTTTCGCTATTACTATAACAAATTTTACCATAACCGTGAATTTGAGTAAATAGTCAGGCTCTGCTAGAATAGTCCGCGTTATGAGTAAAATTCAATCTATCACAGCGAGGACAATTTTAGACAGCCGCGGCAATCCAACGGTGGAAGCCGACGTTCGGCTAGAGGACAGCTCTTCCGGCCGTGCCGCCGTACCGTCTGGTGCATCAACCGGCTCAGGCGAAGCGCTCGAACTGCGCGATGGCGGCGAGCAGTGGGGAGGCAAAGGCGTTGCCAAAGCCGTTGCCAATGTTAATGACAAGATTGCAGCAGCACTCGTTGGCCAGGATGCGGGTGACCAGAATCGTGTTGATCAAGTGATGTTTGACCTGGATGGTACTGAGAATAAATCGAATCTCGGCGCTAACGCAATATTGGCAGTCAGTTTAGCTGTCGCCAAGGCCGCCGCAGCCTCTCAAAGTCTGCCACTGTATCGCTACATTGCCGAACTAACTGGCACTACAGAAATGTCGTTACCATTACCGATGATGAATGTTATGAATGGCGGCGCTCATGCGGGCTGGGCCACTGATATCCAGGAATACATGATTATGCCAGTCGGCGCACCGACGTTTCACGAAGCGATCCGTTACGGCTCGGAAGTTTTTCACGCATTAGCCAAAATTTTAAAAGAGGAAAATTACCCGACAACGGTTGGTGACGAAGGCGGCTATGCGCCAAGCGTTCGGAATGGCAACGAGGAGCCGCTACAGTTGATTTCGCGTGCAGTTGAGGCTGCTGGGTATCGTTTGGGTGAGGATATTGCGTTCGCCTCTGACCCGGCGAGCAGTGAGTTTTACCAGAACGATGCATATAACCTAAAAGCCAATAATGAAGTGCTGTCGACCGACCAAATGATCGATTTTTGGCGCGAAATGGTTGCGAAATATCCGTTTGTCTCGGTCGAGGATGCTCTGGCTGAGCAGGATTGGGCTGGTTGGAGTAAATTAACAGCCGAACTCGGCAACAAAGTTCAGCTCGTCGGCGATGATCTGCTGGTGACGAACGTTAAGCTGCTACAAAAGGCAATCGACGAAAAAGCAGCTAATGCGATCCTGATTAAACCAAATCAGATTGGCAGCCTGACCGAGACGATCGCGGCTGTTAAATTAGCGCAAAATAATGGCTTTAGAACTGTTATGAGCCACCGCTCAGGCGAGACCGAGGATACGACGATCGCACACCTAGCAGTTGGTTTGAATTGTGGCCAGATCAAGACCGGTTCGCTGAGTCGTACTGACCGCGTGGCGAAATATAATGAACTGATGCGCATTGCCGAGGCCGAGCCAAATCTGAAACTCGCGAAACCATTCTAGTTTAAACGAGTTCACATTCTCGCTTTGCTTAATGAACTAATGCTTTCATTCTGTCAAGCTTCAGGCTATAATTAGCGCATGAAAAGGACTCAACGATTACCAGAGGGTATTCGTCTAAACCGGTTTGGTCATGTCGAGAGGACTGGCCCAGGGGACCTACGACCTGGCTATTTGCGTGACGAAGAAGCCGGTTTGCCACTCTCTGGGCTGCAAAGAATCCAGAAAAAGCTCGGTTGGGCAACGATTGCTAACGGTATGAGTGCGTTGCGGCCACCGTTGGCGGCCGCAGGAATAACGTTGCTCGCAACTGGTCAGCATGAAGCCGGAGTTGCAACGTTGGCGACAGCTGCATTAACTGATGCCGAGGGGAAACCGGCGCGATTGACTGGTACGGATGATCCGGTACGCGGCGCTCGCAATGACGTCCTAGCCGATGGAACTGCTGCGGCTGCTATTGGAGTTGGAGCTGTGGCTGGTGGCATTATTCCAGTGGGTTCAATGCTTGGTATTTATGGTCCAAAGGCGCTCAATGCTGCCAATACTTGGCAGGCAAAACAAGACGGATTGCATCCTTATACCGATAAAATTGACAAAACGGTCGAAGCGGCTCGTTGGGTAGTCGCCGGCCTGTATGTGGCGGCCTATACCAAATTTCAACCTCCTGGCATGGAAGTTGATTGGGAGACTGCTGCGCATTACGGGATGGTAGCAGTAGCTACGGCTGGAATTGTCTCCTCATATCGACAATTTCGGCGTCGTCGGACGGCGCTAGAGTTTCAGTCGGCTGGGTGTCAGGTTGTCGACAGTAATCAATCCCTTGGTACATCGTCAGGTAAATAACTTTTTTCGTGTCGAAAACCAGCTTCCCATTTCTGTCCGGAACCATAGCCGAGGTCTTTCATTAGTTTAGTTGGAGCATTGCGCACATGGAGTGGTATTGGTGCGTCGGGAAATTGCTCGGCTAGTTGCTGAGCTCGACCCCATAGATCGTAGCTTTCACGAGATTTTTTTGCACGAGATAGCGCAACGACGACGTGACTCAGAATTATTCCTCCCTCTGGCATGCCGACACGCTCGATCGCCATAAAGGCGCTGGTTGCGAGGTTCAATGCGCCATTGCCAGCCAGGCCGACATCTTCGGAGGCGAATATCACTATCCGCCTAGCAATGAATTTCGGATCTTCGCCGGCTGCTACCATGCGTGCTAGGTAATAGAGGGCTGCCTGTTCGTCGCTAGCGCGCATTGATTTGATAAACGCAGAGATTGTGTCGTAGTGCCCATCGCCTTTTTTGTCGTAACGCGGTAGTTTGCGGCCGGCTGCTTGCTCGATTGTATCTGATGTGATTTTCTGACGACCCTTGATCAGGCCGGTAGCTACTTCGAGAGCACCGAGTGCCGTTCGAGCATCACCATTCGCAACTCGCGTTAATGTTTCGATGGCATCGTCGGTGATTTTCCGTTCTAGTTTCTCTAGTTTGATGGCTCGTTGAATAATTTTTGCGATCGCAGCGTGATCTAATTGCTCGAGCACAATGACGCGGGACCGCGAAATGAGCGGCGCGATTACTTCAAAGCTAGGATTCTCTGTCGTCGCTCCGATCAAACTGATCAAGCCACTCTCGACATGAGGCAGAAAAGCGTCCTGCTGGGCTTTGTTGAAGCGGTGGATTTCATCGACAAACAAAATCGTGCGAATCTGTAAATTCCAGTTTTGACGGGCTCGTTCGATGACGGTTTCAACATCAGCTTTTTTCGCACTGACTGCTGAAATTTCAATAAAGTCTGCCGTCATCTCGCTAGCAATAATTCGCGCCAGAGTTGTCTTGCCAGTACCGGGTGGACCCCACAATATCAAGCTCACTGGTTCGCGCCCATCAACAATTTTCCGCAAGGTTCCGTTGGGGCCGACCAGCTTTTCCTGACCGACTACTTCGTCAAGCGTTGTTGGCCGCATCCGCTCAGCTAATGGTACTCGTTTGCTCTCATCCATCTATCTATTGTACAATATCTATATAAAGCAAGGAGGGTCTATGGAATTCGTGGTAATAACAATAACGTTACTCGTATTATATTTCCTAGGTAGTCTAAAGGTTATCAAACAGTACGAGCGGGGTATCGTGTTAACGCTCGGCCGATTTACCGGAGTTCGTCAGCCCGGTTGGCGAGTAGTCTGGCCGTGGTTTCAGCAGCTGACGCGAGTCGATGTTCGCTCAACGCCGATTGATGTGCCAAAACAAGAGGTAATTACCAAGGACAACGTGACCGTCAATGTCGACGCCGTCGTTTATTTCCGGGCAGTGGTACCTGAAAAAGCTGTACTCGAAACGACTAATTACATCTATGCTACCTCGCAGTTCGCCCAAGCGGCGTTACGCGATGTTACGGGCAATGTTACTCTCGACGATTTGTTGAGCAAGCGTGATGAAATCTCTAATCAAATCAAAGCTATCGTTGACAAACAAACCGAGCCATGGGGCATTGATGTTGAAAATGTTAAAGTTCAGAATATTGAACTACCGTCCGATATGAAGCGTGCCATGGCCAAAGAAGCCGAAGCCGATCGACAGCGCCGTGCTACTATCATTAATGCTGACGGTGAAAAAACTGCTGCCGAGACACTGGCCCAAGCGGCCGAAACGCTCAGCAATTCTCCAGGTGCGATCAACCTACGAACTCTGAACACTCTAGAGCGGATTAGCGCTGAACCGTCTCAGAAAACCATGGTGCTATTCCCGGTTGAAGTCCTCGACGCACTGCGTGGCAAGACTCGGGGCCAATAATGACTCACGTTTTGCTTGTTTTCGGCGGCGAAGGTAGTGAACATGACGTATCAGTCATGTCGGCACGAAATGTCATTGAGGCCCTGCGAGGGGCTGGTTATGAGGTAACGCTCGCCTATATCACTAGGACGGGTGACTGGCTGGCAGCACATGCTATTGATGACATCACTACCGAACCAATTTCGATTGATCGCATTGATATAGATGTGATCTTTCCGCTGATTCATGGCAAAGGCGGCGAAGATGGTATGATCGCTAAAATGGGTCAAATCTCGAATATCCCAGTAGTTGGCTGCGGCCCAGAAGCGTCGGCGATTGCTTGGGACAAAGACCGCTGCAAACAGACACTACAAGCAGCCAATTTGTCTGTTGTGCCATGGCTAACAGTGGGTGAAGGCGACAATATGACCTATGACATCGCTCGGCAGAAGCTAGCCAGTGATACACTGTTCGTAAAGCCCGCTCGCGAAGGCTCCTCGATAGGCGTGAGTCGAGCAATGAATGAGCAGGAATTTATCAGGGCCCTGGACACGGCTTTTGACTACGATGACAAAATTTTGATAGAAAAAGCCATTGTTGGCCGGGAATTGGAATGTGCAGTCCTCGGCAATATGCCCAACATTCGTACGACAGAGATAGGCGAAATTACAACGAACGATGGCTTTTACGATTACGATTCAAAGTATATTGATGATACCTCGACACTCGATATTCCAGCTCGTCATCTGTCATCCGATCAAAGTCAACAGATTCGCCAAGCTGCTGAAGCAGCTTTTCAGGCAATTGGCGGAACCGGACTAGCCCGAGTCGACTTTTTCATGGATGCGGATGGCACAATCTATGTTAACGAAATCAATACCATGCCAGGCTTTACTAATATCAGCATGTATCCAAAACTATGGCAGCATGCTGGCTTGTCTTATGCTGAACTGGTCAAAACATTGATTCAGCTCGCTCTCTGATAACGTTGTTTAATCTGGAAAACTGGGCTATGATAGTTAGTATGGGCATCGAGACGAACGGCCGAGGATTTACGATTATAGAAGTCGTCTTGGTGCTAGCGATCGCTGGATTAATATTTTTAACGGTCTTTCTAGCTTTGCCGGCTCTGCAAACTGCACAGCGCGATAATCAGCGCAAGAGCGATATATCGTTAACGGTGGCAGCGGTGCGGAATTATATAGCCGACACCAATCAGGCGCCGCCAGCCAGCGGCACAACTGTTGTCGGTGCCATTGATCTCAATGGTGATGGTATTATCGACGAGGATGAGCAGAAAAAGATCTGGGAAGATGGTGTGGCTTCGGTTGAACTCGCACCATATTTAACAGAGGTAATGGATAACGGTGTTACAACAAAAGTCTCGGTCTATGACGCTACAACTGTGAGTGGGTTAAATGTGACGATTGGTGATTCGGACAAAGCAGGGTTGATCACTGTATTCCTGGGCGCACAGTGTCCAACACAGTTTCCGCGCCCTAACGTCATGGCAATGCGACTCACCAAGAACAGGAAAGAAATTGCAGTTTTTCGCTATTTGGAAAAAGGCCAGATCTTCTGTCGGGATTTTTAGAGACAACATTTTGTGAAATTCAACAGATTTGCTACAATAGTAGCGCTCGCGGCGTGATTCGTGGCTCTTTAGCTCAGTTGGTAGAGCAGAGGCCTGAAGAGCCTTGTGTCCCCAGTTCGAGTCTGGGAGGAGCCACCATTCACGCCGAGAGAGTACTAAAGACAGTTTGCGAAAATCATCCAAGCGAGGTACAATAGTCAAAGCATGCATATAGGGTGCTATATATGCGGGTGTAGCTCAGTTGTTTAGAGCGCTTCCTTGCCAAGGAAGAGGTCGAGAGTTAGAGTCTCTTCACCCGCACCATATGAATCGAAACCTCGCTGACTAGATGGCGAGGATTTTCATTTTCTGATACTGTTTGGCGCCTTGGCGGAGCAGTTACGCAGCGGTCTGCAAAACCGCGTAGGCGGGTGCAACTCCCGCAGGTGCCTCCATATTTTTACGGCGCGTACTCACATTTTACGGGCGAGTGGCGGAATTGGTATACGCGGCGGACTTAAAATCCGCTGGTCTAAACAACCTTGAGGGTTCAAGTCCCTCCTCGCCCACCAAAATTAAACCTTGAGTTTTTTGGCGCACTTTGCGTCTTTTTGTTTGAATGCTCAGAATACAATCTGTTATAATAACCATATGAAAATAGTTCTACCGGATAAGATAAACATCTCTGATGACTACAAAAACAAGATCAAAGAGCTCGGCGCGGAGGTTTTTGACGATTTACCTGATGCGAACGAACTCAGGAACCGCATAAAAGACGCAGAAATTATAACGGCCAGTTATGTAGACGTCACACCTGACGTCATTGACGCTGCACCGAATTTAAAATATATCGTTGTGCCTGCGGTTGGCTATGAATGGATAGACACCGAATATGCCGCGAGCAAAGGTGTTGCGACGCTGAACTGCCCGACCTTCAACAGTCAGGCAGTTGCTGAACATGCTATAACATTATTGATGGCGGCGAATCGCAATATCACGCGGGGGGGGGGTAGAGCTCCGTTCTGGCAAGTGGGATCCGCAGTCGCTGGTTGGCTATGAACTTGCTGGCAAAAAACTAGGCTTGATTGGATACGGTAACGTTGGTACGCGAATCGAAAAAATTGCCGTTGCACTTGGGTTAGATGTGAGTTATGTAAATTCAAAATCAACTGTCGATGAAACAGATTCGCTGATTAGTAATTCCGATTTTGTCATAATTTGTGCTCCACTCAACCGCAATACTCGCAATCTGGTAGATGAACGCCGGCTAAATCTATTGAAGCCTAACGCTGTTTTAGTAAATGTTGGGCGCGGTGCCGTTGTTGACCAAAATACACTTATTGAACTATTGAAAAATAAGAAAATACGCGGTGCGGGTCTTGACGTCTTTGACGGCGAACCGCTGGCCGGTGTGCCGAGCGACACAATAGTTGAATTGGCAAAGTTACCTAATGTCGTGGCTACGCCACATATAGCCTATAACACAGAGGAAATAAACGACAAACAAGGCGCAGAGATACTTGCTAATCTGCAGTCTTGTCTGGAGGGTAAACCTATAAATATTGTGCGAGAGGCAAATAAATGATACTAAATTTCATCCGTTTCAACGCCACTGACAATGTTGAATTGCAGGGGTGGCTGAACAATGAAAGCGGTGATGTTGCCGTTATTCATGTACATGGCATGTCTGGCAATGGTTATGAAAACTATTTTCTGGACAATTTGCGCCAAACTTATTCACAAAAGGGTATTTCACTTTTTACTATAGACAGCAGAGGGCGCGGTATTATCAGTGATTTTCGTCAAAATGATGGTTGGTTGCATGGCGGCAGTTGTTTTGAAATATTTGACCAGAGTACCTATGATATCCAAGGTGCCATAAACTATCTGAAAACACTCGGCAAAAGTCGCTTTATTCTACAAGGACACTCATTAGGCTGCACCAAAGTTGTTAACTTTGTACTCACGCAGAATATTCCTGACGTTCAGAAGGTTATCTTACTCGCCCCAACCGATATGGTCGGCTGGGCGCATACCGACCCAAACCATGCGGAATATTTAGCCCGCGCAAAACAACTCATTGCTGAAAGCAAAGGTCAAGAGTTGGTGAATGCAGAGTGCTGGTTAGATAAAACACCAATTTCGGCACAAACGTATCCAACTATTTGCGAGACTGGTAGTTCAGCAGACATCTACGGTGAGCGCAAAGGTGGCGCATTACTTGGAAAAGTAAGTTTGCCAATGCTTATTCCTTACGGAACAGCCGACATCGGTATTACCGAAATTGACGGTACAATAGACAACTGGTTGGAGCGTGTTGAGAAAATCAAGAACGACAATACGCAGATTGCCGTAATAAACGGTGCTTCGCATGGCTTTAGAGGTTTTGAGAATCAACTTGCAGAGGTTGTCCAAAATTTTGTGACCTAATAATAGAAGGGCAGATGCGACCAGGATCTATGATTCTATGTCGGTATAGGCTTGAGCGTGGTGGTAAAACGGGGTAGAATAAGAATGATATTTAAGCAAAAGAATGGACTATTAACTGATGGGTATAAATTTTAACTCCAATATGCTCGGTAGCGGCTTTAAGGTCAAGAGACAGAAGTTCGGTGTCGGTTCCTTGGTGTTTCTGCTGCTATTTGGTGCTGCGTTTGTGGGCGCAGGTTTCCTTGTGTTTAACGGTGTGCAGATTGATTCCAGCTGGCAGCGGACTAATGGTGAAGTTGTTGATGTGTATGATCGGACCGATAATGGATCAACAACCTATGCGCCAGTAGTAAAGTACTCTGTGAACGAGCAGGAATATCAGATGACTGGCAGTCTCAGTTCATCATTCGTTCCAACCGTTGGCGAGCGGCGTGAGGTCGCCTATAATCCGCAGCAACCGAATGAAGCAAAACTGGTCGAAGGCATCAGTGGAACCTGGTGGCTGTGGCTATTCCCAGTGTTTGGCATCGGCATGATGGTAGTTGCTCTGATCTCTTTCGCAAGGTCGTTGAAACGGTCGAATACGATCAACGATCTGGTACGGACAGGGCACAAGGTGCAGGGTATTCTGACTGACATTCAATCTACCGGCGGTAATGATAACGGCAGCAGTAGTTATAAAATAGTCGTATCAGCGGTGGATATTACAGGTGTTGTACAGAACTACGTTAGCGACTCCCTGAATAATATTGCTGGCTTGGCGATGGCAGATTTTCGCAATAATCCGATACCAATCGATGTTTATATTGATCCGACCAAGCCACAGAATTATTACGTTGATATTTCCGACATCCCGAATCTAACGCCAGAGCGTATTGCACAGTTGATACAGTCAGCTGTAAAAACAGCTGGGCCGCAGACTATTATGAATGCTGCACCACCGACCTCTTCTGCGGAAGGCATGGAGTCACCTGTTAAAAAGTCATAGCTAGTTACTTGACTTGCATACCCCCCCCCGTGCTATAATGGTAATACTATGAATAAAACTACATTAATGAATCGCTTGTATGTGTGTATATCGTTAGCAACGTTCTGTATCGTGCTAGATATATTTATCAATGTACTTCACCCCTATGCAGCTGGTGTTGCAATTGCCATATTGCTCTACGCTTGCTATCTCGTTGGTCGCTATAGCAACAAATCATAATGCTAACTCCTAATTGCAAGATAAACTGTCTCATTGAAAGTAGGTTATGGACGAAAGCCAAAAATCACTAAAAACGCAAAACTTCTTGGTCAAGCTGGGAATTTTTCAGCTTTTAGCCGTCATATTGTTCTTGCTGGCAATGGCTTGGAGCGCCGTGAGCGATACTGTAAATCTGATATCGATACTAGTGTTCATAGGTGTCTCGCCGGTTCTAGCGGTCGCGGCGATCGTAAATCTGATTTTACTGCCAATCTATATGGTAAAGATAAAGCCACGCGGTAAAGGGCTAGTCCTTAGTATCATATCATTGGCTATGTCGGTGCCGATTGCGGGCTATATGGGTTATGTGGCGCTAGTATGGTTCCAGCCCAGATTCTAGGGCATTTGGCGGCATTCCCACTTGAAAAACTAACCCAAATCGAGTACAATAATAAGGGTAACGATTAAAGGAGGACAAACAATGGTCTGGTTATGGGTAACTCTCGGAATTGTAGCACTACTAGTTATTATCACGATTGCGATTTACAACGCCTTGGTGCGTTTGCGTGTTCGCGTTGACGAAGCTTGGAGTGATATCACGGTCCAATTAAAACGTCGGGCTGATTTGATCCCGAATCTGCTGGAATCGGTCAAAGGTTACGCTGCTCATGAAAAGGAAGTGTTTGAAAAGGTCACCGAAGCTCGCTCGGCCATTATGGGTGCTACCAAAGAAGGCCCAAGAGCCGCCGCAGCTGCTGAGAATCAATTCGAAGATGCTCTGAAATCACTGTTCGCTGTTGCAGAGAATTATCCGCAACTTCGCGCTAACGAAAACTTTCTGCAAATGCAGGCTGAAATCACCGATACCGAAGATAAAGTTCAGGCTTCGCGCCGCTTCTACAACGGTGGAGTACGTGATCTGAATACCAAGATCCAGACGTTCCCGAGCAATATTTTTGCTGCTATGTTTGGCTTCAAACAGCGCGAATTCTTTGAAGTCGAAGACCGAGCTGCTGTCGAGGAAGCTCCAAAGGTCAGTTTCTAACTGAGGCGAACGGAGATATAGCTAGATGTATAGCGCTGTTAGTGCCAACAAACGAAACACGGTCATTATTATGGCGGTGTTTCTGCTGGTCATCGGTGGCCTGGGCTGGCTGGCGGGTGCGGCCTATAGTGATCCGACCATTACCTGGATTGTGGTCGGTATTTCTACTATTTACGCCTTGATTCAATATTTTGCGGCTAGTCGTATTGCACTGGCGGTTAATGGCGCTCGTGAGATCCAAAAGCGAGACAATCCAGAGGTCTACCGAATTGTCGAAAATCTCGCAATTACCGACGGTATGCCAATGCCAAAAGTCTATATTATGGACGATCCGGCGCCTAATGCTTTTGCTACGGGTCGAAATCCACAGCATGCTTCGGTAGCTGTCACGACGGGGCTGCTGAACATCATGGACAAGCGTGAACTCGAAGCGGTTCTGTCGCACGAGATGAGCCATGTGAAAAACTACGATATTCTGGTTAACATGATCGTCTTTGGTCTGGTCAGCGCTATCGGCATGATCTGCGATATGATTCTGCGAATTGCTTTCTGGGGAAACAGTGATGAGCGTGATCCTAAACTAATGATTTTTGGTATTATAGCAGCCATTTTGGCGCCGATTGTGGCTCTGATGGTGCAACTAGCGGTCTCGAGGCAGCGTGAGTATCTAGCTGACGCCAGCGGGGCGCTGACGACTCGCGATCCAGAAGGTTTGGCGATGGCGCTGCAAAAATTAAAAGCCCATTCCCAGCCGATGCAACACCAAAACAGCTCAACGGCTCATCTGTTTTTTGCGAATCCACTGAAACCTGGTTTTTTTGCCAAGTTGTTCAGTACGCATCCACCGCTTGACGATCGTATCGCTAGGTTAAGGCAAAATGCCACCAGGATGTAATGGGCAAAGTCAGCGACTTTTTTAGTAATCTACAGCGCCGTAATCGAGAATTCCTGGCCCGTCGTCCGCATCGTAGTTTTTATCTGACACCACGTCGAGATACGAAACGTCATACGAAACTTGATAATTACACTGGATTTTCGCAGCAAGTTTGGCGGATGCTCTGGCAGAATCGCTGGCTATTTACGAAATTTTTTCTATTTTATGGCTTGTTTTCTTTTGTTATTTTGGGATTAGCCAGTCAAGAGAATTTTGCTGCCTTTCGCGAGGCGATCGATGGTTCATCGAATTACCAAGGCATCACTAAATGGCTAGCACTATTTTCGAATGCCGTCACGAGCGGTAGCAGCTCGACGCTCGATGCGCCGCAGCAAATTTTGTCGTTCATTCTATTGCTCTATGGCTGGTTGACGATAGTCTGGCTACTGCGTACACTGATGCGAGGCGATAGTGAAAAAATAAAACTGCGTGACGGCCTCTATTCAGCGGGGGCGCCAGTCATATCAACGTTAGCTGTGATGTTGGTGATTCTGGTGCAGCTGCTGCCACTTGGTCTAGTGACGGTGGCTTATACATCATTCACCTCTGTTGGTTGGATCAATACTGGTATCGCAATCGAAAACATGGCGGCCTGGTGTGCACTAATGGCTGCAGCAGTACTGACACTCTATTGGATTTGCAGTTCTATTATTGCTCTGATTATTGTGACGCTGCCTGGTACCTATCCAGCAGTAGCCATTCGAGCGGCAGGTGATCTAATCATTGGGCGACGACTCAAACTGACGCTGCGGCTATTGTTCATGATGATACCGGTGGCGTTGCTGTGGTTTGTGATTTTGATGCCAGCAGTTCTGGTTGATAGTTGGTTGAAACTGACATGGCTCCCACTAGTGCCGCTCATCGTCTTCCTGCTCAGTATTCTGACGGTAATGTGGATGGCTGCCTATGTCTATATGCTCTATCGTCAGATTGTTGATGACCCAACACCACCCGTTCCAGCGAGAAAATCGAAAAAGGTAGATAAACCAACCAAAAAACCGCAATCTGCTAAATCATCGAAAGCAAAATCCAAAACCAAAGCACGGCCTCGTTAGCGGACCTATCGGCTCTGTAGTACAATGGTTAGAATGAAGATTCAGACGAAAATTGCCGCCGCGGCTCGTATCGAAAAACTACGAACGGTGATCAATGATTACCGCTATCGCTATCACGTGTTCGACGAATCAACCATGAGCGAAGCGGCAGCCGATAGTCTGAAACACGAATTGACTCAGCTAGAGACGGAATATCCGGAACTGATTACGCCTGATAGTCCGACTCAACGTGTGGCGGGTCAGGCGCTCGATAAATTTGTCAAGGTGACACACCAAACGCGGATGATTAGCCTGACCGACGTCTTTAATCGTGCTGAAATTGCTGCCTGGATAGAGCGTATGCAAAAGGTCGATCCCGACATTCAGAACGAATTTCTCTGCGATATTAAAATGGATGGACTGGCCTGTTCGTTGATCTATCAGAACGGCGTTTTGATTCAAGCGGTAACGCGTGGTGATGGTCTGGTGGGTGAGGATGTGACTACGAATGTACGCACCATTGAAAATGTGCCACTGAAATTGCGTGCTAACCAGGAATTTGCGAGATTTTCCATTGGTCGTACCGAAATTCGTGGCGAAATCGTGATGTACAAAGATGATTTTGCTAAACTAAATTTGGAGCGTGAAAAAGCTGGCGAACCATTATTCAAAAATCCGCGCAATCTTGCCGCTGGCACGATTCGTCAGCTCAATCCACAGTTGGTATCTGAGCGCCCGCTGCATTTCGTTGGTTATGATATTTTGCGTGACGATCCCGATGATGTGCCCACAATTGCTTTTGGCTATAAAGCTCTAGCTGAATTAGGTATCACGACGAGTCGCCAAACTAGGGCTGTCTACGGACTCGACGAAATTATGGATTATGTCGACTATTTAGATCAGGAACGGGCACATTTTCGCTTTAATACCGACGGGGCTGTGATCAAACTGAATGACCGGTTCAAGTTCCGAAGCCTTGGTATCGTTGGCAAAACACCACGTGCTGCCGTTGCCTATAAATTTGCGGCCGAGGAAGCCACGACTATCGTCAAAGACATCGTTATTTCCATCGGTCGAACTGGTGCAGCTACGCCAGTAGCCGTGTTTGACCCAGTTATTGTCGCTGGTACGACGGTCCAGCATGCCAGTCTGCATAATGCAGATGAGATCGCCCGTAAAGATGTTCGTATCGGTGATACGGTGATTATTTTTAAAGCTGGCGATATTATTCCGCAGGTCCAGTCGGTAGTGCTCGAGCTACGGCCAGATCGCACCGAACCATTTGATTATGTTAAAGCGCTGGCCGAGCAGTATCCGGAACTGGAATTTGAACGACCTGGTGATGATGTGGTATATCGACTAAAAGGTATGAATAGTGATCTGATTTTGAAACGAGCTGTCGAATATTACGCTGCTCGGCCGGCACTCAATATCGATACGCTGGGCGAAAAGAACGTCGTGGCGCTGGTTGATGCCGGGTTGATCAAAGACATTGCCGACATCTACAATTTGACGGTTGATGAAATAGTGGGCCTCGATCGATTCGGAAAAATCTCGGCCGAGAAGCTAATTAACGCAATCGCGGCCAAGAAAAACCCGCCGCTCGAAAAATTTATCCTCGGCCTTGGGATTCGTCATGTTGGCGCCCAAACGGCGATTGACCTGGCCAAGCGATTTGAATCATTCGACGCCTTTCGACATGCTACCATGGAGCAATTAGAAGAGGTTGATGGTATCGGCAAAGTTGTCGCAGAGAGCATCATCGCCTGGTTTGCAGACGAGGACAACTTGGCGCTCATTGACAAGTTCGCGAATCTCGGCGTGAAACCGCATTATCAAAAAAAGTCCGGCAAATTGGCTGGCCAGAACTTCGTTATCACTGGAACACTGGATGACATGAGCCGTGACGAAGCGGCCGACAAGATTCGAGCCCTTGGCGGCACTTTTCAAACGGCCGTTGCCAAGGATACGACCTATTTGGTGACTGGTGGCAAAATCGGCGCCAGCAAACTAAAAAAAGCCGAAAGTTATGGGGTGAAAATCATTAACGAAGCAGAATTTCTGGAGTTACTATAAATCATGCCAACCTTTCGTTTTCATAAACTGGTCCGTGACAAGTTTCCGGAAATTTATGCAGCGCTAGGGCAGACCATTACGGCTCGTCGGTTAACTGATGTAGAGTATCGGCAAGCGCTTCGTGACAAAATAATCGAAGAAGCCAAGGAATTATCAATTGTAGACGTTACAGGGTCAATGGCGGTTGACGAGCTAGCTGATTTACGGCAAACTCTCGATGATTTGTGTAAAGCATATAAAGTGTCTGCAGAACAAGTCACTGCACGTCAAGCCGAAAAGTTTACTGAAAAAGGCGGTTTTGAAAACGGCCTCTTTGTTGAAACTATTACTCTGCAAGATGGCGATAAATGGATTGACTATTATCGGGCCGAGCCAGATAAATATCCGGAAATAGAGTAGAATCTAGTGGATGGACGACAAAACCTAAAATAACCCCGCTTTAGCGGGGTTATTTAGTCTGGTAATCTAGTTAATTACTACCAGCTGCGCTGACGGAACGAACCGCCGCCACGATTGTTGTCACGGCGTGGGCCGCGATCGTCGCGAGGCTTGCTCTGGGCTTCGCTAACGGTGATCTTGCGACCATCAAGCTCGGCTTCGTTGCCTTTGGCGATTGCCTCATCGGCTGCAGCGTCGTCTTCGAACTCGACGAATGCAAAACCGCGTGAACGGCTAGGATTGTCGCGCTCTTTGACAACTTCGGCTTTGCTAACTTCACCAAACTGGCTAAAGAACTCACGTAAGCTCTCGTCAGTTGTGGCCCAAGCTAGGCTACCTACAAATAGTTTTTTCATTCAATACGTTTCCTTCGTTACCAGAGAGTCGACCATCTCTGATAGGGAAAACCAATCGCGAAATCATCTCTGTTAGGCAACAGTGTATCAGATTAATCCGCAAAGCGCAAGTGCCAAATTATTATGCTTATGCTAAAATTACAACAGTTTTTTGTTGACAATCTAAAAAAGCTTGTGCTAGAATCTATCCATAGCTGGTGCGCACGGGGCACTGTGACTAGGACACTGTGACCCGTCGCTGCAACAAAACAAACACAGAGCCCCAGGGTGGGCGCGCAACAGCAAAAACAAAAATCCCGTCACGCTTCTCCGGCGGGTTTTTTTGATGTATAATTGAATCATTATGCAAAAATTTACTTTTCATGTCGTTAATTTACCGCACACGCAGACGACAGCTGAGTTTACTCACTGCGCCTACACCCAAAAAGTCCGCAAATTCTGTAACATGATGACCGATCTCGGCCATGATGTGTATCTGTATGCTAGCGAAGATAACGAAGCCCGGGTCAAGGAACTCGTTACTGTCGTCACCAAGGAAAAACAACAGGAGCTATTCGGCAACAACGATCACACGAAAAACTTTTTCAATATCACCTGGGACATGTATGATCCAGCCTGGGTGCATATGAACACTAATGCCATCAGAGAGATTGCTACTCGTATTGGGCCTAGGGATTTTATTTGCATTATCGGCGGGTGGTGTCAAAAAGTCATTGCTGATGCTTTCCCCAATAACTTTGCGGTTGAATACGGTATTGGTTACACTGGGACGTTTTCGAAATATCGCGTTTTTGAATCGTATGCTCATATGCATTACGTGCACGGTCTACAAAATGACGACAATGGTAACTTTTATGATACAGTTGTGCCTAATTATTACGATGCCGAGGAATTTCCGTTTGCGGAAAAGACAGATGACTACTACCTGTTTGTCGGTCGTTTGATTGATCGCAAGGGTTGGCGTATTGCTCAGGAGGTCTGCGAAAAGCTCGGCAAGCGTCTCATTTTGGCGGGCCAGGGTGAATTTTCGGGCTACGGCGAGCACATCGGCGTGGTCGGTGTCGAAAAGCGCGGCGAGCTGATGAGTCGCGCCAAAGCAGTTTTCGTGCCGACGACCTATGTCGAACCGTTCGGCGGCGTCCATGCCGAGGCACTGTTATGTGGCACTCCAGTTATTACGACGAATTTTGGCGTATTTACCGAAACAGTGGTCAATGGTGAAAATGGCTATCGCTGTGATGTATTTCGCGATTTCGTGGCTGCTACCAAAGCGACTGAAAAATTCTCGACCGCCAAACGGAAAAAGATTCGTACCGCGGCCCAAAAGCGTTTTAGCACAGATCATGTGCGTAACGTCTATCAGGCCTATTTCGAGCGCCTCTACGACCTGTGGGGTGACGGCTGGTACGCCAATTAACCTCTCTCGTGTTATAATAGAACTATGGGATTATTTAGCATGCTGGCCAATTTCGATCCGGACGAGCTCGTGAAAAAATTCGACGAATTTGAGCAGAATTTAGATCAAGTCCTCGATAATACTATCAACAAAGTTGACTCTGCTGCGGAAAAGATCGAAAATACCGCTGATGTAGTAGAGAAAAAGCTGGGACCTAGCTCTGCAGCATCAGCTAGTAGTACTGATGACGATAGCGACGCTAGTCAGTAAATTCGCCATACCAAACAGGCGCCGCGCGATCTGAAAGCTATTCCAAAAAAGTGTAAAAAGTGATATAATAAATCCATGTTTATCTCTATAGATGTTGGTGGCACCAATACTCGAGTAGCTGGCGCGACGGATCTAGCCAACCCTGTTTTTAATAGCGAGGAGGTTTTGCGTCGACGAAATGTCCATGATTTTGAAAAAGACATGGCGTTTATGGTGGGAGCTGCGCTCGCGATTGCGAATGGCGAGAAGATCGAAGCCGTGGGTATTGGCGCTCCTGGTTTGCCCAACGCAGACAAGACAGCCATTAAATCAGCCCAAAATTTAGCGAGCTGGAATGACAGGCCATTAGTCGCTTCGCTACAAGAGGGCCTCAATGCTCCTGTGTTTTACGATAGTGATGAGCCTGTCGCTGCGCTCGGCGAGGCGTATTATGGGTCTACTAGGTCTAAGCCTGGAGGTTTTGACTATCTGATCTGGGGAACTGGCATTGGTGGTGCCCGGGTAAAGCAGGGCGATCCACCCCGTGCAACCCAGCTGGACTGGCAAACGTATTTTGTGGATTGGGAAAATGATAATGGTGGCGCTAAACTGACAGAGAAATTTCGCAAAGCTCCCGAGGATTTCACCGATGCAGATTGGTCAGTTGTGGCAAAAAGCTTCGAGCGTCATTTGGGTGATTATATCGAGACGCATCGACCGAGAGCCATCGTTTTTGGCGGTGGACTTGCCGTCAGACATACGGTAATGATTGAGAATCTAAGTCGTGATTTCGGGACACAAATAAACGTGACGAAATTTGGCGGCGACAGTGGCCTCATGGGGGGGTTCGGGCTCATTCGTAATCGTTCGCCCCGAAAATAATTAACTTGCTACTCTTGCCCGGGCAAAGAAAAACCGCCCGAATGGGCGGCAATTTCCGTAGTTCTGCTGTTTTGGTGGAGTGCAGCGGACTTGAACCGCTCGCCTCGACAATGCGAATGTCGCGCTCTACCAGATGAGCTAGCACCCCGAACAAGCTCAATTTTACCAGAGGCCAAGTCGTTTCGCAAGCAACGAACGCTTATGCTAAAATGGGAGCATGCAAGTTGACCTCGGCATCTTTTATTCGAGTCTGGCCTCTGTTGCCCTCATTATTGGTCTTGGTTGGGTAGCTGGCAAGCGTGGCTGGATTGACGAACATACCAACAAAACGCTCGTTAATCTGCTAATTAACGTCGCCTGGCCGTGTGCTCTGATCGGGGCTTTTCCAGGTGAATTCAAGCCCGAATATCTGAATTCATTCCTCTATGGTCTGGGCGGCGGCGTGGTAGTACTCTTGACGGCGATTACAGTCTCCAGACTACTATTTCCGCGTCGGCTGAATCCGAAAAATTATTTTGAATATCAGTTCGCTTTTATTTTTAATAATGCTAGCTTTCTCGGCTTTCCGCTGGTCAATGCAATTTACGGCCAAGCCGGTCTGATCCCTTATGCTGGATTTATCGTGGTATTTAATCTGGCTCTGTTTGGATACGGTGTATCGTTATTTCGTCAAGAATTCCATTGGCGGGATCTCGGCCGGACGTTAATTAATCCAAACGTTATCGCGGTCGTGGTGGGCTTTTTGCTGTTCCTCTATAGTCTGCAACTGCCGGGCTTTATCGATGATTCGATCGGCTACACCGGTTCGATGATGACGCCGTTGTCGCTGATTGCGATTGGCTACATGCTCAGTCGGGCGAATTTGCGGCAAGTTTTACGTCGTAGAATATTGGTGTTGACCTGTCTGGCACAGCTCATTCTAGGCCCGCTCATTACCTTTGTCGTCCTGAAATTGATCGGTGCACCGAGCGATGTGATTCATATCCTGGTGCTAATCCAGGCGTTGCCGACAGCGACTAGCCTCGGCCTGTTTGCCGAAAAATATCGCGATGATACCGGAAATGCCTCAGAACTGGTGGCCATCAGTACAGTATTGTCAGCGCTGACCTTGCCGCTGGTAATGTGGGCCATTGCGAGCCTACTGTAGATAGTTATAGTATAATTGACGGATGAAACGATTCAGTGGCTTATCAGAAGTAGAAGTTCAGCGCCGCGTGCGCAATGGATTAGTTAACACATCGACCGACAAATCTAGTCGCTCGCTCGTTGACATTTTGCGGGCGAACATCTTTACTCGCTTTAACGGTATTCTGGCGACATTGGCCGTAGTCGTTATCATTATTGACGGCTCGCCGTTCAATGCGCTGTTCGGACTGGCCCTGATTATCAACAGTGCTATTGGCATTTTTCAGGAGTTGCGGGCCAAGATAACTCTAGACAAGCTATCAATTTTGAATGCGCCAACCGTACGTGCGATTCGAGATGGTAAAACCGTCGAAATCACTGTCGAGGCGGTGGTAAAGGACGATTACCTACGTATTAAACTGGGTGATCAGGTGGTGGCGGATGGCGAGATTTTAGATGCCGAGGGACTCGAAATTGACGAGAGTTTATTGACGGGTGAGTCCGATCCAATTTTTAAAAAGGCTGGCGACACGGTGTTGTCGGGCTCTATCGTGGTGGCCGGCAAAGGCATTATGCGTGCCGACAAAGTTGGTGCCGAGTCGTATTCGGCCGAACTGACTGCCAAAGCCAAACGGTTCAAGCGTGCTAGTAGCGAGCTGGTTGCCGGGACCAACAAATTACTACGTTGGATCTCTTGGCTGTTGGTGCCAGTCGTGCCACTATTACTTTTTGGCCAGCTGCGGCTGGATTATGGCGATTGGCAACAGGCAGTCGTTCATTCGACGGCAGCAATTGTCGGTATGATTCCTGAGGGGTTAGTGCTGTTAACCTCGACAGCCTTTATGTTGGCGGTAATTCAACTAGCTCGTCGTAAGGTACTCGTTCAGCAGATGCCAGCAGTCGAGACTTTGGCGCGTGTCGACACACTACTGCTCGACAAAACTGGCACACTGACCGAGGGCGATATCAAGTTCGAAGCCGTCGTTCTGGCCCAACCAGATTCTAGTCAGTCGGTCGATTCGGTGTTGGCGACCATCGCTAGTCGGGCTGATTCGCCGACTAACACTGCGATTGCTAAAGCCCTGGACAAAACGAAACCATCAGCCTTTGACCGCGAAATCGCTTTTAATAGTGGGCGAAAATGGAGCGCTATTGAAATCGCGGGCGAAAAATGGCTGTTTGGTGCTCCAGAAGTCGTCTTTGCAAAGTCAAAACGGGCGAGCCTGTTCAAAAAGGCCCAAACAATCGCCAGCGAAGGCAAACGTGTACTGGCGCTAGTGCGGATCGACAGCTGGCCTGATGAATCGTATATGATACCATCATTCCAGCCCGCGGCCTTGGTTGTCTTGTCGGAAAATATCCGGGATGATGCTGCCCAGATCTTGCAATTTTTCCGCGAACAACAGGTGGATATAAAGGTCATCTCTGGTGATTCGCCGCTAACGGTTGCCGCAGTGGCACGGCGCGTCAATCTGGGTGAGGTGGCAGTGTTTGATGCTCGCGATCTGCCTGATCCGAAAAGGTCTGCTACCGCCAAGGCTAAATTTAATCGCATTGTCCGAAACCACAATGTTTTCGGTCGAGTTCAGCCAGAGCAAAAGCGCTTGATCTGCGCCGCCCTACAGGAGGCGGGTTGCGTGGTGGCCATGACTGGCGATGGTGTCAACGATGCCTTGGCACTGAAAAAGTCCGACCTTGGTATCGCGATGAATTCTGGCGCTGCTGCTACCAAAGCGGTTGCAGAAATTGTCTTGCTCGACAACAAATTCTCTAGTCTACCCAGCGTCTTGGCCGAAGGCCGCCGCGTCATTGCCAATATCGAACGCGTTGCCAACCTCTTTGTCATTAAAAACGTCTACTCGCTGCTACTCGCGCTGTCGGTGACGGTCGCCGGGCAAGCTTACCCCTACTTGCCGTCGCAGATGACGGTTATTAGTGTCTTGTCAATTGGCGTGCCGGCCTTCTTTTTGGCCTTGGCCCCAAATCAACAGTTGTATCGGCCTGGTTTTTTGACCCGAGTTCTAAAATTCGCAATCCCGGTTGGCTTTATCGCAGCTGCGGCTATGATGGTCAACTATACATTGCTCGATCATCGCGGCGCCTCGATGGCGGTGATTGGCACGTCGGTATCGATTACGATGATGATTATCGGTATGTCGGTATTGGTGTTGCTCGCTCGACCGCTAAAGGGCTGGAAGCTTGGTCTGATCGCTGCTTGTGCCGCCAGCTTTATCGCAGTTATCACTATACCGGCTATCGCTCATCGCTTCCAGTACGACCTTGATCTCGCGACATTGCCAGTCACCATACTGATCGGCGGTATTGGTGCAGCACTGGTTTGGCTGGTCCGAATGCGCCGAGGCTAAATAAGTTATGGTAAAATAGAACCATGTTTAAACAGCACGTCCAGAGGAAACTCGAAAGGTTAACAAAGAAGTATTTCAAAAAGCATCATCCGAAACTAATTGTTGTCGTCGGCTCGGTAGGCAAGACGACCACAAAAAATGCGATTGCCACCGTACTGCATCCTAAATTCCGCATCCAGGCCGAACGCGGCAATTTGAACTCGGAATTATCGGTGCCACTAGCGATTATGGGTATCGAGTTTCCACCGGATAATTTACTGCGTTCAATTCGAGTTTGGCGCCGCATCTTTAAAGCCATGCGACAGCGCATCCGGGCTGATCAAGGCGTCGACGTGATCATCCAGGAACTCGCGACTGATGCACCCGGTCAAATTCCACATTACGGCACCTATTTGCGACCCGATATGGCGATTATCACGGCTGTTGCACCAGAGCATATGGCGAATTTTCCGGGTGGCATTGACCAGGTTGCGAAAGAGGAATTGTCGGTTGCCAGCTATTCCGATTTGACGATTGTTAATCGTGATGACGTTGATGAGCGTTTTGCGCTGTACGCTGAGACGACGAATATTACAGACTATGGCCTGTTTGGTGGCGAGTATCGATTCGATACCACCGATGGCACGCCGCTGGATGGGTACACTGGCAAGTTTTTCGCCCCGGAATTTCCGGATGGTATTGAAACCACCGTGCATTTGGTTGGTGATCATAATCTAAAGGCTGCTGCTGTGGCTGGATCGGTTGGTGCCAAATTTGGTATGACGGCCCAGGAAATTGCCGAGGGACTAGCCGAGATCCGACCGATTTCTGGCCGTATGAACATCTTGCCTGGTGTACGCGGCTCGACGATTATCGATGATACCTATAACTCCAGCCCGAATGCGGCTATCGAGGCGCTTCGGACGCTATACATGGTCGATGCTGATCAACGCATTGCCATCCTGGGATCGATGAACGAACTCGGCAGTTTTTCGGTCGAGGCTCATCAGCAAGTTGGCGAAATGTGCGACCCGAATTTCCTGGAATGGGTCATTACGATTGGCGATGACGCGGCGAATTACCTGGCACCAGCTGCCAAACAAAAAGGTAATAATGTGAAGTCGTTTACCGATCCGATCTCGGCCGGCGCGTTTGCTAACAAAGCACTAAGGTCCGGTGGTGTTGTGCTGGCCAAAGGTTCGCAAAACGGTGTCTTTGCCGAGGAGTCGATCAAGATCCTCTTGGCTCATACCGAGGATCAACAACAACTGGTCCGGCAGAGCAGCGATTGGCTGGACAAGAAGAACGCTTGGCTGTCCAGCCTGAAAAACATTGGTCAAGATACCGATTAAGTGTTATAATCGACAGATATGAAACGCTATAATCCTGTTGAGATTGAGAAAAAATGGCAGACTAATTGGTCGGATGACCAGCTCTATGCGGCCAAAGATTTTGACGACAAGCCAAAATTTGTCATGTTGACTGAGTTCCCGTATCCATCGGGAGCAGGGCTGCATATGGGTCATATGCGTGAATATACCCTCGGTGACATTATTGCCCGGCACAAGCGCATGACTGGTCACAACGTGCTATTTCCGATGGGATTTGATGCCTTTGGTCTACCGACCGAAAACTTTGCTATTAAAAACAAGATCGCCCCACAGGTCGCGACCGAGAATAATGTAGCGAGCTTTCGTGATCAGCTGAGCTCCATGGGTTTTAGTCTCGACTGGAATCGTAGCTTCTCGACCACTGACCCTGACTATTATCGCTGGACCCAGTGGTTTTTCCTACAGTTTTTTAAAAGCGGTCTGGCCTATCAGGATGAAATCGCCATCAACTGGTGTCCGTTTTGTAAAACTGGCCTAGCGAACGAAGAAGTCGTAAACGGCCGTCACGAGCGCTGCGATACCTTGGTAGAGAAAAAGCAGCTCAAACAATGGGTACTGCGGATTACTGATTACGCCGATCGCCTGATCGAAGGCCTAAAAACCGTTGACTATCCGTCGCGGATCGCTGATCAACAGATCAACTGGATCGGTCGCTCGGTCGGCGCCGAGATTAATTTTGCGGTTGACGGCAGTCAGGAGAAAGTGACAGTTTTCACTACTCGTCCTGATACGATTTTTGGTGCGACCTTTATGGTGCTGGCACCCGAACATCCGCTGGTGCAGACGATTGTCACCTCGGAACAAAAGGGCGATGTTGAAACCTATATTCGGGCGACTCAGGCGAAATCCGATATCGAGCGCCAGGAAACTAGCCGTGAAAAAACTGGCGTGTTCACTGGGGTCTATGCGATTAATCCGGCCAATAATGAGAAGATTCCCATCTGGATTGCCGACTATGTGCTAATGGGCTATGGTACCGGCGCCATTATGGCAGTACCAGCGCATGATGAACGCGATTTGGAGTTTGCGACCAAGTTCAAGCTGCCGGTTGTTCAAGTGATTGCCAGGCATGTCTACGGCAAAGGGCGGGACGAACCCCGAGACGAGTTTGAGACATTCCACCGACCGGTGGTAGACGCCATTATTACCGATGACAAGGGCAATTACCTGCTGGAAATTGAGAACGAACATCACGTGCATTTTGTCGGCGGGGGTATCGATGATACCGACGAGACGACCGAAGATGCTCTGCGCCGCGAGATCATTGAGGAAGTCGGATTGACAACCATTCTTAGCGTCAAGCAAGCCTCGCCATTTAATGCGGGTACGTACGCACGTGAAACCAAGAACCGCAATCAAAAGGTCTGGGGTACTTTCTTTGAGGTGATCGTTGATCCTTCAGTCCAGGTGGAGAGTGAAATCGACCAGGGATTGCACAGCATCGAGTGGGTAAAAAAGGAGGATGTTGCAAAACGACTGACGTGGAACGGGCACCAAGATGCGTGGCAAGCGTATCTTGAAGGTAGGACAATCGATACAGAGGTACGAGAAGGCCTGCTGGTTAATTCGGGTGCCTTTGACGGTACGCCAAGCAACGATGCGCGCAAAGCTATTGTGGATTGGCTGGGTAAAAAGGGTGTTGCCCACGAAAAAGTTAATTACAAACTGCGTGATTGGATCTTTAGCCGGCAGCATTACTGGGGTGAACCAATTCCGATTATCTATTGTCCGACTCATGGCGCCGTCGCCGTTCCAGAGAATCAGTTACCCGTCGAACTGCCGCCAGTCGATCACTACGAGCCGACCGATACGGGCGAGTCACCGCTCGCTGCCATTGAATCCTGGGTGAACACTGTTTGTCCAACTTGTGGCGAACCGGCGCGCCGTGAAACCGACACGATGCCGAACTGGGCTGGGTCGAACTGGTATTATCTGCGCTATTTCGATGCGCATAACGACCAAGTGTTCGCCGATCGAGACAAACTCGACTATTGGGGAGCGGTTGATTTGTACCTGGGTGGTATGGAACATACGACACTGCATTTGCTGTATTCGCGTTTTCATCATCAGTTCCTCTACGATCAAGGTCTCGTCCCGACGCCAGAACCCTACGCCGCGCGGCGCGGGCAGGGAATTGTTCTGGCGGCTGATGGTCGCAAAATGAGCAAAAGCCTCGGCAATGTGGTTGACCCGACGCAAATTATCGATAGCGGCTATGGTGCTGACGCGCTACGTCTGACGACAGCTTTCGTTGCGCCATTTGACCAGACGACACCATGGAATCCCGAGGGTGTCGCCGGCACGTATCGTTTCCTAGTGCGGTACTGGAATCTGGTTCAGGATGTGATGAATAGTCAAACTCCGGCCTCGGCCGATGACGAAAAGATTATTCAGCGGTTGATTAATCAGGCGATCAAGAAAGTCAGTTCAGATATTGAAACCATGAACTTTAACACTGCAGTAGCGGCGCTGATGGAAGCTCTGAATGGCCTCATGAAAGTCGAGGCGAAGGGCGGCGACGCTTGGCGCCAAATTGTTAGGGATTTCACTAAACTGTTGGCACCATTTGCGCCACATATTACCGAGGAAGTCTGGCGCGAGAACTTTGGCGAATCAACATCGGTTCATACAAGTAACTGGCCAACTTGGGACGAAGTGCTACTCATTGCTGATACGATGACGATTGCCGTGCAGGTCAATGGCAAACTGCGTGGTGAAATTGCTGTTGCTACTGATGCTGCCCAGGCAGATATTGAAAAGCTAGCGCTAGGACTCGAAAACGTCGCGAAATTTATTGGCAACAAAAAACCGGCACGTGTGATTTATGTGCCGGGGAAGATTGTCAATATTGTGGTCAAATAACGATTAGGGCTAGTTAATCTTAGCTCTTCCACCCTCTAACGAAACCCATAGATCATCGTCTTCGTCGTATTCTAAACCGGCGGCACAGGCGGCCTTTAGCGGTTCGGGCATTTGCTCGGCCGATACGAGCGCCCATGGACCATTCGGGTCATAGGGATTGGTCGCGACTCCTCTCACTAGAGTGACTTGGTGCGTGCCGATAACAATTGGTTCTGCCGATTGTGGAACGACACAAGCAATATTACTGGGGCCAGTCACTGGGTTAGCGCGTAGCCTGGCGCCCATACTCAGCAAGATTCCCTGGTCGGCCTCGACAGTATGTTGACCGGTAACCTCTTTAGTTGCAAATGCCTCTTTTTGGTCGTTCTCGTTAACGACGTGGAGGGCGTAGCTGATGGCAAGACTTGGGATCATAATAGTAGCAATGGTTCTCAGCGTGTCAGTACGACCCTTTTTCGAGTTGTGATCGTGACGGTTGAAAGCTGGGTTTGATGGATCGATATTTGACATAACCTTATCATTATAGCACAAACGTAATAAAAAGTCAACAATTTAATCAAAAACCAGTCACAGACATTGCCAAAACGCACAAAATCCGCTAAAATAGAATGCAGATTAAGCAAAGGAGAAAGAATGAGCAGTGAGCCAAAAAAGCATTCAAGCCCACGCAAGACCGGTTTGCGCCGCAGTCACTTGCGCTTGAAACTGGCCCGACAGGTCAACAGCAAATCACCAGTCAAAGCCACCACTACCAAGCGTGAAACTGGCAAATCAGCTAAATAAGTAGTAGCTGACAGCCGCTTTTTGATGGGCGGCTGATGAACTTTACAATTAACCGTAAGAGATAGAGGAGTTTTCCGAAATGGCAAGCAATCGGCACCTGGGTAGGATTATCGCGCTGCAGACCTTGTACGAATATGATTTTCGTAAAAGCCTGGGCGATGATAGCGCTGATATCGACGAAGTTCTGGAACGCAGCCTGAGCCATTATGGCAAAAAGATCGGTGACCGCGACTTTGTTGAGACACTAGCCCGTGGCGTCGTCACAGAGGCCAAGCAGCTGGACGCGGTGATCGCGCCCGTTGCCCCCGAGTGGCCGCTCAATCAGCTGCCGCTCGCCGATCACGAGATTTTGCGGATCGCACTGTTCGAACTGACACATCTGGGCGATCAAGTGCCGTCCAAAGTCGTGATTAACGAAGCCGTCGAGCTGGGTAAATTGTTTGGTTCGGAAAACTCCTCCAAATTCATCAATGGTGTGCTGGGTACGATTTGGCGCCAGATGGATGGAAGAGGAGAATAGATGACAGAGGAAATAAAGAAATTTGAAGAAGACGCTGCCCCCGACCTCGTAACGATCAAAAACGATCGTGACACGGGCGAGCATGGTATGGCGCGGTTTGCCAAGCCATTTCGCCGCGACAAACCGGCTATTAATGAAATTATTCGCGAAGCCGAAGCCGGCGGCGTGGTCTATCGTATTACCAAGGCTGGTAGTTTGCAGATCGTATTGTTCCAGGACGTTCGTGACCGCTGGACTATCCCCAAAGGCCATATCGAAGAGGGTGAAACAGCGCAAGAATCAGCGATTCGTGAAATTGGCGAGGAAGTTGGCCTGTTTGGCATTGAACCGGTTTGTTGGCTGGGCAAGGTCAATTTCCGTTATCGCCGTGGCAATAGTCTCGTGATTATCAACATGCAAACCTATCTATTCAAGGCCGGCAAAGACGAAAGTCTGAAAAAAGAAGAGTGGATGCATGACGTACGCTGGTTTGATTTTGACGAAGCGATTGATAAAATTGCCTACGAAGATGTGACAAAGCTAGTGCTACTAGCTCGTAAACGCCTCCGCCAAAAAGGAGAAATCGAATAATGACTAGTACTAGTGGTGGGCAGTCGAAAAAGTTAGCTACCTGGCAAACGTTTGAGCGCCGTTCCGATGGTGAACCAGTGGTGCCTGCGGTCGTCGGGGTTAATTTCGAGCCATATCAGGCGTTCGCACGCGATCACTTGGGCTTTGAATTCAACAGCCCTGATTTGCTGGTGACGGCACTAACGCATCGCAGTTACGTCAATGAACACCGTAAATCAGCCCGGGCTCATAATGAGCGACTAGAATTTCTCGGTGATGCTGTGTTGGAGCTGGCTGTTACGGAATTCTTGTTTAAAAACTATGATCAGCCAGAGGGAATTTTGACATCGTGGCGGTCGGCTTTGGTTCGGACTGAATCGATTGCTGCTGCTGGCAAAAACCTTGATTATGAGCATTTGATTCGAATGAGCCGGGGCGAGAAACAGGGGTCCGAGGCGGCACGACTGCATATCGTCGCCAATGCGTTCGAGGCGCTGATCGGGGCAATTTATCTGGACCATGGTTTTGAAGTAGCGCGGCAGTTTATTGACAAACACATCCTGTATCGGATTGACGAGATTTTGGACGACGGCAGCTGGCGTGATCCAAAGTCAC
Organism: uncultured Candidatus Saccharibacteria bacterium; assembly: GCA_964633435.1. Lineage (GTDB taxonomy): Bacteria > Patescibacteriota > Saccharimonadia > Saccharimonadales > Saccharimonadaceae. The sequence goes on along the minus strand of CAZWHA010000004.1, from coordinate 18,342 downwards.
ACCTGCAAGAAGTCAGTCAGCGTACCGACAACGAAACACCGGACTACCGAGTGATCGACGAATCGGGTCCGGATCATGACAAGACGTTTACAGTCGGAGCGTTCGTGGCGGGGCGCGAGATAGGTCGAGGCATCGGTTCCAGCAAGCAATCAGCTCAGCAAGAAGCCGCCCGCGAAGGCCTGAAGTCGTATAAAAAGTAAATCTGCCAGTTGACTTTTGGCCGTCTCATCTGTATAATCTAGTTAAACCGTCATACAATGTTAGCTAAATAAAGGAGAATAATGCTCGCAATTCGTTTGAAACGAACCGGCCGCAAGGCTTATGCTGTTTATAGGATCGCCGTCCAGGAGGCTCAGCGCCACCCCTCTTCAGGCAAAGTGGTTGCCTATGTTGGTACCTATAATCCTCATACCAAAGAGGCGAATTTCGATAAAGAACAGGTTGAAAAGTACCTGAGTCACGGTGCGCAACCGACACCGCGTATCGTCAAATTGCTAAAAGACGCCAAAATCAGGTTGCCGCATTGGGTGAAAGAACCGAATCTCGGTAAAACTCGCACTACTCGTAATCCGGAAAAGCTGCGCAAAAATGCACCGAAAGAGGAAGCTCCAGCTGAAGCGCCTGCTGCCGAGGCAGTGGCGGCTGACGAGACGCCAGCCGAAGAGGCTGCTACTGAGGCGACCAAAGCCGAATCAGCTGAATAATCTCTTGTATTAACATCGATCCGCCGTCCGGGCTTGCACTCGGAGGCGGGTTTTTGCTAAAATGGTCATGACAAATAAAGGAGGAGGCCGATATGATCGAACAACAGTTTATTGAATATGTTGTCAAACAGCTGGTGGACGAGCCGGATGCCGTCGTGGTAGAGCGCATCGTTGATGACAAGGGAATTTTGCTAAAACTGACCGTTTCGCCGAATGACCTAGGTCGGGTGATTGGCAAGCATGGCGCTACGGCGCAGTCGCTACGTAATTTGTTGCGTGCCCTCGGTACCAAAAATGACGATCATTATAATCTAAAAATTATTGATGTTGACAGGACCGATGCAGCCGAAACGACCCCAGAATCATCAGATACTACAGCAGAAAAGGTTGCCAAAGTCGATACTGTGGAAAAAGCTAACGCTGAAACTGTGGAAAACGAGAGCGATCTGGCAAAAAAGACCCGCGAAGAGCTTGCAGAACTCGATGATCTTGATATATAATAGTCACAGTTCAAAAAGCGAGAACTAACAGCACGATAAATGCGAGACTTATGCGTGTCAAAAACCGCCATTCACCACTGGCGGTTTTTGGTTTCCAGGGTGTGGTATACTGTAACAGATGAAAAAGTTCCAAGTTATCACGCTGTTTCCCGAGTTAGTCGAAGCGTTTTTTAGTACATCAATGATGTGGAAGGCTAGTAAAGAGAGTCTGGTAAACTTTTCAACGATCAATTTGCGTGATTTTGGCCTGGGCCTACGTCGGACGGTTGATGATACGCCGTATGGTGGTGGCGATGGGATGCTGTTAATGATTGAGCCATTAGTCGCAGCGCTGGAATTTGCCAAAAAACAGGATCTGGGTGCCAAAGTGCTGCTGATGACGCCAACAAACATGGTTTGGGATCAGTCGCGGGCTGGCGAATATGCCGCGTCGGACGACAACTATATTATTATCTGTGGCCGCTATGAGGGTTTTGACGCGCGGATTAACCATTTCATCGATGAAAAGATTTCGATTGGCCGCTATGTGCTGACGGGTGGCGAGATTCCAGCCATGGTGGTGATTGATTCGATGGTGCGTTTGATGCCGGGAGTGCTGGGTGGCGATAGCTCGGCGGAGATCGAAAGTTATAGCAACGGCACTGAACTAGAATTCCCTCAGTTTACCCGTCCAGAAGAGTTTCGGGGAATGCGAGTACCCGAGGTATTACTATCTGGCAACCATGCGGCCATCAAAAAATGGCGCGACGAGCAGTCGGTTAAATCATCTTGACCATACCAAAAACCCCAGAGAGAGCTCTGAGGTTAAAGAGGTGTGGTGGAGACATTAGCAAAATTCTACGCAGTTTCTTTGTTTTAAAAAGTTTTTGTTTCAAATTCTGCTACATGCATCATAGCACAAACCATAACCGCTACGCAAGGTAATTTGTAAAAAGCACATCATTTTTCTGATACTGTGCCGATTATGCTACAATAAACATATAAAATTAGGAGGCATTCATGAAATTTCCAAGGGTTGTCGCAACGAAACCACCGCAAACGTTGCCGAAAAATGCAGTGCTACTCGGTAAAATTGCCGCTGGTGTCATGGCGCTGTTCACCGTAATCCAGCTGGTAGGGATCGACAAAATGATCGATGGTCTGAATCAGCAGTTGCCAGACGGCGGTGGCTTGGTGACAACGGTAGCGGTCGTTGTATTACTGTCGGGAATTATGTCATTGCCGTTTCTGTTGCGATACAAAATTAGCGAATTGGCGCGTTTCATGAGCGGCATTTTGGCTGTACTTGTGCCGTGGATTTGGCTGCTGATTGCGATTTGGTCGGTTGGCACTGGGGCTGCGGCGGCTCAGTTTGGCGTTATTACTGGTATTAATGTTGAATGGTGGGTGGTGGTGCTCAATGCGGTGTGGTTGATCCTTAATTTCTATACAGTGCGCCAGCTCGGACTTGAAAAGACCTGGCGAACCTTGCGAAGCAGTGCGCGTCAGTTGAAAAAGACCGCGAAATAATCTATAATAGTCCGCGCACTGGGGATTGGCCAAGCGGTAAGGCAGCAGGTTCTGGTCCTGCCATCGGGGGTTCGAATCCCTCATCCCCAGCCACGTATAGACCCGACTATAAGGTCGGGTTTTTACGTGGCACTCGATCTATTTTAGTGCTAAAAATTGAAATGAACAGTCCGGTGAACTATTCTGAACGACGATCGCTTGCTGCCTCGACGACCTTTTTGAATAGTACCATCGGTAACAAAATGCCGGCAATTACGGTAGCTAACCAGATGATTAATGGTGCGGCGATCCAGGTAGCGATCCCATTAACACGCAAACCGTCGGTCAGCCACGTCGTTAGAAGCAAGACAACAAAGGTTGTGACCAGAGCGATGCCGCCGCGTAAGGCCGGAGCGTGCTTGATCGCTAACTTTAGGATGAATGGTGCCAGGATGATCTGCGCCACGGTAAAAAAGATGATACTGAGGACAAAACCCAGTACGTCGATCCGAAAGTCTGGCAAAAAGAGTGCCGCGGCTATTAGGCCGATAGCATTACCTATCAGTGTCAAGGCAGATTGGGCTAGAAAGCGGATCATAATGAACCAACTATTCTTTCTCGGTCTTAAAGACAATACCGCCCGACAAACTGACTAATGCATTGATGAAAACGCCCTGCATCCAGCCAAGCACCCAGCCGATGGCGAAATAGATGATCGGTACGCCGACAATAGCGATAAAGCCGCCCGCTAGGCCAAAGGTCAGGCCACGGAGTACACTGTCGGTTTCGCTAGCTAGATGAACCACGTTGCTAATCGAAAACGTAATGGCCGCAATCAATCCAAATATCATGGCTAGTGTACCCTGCAACATACCAATACTGGCTGGTTTAACACCGACAACTCGCAAAGTCTCCTCTGATTTTTGCGTGACCATAATGCGACCTCCTTTGGTTACATAACTCATTATACATCGTTTGACTGCCCAACGCTACCGCTTGAGTTTTTGATGAATATCGGGTACTATTGCTGCATGAAACAGCAAGTCAATCAGAGAGTGTGGATCGGGGCGCTACTGACGATGGGAGTTGTCGCGGTGTGGTTTTTCTGGCCGCAGATTGGTGCGATCGTGCTGGCGGCGCTAATGGCGTGGCTATTTTATCCGCTGTATACCAAATTGAAACGAGGCAAGAGCAAGGGTGGCCTAGCGGCCTTTGCAACGCTAATAGTTTCGTTTCTGATGGTCATCCTGCCGCTGGTATTTGTCGCGGTGTCGGCCTTTGGTCAGTTGGCGGTATTTGCTAACCAAGCGGGCCGGGCCGAGTATTGGCAAGACATGCCGAATTTTATCGATAAAACGATCACTCTGACGAACGAAGTGCTTGAACCGATCACCGGCCAGAGTCCCAGTATTACCGAGGACGGCATCGTGGAATTCTTGCGAAGCGTAGTGCCTGCCATTGCGCGTGGCAGCGCGCAGTTTCTGCTGGGAATTGCAACTAGTTTGCCGAGCTTAGGCATCGGGCTGGTGGTTTATATCTATATGTTTATTGCCTTTTTGAAATACGGTCCCCGGTTGATGGACAAGGTTAGGGTGATTAGTCCGTTTGACCGAGCAACAACCGAACATTATTTAGAGCGGATTGGTTTAATGACGAATGCCATGGTTAAGGGTCAGTTGATCCTATCAATGATTATGGCGCTATTTGCGGCAATCTTGCTGATATTTCTGGGTTATGGCCATCTATTCTTTATCTTGTTTGTGTTGTTTACGGTCCTGAACTTTATCCCGCTCGGTTCGGGAATTGTGTTGGTGCCGATGGCGTTGTTCGCGATGTTTAACGGGCAATTTTGGCCGGCACTAATCGTTATTGCTCTGTATTATGCCTTTGGTAACCTCGAGCCATTATGGCGTGCTAAACTGATTCCCAAAAAGATTCAACTGCCAGTTGGTTTAATGATGCTCGCAACTTTCTGCGGCATCGCCTATTTTGGGATTCTCGGTATTGTGTACGGGCCGGTCATTATGATCGTGATTATGACGACAGTCAATTTGTATATCGAGGCCAAATCGGCGGCGCGCTCAAGCAAGGTTTAGCATCGATGAAGGTATCTGAGTTTCAAACGCTGTTGCGCCGGCGTGGTGATGAATTATACCGCGATATGCCGTGGCGACGTGACACCAGGGCATATTATGTACTGGTGAGCGAATTGATGCTGCAACAAACTCAGGTGGCGCGGGTTGAGCCAAAGTTCCAGGAATTTATTGCTCGTTTTCCTGATGAATCAGCTCTGGCGAGCGCCAGTTTGGCCGAAGTGCTAGCTCTATGGCAAGGCTTGGGCTATAATCGCCGGGCAAAATTTTTGCACGCGGCGGCAGCAATGGTGATGGGCGAGTTTGATGGTGCAATTCCTAACGTCGAGTCTGAACTGCGCCGCCTGCCAGGTGTTGGCGTCAACACGGCCGGGGCGATTTTGGCCTATGGTTTTAACCAACCGGCTCTGTTTATTGAAACTAATATTCGGACGGTGTATTTGCATCACTTTTTTAATGATACTGACTCGGTACATGACCGCGAAATATATGCGTTGTTGTCGCAAACTATTGATCGTAATAATCCGCGACGTTTTTATCAGAATCTGATGGATTATGGGACATGGCTAAAGAGTCAAGGCATCCGAAATATTGCGAAAAGTCAGCATTACAAAAAGCAGTCGCCGCTGCGAGGGAGTGTGCGAGAGCTACGTGGTGATATGATCAGAGCGTTACTGGTCAGCGCGTACTCGATTGCTGAGTTTCAGGAGCAATTTGGCGCTGACGACCGATATGTGGCCGCGCTCAATGGTTTGCAGGGCGACGCTCTAGTCGAACAATCCGACGGACGTATCAGTCTGAAACGATAATTACTTTTCCTGTTTAACGCGGACGGCACGCCCGAAGCGTTTATCAGCGGCTTCGTCGGCGTTGCGTGACATCGGTGGGAGCACCAATAGGCGATCTGTGCCAGTCTGACCTTCGTCGATATCTGCTAGCGCTTCGACAAAGAACTTCTCAATTAACCATTCGCGACCGGGTGTCGTCTGGCCAACGACAGTAATACGCCAGCGATCTTCACCCCATTGCTCGGTTTTGGTGATATGTAATGGGCGAGCTAGCATGGTTTTGCCGCGAGGAATGGCCGAGATGATTTTCTTGATCGCTTCGCTGCCGCGATCTTTGTCGCGGACAAATACGTCAACGGCAATAGTGCGAACACCGCGCGGTGTCGCGTGGACGCCAGTGATGTTCTGATTGTGGATCAGGATGATTTCGCCGTTCAGGGCACGTAGTCTGGTAGAGCGCAGCGTAAAGCGCTCGACGACACCCTCGACGTTGCCATAAGGCTCGATTTTAATGAAATCGCCGATGCGATACCAGCCTTCGGCGATCATGACGGCCCCGGCAGTCAGGTCGCGCAGTACAATGCCGACCGTTTGACCGGCGATCAGGGCGAAAAAGGTTCCAGCCCCGATAGCGGCTACGCTGTTCATAGCTTTATCAGCCGAAAAAGGGTTAATTATGGTCCAGGCGATATAACCAACGGCAATCACGACGCCGGCTCGTACAACGGCAACGGTGATGCTGAGATACGTTTCGGTTTGGCGCAGTTTCATGACGCGAGCGTCGTTCGATTCTTTGTCGCTGCGTGTTGCAATGGTCTGAGCGATCTTGATAATAGCCTGGGCCAGAAAACGGCTGAGCCAATAGCTGAGCACCATCGCTAGGACAATGATTAAAATATCACGCAGCGCATTGGGCGTGGCGAGCCAATCCTTGGCTTCACTGATGATTTTTGTTCCCGTTGATGTTTCGGACATGAAGATAATTATAACACATTATCTGATGATATGCTATAGCTAAAAGTGCTTGTGGTAAAATAGTAGAACATGAGCAAACTAGGCGTTGAATTGCACGACAAATTTGCCTTTTTCAGGCTCTGGGCGCCATTTGCGCGTTCGGTAGCAATTCAGGGCGAGTTTTCTGATTGGGCAGAGATGCCTCTGGCCAAATCAGATCAATTTGAAACTGATGGCACCTGGGTGACGCGAATTGCCGATGTCAAGCCAGGTCAAGCCTACAACTATGTGATTATTGGTTGGCGCGGAGAGAGGTTGGTGCGTAACGATCCGCGGGCCAAAGTTTTGACTGATTCTGACAATGGCATGAGTGTGATCGCCGATGAAGCCTTTGACTGGGATGATGATGACGCCTTTCGCCCGGCACCTCTAGAGAGCCAGGTATTATACGAATTACACATCGGGACATTTGCGCGACCGGATGCCGCTACAACAGCAACTTTTGCGGATGCAACAAACAAATTAGATCATTTGAAAGAACTAGGCATCACTACCATAGAATTGATGCCCATTACTTCGATGGCGGCTGGTTTTGGCTGGGGTTACGCACCGAACGCTGTCTATTCAGTAGAGAGTGCTTATGGTGGTATGTTTGGGCTAAAGAATTTTGTCAAGGAAGCGCATCGCCGTGGTATTGCGGTGGTCCTGGACGTGGTGTATAACCATTTCCTGGGCGGCCGCGCTGGACTGTGGCAGTTTGATGGCTGGAGCGAGGGTGATCGGGGTGGTATTTATTTTTACAATGATCAACGCGGCGACACGCCGTGGGGTGGGCGGCCTGATTATGGCCGAGCGGCAGTTCGAGATTTTATTCTGGATAACGTTGTGATGTGGCTGAACGATTACCATGTTGATGGCTTGCGGTTGGATAGTACGATTTATATGCGTAATGTCAATGGTAAAAACAACGATCCGGCTGGTGATATCGCTGATGCCTGGCAGCTGCTGGGCGATATTACTGATCTGGCGCACAAAGTCAAGCCGTCAGCTCTGATGATCGCCGAGGATTGTGCTGGCAATGATTGGATGACGAAGTCTCGTCATGACAATGGTTGCGGGTTTGATACACAGTGGGATTTGGGATTACCGCATGTGATTCGGGGTGCGCTGAACATTGCGGGCGAACCGACGGGATTCGGGCATTTAAATGACGTGATGGCGCAGCAATTCAATGGCGACTGGCGACAGCGGATCGTGTTTGCCGATAGTCACGATACGGCGGCCAACGGCGGTGCACGGATTGTATCGGTGGCTGCAGCTGATCCACACAATGTTAATGCGCGGCGGGTGGCGATTTTGTCCTCGGCTATTGCTTTGACGACGCCGGGATTACCTATGTTGCTGGCGGGTTCTGAGTTTTTGCAGAGCGGCAATTTTAATGATTGGCAGGCTCTCGATTGGGACAATCTAGAGCAATTTGCTGGGATTGTTACGGCTCATCAGCACCTGATTGCTCTGCGTCGGAATCAATATGCAGATACAACGGGATTGATTAGCGGCGAGGTGAATGTGTTGGGGGCCGATGATGGCTCGAGAGTCCTGACCTATCGACGCGGCAATGAACAGCATCCAGTTATTGTTATCGCTAGCTTTAATGATCAAAAACTACCAGGTTATGTACCGCCCTTGCCGGAGGGTGTATGGAAGGTACGCTTTAACTCGTCTTGGAAAGGCTACTCACCAGATTTTTCGGAACTAAAGGTTGATCAGGTTATTGCTGGCCAGCCGCTCGATCTGCCGCCCTATGTTGTGCTGATCTTGACCCAGGCTGTACAATAGCTAGTATGACAACCGAGGTTCATGATTTAGTAATTATTGGTGCTGGCCCGAGTGCGCTCGCGGCGGCGATGTATGCTGCTCGCGAAAATATTGAAACGATCCTGATCGAAAAGGCTACGGTTGGTGGAATTATTGCTAGTGTAAACCGAGTCGATAACTATCCCGGGTTTCTGAATGGCGTCTCTGGCGCGACATTGGCCCGGAGCTTTCGAGCTCAGGCGGAAAAATTCGGTGCACGGATCCGTCGAGGCGAAGTGACAAAAGTCGAAAAAGTCGGTGAATTGGTCATGCTGACAACCGATGCTGGGGTAATCATGGCTAAAACGACGCTAGTGGCGACTGGTAGTACCTACGAACGGCTCTGGATTCTGGGCGAAGAGGGGTTTTATGGTAATGGAATTCATTATGCGGCAATCCCAGATGGTACTTTGTATCGGGGTAAACGATTAGCCGTGGTTGGGGGTGGCAACTCGGCGGTTCAAGAAGCTTTGACGTTAGCCCAGCTAGCTGATCATGTTGATATTGTGGTGCGTAGTCACGTTAAAGCCTCGAGTGCTCTGCAGCGAGAACTGGATGTTTACTTGAAAAATGGCAACATCGGTCTGTATGCAGGCTATATTCCAGACAGAATTATTGCGAATGGCCATCAGATTACAGGGTTGGCGATATGTCGGAGCAGCCATCAGAATGTTCAGGAATTAACCGTTGATGGCGTCTTTATCTTTGCTGGCGTGATGCCTAATACCGCGTTTTTGGTGGGGTCTGACGTCGAGCTCGATTCGGCGGGGCATGTCATCACAGATCATCAGTTGATGACCAATGTCCCTGGCATTTTTGCCAGTGGTGATGCGCGTAGCGATACGGCGAAACAGCTAGCTACCGCTATTGGCGACGGTACGACTGCGGCGCTCGCCATTCGGGAATATTTAGTAAAAAAACAGAGTGGCATTGCCTAGTGACTAGCTTTTCTGAGTTTTTCTATAGGTGCAATCGACTGAGATTTTGAGCGTGGTCGCTGTAAATTCGACGCAGTCGTGGTGAGAAATTTGCGCAAATATCAAACATATGCTAGAATAACTCTATTATGAGTCAGACGATGATGTCATCTGGTGGTAATACTGATCCAGACGAGTGGAAAGATTTTGATTTTTCGACAGTCAAGGTCGAAAAGCCTAGGGCAACTCGGGCGTTGCCGCGTAACGAAGTAGTACGATTAGCTGTCGTTGGCCTGATCGGTGGCGCGTTTGTATGGATGTTGCGGCTAGCCTTGGAGTCATGGGTGTTGTCGCCGTTATTTTGTCGGACGCCAGATACCGTAGCTATCTGTTCGAATGCCGGATCGACTGCGTTCATCATGAGTTTGATGATCGTTGGTACGATTGCCATATCCCTCCTTGTGGCAGCACGGGTGTTTCGACCCGTACTTATTAGCGCGGCGACATTTGTGAGTCTCGGTGCACTTTGGCCAATACTCGATAGTCGTGGCGCCATACTTGCTACCGTACTAGCTGCTGTATTTGGCATGCTACTATATCTGTTCTTTGCGCTGATCGCGGCAGTCAAGCGCTATGTCCTAGCCACGATCCTCATGGCGGCACTGGTGATTGCGTTTTGGTTATTGGTCAAGGCCTAAACATTAGTCCGGTAATGATACAATAGTGATTATGGAATATATTATTATTGGTTTGCTCGTCATCGTTATTGTGGTGCTTGTCTGGTCCAGAAAGCCCCGGGAAACTACTGATCAGACTGAACAATTTTTGCAAAATGACCTGGCCAATTTGCGGCGTGATATTGGTTCGCTGAGCGACAATTTGCGCAAGACGTTTGACGAGCGGCTCGATAAAACTCAGGACTCAGTCCATAAACAGCTGAGTGAGAGTTCGAAAATTATTAACGATGTGAGTGCTAGGTTGACTAAGCTGGACGAAACAAACAAACGTGTGGTTGATGTGGCTGACGAGTTGAAAACGCTGCAAAACATCCTGGCCAATCCTAAACAACGCGGAGTATTTGGCGAATATTATCTGGCGAGCGTACTCGAAAATGTTTTGCCACCCAACCAATGGCAGTCACAGTATAAATTCAAAGACGGCGAAATTGTCGATGCCGTGATTTTTCTGAATAAAGGCAAAATCTTGCCAGTTGATAGCAAATTTAGTCTGGAAAATTACAATCGCTTTATCGAAGCAGCTGATAAAATTGAGCGCGCTAGCTTGCTGACCAAAGTCAAATCAGACCTGAAAGGCCGTATTGATGAAACCGCTAAATACATCCGACCAAGCGAAGGTACGATGGATTTTGCCTTTATGTTTATCCCGAGCGAATCGCTCTATTATGATCTGTTGATTAATAACGTTGGGCAAGGCGGTAGCTCGCGTGATTTGATCGAATATGCCTTTCGTGATAAACGAGTCATCATCACTAGTCCGACGTCGTTTATGGCCTATTTGGAAACGGTATTACAGGGCTTACGTAGCCTGCAGATTGAGGAACAGGCCAAGGAAATTCAGATCCGAGTGGGACAACTCGGTCAGCATCTGCGTAAATACGAAGAGTATCTAGGCAAGCTCGGTAACAGTCTAGGTACGACGGTAAATCATTATAATAATGCTCATAAAGAGTTCGTCAAAGTTGATAAAGACGTGGTGAAGATTGCTGGCGGTGAAACATCAGTCGATCCATTATTGATCGACAAGCCACATGGCGATAATTAATTCCATAAAAATTGCCCCCGTTTTCGGAGGCAATTTTGCTAACAAAGATTCGATCTATTCGGTTTCAGCATCGCGTAGGATAAAGCGATAAGCAGTAACGCCAGCGACCATACCAATGGTAGTACCAAAGATATAGACCAAGACTGGCCACCAGAATAAACCGGCATCAGCGCCAAACGGATTGGCCCAGTGGAAACCGCCAACTGCTGCTGCGACGGCTGGGTTGAGGATCACTGTTGCACCACCGATCACCGCACCAGCCAGTAGACCAAGGCCAACGGCTAGGCCGGCTTCGATACGGCTCTTGCTGCGACCGAACACAGCGTAACCAACACCCAAACCAAAAACGATAGCGCCAAGGATTTCAGCCAAGAACGCAACCCATTCTTTACCTTCGACTAGTTTATTAACGGTAAAGGTTTTTGGTGCTTTGTTTTCGATACCGAGTTGTGAAGCCACTGACTCGACGCCGCCATAGGTTTCAGCCCATTTTTCTAGGCCACCAGCTTGATCAATGGTGGCGCTCGAAACACCTGCATTTTCGACAGCCGCTCGAACAGCTCCATTGTAGTCCCAGTTGGCCTGCATGATGCCAGTCATGATTACGAGTGCTAACACAGCACCGAGTACTTGTGATCCGATATAGGCAGAGGCTTTGACGCCGTCAATTTTTTTGTTGACGTACTGAGCAATCGTAATAGCTGGGTTCAGATGAGCTCCGCTGACTGCACCGAAAACCACAACCAGGATTGCGAGTACCAGGGCGATCCCAATTGTACCGAAATTGCTGTTTGATGCCAGATTAATTACTACGGCTGCCAGTACAAACGTACCGATCAGCTCGGCAATGAGTGCGCCTGGTTTCAGCATGGGTGCTGGAGCGCTCGTTGTTTTCTTTGTCGTAACTTTTGATGCCGACACTGGTTTAGCAGCAACGGACTTTTTGGCCGAAGTAGGTTTCTTCTTCGGCGCGGCCTTCTTTGTAGCCATCAACCCTCCTTACATAAGTTTACAGAAAACATTGTAACATGAAAATAAAAAAGTGGTACAATATTCTTATGGCAATCATGTTAAATGGCCAAGATCTCGGGACACAGTCAGAGCTGCAAAAGCGTGTCACTGCCGAGTTGCGGGAAAAGCAATCTCGAACACAGTTGACCGGTGACTTTGATGGCCCGAAATACAATGTCGATGACAGTACTTATATGAAGGATCTGAAACCAACGACTAGTCTGGCATGGGTCTGGGCGCTGATTATTGCGGCCGTTATTGGTGTTTTGATTGCAATTGTTGTGATGACGGTTTAGGGTAACAGGAGGGAATTTTGGCATTCAAAATTAATCGCAAAATGAAAACTGGTCTGATCAGTGTAGCTATTGTCCTAGCGTTAGCTGGTGCCGCTATGTTGACGCTGATGTTTATGGCGAAAGGTGCCGTCAATGATTTTCGGGTTGATGCGTCTAAACAACTGAAAAGTATTATCGACGGTAAAGACGCCGGAACCACTGTCGAGCTACGATCGGTCTGGCTAGGACAGGTGCTTAATAGCGATTACCAGAAAGTTAAATCCCTGCAGGCTGAATACCAGAAATTGCTGGATTCGCTAAAAAATTATGTAGCCGTAGTTGAGGCTCACAATCAACTGGTTAGTAAATATAACAGTGGACTAAAGGGCGAAGCAGTAATCAACGGTGACTTTCTGAAGCTCGTAAACCGCTATCGTGATCTGATCGCGAATCGTTTTCCGGATGCCACTGAACGGATTGCAGCCATGGATGACCTCGTCAAGCGCGTCACGGCAACTAGCGATTTTGATTCGATCAGTGGTTTTATTGCCGAGGTAATTTCTGATAATGACGATTGGCTGGGCCAGACACGGGATGATCTGAATGTACAGATTAGCGCCTTTCAGAAAAAGATAAATTAATGTATACTTGAACCATGAACATTGACGAAGTCAAGGCGAGTCTATTAGAGCGTGTCGCGGCATCCGATAATCCACGCGAAATACTGCGTGCCTCGGAATTGAAACAGCTGTATGCCCAGATCCCTGCATTGCCAGCGGAGCAGCGAGGTGCGTTTGGGCGTCAAATAAATGAACTAAAGCAACTTTTGGAATCGGCAATTACTGATCAGGAAAACGCAGTACTCGATATGACTGTGGAGTCACTCGATGTCACGGCGCCGTTCGACATTAATGGCGCTCGGCCAGCACTGCTGCCGACCGAAAACGGCACGATTCATCCCTTGTCGCGCGAGATTACTAATGTCATCGATATTTTCACGCGGATGGGTTTCGAGGCTATCGAGTCGCGTGAAATCGATGATGATTTTCATATGTTTACGAGTCTCAATTTTCCGCCCGGACATCCGGCACGGGATGGCTATGACACCTTTCGCACTGAGGAGGGCTTCATTCCGCCAGCACACACCTCAACCATGCAAAATCGTATTTTACGGGCTGGCAAGTACAGGTTAGAAAATGGTGGTCAGATTGCTGCGATTAGCTATGGTCGAGTCTTTCGTAACGAAGACGTCGACGCGACGCACGAACATACGTTTCACCAGTGCGAGGGTGTGTTTGTGTCGGCTACGGCTAGTTTGAGCCAGATGCTCGGCACCCTACAGGCGTTCTTTGAGACGTATTACGGTCAAAAACTCAAAACCAAGACACAACCAGGCTATTTTCCGTTTACGGAACCCAGTCTGGAATTTGCGATTGAAAAACCGGCCAGTTTAGGCGGCAGCGGCAAAGAATGGCTCGAAATGCTTGGCTGTGGAATGATTCATCCGAACGTCCTGCGTGCTGCTGATATCGACCCGACTAAATATCGTGGCTTTGCCTGGGGTGGCGGTTTGGAACGATTAGTTATGTTGAAATACGGTATCGAAGATCTGCGCCATTTCGAATCCGGTAAATTACAATTTTTGAGGAAGTTTTAATGATAGTTTCAGTTAATTGGTTAAAAAAGTACGTTACCATCGATCGTTCTATTGATGAACTAGCAGAGTTAATTGGGGCGCGTTTGGTTGAAATCGAAAAAATTATCGATCTGGGCGCTAAATACAAAGATGTTATTATTGCCAAAGTTATCGAGGCCGCACCAGTGCCGGATTCAGATCATTTAAACCTCTGCAAAATTGATGATGGTGGTGCATGGAAAGATGTCGAACGTGACGAAAACGGCCTGGTTCAAGTCGTCTGTGGTGCACCGAATGTTCGTGCCGGACTATTGGTAGCGTGGTTGCCGCCTAGTACTGTAGTGCCGGAAACCTATGGCACGGCCGACCCGTTTGTGCTGGGTGCACGTAAGTTGCGCGGATTCATGAGTAACGGTATGATTGCTTCGGCGCGCGAGCTAGATCTGTGGGATGAGCACGATGGTATTTTAGAGATTGACCGAGAGGCTAAACCGGGGGATTCGTTTGCGGAACTGTACGAGCTGAATGACTATTTGCTGGATATCGAAAATAAATCACTAACTCATCGCCCAGATTGCTTTGGGTTGATCGGTCTGGCTCGCGAAATTGCGGCCATTCAAGGCGAAGCATTTACATCGCCCGACTGGTTCACCGTATTACAACCAACGCTACCAAAAACTGCCGAGCTGAAACAACCCAAGGTCACGATTGTTGATCCAGCTATCTGCGCTCGTTATCAAGGTCTAGTATTGGCGGATGTCGATAGTTCGGTTCGTAGCGATCTGCTGACCAGTAGCTACTTGGCGCGTAGTGGCATGCGACCGATTAGCGCGGCAGTTGATATTACAAATTGGCTGATGCTGGTGACGGGTCAGCCGCTCCACGCCTTTGACTACGACAAGCTCTTACAAGTTAGCGGCACGGAAGCTCCGGAAATCGTGGTGCGTGTTGGGCGAAACAGTGAGACGATGACGCTACTCGATGGTCGTGATATTGAATTGACCCCCGAAGATATTGTCATTACGGCTGGCGATACTGCGCAAAAGCCCGTGGCACTGGCTGGAGCAATGGGCGGCAGCGAGACAGAGATCGACAGCACGACGCGAAACATATTCCTAGAGAGTGCAACCTTCAATCTCTATAATCTACGTAGCACTCAATTCCGACACGGTATTTTTAGTGAAGCAATTACCCGGTTTACTAAAGGTCAGCCAGCGGCGCTGGCTGCTCCGGTTTTAGCAATGGCTGCCGACATGTTTGGCTCACAAACTGGTGCCAGAATTGCCAGTGATATCGTCGAAGTTTATCCAGGCAAGATCGAACCAGTTAACTTCTCGCTGACGAATCAGCAGATCGTAGAGGTGCTGGGCAAAGATTACGGCGTATCGGCCCAAGCTACTCTGGAGCATCTGGAATATAGCGACGTTATTGTAGCTAACGATACGATCAAGGCGACAGCGCCATGGTGGCGGACGGATCTGCATATCAACGAAGACCTGATCGAAGATATCGGCCGGGTCAATGGCTACGACAACATTACACCGACCTTGCCAATACGCGATTTTACCGCAGTCCGACCGAGCCAGTTCGATACTTTCCGAGACGAACTGCGTTCTCGTCTGGCGAGAGCTGGTGGCAACGAACTGCTGACCTATAGTTTCGTCCCGGCTAGCTTGATCGAGAAGACAGGTGGTGATGCGGCGGTAGCTTATCGAATCACCAACGCCCTTAGTCCTGATTTGCAGCATTATCGGCTCAGTGTATTACCGAGTTTGCTCGAAAAAGCTACTGCGAACTTTCGCGCTGGCTATGATAGTTTTCTGCTGTTCGAGTTCGGTAAAACGCACGCCAAAGGTTTCATGGATGAAAACGAACCAGAGGTTCCGGCTGAGACGCATGTTTTGGCAGCAGTGCTAGTGGCAAAACACCCGCCACGTGACAACGCGTCAGCGTTTTATCAAATCAAGCAAATAGCACAGTTTATCACGGGCCGCGATGACCTGGCGTTCGCCGAAATCGGGTCAGACGATGTCAATAAAGAACTGAGTATGGCCGAGCCGAAACGAGCGGCCGTGCTGGAAACGACTGGCTCAACTGGTAAAAAACAGCGTGTTGCAATGCTCGGCGAGCTCAAACGATCGGTACGTCAGTCCTTTAAATTACCAGAATACACGGCGGTGCTTGAGCTAAACCTCGATACACTATTTGCTACTCGAACCACGATGAATACTTACGAGTCGCTCAGCAAGTATCCCAGCGTCGAGCGTGACATCACACTGGTTGTTGCAGCCGATCTGCCCTATGAAAAAATTGTCGATACGCTGCGAGCAGGGCTCGCCGAAGTTGATCTGATCGGCGGCTTTGAGCCAGTATCAATTTATCAGGGTGACGACCAATCAATCAAAAACGTGTCATTTCGCCTGACCTTTGCGGCTCGTGATCGGACGCTAAACGGTGACGAAATTGCCGCTGTCGTCGATACTGTGGCCGACCGTGCGATCGCTAACTTAAACGCCAAAATTATATAGAGAGGAACAACATGACGCAACCAACCAAACCGAAACGATACAACTCAGCCACACCAAACTGGCAACGTATCTCAATTTGGATTATTGCTATTGTCATGGCAGGCGGCACGCTACTGACATTTTTTGTTATGGTTTTTGCTGGACAAAATCCCAATGTCGATCCGAATCAGATTGCTGCAAAAAAACAACAAGAAGCCTATCAAAAATACCTCGAAGCTCAACAGGCCGTGCAGGCTGAAGCTCGAGCCAAGTATCGTGCACTCGACGGCTATGCTGACAAGGTAACGGCTTTTAACGCTAGCGATATTACTGAACTATCAGTCGAAGTCCTAAAAGAAGGCGATGGTGCTAGCGTTAAAGAAGGCGCGACAATCTCGGCCAACTATACTGGCTGGACGCCAGACGGCAAGATCTTTCATAGTACTAAATCTGAGGGCGAAGATGCGTTACCGGCAACCTTTACCCTAGAAAAGTCAAAAATTATCGAAGGTTGGGTAATGGGTCTGGCTGGACGGCGCGCTGGTGGGGTCTATTTGTTATCAATTCCTTCTGATTTAGCGTATGGTACCGATGGCTCTGGTGAGGACATTCCGGCCAATACGCCACTTCGCTTTATTACGCAGATTGTTGAAGTCACTAATCCCTGATGTAGGTAGACTACTCTATGAAATCGATCAAAAGTCCAAAACTACTAGTAGCCGATGACTATGTAAAGGATGCTATTAAAACGGTTAATACCGCCAAGGATCGAGTTTGTTTGCTAACAATGATTATTAGCTATGATGAGTTAACGAAA
Source organism: uncultured Candidatus Saccharibacteria bacterium (assembly GCA_964633435.1). Classification (GTDB taxonomy): domain Bacteria; phylum Patescibacteriota; class Saccharimonadia; order Saccharimonadales; family Saccharimonadaceae. The sequence goes on along the minus strand of CAZWHA010000004.1, from coordinate 1,013 downwards.
GATTTGATCGATGCCATCATTAATGCTCAGAGACGTGGCGTCAAAGTTGATATCGCAGTAGATATTTTTACTTACCTCGAAATTGGTGGCAATCTGCGGTTCAATACGTCTCGTAGTCAGAAAACCAGATCGATCGAACTATTAAAAAAGGCCCTGAAATCTGCCAATATCAAGGTTAACTGGCTGGGCAGGGATGCGTTCCTGATTTTGTCAGGGCGTACGCATTGCAAATGGCTTATTGTGGATGACATTGTCTACACATTTGGCGGAATCAACCTTTATGACAAGGGTGTTAGTAATGCTGATTTTATGCTTCGCTATGACAACAAGGACTTGTCAGAGTATCTCATGAAAGAGTATCGACGCATTATCAAAGCGGAAAAAAACAAGAGCAAATATCGTAGTCATTATTTTGACACAGCAATTGGTAGGGTGCTTATCGATGGCGGTAGAGTAAGCGATTCAATTATCTACCGTCGCGCCAAGCAACTGGTTGCCGATGCCGAGTCAGTAGTATATGTTTCGCAGTATTGCCCAACAGGCAAGATCGCACAATTATTGAAAAATAAACCAACCAAGCTTTATTTTAATCCATGGCAACAGAGTACTTCAATGAATGCACTTTTTATTCGTATCAGTAGTTGGAGGACTAATTTAAAGACCCATTATAGTCGTCAATCCTATATCCATGGCAAGTTCATTATTTGCACTATGCCAAACGGCACGAAAATAGCTATCACTGGATCACATAACTTTGCTGGTGGCGGGGTCTGGCTAGGTACTAGAGAGATCGCCCTAGAAACCAGTGACCCGAGTATCATTAGCCAGCTCGAACGTTTTGTGGCAAAACGTATAGCCTAGACTTATACACAACAGGTTGTTCACTCCCCCTTGACTTTCATCCAGGGGGGGGGGTAAACTGGATATAAGCATTACTAATTACAGGAGGAACAAAACTACTATGACCCGCCTACCAACCCCCGGATCAGACGAAGGCCAATGGGGTGACATCT
>CAZWHA010000003.1:0-111360 GCA_964633435.1 uncultured Candidatus Saccharibacteria bacterium | reverse complement strand
GTGGAAACCAATTCGAAGAAGTCGCGAGCAAAGTGCTCGACGTGATCGACCGACCGCGCGAACGCGAGGTGGTGGAACGACGCTTTGGGTTGACAGGCACCAAAGAAACCCTGGAATCGGTCGGCGAAACGCTCGGGATTACCCGTGAACGTGTCCGCCAAATTGAAAAAGCCACTCTGATTCGCGCCAAAATCAGCCTAGACGACGGCAAAAATCCCGCCTTTGATGCTGCCGAGATCGAACTGGTCAAGGCTCTCCATGAGCTACATCGCGCCGCTCGTATCGAAGTTTTGGCTGACAAACTCCTCGGCACCTCTGACATCAAATCACGCGGTATCGTCAGCCTGCTAGCCGAACTGTCGGAAAAAACGGTTGTCACCTCTGAAAACGATCGCTACTATCCAGCCGTCGTCCTCAGTAGCGACAAAGACGACAAAGCCATCAAACATGCCGTTGACAGTATTGTTGCCGCTCTAAAAAAGCACGGTCAACCAGTTGACCGAGACGGATTATTTTCACTAGTCAGTGGTTACGAACATCCTGATGAAGTCACCGCCATGGCCAGCATCAGCAAACAAGTCGCTAGTCTCGACGGCCTGTGGGGCCTGATCAAGTGGCCGCTAGTAAACCCTCGCAATATTCGCGATAAAATCTATATCGTCCTAAAACAAGCCGGCAAGCCAACGCACTTTGCTGACATCGCTAGCGCCGTTAAATCGCAGAATTTCCGTCGCAATAACGTCACCGAACAGGCAATTCATAACGAACTGATCAAAGACAATCGTTTCGTGCTGGTCGGTCGCGGTATTTATGCCCTGGCTGAGTGGGGCTACGAAGCCGGCTCAATCACCGATGTTATTCGCCGTATCCTCGAAAAGGAAAGTCCGCTGCACCGCGAGGAAATCGTCCGCCGCGTCCTAAAGATTCGTCAGGTCCGCGAGGCAACTATCCTGCTAAACCTCCAGAACAAGCCAGAATTCAAACGCGTCGCCAAAGCACAGTACGCCCTAGACGCAGAACAGGGGAAATAAAGATGGGGGAGCCACTTTTCGGAGAATTCAATATAGGACATGGTCCGCATCCACTAACACCTACAGATTCAGGATTTAGTAACTGGGGTGTACATAATTTAAGCGATGATACCCCTCATCCGGCAGATGAGCTATACGACAACAGCCCCCCCCCAGTGGAAAGAATTGCCCCATTGGCGTCTCTGGTAGTCGGTAGTTTACATGATAATCAGAGCCCGCTACCCGGAACGGAAGACACTGATCCCCACGAAACAGTTCGCGAAATACTCGATTCGCCAGACCCCAGTGAACCTGCTGGCGGCAATCCGAATACCGACTCTCTCTTTTAACCATAACCTCTTGCTTTTTCGCCTCTGATGTGATATAATTATTAGAGAATGATTGAATGGCTTTTTCAATTCCTGCTCCAGTGGTATATTTGGTTGCCACTAACAGCCATACTAGCCTTTATGACCTGGCAAAACTACCGCAAAGCCAAAGTAATCGACACCTATGATTATGTACTGTTAACCCTGGAAATTCCGCGCAATAACGACAAAAAAGAGCTCGCTGCCGAACAACTATTCGCTAGTTTGCATGGTATTCTGCGCGATCGCAAGGAGCTCCAAATGAGCGGCGGAATTCAGGAACACCTCAGTTTTGAAATCGCGAGCGTCGCCAATCAGATCCGCTTTTACGTGCGGGTACCGAAACATCTACAAAATTTCGTCGAGGGTCAGATCTACGCTCAGTACCCAACGGTCCAGATTTACGAAGCCAGCGAAGATTATGCCGCGACCAGCGGCGATCACCCGGTAGTTGCCACCGCTGAACTAATTCTAACTGATAACGAATTTTTACCGATTAAAACCTTTCAGAGTTTCGAGGTCGACCCGCTGGCTGGCATCACCGCAGCGCTCGCGAAACTAACCAAACAGGACGAGGAAATCTGGTTCCAGATCATGGCACGCCCCGTCGCTGACGAATGGCATGCTCGCTCAGCGCGATTTATTGCTCGCCTAAAATCCGGTTTCGGCACGACAACCAGTAGTGGTGGCTGGATTTGGTTTGCCCAGCTGCTCGAGGCACTCTGGAAACCGCCAGAGGGCGGTCCCGGTTCGACGACTACCCGCGAAATGAGCGAACGCGACAAAACTCGCGTCGCCGAAGCGGAAAAGAAGTCCCAGAAACTCGGGTACGAAGTCAAAATCCGTTTAGCATATCTAGGCTCAAACCCTGATTCAGCTCGAGCGCAGATTAACGCCGTAGCCAGTGCGTTCAAACAATTCAACTCGACCAACCTGAACGGATTTCGCCTCGCGTCGAATCCCTCGTTCAAGAGAGAAGACCTGCAAAAATACTCAGCGCGCTACTTTGCTGACAATGGTTTTATCCTCAATATCGAGGAGCTAGCTAGCGTATTCCACCTGCCACACACCAATGTCGAAACGCCGAATGTCGTGTGGGCCAACAGTAAAACGGCCGAACCGCCAACTAAACTACCGATCCTTACTGGCGAGCGCAGCCACGATGATCAGATTAGCGCCTTTGGTTTAACGAACTTTCGCGGCTTGCAGCAACAGTTTGGTATGTATCGCAGCGATCGGTCGCGCCACGTTTATATTATCGGACAAACCGGTACGGGCAAGTCTGGACTCTTGGAACTCTTGGCCTTGTCGGATGTGTATCATAAACAGGGCTACGCTATCATCGACCCGCACGGTGATTTTGCGGTTAATAACCTCCGTTTCGTGCCGGCTAACCGGATCCAGGATGTCGTCTACTTTAACCCAGCCGATACGGCATTTCCGCTGGGCTTTAACCCCATGGAAGTCTATGATCTCAGTCAGCGCAATAATATTAGCTCGGAAATTATCGGCGTACTAAAACGCATGTTCGGCGAATCATGGGGTCCGCGTCTCGAATATATTTTGCGCTACACCATTCTGGCACTACTCGAATATCCTGATACCACTATGCTCGATATCACGCGTATGCTGACTGATAAAAAATTCCGCGATAAAGTCCTCGCCGAAGTCAAAGATACGGTCGTGTTACAATTCTGGCGTGTCGAGTTTGCCTCCTGGAACGATAAGTTCGTCGCCGAGGCCATTGCGCCAGTGCTGAACAAGGTCGGCGCCTTTGTCGCTAACCCAATTATCCGCAATATTATTGGTCAGCCGAAATCGACGTTTAATATCCGGCAAATCATGGACGAAGGTAAAATCCTCGTCGTCAACCTCTCTAAAGGTCTCATCGGTGAAGACAATGCCGCTATCCTCGGTTCATTCCTGGTCACCAAAATCCAGCTGGCCGCCATGAGTCGCAGTGATATCCCTAATGTCGAGGACCGTCGGCCTTTCTATCTATATGTTGACGAATTTCAGAACTTTGCCACCGATTCATTTGCCGTCATTTTGTCGGAGGCCCGCAAATATGGCTTGAATTTGACCGTTGCCAACCAATATGTTTCCCAGATGAACGATACTGTACGCGACGCGGTATTTGGGAACGTTGGCACCATGATCAGTATGCGGGTCAGTCCAGAGGACGCACCGTCGCTAGCACAACAATTTGCACCGCAGTTCGAGGCCGCTGATATCTTGCAGATGAATAATCGCCATTTCGTTACCAGTATGATGATCCAGGGCGAGAAGACGCCAGCCTTTAGCGGCACAACCTTGAAATTACCACCCGCACAGGTCGACTATTTGCCGCAGATCATTGAACATACCAGGGAACAGTTTGCACGAGCGCGAGCCGAAGTTGAAATTGAAATTGCCGAAGCCATCATCCCGCCGATCAACCTGCAGAGCAAAGCAGCCCGACGCGCTGACGCCCGGGCCAATGCCACTCCTGTCATCGCGCCGTCTGGCAACGCCGCGTCGCAGAATCTAGGTTCGCTCATCATGGCTGCCCAGGCCGCAGCTGACGGCAATCACACGCCAAGCTTCGGCGCAGATCAGAAAAAGGTCGCCGAGGCAACTCCCAATAAACCAATCACGCCAGTACCGACCACCGAACCAACGCCCGGCGACAAACCAAAGCGTAAACGTTCTCGTTCTCGCCGCAAAAAAACAACCGTGGTCGAGAGCAGCAACAGTGGGGAAGGCCTGCCACCGCCACCAACCTTTACGAGTACAGGCAGCAACACCCTGAATCTACGCTGATACAGCAGGCAGTATATCCTGCATTAAAACTTTCCGTATCAAGGTGTCAGCAAAGGGTACTTGACTTTTCATAGTACCTTGTATAACATAGTAGTATGGAAAACCAACGGAGCGATCTGATTCAACAATATACTGATCAGTTATCAACGCAACTGCGAAAGGGCTTGTTGAGTTATTTCATTTTGGTAATTACTGATCAGCCGATTTACACATCAGATATCATTCGTCAACTCAGCCAGGCAGGGCTGACCGTCGTCGAAGGCACCATCTATCCTTTACTCGGCCGGTTGCAGCGCGATGGATTGCTGGGCTACGAGTGGCAAGAGTCATTACAGGGCCCACCCAGAAAATATTATTCTCTGACCCCACTCGGCAGGGAAATCGCCACCGAACTACAAAAGGAAATTACCAGCCTGAATAATGTCACAGCTAACCTCGAACGAAAGGAATTAAAATGAACGAGATTACGCGCATCCATCTAGCTAGAACGCCCTATGAAATCGATATCGAGGCCAAAAAGGCGTTAGAGCATTATACCAAGGCCATCAAAACATCTCTGGCCGATAACGCTGATATTTACGATGACATCGAGCTTCGCATGACAGAGATTTTAGCCGACCGTAGAGTGGTAGCCGATAACGTTATTACGCTCGATGACATCAACGCTATCAAATCACAGTTGGGCGAACCGAGCGATTTTGCCACCGAAGGCGCGGATCCTACTGCAGCCGAAACTGACATGATCGGCGATTCATCGCGTAAATTGTACCGCGATCCTGACGCGGCTCTCGTCGGTGGCGTGGTGGCTGGTATTGCGCACTTTTTCCGGATTGACCCGACCTGGGCACGATTAATCTTTATCGTTTTATTGGTACTATCGTTCGGCAGCGCACTGCTTGTCTACTTTGTTTTGTGGATCATTATACCGCCCGCTCGAACCACAGCAGACAAGCTGCGTATGAACGGGCAGCCTGTCACCCTAGCGTCAATCAAAGCCCTGAATGATATCGAGGACGCACCGCTCAGCGAAGCCACCAAGGCAGCCCGTCGCGTATTTCACCGTATCACTGGGGTGATATTGCTCGTCGGCGCGCTCGCAGCACTCGGACTCACCATCTTTGCCGGCAATGAACTATTGTGGGTATGGAGCACGAGCGACAATTCATCAATCCCTAATTGGCATCCGGTGGCGTCGTTTTTCCTGCAAGCCGCCTTTATTCTATTTGTCTTGGCGGGATTATTGCTAACAACGCTACTGTCAATTCTCGCCAATGCGGCTCTACGGGTTCGCTGGAGTCGGCGCACTAGCGTCACTGTCGTTGGCCTTATTATCGCTGGGCTACTGTCATTTGCCGGCGGCGTCGGCATAACAGCATATAACAATTGGCATGGGAACATCCAATTTAGCGACAATCAGTACAAGAGCCTCGTCAATCTACCAGCCAATTTTGCATCGGTCAAGCAGTTAACGTTTACTGGTAATGACGACCAAATGGCATCGGTCTATCTCGAATACATCGTCTCCGACAAACAGTACTATGAACTTGAAGCCTGGCCAGACATGCCTAAACCAGAGTTCTCTATCGGCGATGACGGGGCGTCTGCTACTGTCGAGTTAAAAAGCGATGAATCCGTAGCCGAAACGCCGAACTACTGGGCTAATATGAATATGACACTACGAATCTATGGCCCGGCTATAGAAAAGCTAACTCTCGATGCCAACATCGTGTCTCATTATTATAGCGATACACCGCTACACGACATCACGATTATCGGTGGCAAAAACGCCTTTTCCCTAGGCGGCTCGTACACAAATGTACGAGTGGAGAGCTCGGATGTTGCCGATATAGACCTGAGTTTTGCCACCATCGAAAACCTGGATGTATCCCTACAGGGCGGAGAAGTCCGATCCGGAGTCGTGCGGACACTGAACGTAGAGCGACCCGATATGTGCCCAGCTCATGAGAGCGATAACGCTCGTCTGGTCGTCCAAGCCGTATCCAGCGGCAAACTGACCTTGAACAAGACCGAGCTGGCAGCGCAAACCGTGCGAGGCGATTGCGGAGCAGTTATTATTAGTTCAGTTAACCAGGCCAATAATTGAGATGACACACTCGGACACAGCGAAAGGTAGCGTCTAGAATGCACTGGTGGCAGGCAATCATCCTTGGCATTATCGAGGGAATAACGGAATTCCTGCCGGTATCGTCAACAGGACATCTAACGATTGCCGAAAAACTGATGGGGATGTCTTTGTCGGACCAGGGCTTAGTGGCCTTTACCGCAGTGATCCAAATCGGAGCCATCCTAGCTGCTATTATTTACTTTCGAAACGACATTTGGCGAATACTTCGGGCTTGGTGGGCTGGACTGTGGACAGCCCGGTATCGTCAGAATGCTGACTATCGTTTTGGCTGGGCAATTATCATCGGATCGGCGCCAATTGCGATAGTTGGCCTGCTATTTAAGAGCGAAATCGGAACAGTATTACGAAGCCTGTGGTTCGTCGCATTGGCACTTCTGGGTTGGAGTTTTGTGATGTGGCTAGCCGACCGCTACGCAAAAACTACCCGATCCGAAACCTCGGCCAGCTGGAAAGACACCTTGGTTATTGGCTTGGTGCAAATAGTGTCACTAATTCCAGGCATCAGTCGATCAGGCGCTACCATTTCGGCTGGCTTATTCCGCGGCTTCGACCGAGTAGCGGCCATCAAACTGAGCTTTCTACTTGGCATACCAGCACTGTTGGCAGCGGGTATATTACAGGCAACAACCGAGTGGAGCAACATCACTAAAAGCGTTGGTTGGCTTAACACTTTGCTGGCTAGCGCTGTTGCATTTCTCGTTAGCTACCTAACCATTGCGTGGCTGTTAAAATATATCGCTCACCATAACTTTTCAGTATTTATTTGGTATCGCGTAGGCCTGGGAACTTTGTTGCTAGTATTACTCTACACAGGAACTCTAACGAGTACCTAAAAGCCCTTATCGTCTAGCAGTAGTCGCTAGGTCACGCATTGTCATTGTCAGACCCAGACGATTCAGGGCGTCATGACTTAGTTGTTTCGCCCTGGGATGGAGCGACGCATTAATATTTCTCGTCGATGGCAGGCTATTGATCTCGACAAAGTACGGCACACCCGAGTCGCTAGCTTGCTGCAATAGATCGATGCCGACGATCAGACCAACGCTCGGCCCTAGAGTAGTAGCTACCTTACCAGCAGTTCTCGTAATAGATTCCGGAGCACGACGGGTGAGCGGATCAATACCATGAGTTTCTAGGATAGTTCGTTGCTGACCGGTGAGGCCTTTCAGCTCGAGATTACGACCATCAAAATCCAGGCCGATATCAGTTCGCCCGGCATCAGTATTCGAGGTAATGCTCCGAGAGTCCAGGTTATACAGGCTCTCATCACTGGCAAGTTCCCGAAATACACCGGTCACATCTTGTGGCTGGATTTTATGATCGTCAACATTACCCGCTGCCAGCAGCGTTACGGCAACAATGCTGCCAGTCGGTGTCATAGTATAACGATAACTGGTCGACTGATCGCCAGGAGTCTCGATATATTCCTCGAGCAATAAATCTTTGACATCGTAACCCCCCCCCACCAACCGACCCAGAAATCGCTTTAATTTCCGAGCCTGAGTCCCTGATTCTATCAGGAATTTATTCTCACCTCTGTTGGATTCGGTATCTTTGAAAACGAAGGGTAGACCAAAGTCAGATTGAATATAATTTCTAGCCGAAAGTTGCCGTGGTGCAGCTACATCAGGCGCAAGGGTTTGTAGCATTCCATTCATGTATTCCGGTGTTTTGTAGTCGTCAAAAATCGAATAGCGATTTGATCCTGGCTCACAAGCGATCGGCTCTTCCTCTGGCGAGAGGATGTGGTAATCAATGCCGGCTTGCTTTATATTGGGTACGGCAGGTAGAACGATAGGTCCCCACTCGAGCCAAGTTTGCCGTATCTCCGCAGCGTAGTATGGATCTTTTATTATATCAAGCAACGTCACTAGGCTCGACAGGGAATCAACCAATGTCGGCCGAGGACTAGGAGGAAGTGTACGTAGATTCATCGTATCTTACCATTATACATTATTTTCGTTTATTTGTCAATTAATTCTGTGGTCGCATCGCTATTTGTGCTACAATAGCTGTATGTTAGACATCAAATTTATCCGTGAGAATGCCGATCGTGTCCAGGAATCAACTCGTCAAAAAGGTTATGTTGTTGATATTCGTAGCCTCTTAAAGCTTGATGATGATCGTCGAACTCTGCAGCAACGAGTCGATGACCTGCGAGAACGCCGCAATCAAAATGCCGCCAAAATGAAAGGTGGCAAACCCGAACAGACTCTGATTGACGAAGGTAAACAGATCAAAATCGAGCTAGCTGAACAGGAAAATTACTTGACCAGTTTAGAGACTGAATACCTGGAACTGCTGAAATCAGTGCCGAACGTTGCGCTGGATAGCGTGCCAGTCGGGTCGAGCGAGGATGAAAATGTCGTGGTGAAAACAATTGGCGAGAAGCCACAGTTCGATTTTACCCCGAAAACCCACTGGGAAATTGCCGAGACACGTGACTGGATCGACAAAGAACGCGCCGCGAAAATCGCCGGTGCCAGATTTGCGTACCTGAAGGGCGACCTGGTGCGACTCGAAATGGCGCTGTGGCAATACGGCATGGACGTGCTCGGTTCGCCCGAGACACTACAGCACATTATCGATGTGAATGGCCTACAAGGCGTCAGCAATAAACCTTTCATGCCCGTCATCCCTCCGGCAGTAGCCAGAACCGATGTATTCCAGGCAACCGGCCGACTCAACAAAGAAGAGCAGACCTACAAGCTCGAAGACGAAGACCTCTGGCTGAACGCTAGCGCTGAACACACCATGGCACCGATGTATATGAACGAGATCTTGCAAGAGGCTGATTTGCCACTGCGCCTCGTAGGATATACGACGGCATTTCGTCGCGAAGCCGGGACGTATGGCAAGGACGCCGAGGGTATTTTCCGTCTACATCAATTTAACAAGCTCGAAATGGAGAGCTTCACGACAGCCGAGGCCGGGCTAAACGAACATCTGTTTATGGTCGCGATTCAGGAATACCTGATGTCGCAGCTAGGCCTGCCATTTCAAACGCTCGAAAAATGCACGGCGGACATTGGTCGGCCAAATGCCAAGGGTGTAGATATTAACACCTGGCTACCAGGGCAGAACGCCTACCGCGAAACTCACACGGCTGATTACATTACCGATTACCAAGCCCGCCCAATGAAGACACGTGTCCGCCGAACTGACGGCAAGGTAGAACTAGTGCATACCAATGACGCGACGGTGTTTTCCGAACGACCACTAGTGGCAATTATCGAAAACTGCCAGACAGCCGAGGGCCAGGTCGTCATCCCCGAGGTCCTGCGGCCATACCTCGGCAACCGCCAGACGTTGTGATAAAATAGTAACCATAGGAGGATACACATGAGCGACACCAGCTTAAATATTGAAATCACCGGCATTCACCTGGAACTGGACAAAAAAACTACTGACTACACCCAAAAAAAGATCGCAAAACTGATTGACTATATTCCGAAAAAGGCTCGTACTTCGGCCTTTGCGAGCGTCAAAATCGCCGAGGTCAATAAAAAGGACAACAACAAGTACGAATGTGAAGCCGTGCTGACCTTGCCCGACAAAAAGCTCTTCGCCAAGGAATCGGCGCCAAATGCGCTGGCGGCCGTCGATATCGTCGAAGCCAAACTGCGTGCCCAGATCAGCAAGTACAAAACCGAGCGCCGCGCTGACGGTGTTCGCACCGGCGGTTTTATGGCCATGGTCAAGCGCTCGCTGCGCCGTAAATAGTGGTATTTCTCGACCCAATTTGCTACAATAGTCATTATCATAAAGTGAGGGAGTTTTCATCGTGGCCAACAAGAAGCAAGTCATTCTATCGAAAGTGTTCGGCGATCCGCAGAAAAAGATTCTGAAGCGGATCGATAAAATAATCGCCCAGGTGAATGGGCTCGATACCAAGTACAAGAAATTATCGGGCAAGGAGCTCGCTGCTCAAACCGACGTCCTGAAAAAGAAGTTTGCAAAACTCAGTAAACAACTGGAACAGGACAACCAGGCCAGCGCAACTGACAAGTCAAAGACCAAAGCCGTAGAGACAACGTCGAAAAAGGATTCGGCGCTCGAACGTAAACTCGTCAACAAACTGAGTGATGAGGAACGTGCAAAATACGCCAAAGCCGGCGCAGCCACAATTGATGACTTTAACGCCCTTGACGCTATCCGGGCTCGTCGCTCCGCCCAAAAGCGTAAAAGTGCGCTCGACGAGATCCTGCCCGAAGCCTTCGCAGTGGTTCGTGAAATGGCCAGCCGCGTACTGAAACAGCGCCATTTTGATGTGCAGTTGGTCGGTGGTATCGTTCTGCACGAAGGCAACGTCGCCGAGATGAAAACCGGTGAAGGTAAAACCCTGGTCGCCACCGCGCCAGTGTATCTGAATGCGTTAACAGGTCGCGGTGTCCACGTCGTGACGGTGAACGACTACCTGGCTCAGCTCCACGGCGGTTGGATGGGTTCGCTGTATCACGCCCTCGGTCTTACGACGGGTGTTATTATTAACGAAGCTTCTTTTGTTTATGATCCGAAATACGAGAACAAAGACCACTTTGACAAACGCATGTCGCATCTCCGTCCCGCCAGCCGCAAAGAAGCCTACGCCGCCGACATCACCTATGGCACTAACAACGAGTTTGGTTTTGACTATCTGCGCGACAACATGGTCAGCGATCCGGACCTGCTGCGCCAGCGTGAATTAAACTTTGCCATCGTCGACGAGGTCGACTCGATCCTGGTCGACGAAGCCCGCACGCCACTGATTATCTCGGCCCCGGCCGCCGAAAACCCGGATATGTATATCAAATTTGCCGCGGTAGCCGCTTCGCTAAGGCCAGAACACTACGAACTCGATGAAAAGCGTCGCTCGGTCACACTGACCGATGCGGGCGTCGAAAAGGTCCAGAAAATGCTCGGCCTCGACAACCTCTATTCACCAGATTACGTTCGTAGCGTCTATCACATGGATCAGGCGCTCAAGGCTCAGACGTTGTTCAAACGTGACAAAGACTACGTGGTGAACAGCGGCGGAGAGGTTATCATCGTCGATGAATTCACCGGCCGCCTCATGCAGGGTCGCCGCTACAACGAGGGCCTCCATCAGGCCATCGAGGCCAAAGAACACGTACCGGTTCTTCAGGAATCGCAAACCCTAGCTACCGTCTCGTTCCAGAACTATTTCCGCCTCTACGACAAACTATCTGGCATGACCGGTACCGCCTTTACCGAGGCAGAGGAGTTCCAACAGATCTACGGCCTGGACGTTATCCAGATTCCGACCAACAAACCAGTCGTTCGTAAAGACCTGAATGACAAAATCTTTAAAACTGAAAAAGGCAAAATCGCTGCGCTGGTTGATGATATCAAGAAATATCACAAAGAGGGCCGCCCAGTCCTCGTCGGTTCGGCATCAATTGCCAAGAACGAGTTGATCAGCAAAGCCCTGACCAAAGCCGGGCTAAAGCACGAGATGCTCAACGCCAAAAACAACGAGCGAGAGGCTGAAATCGTCGCCCAGGCGGGGCAAAAGGGTGCCATCACCCTCGCTACCAACATCGCCGGTCGCGGTACCGATATCATGCTCGGTGATGGTGTCGCTAAACTCGGCGGTCTAGTGGTGATTGGTTCCGAGCGTCACGAATCGCGTCGTATCGATAACCAGCTGCGTGGTCGCGGTGGTCGTCAGGGCGATCCTGGTGATTCGGTCTTCTACGTTTCGACCGAGGACGATCTGATGCGTATTTTCCAGGGTGACCGCATCGCACTCCTAATGGAACGACTGGGTGTCGATGAATCACAGGCTATCGAAAACAAAGCGGTCAGCAAGACGCTCGAGGCCGCACAAAAACGCGTCGAGGGTTATAACTTTGACACTCGTAAAAATGTTGTTCAATACGACAACGTTATCAACCGCCACCGCAAAGTCGTCTATACGATCCGCCGCAAGATCCTCGAGGGCGATGACATGACACCAGAAATCTTCCGCCTAATTGACGCCCGATTGAAAACACTGATTGCTGTACCGACGAAGCGTAATCCGAAATTCGTCGAGGAGTTCGAGGAAATTTTCCCGCTCAATCGCAAAAACATTGCCAAAATCGGCGCAGTAAAAAACGATAGTAAACGCCTCGCTACGGCTCGTGCCGAGGTCGCTAAGTTTTACGACCAACATGAAAAGGCCATTGGGGCAGAGTTGCTACGCGGCGCTGAGCGCGAAATCTATATGCAGGTTCTGGACATCTTATGGATGCAACACCTCGAGAACATGACACACCTACGCGAAGGTATTCACTGGCGCAGCGTTGGTCAGCGTGATCCATTGGTTGAATACCGCAGTGAATCACAGAAACTATTTAATTCGTTACAGGAAACTTTGCAGAACGAGGTGTTACGCACCGTATTCCATCTCCGTGCTGCCGATATTAACGCAGCCAAGGTAGAGGACGATGAATACGAGAGTGAATTAACCCGCGCCGCCGAATCGGCCGTCGAGCGTGGCGTTAACGAGGTTGGCCTGCCCGAAACTCGTAATACCAGTGATGATTTCAAAGCCAAATCAGCCCAGAAAAACGCTGCTAAAAAATCCGTGCAAAAGAAAAAGAAGGCCCAGCGCCAAAACCGGAAAAAGGGTAGGCGGTAGAGTTTTTGTAGCCAAGACTCGAAACTCGTCATCTTCGCCAAGTTTTAGTAAAACGATATTTGATGATAAGAGCATAGAGTACATACAGTAAGCATATGAATAGAACAGAGGTGTCGTACAAATTTAAACGGAGAATGTATGTCGGTAAAATTCGTCTACTAGATATTAATAACAAGAACGTAGTTGTTAATGGTTACGGTTCCTTTAATACTGAAACATTGAGTCTCAACGTACAGTTCAATAGTGACATCTTAAAGTCGCATTATAGCGTTCTTACAGTACTTGAGACATCCGACGGCTATTTTGCACCATTAATACTCCGCGATTTTCACTCAATGGACTGGGGCGGCCAATCTTCTCAACATAGTATGAAGCTCAGTATGCATTGGCCGCTATCCAAGGGCATCAATCATATTCTTGAAGAATTCGATGAGATCCGAGTAGTGATCGACGCAATTCCCGAGAAACAGCAGCTCACTCAAAAAATAGACAAATATGGTAAGAATGGCAAGATATATCTTGAAAAAAGCGCCAGATTTTCTAACTTAAGCACTGCCGCATTTTCTCGATATAGTGCTGAAGCTAATTCCACCTACTCGTGGTCATCGGGTAGTATCCATGTTCGTTCGGCAAAGCCACTGGATATGAATGGGCGTATTGCCTTTATTGCTAAAGATACAACCGAGAAGAATTTTGGTTTTCAATCACTCAGTCCGGCGTTGTTTGCCTTTAAGTCGTATTGGCTTCTGGTACATGGCACTACGGACTGTAATATCGTACGTTTTCAGCTCGGTCCTGATATTGATTTTATTTTCGACTACAGCAAGCTATATGCACCCCATAGCGATACCCCTGAGTTTCGCTCAATTATATCAGTAGAAACAGAACTCCATCTTGAGATATTCTTAAAGTGCCTATATTTTGCCATGAATCCTGATGCAAATGATACACTGTCGGTTACAAGCAAAATCGGCCTTTCGCTATCATCTCTCGTGCATCACGCATACGGTAAACGGCCAGAGCTGCTTGACCACGAGGCAATTAGCCTTATCGTTGGCTTTCAAGGCTTATCAGAAGCAATAGCACAGAATAAAATTAGCCAGACGAATAAAGCCAACAAAACAAAGATATTTACCGAGATAGAAGACGTACTTAAGGCTATTAAATCTATCGAACATAAGCTATCTGATGGAGTGAAGGATTTCTACTTGAAGGACGCAGCTACTATATATCAAGTTTTATCTCGGCCAACATTCAAACACTCTGTAGAAATTGCACTCGATGAGTTAGGTATCGATAAGTCAGAGCATGTCTCAACAATTACTACCGTTAATAAGGCACGCAAGCAGATTGTACATCACGAAAATTACAGCTCTGATAGCCTAATGGATTTAATCACTACCGCAAATAATGAGGTCAAAAAAGATAATAAAGGAAACATCACCCAGATGATCTTTAGAGTTAAAGTCGGCGAACTTGATAAATTGTACTCTCTAACGATTGATATGATGCGGCATTATTTCGATACGTTTGTAGTCCTATCAGAAAAATCTCAACGAAAAAAATCGGAAAACGATAGGTGACATCTCCGCCTACAAAAAAACCTAGCTAACTCTGGGCTTTTTTGATTGATAGATAATTGCAGTAACGGCGACCACCATTACGCCGGCAAGAGTAATGATCACGACCATCCATAACGTGGTGCTAGACTCGAGATCTGATTTGATATCCTTGGCCAAGTCATTTGCCTGGTTGGATACAGTACTACTGTTATTGAAACTAAACTCATCGCTAATTCCAGCCGTAAACTGATTTGGCTCGGCAAATGTAGCGAGTGCAAAAACAGGCGTCGTCGTCAACGCGACAGTTTGCGGCTGATTCACCAAATCCTGATCGGAGTTTGTTTGATCATCAACTTCATCATCATACGTAATTATTAAGCTACTATAATCAACCTCACTATCACAGTCATCGCCAATCCCATCGTTGTCGAAATCAGCCTGGTTTTGATTGGCAATATCGGGACAATTGTCGATCGAGCGCGGGATCGAATCACCGTCGTCCGTCACATCGAGGTAGGTCGAGCCAATGCCAACTTCGCCATTCGTATCAGTAACCCGAACCCCAATCGTACCACTAAACTCTGTAGTAAATAGACGTTCATACAGCAAGTCACTAGAATTCGTCTCAAATACGCTATCGCCATTCAAATCCCAATCGATACTAGCAATCGATCCGATCACCGCATACGAGGCCCGAGCATCGAGCGTCAACGACTGGCCAACCTTGACAATATAGGGGCCCTGAATCCAGCCAAATGGTTTATTGGTCGAGTGATCGATAATGTCCGACGCCGCATCATAGACATTATTCGCATTTACAAAAGCCCGTCCGCCCGTACCATTGACCAGATCCGCGATGCTGTCGGTCAGGGCAGAACCTTGATTGTCAATCGCGTAGACTTCGACGGGATCCATCTCGTAGGTTCTTTGTCTAACGATTTGCCAAGTATAGTTCGTGAACGGCTCTGGATCCTGCGCCGGCAGATTGCCAATCGCTACTATTAGTTTGCGTACACCAGCTCGCCAGTTAAGGTCCATCGCGGTCATCGCGCCACTATGAAACGAGGCAGAGTTTGTATCGTCATTACCAAACCACAAATTATTGACAGCCGCATTAAATGCATTAACGTCATAGGTAAAATCTGACTGAACCTGGGCGACATAGCTCGACTGATCACGGTAATCGATCAAGGCGAAACGAATCGTCCGAGCCTGTTGTCGATACTTGAAAGCAGCTTGCTTGATATC
The DNA here is from genome assembly GCA_964633435.1 of uncultured Candidatus Saccharibacteria bacterium. GTDB lineage: Bacteria > Patescibacteriota > Saccharimonadia > Saccharimonadales > Saccharimonadaceae. Next base: position 95,599 of record CAZWHA010000003.1, on the reverse strand, counting down.
TTGTTTAACCTGGGACAACGAAGGCCCCATGGACTTGCTGGTATCAACGACAAAGGCTACGTCGATATCACCACTATTGGACGCGATGTCGTGCGCCGAGGACGGAATGCCGACCTTTGCGACAATTTGATCAGCGATCTTTTGATGGCCAGTGATGTTGGGGTGATACCAGTTATGGTAATCAGGACTGAAAATCGCCTCGGTATCGCCGTTATCGTTCGCTCTACCCTCGGTCTCAAAGAACTCATTGATCCAACGCTGAGAATTGCGAGAGAGCTGTGAAGGATTTGGCTCATGACCTGCAAATGCCTCGTTAATATTATCAACATAAATGGCTTTCATGGCATGATTCGCGTTCCATTCAGCGACGAGCTCCGCCTGTTTCTGGGTAGCCTTTTGCCCGACCGCACGCACTGCAGCCGAGACGTCATAACTGTCATGAGCTATGCAGTTTCCAGCCAACGTATATTGATTACACCATCGCAGCACATAGTCACTATCTGTACTGAGCAGGGGATAGCCGACCAGGATGACCCGAGCATCGGAACTTAATCGATCTTCAGATCCTCGAATATCAGCTTCGTACTTGACATTGTACTGTCTAATTTTGAATCAGCATCGTTAATCAAGTCACGACACACGCGGCCATCACTGGCGACAAAAACAAAACAATTGATCACAATATCTGCAAATTTAACGTCGTTACCACCGGCTGTCAGCATGACTAGATCAGTGTTTTCTGAAACCTTGTCGACCTGTTCTCGCACACCCGTACTAGTCTTTCCGTCATAAGCGAAACTGTTGAGAGTCGTTTTAATTCCCTGGCTGTTCAGCCAATTAACATAGTGATGCGCCCAGTTATTATAACTGAGATACGCACCAGGCTCTCCGTAGTAACCACCGGCACCATTGCCAGCCGAATAAGAATCGCCCAGTAAGGCTACCGTCAACGCCTTCTGGTTTGTGACAATTATTGCCGCTTTGGAGTCAGTCGCACCAGATAAGGAGAGTGTCGTTAAAAAAGCTAAAGCCACGATAAATACATGTAGACCACTGCGAAAACTACCGACTTTACTCAATGCACCCCCACATATATCATAATTTTTCCTTCATCTTCGTATTTGTTAATGAACAGGGTTAGCTCTAGGTCATTCTTGAGACGCTTGCGTCCCACCCAATTGTTATGATACGACGTATTTTGCACCCATCCATCAGACTCTGCGTACTTCGCTATCTCGTTAGTGATTTTCTCCATCTCATCATCTTCAATCCTAAACCAGTTCTGTATCAATGGAGGAACTTTTCTCTGCAGCAAGATACCGTCTCCAAATTGTTCACTCTCAACCAGTTCCAGTCCCAACAGATCCTTACTCGCAATCTTTTCAGTTTTAATCAAACGTAGAGCATCTGGCTCGCCCCAATAGCCCGCCTTGCGGCCCAGCTCGCCTATCCCCAGGATTGCTATGATGATAATAGAGAATATCAAAGCATTTTTGACAGTCTGCCGTTTCGGCTTGAACCAGTTTTTGGTCGTTTTGGTTGGTTTTTTGCTAGATTGCTTTTTGGATGCATTATTGCCCATATATTCCTCCGAAAAAGTTGACTTAGCTATCATTTTACAGGAATTTTTCAGGGACAGCAAGTCATCCCAAATGAATATCTCGCCATCGAAACATGATAAAATAAAACCACTAGCAAAGTTAAGTTGAAAGGTAATTCAGATGACCTACGTTTTCAAGAAAGACAACACGCGCAAAATCCATAAATTCGGTGTCGATATTACGCTGTATGACACCGACGCGCCATCGGGCGTTGTATACGAAGAGGTAGAGAAAGGCCATCTGCAGGAATGGTATAGCGATATGAGCACGTATCAGTGGTTTATCATCGAGGGCAGCGGCACATATGTGATAGATGGCGAAAAACACGACGTGACGCAAGGTGATTTGGTAGTTGTCCCGCCGGGACATAGGATGTATTACTATGGCACAATGAAGATGGTGCTGGTGACGACGCCGAAATTTGACCCGGCGCATGAGCATGAGGTGCGGGTGATTGATGAGAGCGAATTCTGAATGAACAAATTTACCCGCGAATTTAACCCCAAAGCCACCGACATCGCGGTGTGCGGCTCTATGGCACATGCGGCGGAGATGAAGAACGTGATTGCCGAGCTGCGCCAGATGGGCCTGAGTGTTTCTACGCCCGAGATGAGCGAGCAAAAGTTTGATTGGCAGCAGGCTTCTAACGCGGAAATCGCTGCGCACAAAGGCCGGCTAGTGCGGCGCCATTTCGCGAATATTGCGCGGGCCAAGGCCGTGCTGGTGTGCAATTACGACAAAAACGACATCGCAAACTACATCGGCACCAATACACTGATGGAAATGACAGCCGCGTTTGTGTACGAAAAGCCGATATTTCTACTCAACCCCGTACCGCACCAAAATGGCCATGAGGAAATACTGGCCATGGAGCCGGTGGTAATAGAGGGAAATTTGATAGAACTGGCTTCTTTATACCACACAATTACGAGGCAGGGCTAGCGATAATAATAGACCGGGTACTTTATTCGCCAATATATCAGAGCTCAGCGGTAAATAGTTATATCAATCCCGCATCAATTCTTCGGTATTTCATATGTGGTAAAATGGTCTGAAGAAATGGTAGACATACGTACAGAATTCAAACGCATCGACAACATTCTCTTTGAGGATGCGGGGACAAATGGCGCGAATGATTACATGGCGCAGATGTCGTGGATTTTGTTTTTGAAATATCTTGATGACCTGGAGGATACGCGGAAGACCGAGGCGGTGTTTCATGATCAGGTTTATGATCCTTTATTCAAGCAGGAGTTTCAGTGGGATAGTTGGGCGGCGCCGAAACTGGCAAGTGGTAAGCCTGATATTTCCGCACAATTGACAGGCCATGACCTGATAGAATTCGTCAACGGACAGCTGTTTCGATATCTCAAATCATTCAAAAGCACCGAGAACGACCCGAAGTCGCTCATTTACAAAATTGGTGAGGTCTTTGGCGAGGTCATAAATAAAATTCAGAATGGACGCAACCTGCGCGAGGTCATCGATATTATCGACACCATGCAATTTCAAACGCAAGACGAGCTCGACCAGCTGTCGGCACTCTACGAAGACCGGCTGAAGCTTATGGGTGGGGCAGGGCGAAGCGGCGAGTATTACACGCCGCGGCCACTCATTCAGGCGATGATAAAAGCAATTGATCCTCAGCTTGGTCGTACGATTTATGACGGTGCGGCTGGCTCGGGCGGATTCCTGACGGAAACCTACACCTACTTGCGTAGCAAGGTGAAGACTGCTGGCGAGCTGAAATTTCTGAAAGAAGAAACGTTTTACGGCAAGAACAAAAAGCCAGAGCCGTACCTACTCGGCACGATGAATATGATCCTGCACGGCATCGAGTCGCCAAACATGATTCACGCCAACACGCTGAACGAAGATACGCGGGCGATTCAAGAAAAAGACCGCTACGACTACATCTTGGCAAATCCGCCGTTTGGCGGCAGCGAGCGGCCAGAAGTCCAGCGTAACTTCAAGGTGCAGACGCGTGAAACGGCCAACCTATTCTTGCAACACTTCATGAAAAAGCTCCGCGCTGGCGGTGAAGCAGCAATCGTTATCAAAAACACCTTCCTGACCAACGAGCCAAATGGTGCAACCGGCAAAATTCGCAAGGAATTGCTTGAGGGCTACAATCTGCACACTATTCTCGACCTGGCCGGCGGCGTATTTAGCGCCACTGGCTCTACAGGCGTGAAGACTGTCGTGCTTTTCTTCCGCAAGGGCGAGCCAACGCGCGAAATCTGGTACTACCAGCTCGATCCTGGCCGTAACCTCGGCAAAACCAATCCACTGAACATTCACGATTTCGATGATTTCCTCACTAAATACAAAACCCGCGAAACGAGCGAAAACTCATGGACGGTCAACGTCGAAAACCTCGACCAAACCACCTTCGACATTGGAGTTAAAAATCCACACGAGCCAGAGACGGACGAGCTGAAGACGCCGGAAGATATTTTGGAAGATATAAAGAAGATTGATGGAGAAGTAGCTAAGATTTTGGAGAGTATAAGACTATGACAAAGAAAGTAATCGTGGAGCTAAAAAAACCTACGAATAAGCTGGCGATCTACCTGATAAAAGATAGGTATTTAGAGAACAACGATATTCTGAAAGACATTGATGGGTATAAAAAAGTTGATGTCGATCAAGTAGGTACGCTTTATTACGATGATTCTCATGTTAATCCGCCAAGTTGGGTATCGACTTTTTTTCAGGATAAGATCAGTGAGTTAAATATATTTAACGCTGGCTCAAAGGCTATACTCTTGGTACGACTCGATATTGATGACAGCAAAAAGGTGTTTGCTATACCATTTGGTTTCGGCTGGACGATGCTCAACGCTGGTGTCTGGGAAGAGCGGTTTGGGCTCAAAGTTGCTCTCAATTCCATCAATACGGACGGTCTTAGAAAAATATCAAAAAAGAACATATCCAGTGTGCCAAAGGATAGTAGCGAACAGTTAGGTAAGGCTGGGCAGACATCTGATTTCGGTATTGACATCGAACAAGATCTCATACAATCCGTAACGGCGCTATCTAAAAACCCAGAACTTGGCAAAACTATTACAGGGCGCGATCCATTAAGCGTTTCAGTTCGTGTTGATCTATCGAATATTAAAGATTTCCTGAAAAAAGTCTACCAGTGTTACAGTCTCGATTTATATAAAGAAAGTTTTGGCTGGATTGACCAGATAGCGGACATCAAAGATCAGAGTCGAGCAACTGAGTTAGATGGAAAAATGTTAGAGAAAATTCAGAAAAGTGACTTTAATGGTTTATGGATGGCCGTACCTGAACTCATTGAGTGGGAGCGATTGAGCGGCTTTAGATACGTTGGTCCACGCCGAGATACAGAGCTACATGATGATCTCCATCTACCAGATTATCTCGATATTACATTAGACGGTCGCGATCGATCAGCTATTCAGTTAGAAGATTTCGATAAACATATTACTGCACTAAATATCGAGAATGACAACGAAGCATACAGATGGAAAGCCTACAATTGTCTGTATTGTGAAATCACCGACAATGGTAATACTTATTTGTTGAGTAATGGCAAGTGGTATCAGATAGCGAGTGACTTTGCTTCGCAGGTCAATAATGACTTCACGACTTTGCGCTCTAAGGGTTCATCCATTTCACTGCTTGAATATAACCATGATAATGAAGGCGTGTATAACGAGGCTGCGGCACAGGCTGCAAATCTGGTTTGTATGGACAGAAAGAATATTCGTTATGGTGGCGGCTACAGCGCGATTGAATTTTGCGACCTTCTTGGTGATAAACAACTTATACATGTCAAGCGCTACGGCGGTTCATCGGTACTAAGCCATCTATTCTTTCAAGGGGTCGTCTCTGGCGAATTATTCCTAGGCGATGTCGAATTTAGAAAAAAGCTAAATAATAAACTTCCCGACGGGAGTAAGCTGAGTAATCCTACCCAGAAGCCTAATGCGGCTGAATATACCATCGTTTTTGCCGTTATCAGCAATTCCAAGCACGATCTCGAGTTGCCGTTTTTCAGCAAAGTGTCGCTCAGGAATGCAAAGAGGCGACTTGAAACGTTTGGCTACAAAGTAGAGATTCTAAAAATAGGGGCAAGGTAATAGCTATGGACTATCACGATATCTCTCCAGCCTACATAACTGACTTGAAGATGAAGCTCGGTCAGAAAATCTGGGAAAAATATGCTAGCTATAAAAATGTTAAACTTTTTCTAGTAAGCTCCGTAGAAGAAGGTGGCTGGAACGAGCCAGATAGCTTTCAGGTTTTTTATCAAGATGATGACCAAAATCGTGTAGATGTCGAAAAGACCGTTCTTTACATGTCACCTTATGAAACTGTAAAGATGGCGATTGACCTAGGGCTTGATACTCCAGGTTTTCTTCCAGCGATTCCAAAATTTAAGAATATCCTTAAAGATGAAAATCAGACCGCATTTCAAAACTTTGAACGCGCAATAAAGAACGTGTACGAAAATCCTGATCAGGCTGTATCGCTAGCGTCCTCAACGCTGGAAGGAATTATAAAAACGATATTATCAGATGATAATTTCACGCTGCCAAAGGGCAAGAACCCCTCGTTAACAAAATTAGTTGGGCAAATGGTTAAAGAGTTTGGTTTCGACGATAAAACTGAATGTCCACAAGAGCTTATAACTATTGCCAGTCAGCTAAGAGGGCTTGGTCAGGCTATTGATGACTTACGAAGCGATAAGTCTACAGCTCATGGCAAGAGCCATGAAGAATATGTTATTGATGACCCATTGTGGGCTGGATTTATAGTCAATACTTCCGCTAGTCTGGGGCTATTCTTATGGGAATACTATGAGAAAAAGTATAAGCCAGCGAAACAGGAGCAAGTGGAAGATGTCGACGACAGACCGATTGACTTAAGTGAGATACCATTCTAATGAAAACCGTAAAACTTGGCGACATTTGCTTAAAGATAACTGACGGAAGCCATAATCCACCCAAAGCTACTAAGGACGGTGAGTTTATGATGTTAAGTTCACGTAACATCCAAGATGACGAAATTTCTTTTGATAATATTCGACTTCTGAGTAAAGAGAACTTTGACCAAGAGAATAAACGAACAGACGTTCAACCCGGTGATGTTCTACTGACGATAGTCGGTACGATTGGACGTACTATTGTGGTGCCGGAGAGCTTACCGAAATTTACACTACAGCGTAGCGTTGCGGTAATTAAACCTGATACAGCTATTCTTGATCCATATTATTTAGTGTTTCATCTACGTTCAAATGTTAAATTCCTCATAGACAATGCTCGCGGGGTTGCCCAAAAAGGTATTTATCTCAATCAAATCAAGGAGCTGGAGGTTGAGTTACCATCACTCGAAGAACAGCAACAGATTGTTGCGCGGTTGGATGCGGCTTTTGAGAAGATTGCGCAAGCAGAGGTTTTGATGCGGCGGAATCTTGATAATGTGGTGGCGTTGCAGAAGAGTATTTTGCATAAGTATCTGAGTGCTTCGGATAGTACACACACACACCGATTAGGTGCGATTTGCAACTTTGTGCGCGGACCATTCGGCGGAACTCTGAAGAAAGAATATTTCAAGCCCGAAGGCTATGCGGTATACGAACAACGACATGCAATATACGGTATGGAAACGCCCGTGCGCTATTTTATAGACGAGAAAAAATTTGACGAGATGAAAAGGTTTGAGATAAAACCCGACGATTTGATTATGAGCTGCTCCGGCACACTTGGAAAGATCTCAATTATACCGAATGGCGCGAAGCAGGGTGTAATAAATCAGGCACTACTTAAGTTCACGCCTAAAAAAGATGTTATCAACGCCAAGTATCTAAAATATCTCGTAGAAAGCCGAGGCTTTCAGGAGGCAATCAGGGAACGCTCTGGAGGGTCTGCAATACAAAATGTAGCGTCTGTTAAGATTCTGAAAGAGATAGATGTTGCATTGCCACCAATTGCTATTCAAGAACGAGTCGTCCAGCAAATTGAGGACGCGAATAAGACGTCAGCTTCACTTCAAGAAAAATATTCACGTAAACTATCTATGCTGGAAGTATTGCGTAATTCAATGCTTCGCGAGGTGTTTTCTACAACAAATGCAGTATAATAAAGAGTAGTTATGAACGAAGCAACAACACGGCGAGAGTTAATCGACCCCAAGCTGAAAGAGTGCCAGTGGGGGCGAAATGAGACTATTGGGTCGGAAGTGATTGCCGAATATGTGTTTACTGATGGTCGCTTGATTGGTGCTGGGCAGCGCGGTAAGCAAAAGAAAGCTGACTACATATTGGCGTACAAAAATCAGAAACTCGCTATCGTGGAGGCGAAAGCCGAGGATAAAGAAGTAACAGATGGGCTGGAGCAGGTGAAAGCGTATGCCGAGACGCTAAATATCCGCTATGTGTATAGTACAAATGGTCACGGTATCTACTTCTTTGACATGAAGACAGGGCGCGGGCAGGAAGTGGTTGGGTATCATGCGCCAGACGAACTCTTCGGCATGACGTTTGAGGATATCTCGCAGCCGCAAGAAACAGCTTTGACTGAGCCGTATCAGATTATCAAGCATCGCCCGAGGTATTATCAGGAAAATGCTATCAATGCAGCGGTGCAGACGATTTCTGGTGGAGAGGACCGAGTGCTTTTGACGCTCGCGACTGGCACAGGCAAGACAACGATTGCGTTTCAGATTGCCTGGAAGCTATTTCAGGCGAGATGGAATCGACGTGGTGATGAACGGCGGCCACGTATTCTCTTTATTGCCGATCGAAATATCCTCATTGAGCAAGCAATGGGCGATTTTGAGCCGCTGGAGAGCGAGATTGTGCGGGTGAATGGCGAGGCGATTCGCAAAAAGGGCAGTATACCGACCAATGGCAACGTATTCTTTAGCATCTACCAAGCCATTGCGGGTGCACCCCGTGATCAACCGGACAAGCCGTATTTCATGGACTACCCTAGTGATTTCTTTGACCTCGTGATCATCGACGAATGTCATCGCGGCGGAGCAGGGAATGAAAGTAGCTGGCGCGAGGTGTTGAATCATTTTTCTGGCGCGACACATCTAGGGCTGACTGCTACGCCAAAGCGCGATTTGAATATCGATACGTATGAGTATTTTGGCGAACCGAAGTATACATATTCGCTGAAGCAAGGTATTGAAGACGGCTTCTTGACGCCGTTCAAGGTAAAGCGGATTACGACAACAATGGATCGCTATGTCTTTAATCCTGCCGATTACGTAGAAAGTGGAGAGATTGATGAGTCACGCGAGTATACACTAAATGATTTTAACCGAGCGATTTATTTGCCAGAGCGCGAAGAGCGGCTGGTGCAGATAATGTTCGAGCAGATCGATCCGAATCAAAAGACGATCGTGTTTTGCAACGACGAGAAGCATGCGGCAATGGTGCGAGATTTCATCAACAAGCACAAGCCGGCAGGGACATTGGGCGATCATCGAAATTACTGTGTACGTGTAACAGCGACCGAGGGGAAAATCGGTGATGAATACTTAGAAGATTTTCGTGATAACGAAAAACAAGTGCCGACCATCGTCACAACCAGCCGTAAACTTTCGACTGGCGTGGACGCGCGCAATGTGCGGTTTATCGTGCTGATGCGAACTGTCGGTAGTATGGTGGAGTTCAAGCAAATAGTCGGGCGAGGTACGCGGCTGTACGACGGCAAAGACTATTTCACGATTGTCGATTTTTATGGAAACGATGCAAAATTCGAAGACCCTGAGTGGGACGGCGAGCCGCAGGAGGTAGAGAAGAAGGAGATTGAGATCAATGTCGATGTGGAGTATGAGACACCAGAGTTTACAGTCGACGCGACAGCTTCTACCATTAGCGAACCAACGCCAGCATACGATGGCTCGCCATTTGACATCCCGGAAGAAAAGCCGCAAAAAACGGTCGTGCGTCTAGCCGACGGCAAAGAGCGAGAGATTAAGTACTCGGTTGATACGAAGTTCTACATGGACGGCAAGCCCGTATCACCATCCGGATTCCTAGAGCGATTGTTTGGTGAGCTGCCAGAGCTATTCACCGACGAAGACAATCTGCGCAAGCAATGGTCCGACCCACGCACCCGTGAAGCTTTGCTGCTTGGATTGGCTGAGAGAGGCTTTGAAGAAGAGAAATTACAGGCGCTCAAGCAACTTATCGATGCAGAAGACAGCGATATATACGATGTCTTGCGCTACATAGCTTACGCGAAAGAAACAATGACCCGGATAGAGCGCGCCGGACTAGTACGTGAATATTATCTAGATCAACTCGACCCAAACGAACGAGACTTTGTAATATTTATACTCAATACATACGAAAAATCTGGTGAGAAAGAACTGTCTATGGAAAATCTGAGCCCACTTGTACAACTCCAATATAAAACCATGTCCGATGCCGTATCTCACCTCGGATCACCCGAGGAGATTGTTGAAGACTATCTTGAATTGCAGCGGGAACTATATGCTGCTGTAGATAGTTAAGATATTCAACTAGACAGCCCATATATTGTATGCACTGATAGATATGAGATAATGGGTATTACCATGACTGACCAACCAAAGCCAACTCACAAGCCCGCCGAGTCAAAATCTGTCAACCGCGGCACCAAAATCGAATCAACTGCCATTTATATCGCCCTGATCAGTGGGGCAGTGGGCTTTCTGGTTAGCCTAGCGTTATTCTGGGGCGATCAGGTGTCGCTGTTTACCAAGGGACTATCGATCGGCTTTGTCGCCTCTATCGGCGCTAGCGTGGTGACGCTCGTGACCTACATAATGGCGTCGCTCGGCAAGACGACAGAAAAGCCAAAGGGGAGGCTGAGCAAAACAAAATTCTATGTCGGTATTTGGTCGCTAGCGCTGGTACACACGCTACTGTCGCTGTTGATCTTTGCGCTGATGTTCTATGTCGTCGACCAATCATTCATTGGTGCCACTGTTGACCAGTGGGCCGCCGCGGCCGTCGTGGCCTTTGGCGTCGGTGTGGCGGGCTACATCACCTATATTTCGGCCGCCACCATGAGCTCGATGCGTGTGGCAACTATCCTAGCACTATTCCTAGTCAGCGGCACCTTTGTCAGTATGATGACCGCACATGACCCGCATTGGTGGTATGTGCATTTTAGCTCGCTCGGCGCCGGTGGCGGCGTGTCGGGCTATGCCTTTAACGGGACGCTGATTATCGCGGGTCTGGCGATGCTCGGCCTGACCGACTACATTACCAAGGATTTCCAGGAGCTCCGCGCCCGAAACGATGGCAAAACTCGGATTAAAGCCAGGGCTCTGTCATTCGGCATCGCCGGCATTGGCATTATGCTGGCGCTGGTTGGCGCGTTCGTCTATAACGCCTTTCCAGCCATCCACAACTCAGCCGCTGGTGGTATGGCCGTTCTATTTTTGTTTACCGTATTAGCACTGCCGTGGCTGGCGCCGGACTTTCCCAAGGCCTTTTTCGTGGCCTCGTACGGCCTGTTCGCTGCATTATTGGTCGGTGTCTGGTTGTATCAAGTTGGCTATTTCAATCTAACCGTATTCGAGCTAGCGGCCGCCGCGATCATTTTCACCTGGCTAATAATCTTTGTCCGTAACACGGCGGCTATGCTCGACGACCGGCAAGCCAAACAGTCCTAAAGTATGCTACAATAAAAGTATGAAACGAACATCTCGCCGCTGGCTATTGCCAACGATAATCATAGCATCAGTAGTAATCCTCGGTATTGCAGCAGGCGTTGTCATGTGGTCTATCAATAAAGCCCAAGAGGAAAAAGAAAGTGGCATTCAGAAAGATCGTGTTGTCATGGTCGTTACTAGTCGCGGCGGAATGTGTGGTATTGGACCATGCAATCACCCCCGCTACTCGTTATACGAGGATGGCAAGTTCGACGGTCACGTAAACCTCACCAAATCAGAGGTTGCAGCAATCAAAAGAATCGCATCAAAAGCCAACTTTGGCACAACCACCGTACCTGAACAGGATCGACAATGCGATTCCTATGTTGATGGGCAGGATACCGTTCTGATTTTCCCAACTATCCATGGCGATCGACAGTTCGTGCCCTGTGAAATGCTATCCAACAAAGATTATGATATAGCCTATATTCTATCGCTGATCGTACCCGAGGATGAATCCCTGAATTTTGATCGCGGACCGGGCGGTGTGCCGTCAATTGTTTATTAGTATGTCAAAATTACATTTTAAATATGGTGCCATGAATAGTGGCAAGACCGACACACTGATCAAGACTGCCTATAATTACGAGGAATGCGGCCTAAAAGTTATCGTTATCAAGCCAGCGATCGATACGAAAGGGGAGCGCCTGATCGTTGCCCGCGGCGGCCATCAACGCTCTGTCGATATTCTAGCCCACCCCGACACTGACCTGCGTCACACCGTATCAAAGCTCGCGAAAAATAATAAAAAGCGAATTAATTGTATATTGATCGACGAAGCGCAATTCCTGACGCCAGAGCAGGTGAGTCAGCTCTTCTCTATCGCCAAGCTGGACGACCTATCAGTCATCGCGTTCGGCCTGCGGGCTGATTTTCGTAATCGGATATTTCCCGGCAGCCAACGCTTATTCGAAATTGCTGATAATATCGAAAAGTTGCCGACGATGTGTCGCTGCGGCTCACAGGCCGAATTTAATACACGGAAAATAAATGGCCAGTACATTTTTGATGGTGATCAAGTCGCCATCGATGGGGAAGCCGCTGTCACCTACGATTCCCTTTGTGGCCCCTGTTACATTAGAGAAGGTGGCGCGATTTAGATCAGCCTCTCCCCTGTTCCACCTCTGTTATTATATTGAACCAGCAGGAAAGTCTAAAAGACGGCCTAACAGAGGTAAATATACCGAAAACCATTGGATTAGTATAACTACGGGCTATGACAGCTAAAACTAGGCAAAGTCCAGCAAAACCAACGCCGGGTGACTAAAATATTGTAAATTTGTCATAAATGGCGATACGGGGAGACGGCGCCAGAATATTATGGGTCAATTAATAAAAGTAGGGCGCGGCATGCGGTTTTCATAGCCAAACCAGCATAATAGGGATGAATACTTAATCGTCTTTATTCGTAATATTTAATGTCGCACAATATATCTTTTACGACACTAAAGAAGTGGTTTATGGTTGAATCAGCATTCAGCTGGCAGATTCGGGTTCAAACTGCTAAACGTCTATATTTACAAATAATACCACTATTATTGCCCCGGGCGAGTGCTATCCGTTTTATCATTTATTCTGTAATTAAAATAATTCGATTATTAATTTCTGTATAATTGCCGCATGGCTATTTCGAGGCCTACCCAGGCGGTGAATCTACGGGTCCAAGAGCCCAAGAATCTGTAGCTAAATTTACAATTTAATTTATTTGCATTTTATTCATAATTATTATTTAATTAGTTTTCCACAGCCCTGCACAGCGGTAACGTCGCATTATTTTGACAATTTGCTTTTTTATTATTTTATTATATAAACTACTTTTTTTCCCTCTCTCCCCTCCCTATCACCCCAGGGGTAGTTATAATTTGACTTTTTACAATATTAGTTGCTTTATAGGAAAATTGTAATTTACTCACCCCCGTTACACCGCCGACAAGAGTAGTGGGGCGACTAATTTTGAAAAGTATTTAACAGAGGTCATCTCCAGTAAGCTTTGCCAACAATCCGAACGTCAACATAGGCCGGATTGATATGATTGGCATCGATAAATTTTGACATCGCCACGATATCAGCAGCCTGCGCGGCGGCATCGCGATCAATCTGGGCTTTGAATGGATATCCCCTGCCCGCCAGATAGAACTCGACATATCTGATAGCACCGGTCGGGATGACGACACGTTCAACCGTTTCGCCGCTCTGGCCCGCAATTTCGGCCGTTGTTTGCCCGATAAAGCTCAGGAACCGCGACGAGGTAACTGCGTCGCCGTCGACAGATGCCCCACTGTTGTCATCAATGGCAACTGCTGGCTGTTCGAAATAATTCTTCTGAAAAACGACGCCTTTGCCATCAACATAGCTGGTGGTATTATTCGTCACCCATTTAGCAACTGGTCGGCGAAAGATAAATTTCAGCTTACCAATCAAAAGGTTCGACTGGCTAATTTCGACCGAGGCGATCTCTGGAGCTTTTTCCGACAGATGATTGTTCAGATTATCAGTACGCCGCGCAAAGCTAAACCGCTCGAACGGGTTTTTAGACATGTATTCATCGACGATCTTTTTATAGGCGGCAGCATCGGCCGAACCGAGCGAGCTAGCATTACTAGTGATTTCAGTAAACGAGCCGCTGAACTGCGATATCAGAACCAAACCCAGGGTCGATATCGTCATCACAATCAAGAGGAGAAAGCCTAAACGACGACGCCAGTCCCTGAGGTCGCGCTCTTTCTGGCGATCGGTCTTTTTGTCGTGTTCGACCGGGCGAAATGTACTGAGCGTGGTGCCGCTGCGAAATGTGCTGTTTTGTTCCGATACTGGATCGCGAAACTCAGCACTGTAACGACCTTGACGGCCAGCGTCAGTAGATTTTGCCCCCCTATTGCGACCCAACACTTATGCCACCTCCAGAATCATGCTGACCATATCATCAAGAGCGCTTGGACGTGCAAATTGTTTGAGATTGCGACCCAGGTCGGCCCGGAGCTGCGGCGAACCTACAAGCTCTGTAATGGCCTGTCCTAGTAGTTCGGGCTGCTTCGCAGCCTGGCGTTGGTCAATGACGATTCCAGCTGCAGCCTCGGCGTAAACCGCCGCGTTCTTGGTCTGATGATCGCCAGCTAGATGCGGACTAGGTACAATAATAATCGGCAAACCGATCGTAGCAAATTCTGCGAGCGCTGTGGCGCCGGCCCTGGTCACAGCAACGTCGGCCGCTGCGAGCGCTGTCACGAAATCATCGGTCATGAATTCAACAATCTGAAAATCAGGGCTAGAACTAACCAACGTGGAATCGGCTTTGCCTTTGCCGGCCAGCAGCAAGATCTGCGTGCCCTGCCCCGTCAAATCCGGAGCAATCGACAAAGCCATTCGATTAAGTGCGTTAGCGCCGCCGCCGCCGCCCACTATCAAAACAAGCGGTCGTGCCGGGTTAAACCCTAAGGTTGCTTTGGCCGTTGCTTTTTCATCTGCCGTAAAGGCCCTGATCTCGTCACGCACCGGAATGCCAACATAGCGCGTTCGCTTTTCAGGATAATTCGGATAATTTTCGACTGGAGCGCCAGTGCCAATCCTAGTTGCAAAACGTGACAATATTCGGTTGGTTAGGCCCGGCACGGTATCAGAATCATGAATCACCAGTGGGATCCGCAGAGCATGCGCCGCTAGGCCGACTGGCAGACAGACAAAGCCGCCTTTGCAAAACACTACATCAGGCCGCCAGACTATTAACTTGAAAAAGCTTTGGACAAAACCCATGGCGATTTTAAAGATATCAACGACATTCCGCAAATGAGTACGAAACAGATGGTATTTCAGATGCTGCGTTAGAGTCAAATTGGCATAACGGCGGTACTTGCCGCTAATAATCGCGTCGACTCGAACTTCGTTCCCCAACATATCACGTAAACGCGCCGCAAAACGACGATCACACCAGGCTCGCAACTCGGCATCCGGCACCTGCTGCCGCAATTTAGCGCAGATGGCTACTATTGGCGTAACGTGACCGCCCGAACCGCCGCCCACTGATAGGACTCGCATGCTCGTCACCTCCTTCTGCTTTAACTTTGCGATGCATCGTATAATGCGAAATTGCAAACACTACGCCTAGACTCGCCATCATGAACAGCATCGAGGTGCCACCCAGGCTAACCAATGGCAGCGTAATACCGGTCAGTGGAATCAGATGAGTCATAGCACCAATGTTCAGAATAACGTGCGCTCCGATCCAACCGAACACACCCGCAATGATTAAGCGCAAGTAGATATTTTCAATGTAGTCGACCTTGCTAATGATCTGGCGCAGTAACAAACCAAACAGTCCGATAATGACAAACAGACCGATAAAGCCAAGTGATTCGCCAATGATAGCAAAAATCGAGTCGTGAATCGCTTCTGGTAGCCAACCAAAGGCCTGCACCGATTCACCCAGTCCGCGACCCGTTAGACCACCCGACCCGAGCGCAATCATCGCCTGATTAATGTGGTAGTCAGCAGCCTCATTACCCTGACCAAAAAACGTCGCTACCCGAGCAATTCGATGCGGCACCAAGACAATTGATAAGATCGCGAGTCCCGCCGCTAAACCAAAAATAGTCATGAGTTTTCGTACCTGCAAACCAGCGACAATCAGCTGAACGAGGACGATCGCAGCCAGCGAGACACCAGTACCGAGGTCTTTTTGCATGATAACCACTACAAACAGTGCCGCCACCATAACCGCACCAAGTGGTAGCAGAGTTTTGCGATAGGAATTCAGTTCACCGCGTGCACTCCGAACCGCCAAAAACCCTGCCGCAAATAGTACCGTACCAAATTTCAGAAACTCAGCCGGCTGAAAAGTTCCCAGGCTACCCAGGCTGATCCAACGACAGGCACCGAGCGTACACTGGGCCGGCGGAATACCAAGCGTACCCATAATTGGCAATAGTAAACAGATCGTTAGTGCCACAATAAAAAGTTTTGCACCGTGTTGTCGCCAGATATCAAGCGGTACTCGGCTGGCCACAAAAAACGCCGCTAGGCCGACTGCCAAAAATAATACTTGGCGCAACATGAATTTTGTCGATTCGACACTATTGCCATCAGTGAGCGCTGGTGTGATAGAAAATAAAATCACCAAACCGATCAGTGCTAGTACCACCATCAGTACCACCATCAGATAGTCCGGACGATGTTTGCGACCTAATTTCAAAGCCCCGGCCGTATCAAACAATGTCGACCGAATCTCAGCGGCGGCTAGTTTGCCACGCCGACTTTCCTCTGGTCGGCGTGAAGGTGCAGCCCACTCGCCCATTAGACATTGCCTCCGCTAATCGCCATAATCAAGCCCAAGATACCGGCAATGTTCCCCACCACCCAGAACCGCATCGTAACTTTTGTCTCTGGCCAACCTTTGGCTTCAAAGTGATGGTGAATTGGCGATGCGATAAAGACCTTTTTACCATTCCGTAGTTTTTTACTGAGTTGTTGAATGATAACCGAACCAGCTTCGATCACAAACATCAGTCCAATGATCGGCAACAGAAAGAGTGAATTAGTCAGCATTGCCACCACCCCCAAACTAACACCCAACGCAAACGATCCCACATCACCCATGAAAAAGCGCGCTGGATAGACATTAAACCACAGGTACGATAACAGTGCGCCCACAATCGTCATACAAAACGCCGCTAGGCCGAACTGCTGTTGCAATATCGCAATTACTGCGAACATCACAAAGGCCGAAGCCGCCAGTCCGCCCGCGAGACCATCTAGGCCATCGCTAATATTGACTGCATTACCCGTCGCTACAACGACAAAGGCAAAGATCGGCACAATCCAGATACCTAAGTCCCAAGCGCCCACAAACGGAATATGGACCGTCGTAAAACCGAGTTTTTCCCAGAAAAACCAGCCTAGCAGCAAACCAACAATTGTCACCATGGTAAATTTCACTGGCGCCCGCAAGCCCGCCACACCGCCATCCGAACGCAGATTCAAAATATCATCAATGAGCCCTATTACTGCTCCAGCGATCAATGCTGCCAGCGGCAACCAAGTTTGCGGTCGGCTGAAATTAAATACTAGCGTCGTAATGGCAATCGCCAGCACAAATACTAAACCCGCCATGGTTGGTATGCGACGGGCGATCTTTTTGGCATGTAATTTAGAGATGACTTCGAGGGTTTTGCCATCGAGCGTTACCGTCTTTTGCTTTTTCCAGAATTTGTAGCGATAGGCAAAATAGGTATACACCGGTGTCAATATCATGGCGATCACAAAGGCCGCACCGCCCAGCAACAAGACTCGCAGCATGATCTGCGCCAGTTGGTCGAGAATCTCATTCATGGTTTTGTCATCCCTTCGTATTGAGCGAGCCAGTTGCTCATTTTGGTAAAGACCGGATTTGCTGCTAACGAGCCAGCAAAGCCTTCTCTACCACTGTATTCGATCCGAACCATTATAACATATTGAGCGTTACCGTCTTTGTCGGCGCCAAAGCCAATTGTTGTACCGGTCGTTCGGGTTTTCGAATACGTTCTGGTGGCGTCGTCATAGATCTGCGCCGTACCAGTTTTCGATCCGACATAGTAGCCATTATCGGCAGTCGGCCAACTACCGCGCCGAGCCTCGAACATCATCTGGCGAATATTGTCGCTGGTGTTTGCACTAACCACACCTGTTTCTAGGGCCTTACTAGCCACCAAGTGCTCCTTGCCATTATCGTCCAGCGTACCCTCGATTAAAGTCGGTTGATAGTACGTGCCTCCGTTAATGGTTGCCGAAAAAGCCGCCGCCATCTGCACCATGGTCACCGAAACGCCCTGTCCAAACGTCATGTTGGCATAGCGGACTTTGTTGCCCTGAACATTATCAGGTGAAAAAATCGTGCCCTTGCCCTCACCCGGTTGTTCGACACCAGTTCGTTGGCCAAACCGGTACTTGTCATGGAAATAGCCATACATAGTTTGGCGAGCGCTCTTCGTGATATCGCCGCCGCCAATCTGCTTTAATTGCCAGACGACACCGGTGTTCAGCGAGTATTGCAGGACCTTGGTCATGGTCAAGGTCTGACCTTTGAACTTTTCCTCGCCATCAGCATTACAGATTTTAGCATCATCAATTTGCACGCAGCCGGGGTCAACAAAGGTCGTGCTAGGGGCAATTTTACCGAGATCTAGCGACATCGACGTCGTCATGGTTTTCATCACCGAACCTGGTTCAAACGCATAGCTAACAGCGTTGTTCTGAAACACAGTGCCGTCAGTGACGCTAGTATAGTCATTTGGATCGAAGTCTGGATAATTAGCCATCGCTACAACATGCCCGTTATTCGGATTCATGACGATAATACTGCCGCTATTGCTATCAACGTTATCGAGGCCTTCCTTTAATAACTTTTCAGCCTGCGCTTGCACACTACGATCCAGAGTCAAGACATAATCAGTGCCATCTGTCGCCGGTATACTGACATCGTGAACGCCAATCGTCAGTGGAATCTTGCGCACATCAGTCACCGACTGCAAGAGGCCGGCCGTACCGGTTAGCTCGCTATTCAGATATTGTTCGATACCATATTGGCCTTTGCCGTCGGCATTTACAAAGCCGAGCACCTGGTTAGCTAGTTTACCTTCGGTATACACTCGCCTAGTACTGGACTGCAAACCAACGCCAGCCAAATCGGCTTCTTGGATCTGTTCAGCCTGACTATGGCTGACCTGCCGTGCCAAGACCACATATTGCAGTGTTGTGCTACCCAGCTTTTCAAAGTTGCCTTTGATAACCTGACTACCGGCAATCTGTTTGATCGTCTGTTCAACTTTGTCAGCGTTTTTGACTTGGGTCGGATCAGCAAACACTGTATAGACAGTCTGATTTAGCACCAACGGCATGATATCACCGTTCTGATCCTTGGTATAAATCTGGCCACGCTCGGGGTTGACGGTACGTTTGCTGATTTGCATTTCGTTAGCTTTGGCTAGATATTTTTCGTGATTAATGATCTGGATGTAAAACAATCGCAGCACAAAGATCGCCAGTACGAAAAAAAGGCCGAGAGTCAGCCATGATGCACGCGAGATCTCTTTCGGCTGGGCGTTCATTGGTTGGTTACTCCGCCTGTTGGACGTCGGTTGGTGTTGTCATCGCCGCCGCCACACTACTACTCTCGACCCGAGCGATCGACTGTAATCGGGCATTCTCAATCTTTAGATCATCGCGTTCAGCCGCTAGTTGCGTTTTCTTTTCGTCAATAGCGTTCATTTCGTAGCCAAAAGCACTAGTTTTGGTCAGCTGTGTCAGATACAATAGGCCTAGAAAGGCCGTCAGTAGTACGATCATCACTGTATTTGCCACCGGCCCCAGACGACGCTCTGATCGAAAAGCTGTCAGGTTTTGGTTCCGACCCCAGCTAGCCGCTACGACATTGCCGCGCCCGCGAGTTGAAACGAATTGTGTTCTTTGGTTGGTCATGTTGTTTATTTTTTCCTTTTTATTTATACATGGATGTTTGCGCACGCATCGTTTCGCAAAAATCCACGTGTAAAGTTTTGAACCGGGCCAGAGCCTCGACGCATTAGGCCGAGGCTCGCTTTTGGTCGCGCGCCTTATTTGTGGCGGACCACAATTTTCTGTGCGCGTGACTTGTTTACGACTTGGATTGGCATAAGCAAGTCCTTTCTGTTAATTATTTATCTTTGCTGCGGCTCGCAGTTTAGCACTACGGGCGCGCGGATTGTAAACATCATCAGTGCCGGAAATCGGATGTTTGGTCAAAACGGTCAAATCCGCTTCGTAACCGGCGTGTAATTGCTCTTTTAGGAAATCTTTGACCAAGCGATCCTCGAGACTGTGAAAGCTGATCACTGCCAGCCGTCCACCAGGTGCGAGAAGCTGGATTAGTAGCGGCAAAGTCCGCTCGACCTGCCCCAGTTCGTCGTTGGTTTCGATCCGTAGAGCCTGAAAGGTGCGTGTCGCGGGATGGATTTTACCCCGCCGCGGCAAGACGTCAGCGATGAGATCGGCCAGTTCGGTAGTAGTTTCGAACGGTTTTTTGGCACGAGCCTGGACAATTGCCCGGGCGATCCGATGCGCTGCTGATGGTGGTTCTTCTCCGTACTGACGAATAATTTGACTGAGCTCACTCTCTGGATAGCGATTAACGATTGTCGCAGCAGTTAAATCTTGCGATTGATCCATGCGCATATCGAGCGCTGCATCAAATCTAAAGCTAAAACCACGCTCTGCTCTATCCAGTTGTGGCGAACTGACACCCAGATCCAACAAAATCATATCAAACTGCTGACTTTCGGCAACTAGCTCTTCGCTAGCCTGCAAAAAGTCGCGGTGTATCAATCTAGCTCCCTGCTGCTGAAGTGGTTCCAATTGACTGATCGCAAACTGATCGCGATCAACCAATGTTGCCAAGTTCGCAGACCCGATGCGAGCAATAATCTCCCTGGCGTGACCACCGTAACCGGCTGTCAAATCAAGGTAGTTTTCACCCGCCGCCGGATGCAGTAATTCGATTACTGCCCCGAGCAAGACTGGAATATGGAGTTGTTGTGGTGTTGTCATATTCTTTTACGGAGGCCACCTATTCGGCAATCAGTATTTATGTTCTGATTGTTTGTTTTAGATTTTTCAAGATGTTTGCACGGTCATCAGGTGACGACTGCGCAACCATATGAGAGACTTATGTGTGAGGTGGAGTTTTTCCATAGGTTTATGTTGCCATAAACCAAGTGCGGCAACCCATTTGAGCTGGCGATTGCTTTCCAGCTGATTGCCGAGTAGTTGGCCTCTGTTTTATTGTTAAGGTGCTTACTGTTTGGTTTTTTCGGCGTTTAGCGCTGACTAAACCACGTTTTCACTAATCGGCTTTGGTGCTGAGCCGCCAATACCGACCAGCTCGGACCGCTACGACCTCGCGGTCGATTCCAGCATACTCTAGTTGGTGTGCCTCTAGGGTAATCCTACCCTGTTTGGCATCCAGCTCGGTTTCGACCTTGCCGGTGCGAAACTTGACATTCAGGTCAGCGGTTCGCTCATCCAGAATGTCGCCTTGGAGTGCTGTTTCCATATCTTCGTCCCATACTGATTTTTGGTATAGGTGAAGATACTGTCCGAAGCCCCGGGTGATGACAATACCACCGTCGAACTCGGCGCGTAGCTCAGACGGGACGGTTAGTCGTCGTTTGTCGTCTAGCTTGCGCTCAAAGTAATCGATCTTGGTCATTGCCCTTCCCATTACGTTATTTTGTGGTGTGGTTCAGTGGTTTTTCTTTTATGTATTTGCCACTGGACTTATTATACTACCCACAACCACCCACATGCAAGCCTTTTTTGATAGATTCTACCCACATTTCGTGACAAAATTACAGCAAAGCTGTGGAAAAGTACCGCTTAATAGGCATTTATCTGATTGGTTGCATGGATTTCGTATGAGTTTTTAGGAAAAGTAGATCTTCATAATTGCCCTGGCGACAGCATCTGGATCGTGTCGGATCAGTGTTCGCGTAGCGGCAATCGGGTCTTTGTCGTTGGGATTATGCCAGATCTGACCAGCCAATAGTTCAGCACCTTTAGCGCAATAATGTTGCTGCTTTAGCACTGCCGCGTCAATTTCGACCGGCAATTCCCCACTGGCGGCATACTTTTCCAGCAGGATTTTCGAGGGCTGATGAACGTTATAGATCACATAATCCAGAAACTCGCCGCCTGCCATTCGTTCGATCTCAGCCGCAAAATCATGTACCATAAAGCTATCGGTTTGGCCCGGCTTGGTCACGAGATTAGTGACATACAGAGTTCGAGCCTTGGTCTGCCGCAGCGCCTGACCGATGCCTGGCGTTACCAGCACTGGCGCCAGCGAGCCGTACAGATTACCTGGGGCAATCACCACCAGATCAGCCGCTTCGATAGCTTTGATAGCCTCTGGGTTAGCCTTGACTCGGCCGCCAGATTTTTTCTGCACACCGATTTTAGGACGAGTTTTCGAAGTGAACGTTTGATGCGACACCATAAATTGACCCTTGTAGGTATGGCGGCCCGATTTCACCGTCAGCACAATATCGTCGAGCGTGATTGGCAGAACCCGGCCCTCGACACGCAGCACTTCCTCAGCCAGATCAACTGCCGATACGAAGCTACCAGTCATTTTCTCCAGCGCCGTCAGAAACAGATTACCAAAGGCATGACCGCTCAGGCTGCCCTTGTCAAAACGATAGTTAAACAGCTCCCGCGCTCGCGGCGAACTGCTGAGTGCCACTAAACACTGACGCACATCGCCGGGCGGCAACACACCTAACTCATCACGCAGCTGTCCCGTCGAGCCACCATCGTCGGCCATGCTCACGAGCGCTGTTATATCAGTAGCGTAATTCTTTAACCCCGACAGCACCACGAATGAGCCGGTACCGCCGCCGATCACGACTATCTTTGCGCCCAGGACCTTTTCCATTATCAGTACCGTCCCCTAGACTAATCCTCACCCTTCAACAACTTTTTACCTTTGATCTCGTAGCGCAAACCAGTCAGATCGCTGGTCATATAGTCGTCGTTTAACAGGCTAACAAAGGTATCGACGTCGCGCCCATCGAGGATAATAATCGCGCCGTCATCAGCGGTCATTAGATCTAGCGCCATATTTTCACTGTACTGCACAATTTCCTCTTGGGTTTTGGCGCCGAGCTCGAGATTTTGCAGTTTGTTGATCGATTTAGCACGACCAGCAATCATCGTATTAAGGTCTTGGCCCTCTGGAAAATTCAACTGATAGCGATCCAGAATCTGCTCGACCTTCTTGTCCGCGATGGCTTGTTTTTTGTAGCTATAGCTAAAGATCGCCTCGAACTTTTTTGGATTAAAGGCAAAGATTTGCTGATCAACGATCAATACTTGGTTGTCAGTCGCAATCTTGAATGCGGCGGCCGGTTCGAGCGCCGACAATTTGCCGTCTTGCGACACTTGCCAGGCGTTGCGTTCGCTGAGCGAGCTGGATCCGGTGACTTGCTTGACAATATAAAACGGTGTTTGGCCTTTATGCGAAAAGCGTGCCACGATCATTTTCATGGTTTTGAACTCGTGGTCATATTCGTTAAACGTTTCGACAGCACTCCGGGAGGTCTCGATTTGATCTAGTACCAATTTTGCATTGGCGACACGCTCGCAGGTCGACCACAACAGCACGCCGTCTTCGGCCTCGCTCTCTTCGAAGGGTCGCGCTTCTAAACCTAGTCCAGCGCCCTTTTCAACTTCGTTTAAAATCTCTAGCAGGAAAACTGGCCCGACTTGCGGCTTCAGGTCGGCCGACATTGGCAAATGATACACGGTGTAGCGTTTGTTGACAAGGAAAAATTCAACGTCAAAATCTTTTTTAAAGCGCTCCGCGTTATTTGCCCACTCAAAAATATCAACTGGTTTTGTAGTTTGTTCATCCATGCTATCTAGTATACATCAATTTGACTTCACCCTCGCCACACCGCGAACGCTCTGTTCGCGTGCTTTGTTCGCCCACTCGTCCGCTAGCTCATTCAGCTCGGTGCCGACATGACCACGGGTCCAGGTCAACGTCGCTGACGAATTTTGATATTCAGCAAAGAGTGTTTGTACAATATCGAGATTCTTGATACCACCCTTTTTCGTCCAGTGGTTGGCCTGCCACACTGGCGCCCACTTGGTCAGGACATTGATCCAAAACTCACTATCCGAATAGATCTGACAGGGCTCACCCGCAGCATCCTTAATAGCCGCCAGCAGCGCCAGACCTTCCATGCGAATATTGGTTGTTTCAACCGATTCGACCTCCCCGCCAACGAGCCATGGCTGGCCATTTTTAATCACCGCGAAACCGCCCGGGCCGGGGTTCGGACTAGCGCTACCATCGGTATAGTACGTTATCATGAGTACCATTCTATCATACCGATCTAGCGTAAATGATGACGGTTTTGCAGATAATGCGATCGCATGGTGTGATGCGACGCTTTCCTCTTGGACTTGGGCTTGGTTCGCCTCGGCCGCGATTCCGCAACATAAATACCGAGTAGAATCAGCAACGCTCCGGTGACCAATTCCAGAGATAATTTTTCACCTAGTAAAATAATTGGCAAGGCAATGGCGAGTAGCGTCTCTAGATAGGACAAGCCACCCGACACCGTCGACCCCATGCGCTGATAAGCGACGATCCATAGCGATCGAGAGGCAAAAGAGACGACAAAGGCACTATAGACAATGCCTAGCCAGCCCCACAGCGACAATCCGGCAGTCTGAGCAATGATTTCGCCGGGACCGTTCTCCAGCCACGACATCACGAGCGCCGCCACCGCCGTTGCCAGGGCCGATAATCCGGCATACACCGAAAAAGACACGCCACCCTCGTTGGCTTTGCGCTGATAAATAACCGACAGTGGTGACGATATACAATTAATTAATACCAGAATTGTCGCTAGCGGATAAAACACTGACGCCGCCGAGCCATGGAAAAACGCCGGCACCGCCACCACCAACAAACCACCGATGGCCGCCAACGTAATGCCCGCCAATGCCCTTGGCCCCACCCTTTCCCTGATTAATTTAGCTGACATAATAACCAAAACAATCGGCGACAGCAACGAGATAATCGACGCGTAGCTCGCCGCGCTATATTCAATGGCTTTATAAAATACAATGACACTCACCACAGTTCCAATGACTGAGATGGTTAGACTACGGGCGTTTTTCTGTAGTACTTTTTTATGCCTGAGCAAGAATGAAATAACCACTGGCAAAAATATCACAAACATCATGGCAAATTTCAAAAAGGTAAAGGTCGTACTGTCGATTTCCCCCAAGGTGCTTTTAATAATGGTGCCATTGGGTGCACCAATTATTACTGACAGGAATCCTATCAGTAACCACTTGGTATAATTCGCCTGCTTTTTCGCCATTCTATTTTCAGCTAAACGTTAGCTCTATTACTATAGTTTACTACAGAAGAAGATCGCGGTCAAACCTTGCATTATGTGGCCGTGACTGCTATAATTAACGGGTTATTTTATGTGCCCGTAGCTCAGCTGGATAGAGCGTTGGCTTGCGGAGCCAAAGGTCGTACGTTCGAATCGTATCGGGCATACCACGAAAGAAAGTCAGATTTATCTGGCTTTTTTTCGTGATATCACCTCGCCTCGCAGCGGAGTTTTTATGATGACAAGCTCCTTGTGTGTTATGATATTTCTCATGCAACAGATATTAATCCAGGGCGAGCTCGGCTCGTTCCACCACGAAGCCGCCATGAAACTATTTGGGTCCGATATCGAGATCGTGCCCTGCCCCAGTTTTCATAAGGTTTTCGCTAGCCTAAACAACCAAAACCTGGGTCTAGTAGCCATCGAAAATTCTCTGTATGGCAGCATTAACGAAGTATACGATTTGCTGGAAAAATCCGATGCGCAAATTTTCGCCGAGACGGAATTATCGATCCATCAAAATCTGATCACGTTGCCCGATGTCACGGCGTCTGATATCACGGAAGTCTATTCTCATCCCGTAGCACTCGCCCAGTGCGAGAACTATCTAGCCCAGAATTTGCCGAACGCTGAAAAAGTCGAATTCGAAGACACCGCTGCCGCTGTGCGCCACATTATCGAACAAAATAACCCTAACCTCGCCGCTATCGCCAGTCGGGCCGCCGCCGAATTATATGAGGCGCACATACTCGACGACCAGATCGAGGATAATCCGGTTAACTTTACCCGTTTCGTGGCTCTGTCAAAAACGCCCGAGGCTCACCGCCAATTAGTGAAGGGCACCCCCGCAGGTAAAGCTAGCATCATTTTGACGACTAATCACCAACCCGGTGCCCTTTACGAAGCCCTCGGTATTTTTGTCTCGCACCAAGTCAACTTAACAAAACTACAGTCACGTCCAGTGATCGGCGAAAAGTGGCGCTATCGGTTCTATCTTGACCTCGAAACAACGCCCAGTCAAGTACCGGAACTCGTCGCCGATCTAGGACTGATTGGCAACGATGTTGTAGTGCTCGGAATTTATTAATCTTTGCTAGCGGCCGCAATAGACATCGGCACTGGATCGTCGAATTTTACCTGTGTCAAATCACCGATTTTGAAGTTGTCATCTAAATTAGGATATTGCCGACGATAAGCACTCATGACACTGCCATAAACAGCGTCCTTTATGTCGAAACCAAGTTTGCTTGCTACCGCTTCGACCGATTCGGCGCTCGGCCCCTCGATCTCAATCAGCGGATCGAGCCACGGCCACTCATCGAGCACCACCTCTACTTCGTCCAGGCGCCAGGTTTCACGCTTTGACTCTTGATACGATTCGTTCCAATCGCCCGCTTGGCGGATAATCTGTACGGCTGCCTCAAAATCTTCGACGGCTGTTTCAATTTCTTTGGTACCATGGATATCCAGATTATCGCGCTGTTTATAGGACAGCGTTGTTTTATCGCCCTCGTCCCGCACCCGCAACCAACCATAACGACTAGTCAGCGCTTCATTTACAAAAACTATTCGCCGCATCAATCGCATCGGCTGGTTGCATACCCCGCCTAGACTTTTCAATTGCTGGCGAATCGCGTCATGATCAACTTGGATAAATTTAGCTTCAATCTCGGCCTGCATAGTTATGACTATTCCCCGTTACGCGGGATTGCTGTCAGAGCTATATCAAAGACCAGATCACTGTTGGCCGGAATATTGCTCGCCGGACTAGCCGCGCCATAGGCCTGAGCTGCCGGAATGACGAGGCGACGCGTACCACCAACTTTCATACCTGGAACGCCATCGGTCCAGCCTTTGATCACCTGATCCAGTCCGAACGAGATCGGATTACCAAAGTCAAAACTGCTCTGGAAAATAATACCGTTTTTTACTAGTGCGCCAGTATAATGCGCAGTAATCGTCGCACCTGGCTTGACCTCTTCCCCATCGCCAATCTCGATATCAGTAATTTCTAGTTCGCTCACCGCTTCGCTCCGCGGTTCAAAATCGTGTAGTTTAGTGCCTTCGTATTTCATGTGCTTCTATTGTATATGATAATAGCTCATTCAGGAAGTTTAGGTGTCAGCGTAGACGCTCTTGAAAGCCAGTAGCGCCGTCCACGAGCTCCATAAAACGCTGTAACCTCTGGGCAAACGGTAGCTTTTGGTCAGCAGGATTCGTAAATTCAACCGCGATCACCCACTTATGATCCGAACATCTCGGCATATCCTCACCAGGCGAGCGAGCCTCGTCATAAACAAAGAGTTGGCCACGACGCCTCACGCCACCGCCATCGACGTCTACATAGCCCACATGCGGCTGATGATCAATTAAGCCGATCTCTGTAGTAACCTTAGCGCCATTCTGGAACGGATTAATGCCATCATAAATCTTGGGGAAATGATCGCTACTGGACAGAAATTTCTGTCCAGTTGTAGCGTTGATCGCTGCAAACAGTCGATCCGCCGCAGCCGAGTCGAGCCCGTGTACATCAGCGACAGCATCACGTGTCGTACCCAGCTGGTTACAGATATTGGCCATGTCCACAACGGGCAATGGCTGTTTACTCACCGCATCCTGATTAAAAGCCTGTCCGAGATCTAGCCTAGGCGGCACCGGTTGCCCATTCTGAGCCTTTGGCCCTAGTCCCACCACTGTCGCCACAGTCATACCCAACGCGACAAAGGTAATATCCCTCAACCTATCAACTATACCATCAGCAAAGTTGCCCGAGCCTGTCTGGCTATCTATCTGACGATCTAGACGATCTATCATATTTTTATTATAGCATAAAATTGATTAAAATACAACATATCACAAAATATGCCGTCTGACAAAAGCGCGTAAGGTATTAGTTGGCGCGTCGTCGACGCCCGACTGCCAACCAGCTGCAATTAATTCATCGGCTTCTTCGGGTGCAAAATAGCCAGCGTGACGATAGGTATTGATGCGCAACTCTAGCCCCGCGGGATCAAGTTCGGGATGAAACTGCGTGCCGTAGATATTTTGGCCACGACGCACCATTTGCACACACGTATTGTTCCGAGCTAGGACGGTCAAGCTCGTTGGAACTTCCCTAGCACCCTCTTTGTGACCCACAAAGGCCGCAAAGTTCCGTGGAATATTAGCCAGAATCGGATCTTGGGCGACGAGGCGAATGTTAACTGCGCCAACTGGTTCACTAGCTTCGAAACTCATGCGTCCGCCAGCATGGGTTACCAGCGCACCCAAACCTAAGCACGCCCCGAAAAACGGCTTGTCCTCGGCTACGATCTGATCGAGCAACCGCCACAACCACGGCTCAAAGGCCTTTTGCTCGGACGATTTATGGTCATCATCGTAGGCAAAATTGGCCGGACCGCCACCCATCAACACAGCCGAAAAATCATTCACATCAACTGCTGGCTGCGTTTCGTGCATCTGCAAACGAACGACTTGGGACTCATCCAGCCCACCGAATCGGCAAAAGGCCCGAAATTCATCATCGTTGGCCTCTAGTTCTGGTCGGGACTGGAGGAGTAAAACTTTCTGCATTACATCGCCTCGTCTTTCCCTCTGTTATCCAAAGTATCATCGATCGTTCGAGCTGCGTCCAAGAAAGCCTGTCGCACTGCTCGCGTATGTACATTGCCCTGTTGAATAGTTCGAAACAATTCCGTTGAATGATGCTGTTCTAGTTCGGCTAGATGCAACAGTCGCTCGAATGATGGCGTCGACAACCGCTGACCGCGTAGTTTCATGTCATCCAACGTTCGCGCGATGAAAAAAGTTAATCCCTGCACCACCGCCATCTCACGATCATGTTCGGTGGCACTCATCTCAACAACGGATAACTCTAGTTTTTCGGCAAAATCTTTTATCTTCGCATATGCCTCAGGATTAGAGATTTCTGGGCACATTACCATAGTTTTGCCACGCAGCGAGCCGCTAGCCGATTCGGGGCCAAACAGCGGATGAGTGGCGACCAATGGTTGCTCCGGCAAATACTGGCGAATCAGTTCGATCGGACGCTCTTTGACTGAGCAAACGTCGATTAACACACTATTCAGCGGCATAAAAGCAGCCAAACGCTGCAACGTTTCCGGATAAGCGTCAAGTGGCACCGATAGCACCACATAGTCACAGACTGCGACCTCATCGAAACTAGCCTGCCAGGTCGTTGGCCGCTCGCGCCGATCATAAACTTTGACCACACCATGCGAGCTCAGCTTTTCAGCCATAAATTTGCCAAAGCTACCGAAACCAACAATGCCGACGGTCATAATTATTCCTCTATTTCACTTGGGACGTGCGGCGTAGCGTGGCCACGTATTGTATCGAGGCGTATCACTAGATCTTCGAGTCTCCGCAAAGTCGGTACCAGGGGCGCGTCACCCTCACCAACTTTAGTTGTTAAGGCTACTGCCCCCACCCCGACACGGTGGCCAAAAACTACATCGGTCCATAGTCTATCGCCAATTACACCTAACTGATCCGGCTGAACGCCAAACCCCCGAGCAACGACGTGGCCCATTTCAGGATGCGGTTTGCCCTTGTAGCCATGACCCTTGGCAACTGCATAGACACCGACACCGAGACGACGCCTCAAAGCACCTGCAAATTCATCGACATGCCAGGGATCGCTGTTATTGGAAACAATGGCAATCCGTGGAAAAATATCAGGCATCTCTTGCTTTTTCATTCCCTCTATTACTGTCGGATCCAGAATCAGACTGTCGAGCGGCCCCAACGTTCCATCCTTGTCAAAAACAGGAACCTCTATTCCCCGATCAGCCCAGTCGCTATAGGGAACTTCGCCGGCATGAGGATATAAACTATAGCGCATCACAATTCGCTAGCCTTCACCCGCCGCTGCTCGGTCGTGTCACGATCACGAACCGTCACTGTGCCATCCTCTAACGTATCAAAATCAATCACAATGCAGTGCGGTGTACCGATTTCGTCCTGACGGCGATAGCGCTTGCCAATATTGCCGTTATCATCCCACTCGCACGAGTATTTTTTCGACAGCTCCATAAAAACTTCGCGGGCTTTTGCGACCAATTCTGGCTTGTTCTTCAGTAGTGGAAACACCGCGTATTGCACCGGCGCAAGTTCCGGCTTTAGCTTCAACACAACACGCGTATCGCCATTATCAGTCGTTTCCTCGGTGTATGCATCAGACAATACCATCAAAAATGCTCGACCAAGGCCCATCGACGTCTCGAGAATCCATGGAATATATTTTTCCTGCGTATATGGATCGGTATATTCCAGATTGGTGCCCGAAAATTTCATGTGCTGCGACAAATCATAATCACTGCGATCATGAATGCCTTCGACTTCGTCAAAGCCATAGCTCGGAAAGTCGTACTCGATATCCCATGCGTCCTTGGCATAAAACACCAGGTTTTCATGCTGACTCCAGCGCAATTTTTCGGGGTTAATGCCCAGATCATCAGTATACCAGGCAAATCGGTCTGCTTTGATGCGCTCGTACGCCTCTTTATTTTCGTTTGGCCGTACAAAAAACTGCGTATCGGCCTGCTCGAATTCGCGGGTACGAAACAGAAAATTACGCGGGCTGATTTCATTGCGAAATGCCTTGCCAATTTGCGCGATGCCAAACGGAATTTTCATGCGCGTGCTATCCACCACATTTTTGAAATTCAAGTAAATCCCCTGACAGGCTTCGCCCGGTAGATACACTGGGCGTTCATCGCGTCCAGTAAAATCACCGAGGTTTGATTTGACCAGCAAATTAAATGCTCGCACCTCTGAAAAATCTTTTTCACCACACACTGGACACTTAATTTCGCTGCGATGCTCGTCAAACAATGCGTTCAGTTCCGCTTCGCTCATTTTCTCATCAGCCACAACGCCAATAGCGCCCAACTCTTTGTCGACGCGGATGCGCGCATTGCAATTCTTGCACTCTGCTAGTGGATCAGAAAAACCACCGACATGCCCGCTCGCCTCCCAAACTTTTGGATTTTTGAACATCGCACTGTCCAGACCAACGTAGTCCTCTTTCAACTGAACATTACGTCGCCACCATGACTTTTTGATATTATTCAGCAGCTCAACTCCATAGGGTCCGAAATCATACAGCCCCGCCTCGCCACCATATATCTCGCTGCCGGGATAAACAAACCCGCGCCGTTTTGCTAAACTGATAATCTGTTCCATATCTTGATATTATACACTATAGATTAGATTTTCGCGACCGAGCGTGCCAACCGCAGGCCATCATCAATCAATTCATTAACTCCCTGGATACGACTAGCGATCTGCGGATCATTAGCGACCAGAATGCGCAGTAGTTTTAAGACGTCTGACCCGTACCTGCCAGTTTCGCTAAAAACAAACACTTGGTCACTCTGATCAAAGTTATACCGAGCATCCTCGACCAGCTTCATGCCGCTAGCGTCAGTGGCCGTATTTAGTTCATTGCCGAGCAATTTTGCCAGCCGCAAGTAAAACCAGGTTTCAGTAATTTTCAGATTGATGTTCAGATTATTCAATGACGAAAATGTTGCCTCAAGCAGCGCATAAAACTCTGGTTCGTCAATTGTTTCGGCGGCTCCCGCGGTTTGTTTGATTGCTTCGTAGCCAAACTGCAAACGATCGTACTCTGCCATGATCTGGTCAAAAAATGTACCGAGGCGGGCGCCGGTTAACATCCACAGATCACTCGATGACTTCGTACCGCGCGTTAGTACCAGATCACAGACAGCAAACAGTTCAATACCTCCTGCTAGGCGTGATTTTTCGCGCCGGACTCCCCGCGCCATCATCGACAAGCGTCCATGATCCGGCGTGATAACCTGAACAATCCGATCAGCTTCGCCGTAATTAGTTCGCCGTAATACAATAGCTTTGGTGCGAATCGTTTGACTCATAACTGCCTTGTCCTAGACTTTATGACGGACGCAATACATCCCCGTAATTTTGCTGGTGTCAGATCGGTTTTATCGAGTACCGCCTGCACCCCAAGCGCCGCCACATCAGCCGATTGGATTTGAGCAGCAATCGCCGAAACGATCACCACCGGTAAATGCCTGGTGTCGAGGTAGCTCTGCATCTCGTGCAGCAACGCAAACAAATTGCGCGCCCCCAGCATAATGTCAGCCAGCAGCACATCTGGTTGGTGCTGCTCAATCAGATCAAACACTTGGTCCGGATCGGGCGTTCTAATCACTAAATAATCGGTCAAACTCGCCGCTAAACCATCACTAAACCAGGCATCGTCATCGACGAGCAAGATGATTGGGCGATGCCCTGCCATCCTACACCTCCAAAAAACTTAGTTGTCGACTGAGCGGTAAATGCGCCGAAAAGGTCATACCGCCACTATAATGTCGCTGCACCGACAAACGCCCATTCATCGCTGTTAGTAGCCGGCTGGCGACCAACAGACCCAAACCTGATGATAGCGGCCGGGCCGAAATCGGCAACGCTCTCTTGCCAA
Source organism: uncultured Candidatus Saccharibacteria bacterium (assembly GCA_964633435.1). Lineage (GTDB taxonomy): Bacteria > Patescibacteriota > Saccharimonadia > Saccharimonadales > Saccharimonadaceae. The sequence goes on along the minus strand of CAZWHA010000003.1, from coordinate 62,903 downwards.
TCGAGGCTTCGAGTGCTCGAAAATCCGATAAATCAATGGTAGTACCAAAATCACGTACCGCGATAATGGCTTCACCGGCACGCACTCGACTAGCCACCTCAATAGCCGCTCCGGCTGGATTGTGCTGAATCGCGTTATCGATCAGCCCGGATAATAGTGAATTCAGCAGTTCACGATTACCAACCGCCACAATTGATTGACGGGTTAATCGGGTCCGCAGATTCTGTTGGTATGCCTCGGCCAGTGGCGACAATTCATGAGTCAGTGCTGTACACAAGCCGTTTAATTGTACCGGTTCGAGTTCGAACAGCGCATCCTCTAGACGTGCCATTTTAGTTAACGAATCAACTAACCGTAGCGACCGCTCTGATGTAAATCGCAGACGACGAGTTAGTTCGGCTTGTTCGGCCGGATTATTAGTATTTTCGAGCAATAATGTCAATTGACGCAACAAAACCAGTGGCGTCTTTAGTTCGTGAGCCACCGCGACTGCACTACCCTCCAGCTCGCTCATACTATCCAGTATAGCAAATTTTCGAATTTGATGGCGCTGATGCTTTTTATGACTCGTATTTCAGAGAGTTCAGCACCGTACTATTAAAGTCATTCATGAAATCTTGGCTATCGACATAGAGCCGCAGGGTTTTGTCACGAATCTTGAAAATGACGACCGATCCATTGATACCATCCCCAAATTGACCGTCAATCCGCATGCCCTCGTAACCGCTAAAACTATCAGTTTTACCAACTACGATCGTTTTGGCAGACAGGGTACCAGCCTCGACTTGGCCGTTGTATGACTGCAACACTGAACTGTATGACTGATTATTGATAGTGACACGTAGTGCATAAGCTGTTCCACCCCTGATCGTCGGCACTGATTTAGGATTAAAATACAGTGACAAATCACCGCCACCAGCGCCATCCTGGTCGATATAGGCTGCCCAGGTCTTGGGATAACTAAATGTCACCGAGCCAGAATCAGACGGACCCTCGTAGGTCAAATTTGGCTTTTTATATTCCTCGGTAAATTCAGCTTTATCGGCCTCTTTCTGCTCGTCTTTGGCGACTTTGACCGCGGCCTCAACTTTAGTGGCTACATTATCACGATAATCAGTCATTTGCATGTAGGCCCAGCCAAAACCAACGCCCAAACCAACAGCTAGTAACACAAAAATAATAGTGGTAATCAGGAAAGGATTCGATTCACCGCGCTCGCGATGCGCTACCGAATGAAGCTTTAGCGTTATCATATGACTAGTCTATCACAAGCCAAGCCGACAAAGCAATCAAAATTCATAAAGCGTCATGCCGTTTAGCTCACACTGTGCTTCTAACCCTGGTATCGTAAAACCAAAACACACCACTTTGATAGTGGATCGATGCAGTTTCGATTTTTGCTCGAGCAGATATGGCTTGATCCGCCGCATTACTCCGCCCGTTTGAAACATATAAATAATGGTGGTATCCGGTGGCAAATCGGTTCGAAAAAAATCAGTGGTTCGAATTACGAGACGCCGACCAAAGCGGCGAAGCCTGAGGCGCGACCACAGTGCCAAGAGCGGGTTAATTTCATAGCCAATCGCCCGCCGAGCGCCACGATCCAGCGCCGCCTCCAGCACTACCCCGTTACCCGAGCCAAGGTCAACAATCACATCATCCTGGCCGAAACCCGATAATGTCAGCGCCTCCGCAATCCAGGCTCGCCTGGTTGGCACAAATGGTGCGCCACCAAACAACACACCGATGCCAATCATAACGATAATAACCACTCCACCGATCAGCCAAGGCAACACTACTCGCCTTTCGACTGTGCAGCTTTGGCCGCAAAATCGGCTTTGACGAGCTCGATCTTGTTTTTCGCCGTGTCGAGGCGCTGCTTGATCTCATCAGCCAATTTAGAGCCGGCCTCAAATTTAGGAATTGCCTGATCAATATCGACTTCTGACTGATCAAACCAGGTGACAATCGCTTCAAACTCATCGAGTAGCTGACGTAAACTTTTACTTTTGTCTGGCATTTTTTACCTCCGTTTCGATTATAAATTGCGCCGTTTCAACCGTCAAATTATCGCCAGTATTTGGTCGGGTCTGCAGATTCCGACCAGCCTCGTCCCGAACCAGCGCATAGCCTCGGTTCAGCACCAGCCGTGGATCAACCTGACGCAAGACCTGCCGCAGCGTATCATATCGCCGAGTCAGGTCGCTAAAGGAGCTTTCGATCGTCGCGAGCATCGCCGCGTGATCACTCTCAACTTTGCCAGCTAGCTCATCGAGCCCCCGCTCTGATCGGGCCAGGACACGCTTTAACTCGGAGTCAACCCGAGCCAGGATCTCCTGACGCGATGGCACCAGCAATTGGGCAGCATTCGATGGTGTGGCCGCCCGGACGTCTGCCACCAGGTCGACTAGCGTTACGTCAACCTCATGACCCACGCCTGTGATCACCGGCACCCGTGAGCGAGCAATTGCCCGGACCAACGGTTCATCGTCAAAAGCCACCAAATCATCCCGCGATCCACCGCCACGCAGTAAAGCTATTGCCTCTGGCGGCTCGGCCAGCTCGTTAAAGTAATCGAGGGCTGCAATCATCTGCGGTGCCGCCATTTCACCCTGCACCGGCACGTTCGCGACCTGAATTGCTAGCCCCGCATAGCGCTCGCCGACGATCTTGATAAAGTCCGCGTAACCCGCCGCCTGGGTCGACGATATAACGCCAATCACTTGAGGCATAGCCGGCAAGTTCCGTTTGCGCTCGGGACTAAATAGCCCTTCCTGCTCCAACTTGGCCCGCAGCAGCTCAAACGATCGCCGAATACTACCCTCGCCCACTGGTCGAATCGTCTGGATTGTCAGGCTGAATTTACCCCAGCGCGTCAGATTCGGCCGCGCTGTCACGACCACCTTCATCCCATCCTCGATCGCCACTCGCAAATTAAATGCTGACATGAAACAGCCAAGTGTCGATTCCTTGTCCTTGATATCGAAAAATACCCATTTGCCCTGATTAATTTTGAAATTTGCTACTTCACCAACCACCGTGATATGCGGCGTAGCGGTTTCCAGTATTTGATTGAACAAAGCGATCGCATCCGACACACCAAACATTGGCTCTGGCGAGATGGCGTGTTCATCGGGAAGCATGATACCTACTGCGCCTCATCAGATTTGCCAGCAGCTGCAAAATTGACTTCCTCGAGCTTGGGCTTGCCGTATTTGCGGAGCGCGTGTTGATAGGCAAGGAACCCGGTTAACAGCGACCCAGCCATCAGTGTCGCTCGGGTCAAGACCACACCAGCGAAGGCCGCCCCGGCGCTCATGCCACCGGCGGTTAAAATCGCTACCATGATAGCTTCGTAAGCCCCCGCCCCGCCCGGCGTCAGCATTAAAAACCCTGCTGTTGCCGCTGCGCCATAGGCAATCAGCAGCACTGCCGGATTGACCGAGATACCGAGCGCCCAGAAACTGACCATAAACAGTGCTACGTCAAAGAGATTAAAAGCCAGCGACCACAGAATGGGTTTGACTAACATCTTTTTATCGCGACGCAACGTCATATAGTCGTCATGGAACTCCAGAAAGAATGTTTCGACTGACTTGATGTCGAGGACCTTACTGCGCCGGCCAAAAGTCAACTTGCGGACTAACGTATTCACAGCACGCGTCAACCAGTGGGCAAAACTCTTCATGCGCTCTTCGCTGCCGACCAAATAACTACCAAAGATCACCAGGAATGTTAGCGACGTTACGACACCAGTCGCCACCATCACTACCCAGTTGCTCGTACGGTTTTCGAGCGTCGCCACGACCAGCGCTACCGCTAGCAGCAACGCGAACGTCCCGAGTTGCACCACATAACGCATCAGCTGGGCCATCGTCGCCTGCCCCGCACTGACGCCTAGCTTACCCAGCCGCCAAACCATATAGGAAATACCCGACACACCGCCACTCGGGAACACATGATTCACAAAATTCAGCTCCAGTGCCATACTGGTGGCCTCGAGCGAATTAACTCTTTTCAACTGCCCTCTGGACCGTAAATAGGTAAAGAATATCTCGGCATTCGTATAATACGAGATGAATTGCACTGGGATCAGCAGCGCCAAGATCCACAGGTTCACCTGCCCCAGTAGTTTCCAGGCCTCGTAGAGTTGGTCCCGCGCCGCTACTAAGAGGATGACAATCAGCGTGATCGTCACAACGTTGAGCCAGCCTCGTCCGCTAACACGACGCAAGTCACGTTTTATCTGTTTGATTACCTTGCCCAACATTACCGGACTATTATACAGTAAACCTGAAGATTCTGACCTTGGTTTTATGTTATCGAAACCTGCTACAATGGTCGCATGCTATTATTCGTGTTAGGCCGCCAGCCAGAAATCGGTTTTGCCGAACTGCGTGCTGTATTCGGGCCAACAGTCGAATGCTACGGTACGATCGCTCTGCTCGACGCCGAACCAACTTTCGATTTTGGCCGACTTGGTTCTATCGTCAAGGTCGCCAAAGTCATTGACGATTCCTGGCAATCGATCGGGCGCCATCTGCCAGCTGATGGCAAGGTCGTGCTCGGCTTTTCAACCTATGAAACAAAACTATCGCCACGCCAACTGTTACGATACGGGTTGGATATCAAAAAACGCCGTGGTTCAGTCCGTTTAATTCCAAATGCCGAAACTACCTTGTCGAGCGCCACCGTCTTTCATAACAAGCTCACCAAACCGAACAAAATTGAGTTCATCCTAGCAAGTAACAGAGGCAAAGAGTTGTTGGCTCGGACAATTTTCGTCCAGGATATCAATGCCTACACGTTTCGCGACCGATCACGCCCCAAGCGTGATGCTCGCGTTGGCATGTTACCACCGAAACTCGCCCAAACCATGATCAACCTGGCTGCTGGCGCTACAGGAGAGCGGGTGGCGGCACCGACTCTGCTCGATACTTTTTGTGGCACAGGTGTCGTATTGCAAGAGGCGGCGCTGATGGAAATGTCCGTCTATGGCACCGACCTCGAACCGCGCATGATCGAGTATTCCGAAGCCAACCTAGAGTGGCTAGGACGCACCCATCGTATCGACATACAATCCAAGCTCGAGGTTGGCGACGCCACGGCGCATCACTGGCAGCCGCCGATCGACTTGGTAGCTACCGAAACTTATCTAGGGCGACCTTTCGCCAGCGAGCCTCAGTTGTCCGCGCTCCGAGACAACATGAAAAACTGCGAGATTATCCTCGGCAAGTTCCTCAAGAATCTAGCTGGTCAAGTCACCTCATCAACTGGTATGACGATCGCTCTCCCCTGTTGGTTTGTTGGCGGACGCACTCATCACCTTGATGTAATTAAAAAACTGAATGATTACGGATTTGAACAAATTTTTTATACAGACAATAAAAAGTCTCTGGTTTACCACCGCGACGGTCAAGTCGTCGGCCGTGAACTGCTAGTTCTCAGGAAACACTGAGTCTGGATCGATATCGGCGTGCCGCAGCACATCTCTCCAGGTCGGCACTCTCACCACACCGTCGCCTACTGTCGCCGTTGCCGCAGCGTGGCTGTCGCCGAATAGCAAGCCCACACCGCCAGCCCCGGCCATGCCAACCGCATGGCGCACCTGGTCATCAATATGAGTTGAAGCTCCGAGCCTAACCGCCGCCTCGCCCTTGGTAACGGATTCGATGGCACCACGATCACCCCACCCGCCATCGAGATATTTAATATCGCGAAAAGTATCGGGGAAATGCTGGTCGAGACTAGCGACCGTCGTAGTGTGAAGAGATCGTGGTCGTGAGGTAAATGCGATGAGATCGCGTGCCTGCGCCAGAGCGGCCAACGCTAGCGGCGCATCCCTGACCGGTCGCAGAAAAGGAGCCATACCACGATTTAGTACCGATGCCCGCCGGGCTATCTCATCAACGTCTGCCCCCCCCCCATAGCTCACCCCATTGCTCATTGTAGCCCTTTGCCGTTAATCCCCGCGTCCAGCCAGCTCGGTTACTAAAGTTAGCAAATGCCCCGCCATATCTCAGGCTGACATCATCAATATCAATCGTCCAGATTTCGCGCTCTCGCTTGACCATCCTCATCCCCTTTCCGTGTTGTTAACCACATTGTCGCATAGACTCGATGATCTGTCAATTAATTTCGCTTGCATGAAAAGTCTTTTTAGTGTACAATGGACCAAAATAACGAAGGAGTGTTTTAAAGTATGTCTCATGTTAAAGCGGGCGGTTCGTCCAAAAATATCCATAACAACGCTGGTCAGCGCCTCGGTGTAAAGGTGTTTGGCGGCCAGAAAGTTAACGCTGGTCAGGTGATTGTTCGCCAAGTCGGCGCTAGCAAGATCGCCGGACCCGGTACCTACGTCAGTCGTAACTTCACTATTCACGCCGACAAAGACGGCGTCGTCAAGTTTGTTCGCCGCAAGATCAAGAACTTTACCGGCAAAACTGTCTGGCGCACCCAAGTTTGCGTCGACTAATCAGATTATTGCTAACTAAAATCCCTCCTAGATTTCAGGAGGGATTTTATAGTTTTTAACCCATTAGTTAGAATGCGACATTGCCTGCACCGTAGATAGTAGATGCTACGCTGCGAGCACGCTGCTTGGCTTCGGGGGATAATTTGTTATAGGCACCTGATATATCACGCCCCAGATCACTCGAACGCTCACCCTCATTTTTTAACTGAGCGTCGCGCTTGGCATGCGCGTAATAAGCAAAATCTGATAAAGCCCGTCGATCACTCTCGCTAAACTGGGCCAGCACGCGAGCTTCCCGATCCTGAGGGCTTTCGATCCTTATTTCTGGAGTAGCACTAGGACGTGATTCTTGATTGCCACTATTCATAATAGCCTGAACCTCAGCAGCAGTAATGAGTCGTCCAGCTTGAGGCGCCCCAACTGTCATAGTGGCTGCCGATACGCCAGCTAAACGTTGTTGCTGTTCAGCTTTGCGGCGCCGCGTCAACTCTTCGGTTTCAATGATATTACTAACCCTAGACTCGGTACGAACAATCTTGCTATCCGGACCCAGGTGATACTTCGCAACTAGATATCCATCTTTCGTACTGCCATCCTTTCTGTCCACATATTGAGTCAACCCGACTGCTTGCCAACCATCCTCAATAGCGCCATTAGTACGCGTAATTGTCACTTCAAAAGGCTTTGAATCACCGTAGAACGCAGCCTTGCCATCTTTGCCATAGGTAACGCTCGACACAAAGGGTCGATAATCAGTAAAAAGCCCTTGTCCGCGGTCAAATTCCTCTGTTTCTTCCTTGACATGAACATAATGCTCCATCCGCAGAAACTGTTCGGTGTCTGTCGAACCGTCTTTTAGCTGCTCTAGCCAGTCAGTTTTTGGCGCTGGTTGAAGGCCGTGATTGCTGCCGGGAGATTGGTGATGCGTCATAATGATAAAGGTTCCTTTTGTTGATGTTATATGGTTATAATATCAATACTAGCACAATTAGTCATAAAAGTCAATGCGCCTATGTTAACGACAGATTATTTCGAGTTATTTGTCCACTTTTGCTCTGTCATGCCGAGATGGTGTTTGATGCGATCAACAACGTCACTGATCACTACCTGGGATTTGACGAGGAAATCATCGGCACCGAGGTCCTTGGCACGTTCAGCATCCTTGGGCTGGCTGAGCGCCGTCAGCATAATAATGTGAATATTGCGGGTTGCTGAGGTGTTACGCAGGATATCCAGTACGTCGAAACCGTTCAGTTTCGGCATCATGACATCCAGCAGGATCAGCTCTGGCTTGAATCTGAGCGCCGCCTGCAATGCGTCCTCGCCGTTGTCGACGCGCTCGACTTCGAAACCTTCTAGCTCTAGCCGCTGTCGATAGACGTTGGCCAATACTTCGTCGTCTTCGACCAATAAAATCTTGTGCCTAAGATGTTCCATAGCTATCAGTATAAAGGTTTCGCTAATTTTGTGCAAGTATATGGGGCGCGCAGTGTCGTCCGAGGCCACAAATGAGCCTGCGAGGACGACACTGGTTGTGACAAAGAAAGGAAGTGGCAGACCATGCGGTACTGGCAGTGGTGGTGGTAGAGCCTGGGGTCCTCAGGGCGGCGGGTTTTCGGCTTGTGGCCAATTACCGCCGCCCTGGCCATAGTGTTTCCCTCGTGAGGAGCAGTATGGCCTCTGCTGGCAGCGATGATTCCCTTATGAGGAATATGTAGCCGCCAGCAGGCGCGGTCCCGCAGTCAGGACCACACATTCACTGCCATCGATGCACCAGACTGACAAGTAGCCGCGCCGGATGGCGCGACCAACCTGCCGGTTGGTGCCTAGCCCCCCCCCGAGACACAGCGTTTGCGCAGCCACTGGCCATGAAACGAAATGCCTCGACGAACGGGCCGTCAAAAACGCTTCCACTTTGGAGCGGAGAACGGTCATTGTTCTTTCCCTTCTGTCGACAAACAAAAACGCCGGAGGTTTCCCTTCGGCTGCTTTGCTTGTAATTGTATTGGTACTAGAAAGCTTCTGCCGAAGGGCGCGACACAATCAAACCGAGCAAGCACACCATGTTATGGTGCCCGGCGGTGGTTTGGTTGATTACAACCTTCGTCATGGCTTTCACGATCAATAGTATATACCCGGACAGCAAACCAAGTCAAGGGTTTTAGGTTCCTATTTGTTCAAAACTTCGATAGCCTTGGCACGTTGAGTATCGTTACCGGCGTTAAATTCATCGGTCGACATCTGGACCTCAATATTGGGTTTAATGCCGTTGCCGTTGATATTCTGGCCATTTGGCGTGTACCAGCGCGCAATCGTTACCTTTAGCTGAGCACCGCTCGACAGTGGGACGAGCTCTTGGACACTGCCCTTGCCGTATGACGTAGTACCAATGAGCGTCGCTATACCATTATCCTGTAGCGCTCCGGCGACAATTTCGCTGGCACTGGCCGAACCACCATCAATCAGGACAACCGTCTCTAGCCCTTGTAAAGTTGCTGAACCAGAGGCGGTTTCAGTAGCGATCACCTGGTTGCCACGTCGTTCCTCGACCACAGTTTGGCCGTTTTTCAGCCAGAGGCTAGCGACGGCTTTGGCAGCATCGACATAACCACCACCGTTGCCTCTGAGATCTAGGATAACCCCTTTCACGCCAGCTGACTTGAACTCGTTAGCAGCGTTGCTGGCTAAATCAGCTGTATCGTCACCAAAGCGCGAGATGCGCATATAGCCGATGCCATCCTGAATCTCTGTTTCCACGCTCGGTATAGTGATTTTCGCCCGGGTCAGGTTGAATTCCTTGGTTTCACCGTCACGAATAATGGTCAGTTTGACTACTGTACCGGCCTTGCCGCGGATTTTGGTGACGGCTTTTTCTGGTGTCCAGCCCAGCGAGCTAACATCATCGACCGCCGCAATGATATCATGAGCCCTGATCCCGGCGGCCTTGGCGGGACTGCCATCAATCGGTGACACGACTTCGAGCTGTTTATCGTTGTTCTGACCCAACTCGACCCCAACGCCCTCGAACGTACCAGACAGGTCACCGCTGAACTCGGCCGCCTCAGCCTCGGTAAAGAACGTCGTATACGGATCGCCCGCGGCATTCGCCATGCCAGCAGCCGCGCCCTGGATCAGCTTGTCATTGTCCAGCGTACCGTCAAAGCGCTGTTTCAGCGCACCATAGACTTCGTTTAGCTTGCTGTAATCCAGATTACCGCTCGCCCGAGCCAGCATCGCCTGATACCGTGTACCAATCGCAAACCCGATAGTACCAACAATCAGCCCCGTGACAATGATCGAAATCAGGCTGATGGTAATGGTTTTACGAGGGTTTTTGGCAGATAGATTCGGTTCAGCCGGCAGATTTGACATGTTCGGCTGCATGGGATTCAAATTTAGCTTCATTTAATCTATTTTAGCACAAGCCGGATGGTAACTCTACTGACGTTTGTTTATCGTTCGCCAAAGTAGATAAAGACAACGCCGCTGGTACTGACACCGGTACGTTCATGGTATAGACCATCGCCACCGCGGTTGTATTCGGAAACATCAAAGGTACCGTCACCATTAACTTTTTCTACCCAGGCAACGTGACCATAGTAGCCGATATGCCAGACAGCAACAGCTTTGACTTTCGGAGTTGAGCCGGTGGGAATACCAGCCGCCCGAGCATTATCGTCCCACTGATTCGCATTACCACGGCCACCCCAGTACGGCATATTGCCGTAGGCTTGGTAGACTTTCCAGGCGGCATAGCTAACACATTCACGGTTATACATACCCCATGGATCGACCAAAGCGTCCTTGGCAGCATTATTCAGATAAGCTGGGTAGCCGCCATGATTAGGATCACCGGCAACTACTCGACCACCACCAGTGCTGGTTTGGTTGGCGCGAGCCTGTTCGGCTTGCAACTGACGAATTTTATCGCGGTTTTCTGCTGTCATTTTAGCGTAGGCCGCCTCTTGACCTTGGGTTTTGTCGAGCAATGACTGCTGTTCACTCTGTTTGCTAGCGAGCTGACTGCGGCGAGTCTGTTGGTCAGCCAAAATGGCTTCGACATCTTTTTTCTGCTGTTCGAGCTGGGCTTTAAGTTCTTTTATTTCCTGAATTGCAGCCTTTAGCTGATCCTGAACGGTAGCCTGCTGCGACTGTCTATCGACATAATCGCTGAGGTTGCTGCTGCTGGCCAGCATTTCCAACGGCGTAATTTTGTTGTCAAGATACATTTCTGCCATGATCTCGCTGAGATCATTGCCCCTGGTTTTCATTTTAGCTTCATTGGCCGCAATTTTCACCTTTAAATCAGCAGCCTTGGCGTTATTCAAGTCGATCTCGGCCTGCAACTGCGACTGTTCGTTCTTTAACACGTCAATGGCCTTGGATAGCGAGTCCGACTGAGCCGCCAGCTCCCTGGCTCGATCATTGTAGGTACCGATTTGAGCCTCGAGCGCTCTGATTTTAGCACTGTTATCGATCGCTTCGACTGGCGCACTCGAAAACATCGGCGCCATGACACCAACGACCATTAATACCGCAATAAAAATAATGGCTGAGCGTTTAGTGCCTATCTTAAATCGCCGAGATTGACGGCGACTGCGCACGATGAGTTGTCTGTGTTTCACTTATACCCTCCTTGTTTCAGTGGTGGCGAGGAGCCTTGTTAATAATTATAGCCGAAAGTGCTCATGCTTGTCAACTCGAGCGTTGTGGAAAACTTTTATTTTAGATAGCGACGAACTGCTAGACGGGCCGAGACGTAGCCGATCAAGATACCAACGGCCAGGACAGCGACAAATATCAGTGCCATCCAGTTCGACAAGATGTCCCGGACTTCGGTAGTGGCAATACCATAGGCTTCTAGGCCGGGCGTTATCCAGATGAACAAGAAGTAACCAAGTGCGGTCGCCACCACCGCCGCCAGAGCACCGTACAGTTCAGCTTCGATCAGAAACGGCCCGCGAACAAAGTGTCGATCAGCACCAACCGAACGCATCATACTAATTTCGTCGCGACGGCTGAAAATTGCCATTCTGATCGTGTTAAAGATCACCAGTACCGATATTATCAGGAACACCGAACCGAGAATCAAACCGATACGCTTGGCGAATGAAGCCCAACTGGCGATCCGGTTAATCGTGTTCTGTTGCTCGCCAGCATAGGACGGTGCCCGATTGGCATATAGCCATTGTTTAAACTGCGGATCATCCCCCACGACTTGCTTGATCGGGGTCAAATTACTGAGATCGTTGACCTTGACATTCATGACCGCCGGAAATTTAGTCGAGGGATCAATACCCTGCTCTGTCAATGTCACCAGTGTTTCCAGTTTATCCGGATACTGTGTCACGTAGTCTTGATATTGCTGCTTACTGTTACTAACGGCGACGCTACGAACATTGTCGACTAGCTGCATCTTGCCCTTTAGGTTGCGCAGTGTGTCGTCACTAATGCTCGGATCGAGGTAAATCGAAATATCAATTTTTTCGCGTAAACTCACCACGGTGCTACTGAGCATCTGGCTAACCACAATAGTGGAAAACATGATGAGTAGCGTGATCGACATCACCGCCGTTGCCGCTACTGTCAGCCACGAATTACGGGTAAAGTTCCGTACGCCGTAGCGGAAAATACGCGAATTCGTTAATAAACGGCGCTGGCGCTTTGACTGCAAGCGACGTGTTTTGGATGCCGAGCTTTTCGTGCTATCGGTTGTCGATTTTTTGGTCATTTTTGGCTCTATCATTGGCGGTAGCCTCCGTGTGCCACGTCACTCGCGACTTTGCCGTCATCAAGGGTAATAACCCTGGTGTTCAGCCGATTCACAATTTCGGTACTATGGGTAATCAGGACGACTGTGGTACCAAATTTATTAATTTTCGCAAGCAGCCGGACAATTTCCCAACTGTTTTTGGGATCCAGGTTACCAGTGGGTTCGTCGGCGATCAAAATCTTGGGCTGGCGCACCATGGCTCTGGCAATAGCTACGCGTTGACGCTCGCCACCGGATAGTTCGCGCGGAAAGTTCTTTTGCTTGCCATACAGGCCAACCAGCTCGAGAATCTTGGGTACATTAGTTTTGATTTCGTTATTCGTATGACCGGAAATTTCCAGGCTTAGCGCCACATTTTCAAAAACCGTGCGGTTTGGTAATAGCTTGAAATCCTGGAACACCACGCCAATGCGACGACGCAATAATGGTACATCACGATCATCCAGGGTGTCATAATCAATACCACCAACGACAATTTTTCCCGAGTCCGGCTTTTCCTCACGGGTTAATAGTTTTAGTAGCGTCGACTTGCCAGCGCCCGAAGCCCCGACAATAATCGCAAATTCTCGTGGCGCCACGTGGAGCGACACCTTGTCGAGTGCCGGTCGAATGCCACGATGATAGGTTTTGGTTACTCTATCCAGTAAGATCATCTGCTCTATTATACCATAACCTATTTACATCGCCTAAAGGCTATTTCCGTACAGCATACACCACCACGCGTTGATCAGTGTTTTGATGCTGATAATTATATTTACCAGTATAGGTCATGAGCGTCAGGCCTTGTTTGGCGTCATCCGGTACATTGAGCGCCTGGCTCATGTCGACTTTGTCGGTCGCGAGCGTCTGACTATTTACGACCTGGTAGGTAAATTTATCGCCATTACCATTTTCGATCACGATTTGGTCACCAGCCTTTAACTGATCTAGCTTGTCAAAAGCAGCGCCATAGGACGAAGAATACGATTTATGGCCATTGATAAAGACCTGGCCCTCCTGCCCCGGTTTCGCACTGCCATCATACCAAGCAGTGTCGTTGGCATTTTTGGGTGAATCAATATTGCCGTTGCTGTTAATACCGACACTATCGACTCGCGATTGAACGTTCAGTGACGGTAAATACAAGTAGCGTGGCTGATCGGCCGGTGCAGTATGTGCCGCCCACGCCTGGTTACTGACCGTTGTCGGGTCAACGCCAAATGGATTAGTGTCATCAATTGACACCGCACTCGCTGCCTGAGAAAAGATATAGCTGATCGGTTTATTCGTGAACCAGGTATCCCACGCCAAATAGCCGCTAACTGCCAGCAATGACGTAATGATTAGATATTTCAGGAATCGGCCAAGTTTGCGATGGTCGATTTTAACCTGAAACGTTACCTTGGTGTCCAAGTGGCGCAACCAAGTTTGACCAGCTGACTCACCGGTCAACGCACCTGCACCACTACTATCAATCAATGCTGTAGCGCCGCCAGATTCGGCAGTGGTCGGCATGGTTTCTGCCGCCGAAGCGAGGACTTTCCGAGTTAAACTACCCTGGTGAGATTTCGTTTGATGATGTTTGGTTGGATGGGCTGTTTTTACTGAACGGGTAGCAGTCGGTTTAGCAGCGACAGCTTTCTTTAGTGGTCGATGAGCTGGTTTGGGCTTATGGGCTGGATGAGCGTGATGTGGTGTCGATTTCGTCACCTGGGCTGACAATTGCTGGAATGACTGCTCGGCCGTAGTAGTGTTATCGACAGACGGCTTGACAATAGGCGTAGGAGCTGTCGGCGCAACAACAACAGGCTGAGACTCTGGCTGGTGGTGAGCTGGCTCGGCAGGCTGAACAGGTATTGCGGCCGAACCAAAAACTGAGCGGATATTTTGTGTATGACGCTCTGGAACAATTACCCTATCACGTGGTTCGACTCGAATCGGTCGATCATGGCGCGCTGCACCACTTAAAAAATCTTGATTTGACATTATTTTGTCTCCTGTTTGTTCCTGTTTTAGCCTGTTTGTTTTTACTGGCTATGCTTATGATTATAACGCGTCTATTTCGATAATGCAAGACTTTCCAAATACGCTTTGATAAAGCCGTCGATGCGGCCATCCAGAACCGCCTCGACATCCTTTTCCTCGTACTTGGTGCGGGTGTCTTTGACCAGTTTATAGGGATGGAGTACATAATTTCTGATCTGAGCACCCCAACTGGCACTTTCACCCGCGCGCAGTTCACCGAGTGTTTCAACATGCTGCTCTATTTGCATCGCCGCTAGCTTGCCGCGCAGAATCTCCATGGCTTTTTCCTTGTTCTGCAGCTGTGAACGCTCGTTCTGAATTGCTACGACAATCCCAGTCGGTAGATGAGTAACACGCACCGCCGAATCAGTGGTATTAACACTCTGACCACCGTGGCCACCGGCCCGGTAAACGTCAATTTTCAAATCTTTGTCGTCGATCTTAACCACATCTGGCGCGTCGATTTTTGGCAAGACCTCGACGAGAGCGAACGATGTTTCGCGTGATTCGGCATTAAAGGGACTCAGCCGTACCAAGCGATGCACGCCATTTTCACTCCGCAGCTTGCCATAGGCAAACGAGCCGCTCACTTCTATCACGACTGTTTTCACGCCAGCAACTTCCCCAGCTGATCGCTCGACTATAGTCGTTTTATATTCATTTTTTTCGGCCCAGCGCAGATACATGCGTTCGAGCATAGCGGTAAAGTCCTGAGCATCATCGCCGCCCGCCCCCGCACTGAGACGCAGAATCGCGTCGCCGGTATCATATTCACCGTTAAATAATAGTTGTTCCTGCAAATCAGTTAAATGAGCTTCGAGCGCCTCGACCTGACTAGTCAATTCGCCGAGCATCTCGTCGTCGGCTAACGCTAGCAGCTCAATAAAGTCCTGCGCCTGAGTCGCCAGAACCTGCCAAGGATCGACTTGGTTTTTCAAATCGGCTAGTTTTTTAGCCTTCAACTGTGCCTGTTCGGGATTATGCCAAGCTTCCGGCTCGGCCAGAGCCAATTCTAGCTCAGTAATCTCATCTGATTTAGCGGCCACGTTCAGCTGATCCGCAGCCGTTTTTACCTGCGCTGCAATCGCCTGTAGCCTGTTCTCTAGGTCACTTATCATAGGTCAAACCTAGCTAGCCACCGAACTGTTATTCGCGGGATCGATAGCGTCGGCGCTCAGAACCTCGGCGATCAACTCGCTCGGCTGGCGCGTTGCCACCTCGTTCGCCGTCGTCACAATCGCCTCGATATCATCAGTGATCGTGTAGAGCCTACGATCATCCGGACTGATAGTCCCGGCTTCTTTCTCCATTTTCCAGTAAAAGAACGCGTCGAGCGGTTCCCAGAATTCCTTGCCAAATAGAAAAATCGGCACCTGTTCGACCTTCCTTGTCTGGATCAGTGTTAGAATTTCGCTGAATTCATCGATCGTGCCAAAGCCGCCCGGGAAATAAACATACACTTTGCTGGATGCTGCCAGCATGACTTTGCGGGCGAAAAAGTAATGAAATTCCAGATGATCCGTCGTGTACTGGTTCAGCGTTTGTTCACGCGGTAGCTGGATATTGAGCCCAATCGACCGACCGCCGACCTCGAAAGCACCGCGATTAGCCGCCTCCATAATGCCGTTACCACCGCCCGTAATCACCGGATGACCAGCCTGAGCCAGCTTCTGACCCAGTTCGCGGGCTTTGACATAATATGGATTAGCTTCGGGTAATCGCGCCGAGCCAAATATTGTGACACCCTGGGGATAGGTTTTGATCTTTTCTAATCCTGCTGTCAGGTCTCTGGCGTACTGGGACGAACGCTCGATATCCTCGACCGTTAATCCCTTGTGACGCGACAGTTCATTCATCCAGATTCGTTCCATAATACTCTAGCTATTTTAACACAACCCTCTGACCGCAGTCACGAACTGATCGCCGCGATCCTGGTAACTGGTAAACATGTCAAAGCTGGCTGCCGCTGGCGACAAAATCACAATATCACCTGGCGCCGCAGATTGATAAATAATACCAACAATCTCTGTCATTGATGTGGTGGCTAGCTTTTCTATTCGAACAGTCGACACCGCTCCGATCTGGTCAGCGATTTTATCGCGATTCGCCCCGATGGCATAAATCATTTTCACATTGACTTTATTGATGACTCTACCTAGCTCACTGTAATCCGCACCTTTGTCGTGACCACCCAATATCAAAATCATTGGTGACTCAAAGGATTTGGCAGCTGCAATAGCAGAACCAGGCGTCGTAGCAATACTGTCGTCATAAAATTTTACCTTATTAACCTCTGCAACTAATTTCAAGCGATGTGGTAAGCCATCAAAATCCTGTAGTCCCGCCGCAATCGCTACTATATCACCACCGATCAATCGCCAAACCGTAGCAATCGCCGCAGCAGCGTTGCGAAGGTTGTGCTCGCCGGGTAACTTGACGGCATCGATCGGACAAATCGGCTGGTCATCATAATAGAATTTTCCCTGTTCAATATGAACAAATTTTTTATTCAAAAATGGCACGGGGGTGGCATGGGTGGTCTGAACCGCCGTCTCGACGATGTGCCGCACTGTTTCGTCTTGCTCGTTATAAACTGCTCTGTCGCCTGGCTGCTGATAAGCAAAAATACGACTCTTGGCTGTGACATATTCCGCCATATCACTATGAACATCCAGATGATCCGGCTCGATCAGCGTCATTACCGCCACCTGCGGTGAGCGCTCGAGATCCCAGAGCTGAAAACTGCTCAGTTCATAGACAACAATATCGCTCGGCTGGATACTGGCGAGCACTTCGAGCGCCGGCTGTCCAATATTTCCCACCAGATGCACGGTTCTCCCCGCCGCCCGCAAGATTGATGTGATCAAGCTCGACGTCGTACCCTTGCCTTTGGTGCCAGTTACACCAATAATTGGTGCTGGGCAGTTCGCAAAGAACTCATTAGTGGCCGACCAAATCTTGCCATCAGTTCGCAGACTATCTGGTCGCACAGCGGCACTACGCACCACGAGGTCATAGCCCTGCAACTTATCAAAGGCATCTGGTCCGACAACTGCCTGCGCGCCAGACGGAATAGGATATTGCTCGGCTACCTGGGGAGTGACAATTGTGACATCATGTCCCTGGGCAGTATAATACTGGTAATTAGCCTGCCCCTCGGCGCCGTACCAGGCAATCGCAATCTTCATCGTAGAGCCCTCCTTTAGAATAATTTTTCCAGCTTGTCGTTCAAGCGTTCGGCGACGGCCTTTTCGGTGTTACCGTACAGTCCCAGGCCCCAGCAATTCACCGCAAAAAACTCCTGCGCCGTGGCGATAATACGCTCCTTGGTCACTGCATTGATACGATCGGGCTGAGCAGCAAAATCTTCGATCCGGCCATCAAAGAAGTAGCGATTGGCCAGCCAATTATTCAGCTGCCCCACTGTCTGAATTCCCATCTGATGCCGACCGAGCGCATATTGTTTGGCACTCTCGATTTCGGCATCGGTAATATCGCCATCCTGGACGCGTTTGATCTCGCGCACGATCAGATCAAACAGCCGATCAAGTTTGTCGGCCTCGACCGAGGCACCAAAGTCCCAGGTTGAATTATGCTCGCTCGCACTGGTTTCCGACCAGATGCCATAAACCAGGCCTTTTTGACGAGCCTCGCCCTGGATTCGCGAATGCAGTGTTCCGTTCAAGATGTGATCGAGTACCCCCATTGCCGTGTCTTCGTCGTCAGATAGCCGCCGCGGCAAATTCATCGTCCAGCCAAAGGTAATATCCGGCACGTCTTTACGGCGAATTGCGAACGGTGCGAACGAGTGCATCTCGTCGACGGGCAGCGGCGGCCGATCGCCAGTCGTGAGCTCAAAACTATTCAACACTTCGCGCAGCCTGGTCAATTTGCCAGTAAAATCACCCGCCACCACAAAACGCAAGTTGCCGCTGGTATGTGTCCCGCGATAATGATTTCTAATATCTTGGACTTTGATATTTGGCATAATATCAAGTCGTTCCTGATAACTAAGTGTATTGTCACCCAAGTTTTGCGCCATTTTCGGCCATAATACCCGGTTCGCATTCGACAAGTAACCGGTCAATTCGCCTTTAACATTGCCATATTCGGCATCGAATTCATCATCGGTAAATTTCGGGTCGCAGATGGCTGATTTTTGCAGACCCAAAATTCGCTCCCATTCAAACGAAGCACATTCCGCAACATAGCACATGCTAACATCGCTGGTCCAGGCGTTATGATAGGCACCGTTCTCGGTAAATACCGCGTCATAATCAGAACCAGTCGCAAAGCCATTATTAGCGCCAAACGCCATATGCTCCATGATATGTGCTGTTTCCCACTTGGCGTCAAAATCTTTGACAAATCGACTGCCAGCTCGAAAATGAAATTGAGCACTCATCACTGGCGCTGATGGTACATTAACAATCAAACCGCGCCCGCCGTCTTTCAAAATAAATTCGCTCACTTCGTATTGCATATATACTCACCTATTTCAGAATATTAGATTTTGCCCACTGCGAACTATTGTAGCACAGACGATCAGTTATCGATTAACCGTCGAAGCACCCTGCAGGCGTTTGGAATTTTCCTCTAGCTGCTGCTGAAACTGTTTGAGTTCCTCGGATTTGTTATTATTAGCAATCATTTTTGGAACCAAAATTGTCGCTACACCAACTATGGTCAAAATAAACAGTACTAAAAGATACGGAGTGATTTTAGTCATTTTTGAAGCGTTTGCCGAGGCGGCTACGGCGCCAATTGACGTTTTGTAGGTACTGTTTTTGTCCGTCGGTAATGGATTCATCGTTTTGCCCTCCTATAAACTTAAATCACTGTATATATCACGTGTTGTTTGATCAATTTCGCGGCGAAGTTGCGGGAATGGTACACCCTCGCGAGCCGTAATGCCTTCGAGACTCCAGAACACGCGTTCACTGTAGCCCAGGCCACAGGCTGGCGGCATACCATATTCGAGTGCCTCAACGAAATCAATATCGAGCATTTGCGCCTCGTCGTCGCCAGCATCGCGCATTGCTTGTTGTTCACGGAACCGATCCAGCTGATCGAGTGGATCGTTGAGCTCTGAAAAAGCTTTACACATTTCACTACCACCAAATACTAGATTGAATTGCTCGCTCATACGCGGATCATCGGCTTGCTTTTTGGCGAGTGGCTGCATAAATATCGGAATTCCTACCAAAAATGCCGGTCCAGCAATCGTTTTTCGATACTTCTTCCACAATTTATCGAGGCTACGAATCCGATTGTCAACTTTTTCTACCTCTAATCCATGCTGTCTCAATGCGGCCTGAATTTCCTCTATCGATGATTCAAATACATCAATATTGAATTCATTTGCGAGTACTTCAACAAAATTAATTTTTGGAAAATGTCCGTTATCTTCGCCAAAATTAACTTCTTGACCATCGGCCAGAGTGAATTGCCGCGTGCCCCAGGTCTGATCGCAGACAAAGCGAATCATTCGCTCGGTTAACGCCATGCCGTCTTGCCAATCCGCATAGGCCCAATACCACTCCATAGCATTATGCTCTGGCAAGTGTTCGTCGCTGTAATTTTCGTTACGAAAACGTGCGCCAATATCAAAAACCTTCTCAAAGCCAGCCACCAGCAGGCGTTTCAGTGGCAATTCGTGACTGATGCGCAGGTAGAAATCTTGGTCTAGCGCATCCATATGCGTGACAAACGGATTCGCGTCTGCTCCACCAGCCGTAGCTTCGAGCACGGTATTGTTGACCTCGATAAAACCTTCGTTTTCCAGAAACTCGCGGGTGGCATGCCAGAATTTACTGCGTCGCTCAAAGCGTTCGCGAACCTCTGGGTTAACGTTCATATCAACGTAACGCCGTCGGAACCGTTCCTCTTTGTTCGTAAAGCCATCTTGGCGACTCGGCATCGGCCGCAGCGCTTTGGTCAGTAATCGTAACTTTTTCACACCGAGACTGATTTCGCCCGTTTGCGTTTTGATTACTTCGCCAGTTGCCTCAACAAAGTCACCGGTGTCCAGCAGATTCAAGTCTTCTATACCAATCAGCGACAATTCAGCCGTTGTCGGTTCTACTTCGCCAGATCGTAGGAAAAGCTGCAGTTCGCCGCTCTGGTCACGCACAACAATAAAGGCAATTTTGCCAAACTTGCGAATGCTCGCGATCCGACCAACCACTGTCTGCTCTGTCCCACTGAGAGTATCGAAATCTGTCGTCACCCGAGCCGTAGCGACGGTCCGTTCGGCTTTCGCCGGATAAGGATTTATGCCGAGCTCACGTAGTTTCTCGAGTTTTTTCAGTCGCTCATCGCGGAAATCTTGTAGGGTTGCCATGGTTAATATTGTAACATACCGCAGCCAATCGCTGCGCCCTCAACAATGTTCATTTTTCTATTGGTTCCAGTATTTACGGGCAACGCTCGTACCAACATTCCCGACACACTACCATTTACAACAAATGGATCTATGTCACAATGGCACGTAACCGACTGAACACTGCCATCAGACAAGATGATCGGAAGCTCAGTAGCGAGCGGCCTGACAATCTCTTGGGCAATCCAATCGGTTCCATGTTGGCCGGTTATATACTCGACCCACTCTGCTCTGGTCAGTTCTGACCCAAAGACAATTCCTTTACCAAAACCGTCGTCACAGCGCTTTAATATCCAACTAGACCTGTCCTTCTCATCCTTGTCTAACTGATTAAGGCTGATTGTTCGCGGGACGAGATGGCGGACTTTTGCTACATCGATACCGAACTTGGCTAGCTCTGATTGCATAGCATCATCCCATAGGATCGCAAAAAATTCTTTTGACCGAAAGAACCACGAGTGTAGATCATTAATCATCGGCATACCGCCATAACGAATAGCTTCATATTCAGCAAGAGTTTCAGGATAATTTTGCAGATATACGGTATTTCGCCATAACAAATCAAAACTAACGCCCTTTACGTAGCCGCGCATACCGTCCCAAGTAAATTCGGTTGGTTCGGCTAATATAAATGTTAGTTCTAGGCCTTGTTTTTTAGCGGCAGCTGCGATGCCGTCGCATGCTACCGGCAGATCGACAAACTTCGCCGGATAGCCCCGCTCCATACTGACGGCAATTGTAGCAGAATCCTGATTGTGACCAATAGCTCGGAGTTCCGAGATAAACCACTTGGCCAAATCAGAGTATAAATCACCACTCTCAGTAATTGCTATATCCGCTCTATCGGCAATGTCGGTCACAAGTTGCTTTGCTCGTTGATAAAAGCTGATAGCCAGTGGTGCAGATTGATTCATCTCAATAAATGTTGGTGCTTGATTGCTCAGTAAAAATCCATCCAGCCGGCGAAAACGCCGTTTTGCCGTCTCGCTCGTAACAGGTTTGGAGCGATCAATTAGTGTTTTACCATTGGCGCTCAGAGAATTATATAGTCTGTCATACACGACGTTACCGGCTTTAAATCGCGAGTTAGTTTCTATTGCTACCGTAGCATCGACAAAGGTCTCGGCTGCTGCCACCACTTTTTCGTAAGTTTTAGACGATAGAAATAGCGGTGCGGCCAGCAAAGTGGCAGACTCGCCACCGATCTCTATGGGCGAAATAGTGCTACGTAGTTCACGACGAACGTGTGGCGATAATTGCTCCAGAGCCAATGTCCAACGTTTAATAGCAGCTAAATCCATGGCTCGTCACTCCATAGTTCCAAGAGTTGGCCGACGTTCTGCGATTCGGCTCGACTCAGTATTTCGCGTGCTACCGCTACATCTTCAACGCCAAGCCCCGTCGGAGCAAAGAAGATCCGTTGTTCCCGGCTCGTCCTCCCTCTGACCTTACCCCCCCCCACAATATCTTTCAAGTCTACTACGTCCTCGTCACGTATATAACCTTGCTGATAGGCAACCGCATGGGTTTGTACGCCACGATGCTTAGAGTGTTCCCAATAATCGGCCACCACTAGATCCATAGTAGCGAGCAATTTCGGTTCATTTTCGAGACAGCCGATATTAAACACTGTTAAACCTGGTCGATTCAAATCATCGGCCGCCACGACAGGTTGATCGGCGTTTGCCACGCAGGTCACGACAACATCGGCATGCTCCACTGCTTCGCGAGAAGAGTTGGCTGCACAAAAATTGACTGACGGAAAACGTTTACTCATAGTAGCCACGAAATCATGCTTACTATCGCCACGGCTGTATACCGTAACTGTTTCCAGCTCTGATAATGTATATAGTAGACCCAGTAGCTGTGTCCGCATATTTACCCCCGCCCCAATCAAACCAAGATGTTTTGTATCAGTCGAGCACAATACTCGCGCCGCCAGTGCACTGACTGCACCAGTCCGCATAGCGCTAATCACCTGCCCATCCATCACTGCCACTGGTGTTTTGGTAGTACCATCAAATAGAGTAATGACTCCTGTGGCACGCGGTAGCCCATGCTCTACATTGCTCGGCATAGCACCTAACGCTTTTACTGCATAGATCTCTCCTCGTTCGTCACGCAGCGCCGCCGGCAGTACATTGACAAGCCCGCCATAGCGTTCGTGCTGATCGAGGTATTTTAACGTGGTTTTCGCAGGCTGCAATACATCACCTCTGTCCCAAGCCAGTAGTGCCGCCTCTACCTGTCCAACCACCATGGATATATCCATGCCACCGAGCTCTATCACCTCATCGCGCGACAGGAATCGTAATTTATGCGATCGGTTCATAATCTGGATTGATTAAGGTTAGCAGGTCTACGTCCCCAAATTTCCCTTTGGGCCAATTTTTGGCGGCACGGCGGTGGTTTTTTATGATATGTTTATACATCTCTCTGCTGTTACGACGAATGTTTGCTACGTCATGGAGCAGCTGCTCTATGGTCTGGTAATTCTCTGTCTCGATATCGTTAGTGGCAACTGTCTCGCCGCGCTCTAGCCGACGCACGAAATTAGATAGTTTCACAGTATACCCCGGTAGTTGGCCTATACGATCAGCAATAAAGGCAAGATCGGTTTCATCCATTACTTTATTAGCAATCGGCTCTAGCTCGACATCATCATGCCCTGCCAATTCTTTTAACTGCAGGAAAATATCGGTACTCTTGATAGTAGGTTCAACGACAACATAGACTTTGTCAAACAATCCCAATATGCCCACACCAAATACATCCGCACCAGCCGTTAAATCAGCAATGATCAATTGTTCGGGCGTATCGACCGCATGCGTCAACACAAACTGCAATTTCCCTAGCGCATTATGATGGCACGACCACCCCATCGTATCGGCATTGTAACTACCTAGCTCGTACACTAGCGTATTGTTGATAGGCTGATTTCCACTAAATGGTTTCTCGTCGAAACTTATTTTAGTAATAACGCTCGTGTCCCAGACTGGTAACGTCCGCGGCAGCGCCGTTAAGCCATTGAGTGCCGGGTGATATTGTCGTACTTTTGATTCAAATGCTTTGAATACTGGAGTGAAAGGATGAACCTGTTGATCACTCAGACCGAGAGCACTTTTCATATGTTTATTGATATCAGAGTCTATGACATATATTTCGTCAAAGCTCTCCGGAGCGAGTCTCGCTACTAGCGACGACACCGTCGTCTTGCCACTGCCGCCCTTGCCTAAAAATGCTATTCGCATGATATCTCCTTTACGATTAGTTTTAACAATTACGCTTCAATAAAGCCGTGTAACATAGTAGTAATAACACTGACCAAGATCACTCCAACAATGAGCAGAACTGATTGCCAACCAACGAATCGCTGCTGCTCGTGAGCGTGGATTTCCGGAATAATATCACTGACTGCAATATAGATAAAGAATCCGGCCGTCAGTCCCAACACGATGTCGAGAGGTACCGCAACATTCTGACCCAGGGCGAAAAATAGCACTGCAGCGACAGTTGTCGCCAGCGCTGAGACAACGTTGACGAGTAACACCTTGCGCCGACTGAGGCCTTTACTGAGCAACAGGCCAAAATCACCAATCTCCTGTGGTATCTCGTGCAAGGCGACGGCCAGCGTCACCACAACACCCGTTGCTGGTGACACCAAAAACGCGGCGGCGATAGCAATACCATCAATAAAGTTATGGAGCACATCACCGATAATGATGAGTGGCACTTTGGCACTCTTGACCTCATGTTGATGCTCACGACCATAGCTATGATGATGAAACCAATGAATCGCCCGCTCGAGCAGGAAAAACACCAAAATACCTGTCAAAGTCGCCTGGAGCGCCACCTCGGCATTGCCCTCGTGCGCCGCTTCGCTCAACAGATCAATAAATGCGGCGGCGAGGAGCGCCCCAGCAGCAAATGGCGTGGCATATTTTATGAGATGCTGTGCCCAACGCTTGCGTGCTAGCAAGATAATACCGCCGATGAGCGAGAACACTCCTCCAACGAGCGAAAAGAAAATTACTTGCGTCATTGTTGACATAATTACTACCTATCCTTTTTAATTACAGTTACTTTACTGGTATGGTCTTTATTATAATCAGTATGCTATAATTATTGCAAATAATTTGCAATAAGGATGATATAATGCAAAATAATACCCTATTCAAGGAAAAGCTCGCTACTCATAATTTACGCCTCACTGGCAATCGTCAGGAGATTTTTCATATTCTGATGACTACAGATAGACCGTTACTAATACAAGAAATCATCGCTATGAACACCGGATCAGCCCATTTTACGAGCATTTATAGATCAATTTCATCGCTCCAAGCGGCTGGCATAGTCCGCGAAGTCCCGCGTGGGTTCAAAGTTTACTATGAACTCGGTGAGGATTTCCGACCGCACCATCACCATGCCACCTGTGAGCGCTGTGGCAAGACGACACCAATCGATGATCATGGTGTCGAACGGTTACTGCACGACCTGACGATCAAAGCCAGATTAGCGCCGACCAAACATCATTTCGAGCTATTTGGTATCTGTAAACAATGTTCTGATACGAATTCTAGCGACGACGCCTGTGATGAGAATTAGAATACCGTCGCCGACCTTGCTGTCCCCCATTAGAGCCTCCTAGTGTCGCCCGTACTCGACGACGCAATTCGTCTGGAGTTTCCTGTCCTTCCGATGAAACGGCTACATCAGTAGTTGACTGCAATGCCGCAGCTGCCGCGAAGTCTCTTCTCTCAGCCAAGCGCATCTTATCATCAGCTGCTATCATTTCCTCTAGCCGGCTGATTATAAAATCTGCAAATGGAACAGCAGAGGAACCGCGTCTAGCTACATCCGTCTCTATATGCTCCTCGATAAGGTCGTTCACGATATACGCTGCGGTATCAAACCTATCAGCAATAGTCCACCAGACTGGAGTCTCTATCCTCAGTCCCGCTATCTCTAGCATGCGCTCCATTACTTGACGTCGACTGGCATTAGGACTGAACTCTGGCGGAGAGGCATTATACTTATCGCGCAGATTCCGCTGAGCCTGAGTTAAATTCGTCTGTTCACCTCTGTAATAATTCATGACAGATATTTTATCATAAACTGTCTACGTGTCAATTATTTAATTTCAAGGATTTCAAAAGATTTCTCGCCCTTTGGTGTTTCGATAGCGACCTTGTCGCCAACTTTTTTGCCAATCAGCTGTGCCCCGAGCGGGCTTTCATTGCTGATCTTGCCGCTCGCTGGATCGGCCTCAACCGCACCAACAAGGATATATTCATTTGTCGATCGACCTGATTTCAACACCACAGTGTCACCGAGACCCACTTCGCCATCGGTTTTGTCAGCCTCGATAATTTCGGCACTCGATAGAATCTCCTCGATCTCGGCAATGCGACTCTCGACGCGAGCCTGTTCCTCGCGGGCAGCTGAGTATTCAGCATTTTCGCTCAGATCACCAAACGACCGCGCCTCGGCGATACGATCAGCAATCGCGCTGCGACTACCAACCAAATCTTTCAGTTCGTTCTCTAGCTCACGCTTGCCATGTAGTGTCAAATCATATTGCTTCTTTGCCATATCAAACCCTCCTTTAATCTATAGAAGTTACGCCTCAGTCTAGGCAGTAGTGCCTAGTGTAGCAAACAACTCATCCCTGGTCAAGATCGCGCTCTGGTCAGCAGTTCGAGCCTTGTATTCGATCTTGTTTTCGGCCAAGGTCTTGGGACTAATCACCACACGGTGCGGAATACCGATCAGGTCAGCATCGGCGAATTTTTCGCCCGGACGTGCATCGGTTCGTTCATCGTAAAAGGTCTCAACACCGCGGCTTTCTAGTTCCCGGTACAGTTCCTCGGCGGCAGTCTTCACCGCTGCATCATCACCAATCTGCACTAAATACACTCGAAATGGCGCGATGCTCTCTGGCCAAATCAGACCGCGTTCATCACTCGATTTCTCGGCAATCACGCCCATAACACGCGTTACGCCAATCCCATATGAGCCGATGTAGAGCGACTGCTGTTGATCATTTTCGTCAACATAATAGAGGTCCATCTCGTCAGTTTTTTGCGTACCAAAGTTGAAGATGTTGCCCACTTCGGCTGTTTTCACTTTTTCAAGCTCATCGCGATTAACGCCAAGTTCCTTGATCGCATCATCGATGACTTCTTCGTTGATCGCTATATTCTTTTCCCGATGCAGGTAAATAACATCTTCACCAGCCTCACAAATCGTTTGAAATTCGTGGCTAAATTTAGTAAATGCTCCGCCACTCGCAAAGGTCACATACGTGTCGTTACCGATCCCCAGTCGATCGTATACTCGCTTGTATGCCTCTATCGTTTCGTTATAGTACGTGTCGAGATCCTCGCGAGTAGCATGAAAACTGTACATGTCTTTCATCACAAACTCACGACCACGCATAACACCACTTTTCGCACGCAGCTCGTTACGCATTTTAGTCTGAAATTGATACAGACTAACCGGCAGATCCTTATAACTATGGACGAATTGCTTCATCATTTCGACAATTGGCTCTTCGTGACTCCAGCCAAGACCCACCTCGGTGTCATCTTTGAGTTTCGTTTTGAACCAAATATCCACCACATTGTCATCCCAGCGAGTTGTTTTCTCCCAGATATTCTTGCGCTGCAAGGTAGTCATAATGAGCTCATTTGAACGAACCGCATTCATTTCCTCGCGCACGATCTGTTTGATCTTTTCGAGCACGCGCAGACCGAGCGGCAAATAGGCGTACGCCCCCGCCATTTCCTTGTACACAAACCCTGCTCTAATCAGCAGCTGGGCATTTTTCGCTACCTCGTCGGCAGGTGCAGTTTTGCTCGTCCTCGTAAATAATTCGGTTGCTCTCATAATAGAGACATTATAGCACAGAAATGGTATACTGGGGCTATGAAACGCGTGATCGTTAGCGGTTTTTTCAACCCACTGCATGGTGGACATTTGGACATGATCGAGGCCGCACGGCAGCTCGGCGATTATCTGATCGTTTTGGTTAATAACGATGAGCAGCAGTTGGAAAAGAAAGGTAAAATCATCCTGGATCAGGATAATCGGGCACGACTAATGGCGGCTCTACGCGGTGTTGATGAGGTTATTATCGGCATTGACCCGGCCGGTAATCACTGGCCGAGCACAAAAACTCTCGAGCTAGTCGCCAACAAGTACCCCCCCCCTGACAACGAATTAATCTTTGCCAATGGCGGCGATCGATCAGATCGAGGCAGACTGCCCGGACCAGAGGGCGATATGTGCATCGAAAAAGGCATTAAAATGGTATTTGGTGTCGGCACCGACGTTCGCGGTCTAGTAAAGCCCGACTCCTCGTCCCGGATCAACCAAGCTCTCGGCCACGAAGAGTAGCTTCAGACGACGCTACGACCCCAGACCCAGAAATCGCACGCTGTACGCCACCAGATTCACGGTCATGTGCAGAAATAGTCCCGCCCAAATTGCCCCAGTTTTCTCGCGCATACGACAACTAAACATCGACAAAATAAAAGTCATGATACCGACATTAATTTGGCCATGCGCCAGCGCAAACAGCAACGATACCAGAATCGCCGCGGGCCACATCGGTATATGCTGGCGCAGCTTGCCAAATAAAAAGCCGCGCATGATCATTTCCTCGAACAGCGGCGCGATAATGACCAGCGCGACAAAAATGATGACCAGTTCGACCCCGTTCTGTGTCGCGGCAAAACCGATTTCCTGGGTCTGGTTCATTACTTCGTTACTGAGTAGCATTGATGCCACTAACGACAGACTGAGTACCAGTCCGTAAAAAACTGGCAACCCAGCGAAAAAATATCGCAGATCAATCATTTTCACCAACCGCGTCAGACCGACGCTCTGGCAAATAAACTGCCAGGTAGTTTGGCGATCTGATTTGGGCGCCCGATTGCGCCAGCGATACCACGGTAGCCACATCACAATGAAAAACATCGCCATATATAACATCGCGTCGATCCAAAACGACGCCGCCGTACTGAGGTTATTCATATCGATCAGCTGATACCGATTCATGAAATAGAGCAGCGACACCACGACGAAACTCGCTCCGAAAAACGCTAAGGTCACCCAGCCTATCCAACCAGCTACTATGGCGTAACGATTAGACACTAAGGTTGCCAGGCTCGACGGCTTGTTTCTAGTCATCAGAATAGCTTAAAGATATCCGAAATCGTTATGATGATAATTAGGCCGAACAGCACCAGCATACCAATGCCGTTGATTTTCGCCTCGCGTTCTTTGGTCAGTTTTTTACGAAAGAGTTTCGATCCGGCTAGTAAATACCAGCGTCCACCGTCGAGTCCCGGGATTGGCAAAACGTTCATAACCGTTAGGGTGAGCGAGATAATTCCCATTAACCAGAATAATTGAGTTGGTCCTGCAGCCAGCGCACTGGGGAAAATCACGCCGAGGATGCTAACTGGTCCCGCAACCGATTCACCCGCTGCCGCAATTTTTTGCGTTGTCGCTGCGTTGCCAGTCACAAAACCCCACAATCCACTCGCTAGATTACCGACCATATCACCCAGGCCCGCAAATGTTGCACCGACAAATTGCAATGTCGTGACCACACCAACAATCGGCGCACTCCAGGTGGCCTTGACATCGGCATATTGCTGTTGCACCGTCTGAACACCCAGGTATCCCTGTGATCCACCCGCCGGGTTCAGCGTGGTATGCGCAATGTGAGTAGTGCCATCGCGTTGATATTCAATCATAACCGATCGACCAGCATTAGCCCTGGTCACCTCTGAAACTTGCGTAACCAGCTCAATCGCGTTACCCGCCGAACTGCCGTCATCGGGTGCAATCAGGCGCAACTCATCGCCCTTTTGCAGACCGGCTTTTTCAGCGGGCGAGCCCGAAATAATGCCTGCCACCGCCACGATGCCACTGCTTCCGCGATCATCGCCAGCAATCACAAATTGGTCCGGCAGGACCTTGGGCAGCCCCGTCCAGGCCAAAATGGTAAAGATTGCCATCGCAGCAATCAAATTCATCAGTACGCCTGCCAGCAAAATCTTGGTTTTCGCCCAGAAACTGGCCGCGCCGAAACTACCCTTTTCATTATCAGCGTCACTCTCGCCCTTTAATTGACAAAAGCCGCCCAGCGGTAACAGCCAGTTAATCGTAATGAGTGTACCTTTGTATTTGCCGAGGATTCTCGCTCGCGGCGGGAAGCCAATACCGAACTCTTCGACTTTGACGCCATTACGGACCGCCGCAATCGCATGACCCAGCTCGTGAATGATGACCAGAATCATCAGCAAAATTAAACCAACAATCACTCCTAGGACAATTTGATACCACTCCACAGTTCTGTTTCCCCTCTCAATTAAAGCAAAACTATTATACCATAACAAAATAGCCCCGAGTTCAGGGCTATTCTTATGTAGAGTCAGTCAATTACTTTCTAACAGTTAGGTGTGCAGCTCTATCCGTACCACCGTATTTAAGATAGGTATTCTCGAGCTTCTTCATTTTTCGTTCATGCCTTCGTTGGGCCATCTGACGCCCCCATGAAGTCTTGCCATGTTTTGCAGCATATGCAGCCCGCAAAGCACCCTGAGCTGTAGAATATGCATTGAGATGGGCCATCATATTTAATGTATTACCATTATTCGATCCCCTCAGCAAGCTATTGCTCGTACTGGCCAACATCATAGCGAAGCCTTCTTTATCACCTAAAGATAGGGCGTCATAGCCAGCGCGTGCTTTGTGGTCATCACCGGCAGCGCCCAGAACTGCATCAACCATATCGGCCTTCATGCGCAGTTCTTTTCGATCCGCAACCTTACCTAACGCCCCCCCCCATGGATTACCGATAAGGTCGTCTGGATTAGAATCCTTAACTTTTGCTAAAACATCCCAAGGGTTTTCTAACCACATATCATCTTGGTTTACTTCTCTAAGGTTTGAGGTTTCGTGCGTCATCGTTGTTTCCTTTTTTAGTTTTTTAATTAACGAACTGATTTATAGTTTAGCACACTTTAATCAAAAAGTCAACTCCATCGCAAGCATTAGCGTCATGAAACGAATTTATTCGTCGTCAACATCGAGCCCGGGTGGCAAGACCTCTAACACGAAGTCGTCATACGGCTGACCATTAACAATGGGGCCTATCACTAAACCATCTGCGAAAAAGCCTTCAACCCGACGCACGCCCTTGTCATCATTATTTTTATTTGGTTCAACTCTGATAGCAATCGGCGGTATCTGATCACCAAAAAATTCCAGAGCTCGATTCAGTTCGTCAACGGTCTCGCGTGTCATACTTTCGATTGAAGCTCTAATCTGCGCAATAGCTAGCAGAATGTGTTCCCGCGCACCACTTGCATGTTCATTGAGTGCGGTACTATGATAGTCGGATACTGATGCGCTCAGATGCTCTATCGAATTCACCAATAATCGAACGGTATCCGTAGCAAAGCCAGTATCTAGCGCTGTTCGCATCCAGTCATCATAAAACTCTGCGTCTCCAGCTAGATTATAATTACGACCAGAACCCCCCCCCCTGATCCGGCTGAGGCCCGGGTGTACTCAGGTTAGGCGCTTTCAATCTATACCTTCATAATTTCGGTTTCTTTGTCGCGGGCCAGTTCGTCGATTTTGGCGTTGTTTTTGGTAACTTCGTCATCAATCGCCTTTTCGATGCGCTTCAGGTCATCCTCGCTGAGCTCTTTGGCGTCTTTTTTGACTTTGGCACTTTTGCGGGCATCTTCGCGAATGTTACGCAACGTCACGCGAGTTTCCTCTACCTTGCCACCGAGCGATTTCACGATATCGCGACGGCGCTCTTCGTTAAGGGCTGGAATCGGCACGCGCACATTGCGGCCATCGTCGGACGGGTTAAAACCGAGACTGACTTCGTTACGAATCGCATTTGAAATTGCCGCGACATTCGACGGATCAAATGGCGTTACGAGAATTTGCTGTGGCTCAGGTGCTGATACACTAGCGACCTGGTTCAGCGGCATTTTAGCACCGTAGACCTCGACCATGATGCCGTCCAACATATCTGGGTGGGCGCGACCAGTGCGAATTTTCTTGATCTCCTCGGCGAAGTGCGCCACCGCGGCCGCAAACTTCTGTTCGTATATGCTGGTATCCATAGTGGCTCTATTATACCATGCTCATACCAATAAACCCCTCCTGGGAGGAAGGGGTATGATGTCGAATAGCTACGCTCTACTAGCGCTAGGATTATTCGCTGACGCCGAGCTCGATGCGACGGAACTGGCGAACAACAATATTTTCACCAAGTTTGGCAATATGTTCCTTTACCAGATCGCCAATCGTCTGCGAGTCGTCTTTCCAAAACGGCTGATGCACCAATACCAGTTCGTCAAAGTACTTTTTCAACTGGCCATCAATGATTTTGTCGAGGACATCAGCAGGTTTGCTGGCATTTTTCGGATCAGCCTGGGCCGCAGCAACTAGTTCGTCTTTCTTGCGCGTGATTTCGGCCTCTGGAATATCATTATCCGACACCCATTTTGGTGACATGGCCGCAATTTGCAGCGCAATATCGTGAGCCAAGTTTTTGAAATCCTCGGTCCGAGCTACGAAATCAGTTTCACAGTTCAGTTCCACTAGAACGCCGATACGACCGCTGTGCACATACGATTCAATGATGCCTTCGCGGGCTTCGCGTTCGCCGCGTTTTTCAGCCTTGGTCAGCCCTTTTTCACGCATCGCCGCGAGAGCCTTGTCAAAATCACCCTCGGCCTCGACCAGAGCTTTCTTGGCATCGGTCAACCCAACACCGGTTAATTCCTTTAATTTCTTGATTTCATCGAGTGAAATGGCCATTTATTTATCCTCCTTGGTCGCGTCGTCAGATTTTTTGGCAGCAACGCTCTCACCAGCTTTGACAGCCGCTACCACATAATCAGCGATCACCTGCAGGCTCGCTAGCGCATCATCATTGGCTGGAATCGGATAGGCAATGCCGGTCGGATCAGCGTTAGTATCACAAATAGCTACCACTGGAACACCGAGTTTAATCGCTTCGTCGACAGCCCCACGATCACCCTTGCCGTCCACAGCGAACAGTACGCCCGGGCGGCCCTTTAGATCTTTGATACCGCCGTATTTGACGTTCAAGGCATCAATTTCCTCTTGGAACCGCTGTACCTCGAGTTTGTTGTAGCGATTCCCTAGCTCACCCGTAGCCATTCGCTTTTCGAGCAGTTTGAGCTTCTTGATCTGGGACTGAATCGTCGCTGAGTTCGTCAGCATACCGCCCAACCAGCGCTCAGCCACATAGGGCTGACCAGCGGTCGTGGCTGCTGTTACGACGATGTCGCGCGCTTGTTTTTTGGTACCGACAAATAGCACTTGACGACCATGAGACACAGCGTCGGTAATGAATGGCAAAGCCTTTTCCAGCTGTTCGACAGTCTTTTCCAGGTTAATAACGTGGCTATCGCCGCGTTTACTGTGAATGTAACCCGCCATTTTCGGGTTCCAACGACTAGTTTTGTGTCCGAAATGCGCGCCGGCCTCGAACAGTTGCTTGATATCTACTGGCATATGTACTCCTTTTGCCTCGTTTTCGCGCCTAAAATGTTCAGGAGTATTCGCGAAAACTGTATCTAAATTGTTATTACCCGTCCATCATAGCAAATCCATCCCTGTTGGTCAAGGGGCTTGCGCTGGCCAGTGATCTTTGTTAGAATCATAAGCAGTAAGGTAAATTATTATAAGGTGGGGAGAAAATGAACAGTAATCCTTTCGAGCCAGTATCACCAGAGCCAGCTACTCTGCAGCCGACAGATAGTACGCCGGATGATTTTATGGCCGACAATGACAATTTACGGGCCAAGCCAGCTCGGCCAGCCGTCATGCTCGACGGCGTCAGCCCGGCACCAGGGTTTAACCAGTCAGCGCCAGCGGTTGCTAGCTATGGACCAACCCCAGTTGTGGCAGAAACTCCACCGGCCGGAGTCGCCTTTGGTGGCACTGGCTACGGCAGTCCTAGTCCTCTTGCCAATCCAGTCACTAGCACCGACGATTCCCTGCTCGGTGACAACGACATGGCCACGAACGATGATTTCCTAAACAGTGCCCCTGATCCGAGCGCCAATCAGCCTGATCAACTAACCGCTGCCATCGATGCCTTGCCGGCGGATGAGCCAGGCGACCATAAAAAGCAGTCGAAAAAAGATAAAAAGGCCGCTGCCAAGGCCGCCAAAGCTAGCGCAAAAAACGACAAACCGCCGCGCCAGTTTACCATTTCGATCGCTAGTATCATCTTGTTCCTGCTGGCCGCGGGTGGTATTGGTGGTACGATCTACTATTACATGCAAAATGACGCCAACCAGGGCAAGATTAAAACTTACCAGGCTCAGGTCGCTGAACTACAGAACAACGGGGCTAGCAGCTCTGATTCTGACAATAAAACTTCGTCACAGTTTGATGCTTTGCAGGACAAAATCACCGAGCTAACCAAGCAAAACGAAGCCAAGCAAAAGACCCTTGACGAAAACAAGACCAAGATCGATGACCTGACCAAAAAGAACAGCGACTTGACTAAAACCAACGATGACCTGACCAAAAAAGTTCAGAACATCAGCGACCTGACAACGCGTGTTGACACCATGCTAAAGAAGCTGGAAACGATTTACGCAAATCAATAGCAGGTGTGCCTTTGACTTTTAGGGAAACTTCTGTATAATAGACCGGTATGAAAAAGAGTTTACACCCCACAGACTACCGTTTGGTTGTATTCATGGACGAGGCTGCCAAGTTCTCTTTCCTGACGAAATCAACGGCACCGACCACTGAAACTATCAAGTGGGAAGACGGCAACGAATACCCGCTGGTAAAGATTCACATCTCGAGCGCCAGCCACCCGTTCTTTACCGGCGAGGAAAAGATCATCGACACCGAAGGTCGTGTCGATCGCTTTGCTGCTCGCCTCAAGGCTGCCGAGGCCCACAAAGCCGCCCTGGCCAAGAAAACCAAGCCAGCTGCCGCCAAGAGCAAAAAAGCCGACGCTGCGAAATAGTTTCTATCTATGTCGTCACAAAATACCTGCTAGAGAAAGCAGGTATTTTAGTTAGCGCTGATCATGTCGTTGTAAGCCAAGAATTCGCCGCAGCTCTTCATACGCTCCGTCATGAGCCGTAACATCCGCCGATCGCAGGACTTTGCTATGGCCGAGATTGTCCTCAATCACTTTCACACCAACAGGTACGAGCAGTGTTACCGAGCCAGCCCCATGGAGTGGCACCATCTCTAGATCGGCAATAACCTGGTAGTAATCATCCGGAAATCTTTCCACGTCCCGTATCATAGCTACCACAGCAGTATCAAGATCCCGTTGATCCCAACCTCGAAAATCCTCTACCTGCTGAATCTTTTCGCGCAGGAACAATTCGTAATCCTCTGGGTCAAGCGATGTAACCCGAGGTAAGAAATAGCGGTCAAACCACTCTTGGCGTATCCGCTCTATCTTGCGATTATATTCTTCGTGAACGACGCGCAAATAGTCTGTATTTCGTGGCTCAGTTTTCGGCTCGACAGGAAGCGGCGGCAAAGGTCCATGATCACTCTCCCACGCTGTCAGCTGATCATATCGCTGCTCAACGAGCGCTCGAGCCTCTGGATCAGAACGCCAGTTTAGATCATAGGAATAATCGACGAACTGCGGTTCCGTCAGAATAGCGTGATCGATTTCGTAGCCATCGTAGGTTCCAGCAATCTCATAGATATCGCCAGCCTCTCCCCTCCCAATGACACGGGGCTGCGATACATTATTAGAAACTGGTTCAACCTGTTTGGAGTTTCTAGAACCAAGATGTAATTTGCCAAAGTTGAAGCTACCCATCTTTTCATTATAGCATAAAATTGATTAAAATGCAATGTTGCAATAACGAATTGAGTAGACCTCTGGTTTCGTCGATACTATCCTGTTATACTAGTTATAGCTATGCCAAAGATTCAGTTAAACCCTGCTAATTTAGCAGCCGAGAAACAGTCCCTGACTGATTTTTTGGCGCAGCCTGATGCGTTTGCTGATCCGAACTTTGCCACTAAAACTCGCCGACTGAACGAGCTAGATACCCTGATTGGGAAATATGATGCGCTGCAAACCGCCAAAAAACAGCTCGGCGAAGCCCAAGAACTCGCCAGCGGTAGCGATGAATTAGCCGAGCTGGCCCGCGACGAAATCCCGGAGCTGGAAACGCAAATCAGCACTCTCGAGACCGAGCTGGTCGACATGCTGACACCGCGTGATCCTAACGATGACAAAAACGTGATTGTCGAAATCCGCGCTGGTGCGGGTGGCGACGAGGCTTCCCTGTTTGCCGCTGAACTTTACCGTATGTATTTACGCTACGCCGAAAATCATGCCCTAAAAACGGAACTGCTCAGCGAGAATATGAATGATGCTGGCGGCTACAAAGAAGTTATTTTCAAAGTCAAAGGCGACCAGCCCTATGCTACGCTGAAATTTGAATCTGGCGTGCACCGGGTCCAGCGGGTGCCTACCACCGAGAGCCAAGGTCGAATCCACACTAGTACCGTGACTGTTGCGGTGCTGCCCGAAGCCGAGGAAACTGACGTTCAGATCGACCCGAGCGACCTGCGGATTGATGTCTTTCGCGCTGGTGGCCATGGTGGTCAGAGCGTGAACACGACCGACTCGGCTGTACGCATCACTCACCTGCCAACTGGCATTGTCGTGACTAACCAGGACGAAAAATCCCAGATTAAAAACAAGGAAAAAGCCCTCGGCGTACTGCGCTCCCGCCTGCTCCAGATGAAAATTGACGAAGAAAACGCCAAGTTAACTGCTGAACGTCGCGAATTGATCGGTTCAGGTGACCGGTCGGAAAAAATTCGCACGTATAATTTCCCGCAGGATCGGATCACTGATCACCGTATCGGTTACAGCCGCAGCGGCATCCCGCAGGCCATGAACGGCGACATTGATGATATTATTGACCATCTCCAAATCCGCGAGCGCGAACTAAAAGTCTGAGTCAAGGGCAATTTTGAAAGATTAGGATATAATATGATGTATCTATGCAGAGTACACTGTTACGAAAAACTGAGCAATGCTTCGCCGACGTCGGTATCACATCAGCTCGTCTCGATGCCGAGCTGCTAATGGCGCAGGCTGTGGGCGTAGAAAGGTCTTATTTACATGCTCATAGCGAAGAGATGTTGGATGATGCGACGCGGCAGAGATTTGAACAGCTGGTAGCCCGGCGATTAAAACGAGAGCCGCTGGCTTATATTGTTGGCCACAAAGAGTTCTATGGACGCGAATTTGCCGTGACACCAGACGTACTGATTCCCCGCCCCGAAACCGAACAGTTGATTGAATTCGTCCTGCGAAGTGTTGCCTCGGACGCCACCATTCTGGAGGTTGGTACCGGAAGCGGCGCGATCGCTATTACACTGGCACTGGAATTAGCAAAATCCCAGGTCACGGCAACTGATATTTCAGCTAGTGCAATCACTATAGCCAAAAAAAATGCCGACAGCTTGAGCGCCGTCATGACGCTGACACAGTCCGACCTACTGAATAGTGTTTCTGGAAAATTTGACGTGATCGTTGCAAACCTGCCCTATGTCGATCCAGATTGGCCCGCCTCGCCTGAAACCCGGTTCGAGCCAGCGCTCGCTCTATTCGCTGATGACCACGGCCTAGCACTCATCAAACGACTCATGCTTCAAGCTACCAAACATTTGCCGATCGGCGGTACGCTGCTATTAGAGCTCGACACTAGGCAGCTCAGCGAAACGGTGGCTTTTGCTGAACATCACGGCTATTCAGTAACTGACACCGGACCATTTTTGCTGGCGCTCAAAAAGCTTTAGTCGCTCGACTCACTGATATATTGACTGCCAACGACCAGGATAAAGTCCGCACCACTATCAACACCTGAGGGTAATGTACTTTTGTCCGATACTTTTCCCGCTTCGACGCCGAACAATTTTTTCAGAGCGGCCGCGCTACGCGATTTTTTACCATCAGTTAAATCGTAGAGTTTATATTTGGCATCGACATCATCGACATTACCCTTGGTCGTTGCCGTATAGCCCTTGTCAGTCAATTTTTCGGTGATAGCCGACGCCGAACCGCTGGCAGCGCCGCCGTTATAAACATACACCGTGGGCTCTTCGCTAGCGACGGGATCGCTCGATAGTTTTTTGGCTAGGTATTTTTGAATAGCAGTATAATTAAAGGTTCCCGCGACCGGCACCACCACACTTTGGCCATTAACCATGCTAGTAGTCAGCAGCGCCGGCTCGGCATCAACCAAGCTAACTGTCTGCATGTCCTCAGATTTAAAGTTCTTGACGATATTAATCAACGTTTTAATATTGCCAGTTTCAAAGGTTGTCCGTAAATTCGTACCCATGCTAGTGATCAGCGACATCACCGTCGAAACATTGGTAAACGATCCGTTACTATTGGCTTTATCAATAATCCCCTTGATAACGAGCTGCTGGTTCTTTTCGCGGTCAAAGTTACTCTGTTCCAGT
Organism: uncultured Candidatus Saccharibacteria bacterium; assembly: GCA_964633435.1. Lineage (GTDB taxonomy): Bacteria > Patescibacteriota > Saccharimonadia > Saccharimonadales > Saccharimonadaceae. The sequence goes on along the minus strand of CAZWHA010000003.1, from coordinate 24,716 downwards.
CCATAGGTCGGTGAGGTATTGCCGCGTGCCAGGACCAGGTAAAGAGCGTGTTCGGCATCAAGCGTTTGCTCGCCATTGGGCAGCTGCAAGGCATGTCCGTTCGGTGGGCAGTTCTTTATCCGCTGTGCCGTCGTAGTACCGCAGGCCCCGTCAAACGCCCCGTCCAGGATGCCTCTAGGATCGCGTGACTCGATAGTTACCGTGATACTGCCACCGATGGCGTTTACCACGTCACGGAACACCGTATAATTAACATTGGTAGCATATTGAATATCAATGCCGGTGATGTTGGAATAGAATATGATAGACTTCTTTAGCGCAGCTTTGTCCTTGGCTACATCGCCCGTTGCGCCACCAAAACAGCTATAGGCAGCATTGATCTTGCCTTTGTAACCCGACGGACAGGCTTGACCATAGTCAACCCACAGATCACGCGGGATCGAAATCATATAAGCATCGTAATTATCCTGGTCAATCGACATAATCATAATCGAATCAGTCAAATTTCCGCCATCATGGCCCTTTTCGTCATCAGCGGTTCCCAGAATTAGGATATTTGTCCGACCGTTCTTGTCCTCGTCGAGTGGTGTCGTTGACGTAAAGGCATCCAGTGGGTTACCTTCAAAAATATTGCTGACACTACCGAGAGCTCGCAGCACCATAAATCCAATGATCGCCAACAGTCCGCCGACAACAGTCCAGATAATGAGGCGCCTGATCAGTTTACGTCGCCCAGGTTTCGCTAGTGCTATTTTATCCTTGCGCCGCTTGGTTTTTTTATCCTTTTTCGAGCTCGGTTCATAGGTTGATTGCAGGTTTTTAACCCTTGATCGGCCCTTTCGATCAGCTAGTTCTGGCAAATTCGATAACGAACTAGCGATTTCCTGATCCAACTCAACCTCTTCACCCATAACTGCACCGGAATGATATCCAGTGGTACGACGGAGCTGCGGCGCATCGTCAACGACTCTTTTACTTTGCTGTTTAGCTGGCAGTTGGACAGTAATGTTGCCACCATCTAGGTAGACTCGACGTCGTTTAGGACTGCCATCAATAGTCGGCCGCTCGCCGGAATTACTGCGCAACACAAAACCATCAATCGATTGACTTTTCTTCATACGATGAGATCTATTTTAGCATATCGGTTATCACAATGTCGAGGCATCCCATAGTCCGCTAAACGCCAAGAGGAGGATGGCTAGCACTAAACCGACAAATATCGTGGGCCATTTCATTTCCTCCCAGGTGATCACACCGTCGTCGCGCCAGGCGGCGTAGCCGCGCTCGGCCAGCATGGCTACCGCCGCGATAATGATCGCCACCTGCGGGACTTTGAGCGTTGGTGTTATCGAATAAGCGATGGTCCAGTGCCATGCCATAAAGCCAAGTTGTGCCACTAAAAATCCCCAGACGAGCGCCAGCAGTCCCCGATCAACTTCATCATGAGCCGACAAGGCATGCCTGGCTGAGCTAAAACCAATAACAAAAGTTAAAACAACGACCAGAACGACCGGCATAATATGACCGACCGTAAATAACGCCCACAGCGCCACGAACTGCGACACGCCAGCCTGAACCATCACCATATCCCGTTTATGCTGCGGCTTTAGCACCACGAGCCACGCGATATGAACGATCGTTAACAAGATCTGTAACGATAATGTACCGCTCACCCACATCAGCGTGACAATACCGAGTCCAAACAGTGTATCGGGCAAATTTGACAAGATGTTCGCCCACCAATAGCGCGGTCTCACCGCTACGACACGCCATTTTGATACTATAACGAGAGCCAATGCAGCCCATGGTGCGGTTGGAAACACGATGAGCAACAGCAATACTACTACTGCATAGGCTACATAGAAAAAGGCATGCAGCGTGCTAGCGAGTATCGACTTGCGATGGGACGACTTTATCAATTCCACCATAACTGGCAACAATTATAGCACACATCTGGCCGAGTGGACTTTTCGGATCTATTAGCGTAAACTGTATACGATGAATCCAGAACCGAACAAGCCGAGTGGTGACGGTCGCCAGACCAATAATTTCTATAATAATCTACCCCTGCCGCCCAGTCAGCCGGCGGCGCCGGTAAAGCCAGCCACATCGCAACATATCGCTGATCAGCCACTTTCCGCCACTAAGATCGAGACGCCACAACCCGCCGCCAAGAAAGGTCCGTCCTGGCTGCGTGACCTATTTGGCCTAGCTGGTTTTGTGCTGGTCGTGGTCATTGGCGCCTACCTGATCAATACCTTTATTTTTCGCAGTTTTAACGTGGTCGGGCCCAGCATGGAACCAACACTCGAAGGCGGCGTCAACGACGAGCCAAATGATCGTTTGATCGTTAACCGTGTACCGGTTACGCTGGCCAAGATCACTGGCAATCAGTACATTCCCGCTCGTGGTCAAATTATTGTCTTTCAGAATCCAAAGTGGATCCGCGGCGAAGATGATGAATACGTCGTCAAACGCGTTATTGGTTTGCCAGGTGAGCGTGTTACCGTCAATAATTGTGTGCTAAAGGTTTATAACGATGATCATCCTGATGGTTTTGATCCCTATCCTACCTTTCACAATCTAGCGAGTGACGATAGCACTTACAATGACTGTGTCGATGGTGACGGCACTAACGTCACCGTTCCAGATGACGAGATTTTCGTCGTCGGTGATCATCGTGTTGGTAGTTATTCGATGGATAGCCGTAATGGCGATAATCGCGCCAACCTCGGCACGATACCGCTCGAAAACATCGTCGGGCCAGTCACACTACGTATCTGGCCATTCGATCATATTACGACATTTTAGTCTGCAGGGCTTTGCTAGCTATTTACCGAGCAATCGCTTGATCTGTGCTAGTTCGGTATCGTCAGCAAATTTAATAATGATAGCGCCACCATGAGCCGTTGTCTTCTGTGTGATTGCCGAGGATTTCAATCCCACTCTAGCAGCAATCGCCTTGGTAACATCAGTTTCAGTCAAGGTCGCCTTGTGCGCCGAACCGCTCCGCGCCGCTATTGAAGATTCTTTCATACCCTTTTTGTATCCAATGACGAACTGTTCACATTTACGGACCGTCCAACCATCCCGCACAATATTATCGAATAACTGCAGTTTAGCCTTGTCATCCGGCAGTGCTAGAATTTGCCTGGCGTGACCCTCAGTCATACCACCCTGAATCAGGACTTCCTTGGCATAGTCCGGCAGCCCGAGTAAACGCATCTGATTAGAAATGGTGCTAAGGGCTTTACCAACCCGTTTAGCGATTTCGGTATCAGTCATATTGAACTGGTTTTTCAATTTCAGGTATGCCGTCGCTGTTTCGAGCGGATTCAAATCAGTTCGCTGCACATTTTCGATAATGCTGAGTTCGAGTTTGTGTTGTGCCCCGAGTGTACGAATAATGGCAGGGATTTTCGTTTGATCGGCCAGTTTGGCTGCTCGCCAGCGTCGTTCGCCAGCCACAATTTCATAACCGCCCTGCTTTGGCACAACAACGATCGGCTGCAACACGCCGTGCTCGCGAATTGAATCTGCTAGCGCTTGCAGTGCCTCCTCTTCGAAATGCCGCCTCGGCTGATTAGGATCCGGCGTAATGTCTTTAACTGGCAACACCCGCAGATCCGAAATCTTTTCATCCTCAGCTGCGGTTGGATCAAAACTCTCCTCGACCAAGTCAGTCGGAATTAACGCTTCAAATCCTTTTCCTAGCCCTCGTTTAACCATAACGACGATTATACCACAAAACCACTCCGGCTAAGTGTTTTTTGCTGTTGAGATATACTAGAAGCGCTGCAAGATCGCTATTTGCCTAGTCGTTTTACAATTTCCTCGGCTGCGGCCTTGTAGGCACGCGAACCTTTACTAAATCGATCATAGGCACCGACCGGCAAGCCATGCGACGGCGCTTCGGCAAGGCGGACATTGCGCGGAATTTTAGTATTCATGACTTTGCCTGGGAAATGTTTCGCGACCTCCTCGTACACCTGACCGGATAGCGTCGTTCGTGAATCCATCATAGTGACGAGCACACCCAGCAGTTCGAGTGTTGGATTCAGACCTTTGCGCACTAATTGCATAGTTTCAAGTAGTTGACCCAAACCCTCTAGCGCATAAAACTCTGCTTGAACCGGCAGTAACACATGGCCTGCTGCAATCAGCGCATTAACAGTCAACAAGCTGAGAGACGGTGGCGAATCAATAATAATAAAGTCATAGTCACCAGAAACCGGCTTAATCGCATCACGCAGGCGCACAAAACGACGTTCGGCCTTGGCAAGGCCTGACTCAGCATCGGCCAGTTGCGGTGTCGCTGGTGCCACCGACAATCGTTTAAAATTAGTCGGCTGGACAACTTCGGCAAGCGGTCGCTCACCCGTGATCGCGTCGAGAATAGTTGGTACGCCATCTGCGTTAGTCACTGACTTTAGCTGCGATTTGTCAATTCCGAGGCCACTGGTCGCATTGCCTTGCGGATCAAAATCGATCAGCAGCACCCCGGCTTTGTGATCCTTGGCCAACGAATATGCCAGATTAACTGCGGTCGTCGTTTTACCAACACCGCCTTTTTGATTCGTGACCGTTATAATCACGGCTGATTTACCCTCACTCATTCCCCTCATTATAACAAAAAATCGTCCCATTTGGAACGATTTTCTATGCATAACCGTGTTATTTGATCGACGTGATCTCAACGCGAGAATATTCCTGACGATGACCGCGCTTTTTATTGACACGCTTTTTACTCTTGTAGCGAATCGCGATAACTTTATCGCCTTTGACGAGCGGCTCAACCACTTTGGCTTTCACCTTCACATCTTTCACGGTTGGCGTGCCGACTGTCGTTTTTTTATCATCGAAAGTCAACAGTGCATCAAACGTGAGCTCTTTCTGGTCCTCTGGTAGCTTGTCCACCAAAAGGGTCTCTTTTTCAGCGACAATCTGTTGTTTGCCGCCGACTTGAATGACTGCTTTCATCTGTTCCTTTAGTTAAATTAACCGTCTAATTGTAGCAGAGATTTAGGGTTTTAGCAAGTCCGCGCCAACGACCTGGTTGGCACGCAACCAGCCCGCAACACTGCCACACTCCATATACTGACCGCTGACAGTCCCAACGGCGAGTTTTTTGCCGCTGGCAACATAGGCATTGATAGCGTCAGTGACCTCGTATTCGCCACGAGCGGGATTGACCGGTAACGTGCGAGCCAACTCGAATATATCCTTGTCAAAGAGATAGAAACTAGCGTTCTGCAGGTCGGTTGGAGCTTCGCCCGGTTTGGGCTTTTCGACGATTCTGACATAATTACCATCCGCATCAACCTCAATACTGCTGTCGATATTGTCAATCGGCATCTGGACGCCGTATAATCCGGCAGTCAAATTCCGCGACGATACAAATTCGATCAAATCAGCCGCATTGGAGCCATCATCGGTCCGGTAAAAGAATTGGTCGCCCATGATCACTATAGCCGACTCGTCCTCTGCAATAAATTCACTAGCAACCCCTACCGGGACACTGGTGCCATAACCCCCCCCGTACTAGACTGTGTGAGGAAATGGATATTGACGCCCTGAAGCGGTCGAACTAGGTCTAACATGTCGGTCTTGCCAACCCGCCGCAAATAATCATTGAGTGGAATATTGCTGCGATAGTAACTCTGCAATTGAGTACTCTGCTCACCTACTACAAAATAGATATCCTTAATGCCAGCCTTTAGCACGTCCTGTACCACAAAATCGATCACGGGACGATTGCCAATTGGCAACATACTCTTTTCAATTGATTTAGTAATGGGTAGCATGCGCGTACCCCAACCTGCGACAGGAATGATAGCTTTGGTGATGTTCATACGACCATTATATCTTATTCTTCATCGCGCAGTCGTTGAGCTCGAGCAACCGCCAGCTCAGCCAGCCTCTCTAATTGGTCTGCTGTAAGGTGATTTATATCTATTAGCTCAACTGGATCCAGTCCCTCTGCCGTATGAATGCCTTTTTCTGGATAGTCCAAGTCTATGCGCAAAGCTGTCGGATCGCGATATATGATTTCAGAGTGAGTGGGCACTAAAGCTATCGTTTCTTTGCCTAGTCGATTTCGAATATTTTCGATTTCATCCTTTAAGTTTTTTAATTGCGTACGATCACGGCTCGTCTCGGGCTCGTCCAAGAACACCGCAGTCGGGTCGGGCCTGGCTGGCCTGTTATCTTTCGTTACTTGACTGATGAGAAATGAATTGACTGTTTGGGCACCAGAGAGCCCTAGCGAAGTGCTAGCCGCGGCGCCAAGAGAAAAATGAATGCCGGTTGTAATGTCATTCACGTCAAACCCCTCTTTTTCGGAAGACTCCGCAGTGACTAGATCATCAATATTAATGGCTTCCGATATGGCCAAAATCAATCCTTTATCATGCGTGCGCCCGCTTGCATCTCTTGGAAAAATCGGTACAAATTCATCGTCACTATAACTACCGTTAGGCACCTCTTGAACTTGAAGCCGTAACTCATGCCATTTACGCTGAATAGCTACCATAATAGCCTGAGACAAGACAGATTTTCCACCGCCATTCGGACCATAGATATAGTATGACTTGCCATGTTCAAACTCCATAGCAGGCAAGCGCTCAAAAATATCTATCATCCTACGCAAATTTTGTTCAGACTTTTCTTTGGATATATTATGATCCTGGTAAGCAAATTCAGAGACATCTATCGAAGCTAGCTTTTTGCAATCAAAACTTGCCAAAAAATGCGGTAGAGACCCGAGCCGTTCCATCATCTCGCCAATACTTTTTGTCCGACCGTCCGCTTCTAATTCCGATTCTGAGTCTGGACCACGGACTTCATCAAGCCAATCGTAACTGGTAGGGTCAATATTGAATCTAGTCTCTGCGCCACCAAATAGGTCTGGGCCTAGATAGCTCCTTTTCTTTTGATCGGCATCAGCCCAAGACGGCAGGACTGGTGCAGTGATACCGTCGACATCCTTCATAATAATATTTTCCTTCTATCGACCAACTAGTCGTTCGATCCATTCAATTGAAGCATCTAGAGGAATCTTCACATTATGATTGTCTTGCTTGCCGTCCTGCCACAGATCATCTTGGTCGTGCAGTCCTGATCTATCTGAATCACCAGGTTGGCTGGCGCCCATCCTGACGTGCGTCGTTGTGGTTGCACCCAAGATGGCCCCCATCAGCACCGTTCCATCCTTCTTTGTCGTTTTAACTACGCTAACCGACGGCTCACCCCATTCTTTCCAGTCGCCCCGCGAGTAACCAGTATCTTTTTGGAGTTGATCAATTTCTTCCTTTTGCTTTGCGTCAAACTGTTTTCTGTCTACAATGCGTTGCAGCATTGCCACCTGATCAGGATCCAAGTTTAATGCTTCGGCAGAACGCGCAAAAAGTGCGCCGAGAGAAATATCTGCCGCATCATCTACAGACCTCGCTAGAGTTGACAGGTTAATGCTAACTATTTGTTTGCTCTGCAAAGTATCATCGCCAACCTTAACTACCGACACTCCATCTGGCAAAACCTGAGTTCGCTCGCCCAAATCACTTTCATCCAGTGATGTGACCTCAAATATCTCGCTTGACAGACCTCCATTGGATAGTCCTTCTTTTATAGCCGCAACAAGCCTAGAAAACTTCTCGACAACATCACCCTCGTGATTTGGGCTATCATCTAACTTTTCCGTGTTTGTATCTGCTGTCATGCTTGCCTTTCATTTTAATCTTTTATTGATTCTATCAAACTTATGCTAACTTGTCAATGAAATTAACCCTAAATCTGGCCATCGCCATAGAGCTCTAGCGCACTAGCTATAGGTCCGTCATAAACTAGTTTACCGCCGTCTAGTACAATACCACGATCGCAAAATTCGCGGGCGCTCTGGACAGAGTGCGTCACCAGCAAAAAGGTTACGTGCTCTCGTGTTCGAATTTCGGCAATTTTCATACGACATTTTTTCTGGAAAGCCTTGTCGCCAACACTGAGTGCCTCGTCAATAATTAAAATATCTGGATTAATATGTGCGTTAATCGCAAAACCAAGTCGTGACCTCATACCACTAGAATACATTCGAACTGGCTGGTCAATATATTCTCCAATATCAGCAAAATCGATGATGTCTTGTTCGATCTTTATCATTGACGACTTCTCGATACCTAAAATCACGCCTTTTATATAAATATTTTCACGGCCAGTTAGTGCATCATCAAAGCCAGCGGTCAGCTCTAGAATCGCACTGACCTGACCATTTACAATGACTTCACCGCTAGTCGGAAAAGTGACACCGGTAATTAATTTGAGAAGCGTAGATTTCCCGGCACCATTTTTACCTAGAATCGCGATTGATTCACCTCGATTAACCTGCAGTGAAATGCTGTCATTAGCTATCTTTTGATGAAGTTTCTTTCGCGGAACGAGCATAGCCATCAATCTCTCGCGGTCGTTTTTGTAGAGTTTATAGATTTTGCTAACATTCCTAAACTCTATCGCGATGTCACTGGCTGCATCATTGGGAAAATTTTTTACTTTTTTAATCATAGTATGTCCGCCACTTCTTTGCGCGATCGCCTATAGACTATAATTGCCAGACCAGCTAGTAGAACTAATTCACACATAAATATAATGAATCCTCGACGGTTCTCAAAGAACCATTGATGATACACTAATGATTGGCGATAGCCCTCTGCGATAAAATAAATTGGGTTAAGCTCCATGACCTCTCTGAGCCAATCAATGCGGACATTGCTTATACTCCACAGGATCCCTGAGACCCACACTAAAACACGCATCAGAGATTTAACGAGCTGAGTAAAGTCTTTACTGATAGCGCCGAGTGGTGCCGCTAGGAGCGACCAGAACCACATAAAAACAAAAGAGAGAGCAACGTATATTGGTAATTGTATCCATTCTAGCGCAAAATAACCTGTGGAGTACAGATAAACTAGGACAATCATCAGTAGAATACTGTGGGTTATAAAATTAGATATCGTTACAATAGACGGTATTGTTGATACCGGAAATTTTGTTTTTGTAATCAAGAATTTGTATTTTCGAAATACGCCAATTCCTGCATGAATCATATCCGAAACAAAAAACCAGGCGCAGAGACCAACGACAAGCCAAGGCAAATACTCGTACGGTTTTCCAGCTACCGAATGCGAATGTAATCCTATCGCGATAATGAACCAATAAAACCCCAACATTATTAGTGGCCGTATTACAACCCAGAACCAGCCTAGCAGTGCACCACGATAAGATTTCTGCAAGTCAATCCAGGATAAATATAGAATCTGACGAGAAAAACCTTTGTGGTCATGAGCTATCGAAACTAAACTGCCTGGACCTTGCTTTTTTGTTTTTTCGGTTTTTCCTATGATTAAATCAATCCAACGTTTTTCAAAGTTTTTGCGGCTAAATGCATCTTTGATGGAATCTTTTACCTGTTTTGGATCCAGATCTAAATCGTACAGTTTGGTCATTGCATTCGCAAGCGATCGAGGTGTATTACGTTTAGCGATGACACCATTCCGTGAATCATCGATCATAGTTTTCGCCCCGAAACGTACATCGTAACTGGCTACGGGCGTACCATTACTCAGACTCTCTAGGATTGTTAATCCAAATGTTTCATGGTTCGAAGAAAATAGCATCATCCCTGCACTCTGGAATTCTTCGTTAGCGTTATGCGTAAAGCCACAAAATTTCACTGCCTTTTTTAGCTTTAGCTTTTCAACTAACTGCACTAGATTATCCTTGTCATTGCCATCTCCGAAAATATGAAGTTTTGTTTTTGGATGCTTTTTGTGAAACAACGCAAAAGCCTGAATTTGCGCAGATACGTTTTTCTGTTCGTGTGACAATCTACCTATTGATAAAATCAAATTTTTATCACGTTGGATGTCTTTTAGCTCGGGCTTAGGAGTAGTACCATAAGGAATAACCGAAAAACGCTCCTCTAAATGCGGAAAGACAGCTGAATATTCGTGACGAGCATCATCTGTGAAAACTACGATTTTGTCAGTGCTGGCCATCGGAAAATCGGGTGCTACTATTTTCTTGTACGCAGGGTTTACGCCGTCTTCATCAGGTAGATTAGCGGCAATTTCGTGCCATACATGAATCTTTCTGATGCCAGGCTTTAGCTCGCTCAATATATTATCGTAATACCGCACGTCAGAAATCAATACGTCACCTGCACGCACTGCATCATTCAAAAACGCAATGTTGTGATCAGCGATACTTTCCGAATATACCAATTCCCCATCAGTCGTACGATAGATGTATTTTTTCTGACCCTCATCAACGACAAATCCTGAACAGACACTGCCTGAATGATCGAGGTAATACCGTGCCACAATATCATTGCCATCTACAAGTTCACGTAGAAAAATGTTTTGCTGATCATCCAGAGCGAAAAACTCTACTTTACCGTCTGGATGATACTCCCGCAATCGCATGATCTTGTTGTCGTCTAGATAACTTTTGATTGTTCCACCCGACAGCGTTGGTAACACGAACTTTATCTGCTCGCCATTAAAGATCTTTTCGTCACCCAAGTTACCGGTCCGGTCCTTTAGTAGTTCCAAATAATTCTGCGCCAGAGACGAATCGATAGCGACATGACACCATGGGTTTAGCACACTGAATGTTGTATTGTATTTTGCGAAAATTCCAGGGAGTTCTCTGCCTGGGTATTTGGTGGCACTCATTTCAATCAAATGAACGTCGAAATGTTTTTGCAAAAACATAACACGCTCAATGGTTGCCTTGGTTCGACCGCCAGCAGTTTCGTAAATACGAGAAGTGAGGATAAAGACACGTTGCTTGCTATTTTTAGTCATCACAGTTATTTCTCCCACGGGGATTTAAATGGAAACATACGCTTTAGAAATTCGCGGAGTTTGGGTTCGATAACATCCTTTTGCTCATCAGTCATGTCGACTGTGTCATTTAGGCAGAGCGCGCGAGGTCGATGATGCAGAGTCCAGCGGGCATAATCATTATCCCATTTTGAAATATCAATGACACTCAATTTGTATTTAGCTCTAATGGCTTTTCCTTTGATAAGCGCGAAATGATTTATCAGAGTAATGGGTGAAATATCAGTTTTGCTCCGGAACCGCGAAGAGGCGGTTCGTGCAAAGTCTGCCGGATAGGTTTCTGCCGTCTGTTTTGCAACGGAGCGCACCTGCGGGAAAGGCGCATGACCAAACTTATGTGTTGGTTTACTGCCAAACTTTTTAGCCAACAGCTTGGCATCGTTGATGCCAGCGATGCTCGGAATTGATTCAGGAGATACCTGGCCGCCAACACCGAACAACGCTCGTGAAGGAAAGAGCTTGGCAATTCCAGCCTCGTTAAAAAATAGGCCCGGTGCCGCATGACTGGTCAATGAAAAATCATCATTAAAGTAAATGTAGTGCTCGGCCAGGTTTGGAATGGCATGTATTCGTGCTTCTATGGCGTGCGAATTAAACACTGGCAAAGCCGATTTTTTACGAAAGATCTTTTGATGGGAAACAACTTGTAGCTTGGCATTCTCTTTGAGCCACTTTGGCTTTTGGTTATCTGTAATAATGTAAATCTTATTAATCCACGGTGCATACATGGCCAAGCCTCGCAAAGAATATTTTAGTTCATCACGACTGGTATAACGAGAGGCCGAGTTACTACGCACAAAACTCGGGTCCAGTTGCTTTTTGGCTTTATCATATTTTTTCTGCCACACAGGATCATCGCCATCTACCCAAGTATAAACTACGTCGATTGGAAAGTTAATATCCAGCTCATCCGCATATTTTTTCGTAAACGGCAAGAAAGCATTGTAGGCCTTGCCATTAATAGTTTTTGTTCGCATTTTACGCTGATCAGGTGTCAAAATTGTCGCGACTCGATTATTAGTTGGCGCGATCCAGCAGTTTTTAATTTCAGCTAGTTTTTTACCATCAAACATAGTGTCTTCCGGCATGCCACGTTGACGAGCTTCTAATTCGTCGAACCAAAACTCAATATCGCAACGGTTATTAGCATCTGCAAATGTGACACTATCTCTGGACTCTAGGTGAAACAAATATAATACGTCGCTATCATAGAATCTCTTTGGCACACCATGGCCATTGATGAGTTTGAAACGATGCTTGCTCTTGGCATTGTCGGTCAAATAGAAGCCTTTGTTACGTAGATGACGATTTGCAATGTCCAGAAATTTGGTGCGATCCTTGTAAAAGATCATGACACGCTCTCTAGCGTCAGAAAATCCTGGGACGTATGAATAAGTTATTTTAGCCTTTTTACAAATAGCAACCACCTCATCTAAATTTCGCGTCTTTGCGACTACAGAAGAAAACTTGTGAACGTTTCTAGCTACCATAAACTTGCGACCATACTGCACGACGACAAAACCTTTTCTCTTGCTAACGTAATGTGCTGCACCACTATTCTTACTAAAGACAAAATAAAGGCGGCCTACAGCACGGAGAAAATCATAAAAACTACGTTGATTCGCCCGCAGAGACCTGCCGAATTTATTGATAAATTTCTTCAGGCGCTTTTTAAAGGAAAATTTTCTGGCAATTTCCTGCTGTAGCGATGCACTAGGCGCGGCGGCGGCGACGCTCAGAGCTTTATTGGTGGTGGTCAATTTAGCTTTCATGATGTCCTTTTATAGTCTCTGTGGAATTGCCTCTTTATTTAGTACCACCTCTACATCTGATTGCAATTTGATCTTTGTCGCATCAACAGAATTATTGATTTCAAAACTCGACTTTTCTGGGAATATCTGATCGAGTGCTTTGGTAATCTCCTGTTTAGCACGATCAAAGTCTTTAATCCTCTCGTCAGAAACACAGAACATGTCTAGCCTTTTGCGCCCTAATTTTTGGTTATAAATCGCATCCGTTAGCGCTGTAAAATCATTCGTCAAGTAAGTAAAATGTTCGCCATGAGCCGAAATATTTTTTGGCTCAAATGTACCATTAATCATTTGCCACGCCCGAATTAAATACTGGTTTACATCGTCTTTGCTGCGAAACTTGTGCGACGAAGTACTCGCCAGAATATCTGGCTCGGCTGCCCAAACATCACGAAAGGTCTGTTTTAGAAACGCGGCCGGTAGATGATGAAACAGCATATTCGCAAAATGTTTGCGTGAAATTATCGACATCAATATGGTCAAGGCGAGATACATCGAGCCATTACGTAGGCTAAATAATTTTGCCCGTTGCTTGCGCAGCACTTTACGTTGATTAAAATTTTGATTCAAAACTGCCATATTGTTCAGGGAAACATGCGGCAAAACACTGTTATACTTTACCGTTTTTACTCGCCATAGCCCAAATTGATCATACGGCAAGCCTTCTGTCGAAAAGAAGTCAGTAGGTTGCATAGGACGAATGACAAAAGTATCATCATTAAAGTAGATAAAACGTTCAGCGAGTTCCGGAATATTATGTAAATTTAGCTCAATAACGTGCGAGTTAAAGGTTGGTAAAAATTCTGACGGAATATAATCGCTATGTTTTACAAAGTTCAATTTGGGGTTCTTAAAATCTAACCAGTCTGGCGCTTGTCCGTTCGTCACTAGATGGATTGTGCGCACCCATGGCATATATGTTTCGATACCACGAAAGATATATTGCAAATTATCCCAGGAACGAAATCGATCCACGCCAGCGTCAAAGTTGCGTAGTCTCTTTTTCGTTCCATTTTTGGCGAGATAAGAGTCTCGTTCAGCACGCCACGCAGGATCACTGTCATCAACCCATGGTATGACAACATCAATCGGCGCTAGGGCATTATCCCGGAGATACCCCCCCCCATTTGGAGAGGAAATACGTCGATCAATCATCGACTGGCCCCGCTGTTAATTTCTCCTGCTATATATTGCTGAATGATCGAGTAATTACTTAGTCCTGCCACAGGTTGAACGATACTCTGCCCTCTCAAACTAGCGGTGGTCATGTGATCCGTGAGCGGAATAGAAACTATCTTATTAACATCTATCTTTTTCGCTGTAGACACAGCACTTTTTAGCTCGCTCGTTCGCACATTAGTACGTACCTGGCCATTTAGTGCATCAATCAACTTTAACGCACCACTAACGCTAGTTAACAGATTATCGTGAGAAGCCTTTTTGAACATGGCAGCAATGATACGTTGTTGATTAATTTCGCGATCAAAGTTGCTGCGAGGCAAGCCGTAGCCACCGTGCGAATTACGCGCCCTGGCTAGTTTTAACGCTGTTTTGCCATCCAAGTGATTGACGCCCGCTGGCAATTTTAGTCCCACCTGCGGATCGTAGATACCACGCGAATCATTGCTATAGATATCAACATCGATACCCCCTAATGCATCAGTCAGTGACCGAATAAACGTATAGTTGACTTCTAAATAATACTGGATGTTCAGACCTGTAATTTGACCAATTTTACTAGCGAGAATCTGGCTGGCTTTGTCATAGTCATCATGATACAACCCAAGAGCGCACGAGTAGATAGCGTTAATCTTACCACTGGTACCAGATGGACATGACATATCATAATCAACCCACAAATCACGTGGAATGCTAATAGTGTAGGCAGTCTTTGCGCTTGCATTAACGCTCAATATGATTAGAGAGTCAGTCAAATATCCACCCGTGTGCTTCGGATTTGGGTCATCGTAGCTAGTGCCAAAGATTAGGAAATTTGTCCGCCCGTCGACAGTTTTTAGTGGCTCGTCTTTGGTAATAGCATCAATTGGATCACCCGGAAGGATGTTTTTGAGCTTGTTAGCAGTCAAAAAATATCCTACGATCGCCGTTGCCAAGAGTAGCACGAACAGAGCCGCAATCACAGCTATAATAATCTTTTTAGATCCGAAAGTTCGCATCTTGTCAACACCTCTCGCAAACATCATTTTATTATATCATATAATGTACAGTGTTACAAGTCCATTATAAACGCTTTTTGTAAAGGCATTACCGCTTTTGCAAAGAAATGTTTAGCCCGGCACCATCTACATTCGCTGTCTCGTGGTGCCCATCGTTGTCGGCCCATTGCTCCGTCAGCGTCTCGGCTGCAATAACCTCTCTGTATTCGTCTATCGCCCGCTGTAATTCCTGGTCCGTTGTGGTTAACTGCAATACAATGCGATCGTCCACATTGAGCCCGGCTTGCTTTCTGGCATTCTGCACAAATCGAATCACCTCGCGAGCTAGACCTTCGCGCCGCAGTTCCGGTGTCAAGGTTTCGTCGATAGCGACCTCTTTGCCCTGTTTGACTGCCTTTACATTCAGCTCGTCGAGCAGAATCGGTGTGAAATCGACATGTTCGCCCAGGCTCGGCACGGTTACACTCGCCAGCGGCTGGCGAACTTTTAGTTTGGCTTTGACACGGAGACTCAGACCTTGGTTCACATAATCACGCACGGTATCCATGTCATTCATGACCAGTTCATTGATCTGACCCGCCGGCAACCAATCTTTTAGATGGATCGACTCGTCGTCACCAGTCAGATTGTGATAGAGTTCCTCCGCCAGAAACGGCGTAAACGGCGCTAGGATATAGGCAAGGCGTACGAGGACATAGTGCAACGTTTTATAAGCGTCGTTTTTATCAGCGTCATCCTCTGATTTCCAGAAGCGACGACGCGAGCGACGCACATACCAGTTACTGGCATCGTCGAGGAATGGCAGGATTGGTCGCAGAGCACCCTGCAAATCATAGGCTTCGGTACGCTCCTCAACCTCAGTTACTAACTGATGCAGGCGCGAAACAATCCAAATATCCAGTGGATTTGCGAGCGTTTTGATCGGATCAACGAGCTGTCCATCATATTCCCAGCCATCAACCTCCGCATACATCGTAAAGAAGTCATACATATTGCAGATCATAGAGAGTTTGCGAGCGATATCACCGACGTCTTTGTCAGCTAATGCAAAATTTTCACCATTAGTCAGTGGACTTGATAGCATCAGGAAACGGAAGCTATCGGCCGAATATTGATCCATTAACTCCATCGGATCAGTGTAGTTTTTCAACTTTTTGCTCATCTTTTTGCCATCGGCAGCATTGATGAAACCAGTACAGATCAGATTTTTCCATGGCGCTCGGCCAAACAATCCGACATTGACCGCTAGCAAGCTATAGAACCAGCCGCGTGTCTGGTCGATCGCCTCGATAATGAAATCGGCTGGAAACATCTGCTCGAACTCTTCCTTGTTCTCGAACGGATAATGGAACTGTGCAAACGGCATTGACCCCGATTCAAACCAACAATCCAGCACTTTGCCAATATGTCGCATCTCGACGCCATCACAGTCAAACGTGATGTCCATGACTTCGGGCAGATGATAGTCATTGAGCCGCTTGCCAGTGAGCTGTTCAAACTCGTCGTAACTGCCGATGACTTTGAC
Organism: uncultured Candidatus Saccharibacteria bacterium; assembly: GCA_964633435.1. Lineage (GTDB taxonomy): Bacteria > Patescibacteriota > Saccharimonadia > Saccharimonadales > Saccharimonadaceae. The sequence continues at coordinate 8,311 of CAZWHA010000003.1, read as the reverse complement.
AACCTCGGTGCCGTCATTACGAAACCCGCGCCATACCGGAATTGGGGTTGCCCAATAGCGATCACGACTGAGATTCCAATCTGGCGCTTGCTCGATGATGTTATTGAATCGGCCAGTCCGCAGCGCATCTGGCGTCCAGCTCGTGCTAGCATTTGCCTCGAGCATTTCGTGCTTTTGGCTCTGAATATCCATAAACCAACTTGGATGCGCCCGATACATCAGCTTGGTACCGCAACGATGACAATGGGGATATTCGTGGCGAATGTATTCGACTTTGAGTGCCCTATCCTCCTCGACCAAGCTTTTCGCGATTTCCTTGTTGACGTCCCAAATATTTTGACCGAGCCAGCGACCTTCGGTGTAATTGCCGTCAGCGTCAACAATCGAAACAATTGGCACATGCTCCTGCTTGCACAGTTCATAGTCCTCTTCGCCGTAGGCCGGAGCTTCGTGAACCAAACCAGTACCATCCTCGGTTGTCACAAAATCTGCATGGAGCACACGGTGCGCATCTGGTCCACGATTTTCGAACAATGGTTCATAACGTTTACCAACTAATTTGGCACCTTTGACCTTTTTTACTACAACATATTCCAATGGCTGATGTTTGGCGTCCTGCATAACGCGGCTGACGGCTTCGGTAGCAACATAGAATTTTTTACCGTCGTGCTCGACGAGCGAGTAATCGGTGTCCTTGTTGACCGCCACTGCAACGTTGGCCGGCAGTGTCCATGGAGTGGTCGTCCAAGCAAGCATATACTCATCAACATCCTCGAGCTTGAAGTACACAAACACACTTGGATCAGTGTCCATCTGGTAGCTATTTTCCATCGCTACCTCTGACTTGCTGATTGGCGTGGCGTCTTTCGTGCAATACACGAGAATCTTTTCGCCTTCGTAAATTTTGCCTTTTTCGTAGAGCTCTTTAAAAGCCCACCAGACACTCTCCATATATTCTTTGTCCATAGTTTTATAGGCACCATCGAACTCAACCCAGCGGCCTAGGCGCTCGATCGTATCCTCCCACTCGGTACTGGTTTTCACCATTGCGGCACGACACTCGCGCACATAGTCAGCAATGCTAATTTTTGTGCCGATCTCTTTTTTGTTTTTGATACCCAGTGCCTTTTCGACGTAGACTTCAGCAGGCAGCCCATGACAGTCCCAGCCCCAACGACGTTCGACGCGCTGGCCTTTCATAGTATGAAAGCGCCCCATGGCGTCTTTGACGGTTGAAACCAGCAAATGTCCATGATGCGGCGTACCCGTCAGGAACGGCGGACCATCGTAAAACACCCATTGACCCTTTGCCGGACGCTGTTCAACTGACTTTTCAAACGTTTTGTCTCGTTCCCAACGCCCTGCCCAATCTTTTTCGTACTCTAGCGCTCGTCTGCGTGTGCCGTGTTTGAATTTCATGACTGATCCTCCTTGTTTAATGTGCTAGTCCACTTCGTTTCGTCAAAACCCACTAATACCGCATCGCTCAGCACTAGAATCGGCCGCTTTACCAGCATTGGATGTCGAGCTAGTAAATCAAGCTGTTCATCATCGGTCATTGTCACTAATTTCTCCTTGACATTCATTTCCCGATATAACAGACCACTTGTGTTGAAAAACTTCTTTAATGGCAAACCTGAGGCCTGCCAATAAATGTGCAGTTCTTTGACGGTCAATGGCTGTTCAGTATAGTCGATTTCCTGGAACTTGACGCCCCGGGCTCGCAACAATGCTGCTGCCTTTTTGCAGGTTGAACACTTTTTATAGCAATAAAATTTCATGATCGACTCTTTTCTAATTCCCGTTTAATACCATCTATAAACTCGCTTTCGAGTAAGTTTTGCCAGGGCAGAAAAAGCGGCTCAGGCAAATGATCGAAATCAGTCCACAGTTGCGCCGTACACTTGTGCGGCTCAACGATACGCGGCTCGTTTGCTTTCCAGTCGCTAACAACCCACCAGGTAATGTAGTGTTTCGTCTCTCTCTCTCTGTCAAAAAAGTCGTTAGTCACGGCCGCGAAACGGATATTATCGATCTCGCAACCAATTTCCTCGCGCACCTCTCGAATAGCCGTCTGCTCTGGCGTTTCCCCAAATTCCATATGTCCACCAGGGATCGACCAGGTACCTTCGCCATGAGAACCACGGCGCTGCTGCATCAAGAATTTGCCATCGCGAAAAATAAATACGCCAATACCGACTCTAGGAAATTGACTACTCATCTGCCATCTCCTCTATTTCATAAACCCAACCCGGTTGCCAGGCTTTTACTTTGCGCCAATTAGCATCAATAGCTTGCTGCCATGTCTTGCCATTCGCCAACACCTCGAGCGCCAACTGTGGCGCTTCGTGTCCCATAATTGCAACGTGCTGGCCGGCATAATCTCGTCGCAGCATGTCGAGAAAATCGCTGATTCGCGCCTCGACATCACGATAACTCTCACCACCTGGGAACGGCTGGTCGATAAAGTCGCCAGCGCGTTCTTTAAAGGTATGTATGCTACCATTCCAGTCACCGTAATTAGCTTCGCGCAATCGCTTATCAATAACAATTTTGTGCGTATCACCAAAACCGAGCTGTGCCGAGTCGATCGAGCGCTGCAGATCAGAACAGAACATCACGTCAAAGCTCGCGTCCGTCAGCTGTGATGGCAGGATTTTAGCTTGCTCTACACCACGAGCGGACAGCTCGCCGGGCAGTTGTCCAGTTGCTACCCCGTCTTCATTGTCAGTTGTAGTGCCATGCACGAAATACGTTATTTTAGTCATAATGCCTCTCTTGATTTGGGTGTGATCTTCTCCAGTCGTCGATCAGCTTTACATCTTCTTCGCCAATCTGCATACCCGTGAGATTCCACACCAAATTATGGAGCGTACCGCCGGTTAATTTATCCCAATGTTCATAATTAATCTCATAACCGAGTCCGCGTAGCTTGTCTGCTATTTCCTGTCGGGGGTCTAGGCTATCAGGAACAAGATTGCGAGAGTCGACCTGGCCTTCGGTAACAACTAGACTACGGAGATCGGCCATATCTTCCCAGCCAGTAATATTTGATCTCGGTGCATCGCCGCTGCCCGAACCATCCAATTCCACTCGATCGAGTCCTCGCATCACACATCTCCTTTGGTTTAAAATGATATTTTGCCTGGAAAATATAAAAATCCCAGTTCCGCCACTGGAGCCCTGCACACGCAGGGTGGTACCATCCAGTTTCGAAAAAGGGATAAACCTTTATCGCACTCTATTTGTCTGATCTGTCGTGCCAGTCCCGGCGAGGTCTAGTTTCTGGGTAAAAGCCCGATTTCTTCTCGCGACTCGTGGGTGATAGCCACTAAAACGTCTTGGCCATATTCTATCACCCTGACAGGTAAAATTCAACTACTCATTATATTGATTAACACCCGCCACTGGTCGATAATCGTACTTCTCGAGTAGTTCATCGGCAATATCTGCATATTTCTTGCCACATAACATGCCGCCAGCCACCAGGCTATCCTGGGTGACATCTGGACCGATAAAATCAGGCCTTTGAAAAGTCGCCATCGCTTCATCAGAATCAAACTCAAAATCAATCACCACTAGCCCCGCCAAATCATCGAGATACACGTCAACTTCGGCAGCCTGTCCGTCAACTTCATAGGCGAAACGTCGCTTTTTAAAGCGTTTGCCGGGTAGTTGATTCAGCGCCCGATATTCATCCAGCGACAACTCGATAGTATGTTCGACCATCCGCGAAGAATCGCCACTCAGTTCATCTGCACTATCCGCTGGATACTTTTTGGTGATCACGTACTTTTCGCCATTCCGCCGAATCCGAATTATTGGATGATCGACATCACCGGGAATGTAATTATCCTCAATAATTTTTGACGGAAAAGTACCGATGTCAGCTGGCAATTCATCGACCAAAAAAGTATATTCTCGCTCTAATTCAACCACTGCCAAACCTCCTTTTATTCAAATAACGCGGTGCCAAATTGGGCAAAAGTTAAAAATGCAAAGGTGACCAAGACCGTCGCCCAGATCAATTTGTCACCATCAGCATTCAGGAATTTCAGGATCTTGTCATACGTTGGACGCTTGAAATCAAAGGTGTTTTCGCGCAAATTGTAATGAGTAATCGCCCCAAAAATGATGGTCATTGAAGTCGTCACTGTCAAACACCACGGACATAGTACGCCGATAATATACAAACTATCAAAGAACATCCACCAGGCAAACGCCAGTCCGCCCAACGCTCCAATTTGCATGCAGGTCTTGAACCATTTTGGTAACCTGGCGCCAATCGCCAACATCACACCAATTGTTATTAGTACCGGAAATGCCATCATGCCGAAAAAGCTGTTCGGAATACCGAAAAATATCTCGGCCTGGGGCGTTTTCATAACCTGCAGACAGTTTAGTACAGCGTTAATACTACAGGCTAGCTGCGTTTGAGGATTCTTTACGACCATATACGCATCGACACTGAGCGTAAAAGAAGCCAGCAGACCGACCGACCCAAAAACAATCAGTAGTCCAGCAATCCATTTTTTTGATCGATTTTCATCTCGTGGTTTCTTTAATTCCTTTGCCATTTCCGCCCTTCCTTTAATTATAGCCACTAGCATCAGAGATCGTGGGCAAAGTGCCGCGCCAGGTAGCCGTTGGCGTACCGTCACTAGTGATTGCCAGCATTGTCGGATACTCAACAACATCATACGTCTGGCAAAAAGCCGCACCCTCACGAGTATCAGGATTGATCGCTTCGATCTCGCCACCTGTCTGGAATTTAAAATCGCGCATGAACGACTCGACCGCCATTCGATGTTCGCTCGCTTCGCGGTATACTATTACTAATCTCACGCCCCACCTCCTCTGTTATTTATCGTCATCGGGTTCTTTGCGCAGTTCTTTGAGTGTCTCTACGAATTCATCGGCGTTTTTAAACTCGCGATAGACACTAGCGAAACGAATATAGGCAACCTCGTTGCGACGTGCCAATTCGGCCATGACCGCATCGCCGATTTGCTGGCTACTAATTTCGTTTTCACCCAGACTATAGAGAGCATCTTCGACCCGAGCGACGACCTCTTCGGTTTCAATTTCGCCGCCCAGGAATTTACCAATCGACCGAGCAATAGCTCGTTTTAATTTATCTCGATCAAATAATTCACGGCGTTTGTCCTTTTTGATGATAGCTAGGTTAGGCTTTTCAATACGTTCATAGGTAGTGTAACGCCTACCGCAGGCCAAGCATTCGCGTCGACGACGCACTGAGTCGCCAGTATCTCGCGATTCCACCACTTTGCTATCATCATTCCCACATTTTGGACAATGCATTCTGGCTCCCCTCCTTTGCTAACCTATTGTTAAATAACACCGATCAGACTGAACAATAAATTTGCTCAATCCTCTTTTTTATCCTTCTTGTTACGCCCAAAGCGACGGCGCAGGAACGACGGCGTGTCATATTTGTCATCTGATTTATCGTCGTCAACTGAACTACCAAATGGCGAAGTTGGCTCGTCATTGGTATTGTCGGATGAAAACGAGGTGCTGTGCCATGGTGCTTCGGGTTCTTCGTCACTAGTGAAATCGGTCGCTGCACTAGTAACTTCTTCGTCAGTGTCAAGCTTGTTCAAGTCAAGGTCTTTGACGGCTTCGTCAATAGTTTCTGATGTTGCGTCTGCATCACTGCTGTCGATGTTATGATCGTAGCTCAGACCACTGGCTGCTGATTCGTGCGCCGTATCGTTACTGGTATTAGCTTTGCCGGCAAAGTACGCAGCATCAAACCCAGTGGCTACCACAGTAATAATGAGCTCGTCCTCCATATCTGGCTTGAGCGTCGCACCAAAGATAATATTGGCTTCGGGCGCCACCGCCGAGGTAATCAACTCGGCTGCTTCCTGAATCTCGCTCATACTCATATCGTAACCACCGGTGACATTAAACAGGACACCACGGGCTCCGTCAATTGATACCTCAATCAGCGGCGACTCAATCGCCTGCTGCGCGGCCTTGACAGCACGATCATCGCCACTGGCGCGACCGATGCCCATCAGTGCACTACCAGCCTTGGTCATGATGGCACGTACGTCGGCAAAGTCGAGGTTAATTAGACCATGTTCGGTAATCAGCTCTGAAATACCCTGTACGCCCTGGCGCAAAACATCATCAGCGATTTTGAACGTTTCGAGGAGCGGTGTTCGACGATCAATCGTTTGGAGTAATCGATCATTTGGAATCGTAATCAGAGTATCAACATGATTTGATAGATTGCTAATGGCTAGTTCAGCGTTCTGACGACGCTTTTCGCCCTCAAAACCAAACGGACGCGTAGCGACACCAACTGTCAGAACACCTATTTCCTGAGCCAACTCTGCCACTACGGGACCGGCACCAGAGCCAGTGCCACCACCAGCGCCAATCGTTACAAAGATCATGTCAGCCCCATCAATCGCCTTTTTGATTTCATCGGCACTCTCACGAGCCGCCGCTTCACCAACCGAGGGGTCCGCCCCAGCACCGAGGCCACGCGTCGTGTCTTTGCCAATGTGAATTTTAGTATCAGCCTCACTGTTATGCAGTGCCTGAGCATCGGTATTAATAGCGATAAACTGAACACCTTTGATACCGGCATCGCGCATCCGATTAACAGCCGCTCCACCTGCTCCACCGACACCGACAACCTTAATAACGGCCGAAGCCTGTATTTCCGCTGGTTTCACTTCTGGCATAATCCCCCTTCATTGATTACGTGTATAAAATTAGTATACATCGTACATTTAAAAAAAGCAAGTACAGGTGTGCTTGAATAAACTATTTACATTTATGAATAATGTCGTAGTGAAATTGATAGCTAGCAGTTCGGTACAGCGAGCAATTATTGTATTCAACGCTTGTTTGGACCAGAGAACAAGCCACTTAATTTAGCCATCAAACCGCCTATGATATTGCCGCTATTTTGCCTAGCGACATTGCTGGGCGAGGCCAGATCGAGCAACATTAATCCAGCTGCTGTCGTGAAACTCGGATCATTAACCTTGTCACCCATACCGCCAAATTCTGGTAACTTGCCGATATGTGCGTTCATCGACAACACTTCACGCGCATAATCAGCGATACCGCGTAGTTTCGCACCGCCACCGGTCAGGACCGCACCACCCGGTAATTTAGCTAATCGTTTGATCTTTTTCAGCTCATGGTTCACCAGTTCAAAGATTTCGGCCAGTCGTGCCTCGACAATTTCGTCAATCACCTCGGTGTTGAAATCAATTGACTTTGCCGTAGTACCGCCACCAATTTTCACTGTTACTTTCGATCCTGAACCACGTCGCAATTCGGGCGCGGCCACTGCATGTTCAACTTTTACCTTTTCCGCAATATCGAGCTCGGTCTTTAATCCAATCGCGAGGTCGTTAGTAATATTATTCGAGCCAATTGGTAGCACTGCTGCATGAATAATATCGCCTTCTTCGAAAACCGTTACATTAGTAGTTGTCGCCCCGAGGTCAATCAATACCACACCATTTTCGCGCAGCTGATCGTCGAGCACTGCCTGAGCCGAGGCTAGGCCACTGACAATCACGTGATGCGGCGACAACTCGGTCATCTCGAGCACCTTTTCGAGGTTCTTCATATGTGGTGACAGCGCCGTAATCATATAGGCATCAACCTCCAGCCGGACACCCGTCATACCAAAGGGGTCGCGAATGCCATCCTGACTATCAAGCTTGTAGCTACGCGGCGTTACGTCGAGAATCTCGCGATTAGCCGGTAGTTGCACTACTGTCGCGGCTTCTTCGACTCGACTCAGTTCTTCCTGCCCAATTGTGTGACCCCCGGCCCCTACAGCGATGACACCACGAGATGACAAACCAACGATATGCGAACCGTTGATGTTCACTGTAGCTCCATCAATATTGTAACCGCTCATACGCTCGGCTTTTTGCAGTGCTCGGTCGATGGCTTCGGCGGTTTTATCGAGATTAACGATCGTGCCTTTGCGCATCCCCGAATTTTTATGTGTACCAACGCCTATAATTGTTACTTTCCCCTGAGTTGCGACCGCTGAAGTTTCGTCAGCCGACGTTGACACACCAGTATGACCAACTACAACTTTTACCGTGTCAGTTCCGATGTCGACACCAACTGCATATTTTGTTTCATTCATGAGTACATTATACCATAAGCCACAAGAGGTCAACAAAAAATCGCCCGCGTATTGCGAGCGATTCTGTTTTACAATCCAGTAGTGCAAGCCGATTTCATAGTCATCTAAAGGTGAATTCTTTCCATTAGTGTTATTTCGCGAATTCGTTTCGAA
>CAZWHA010000002.1:0-203172 GCA_964633435.1 uncultured Candidatus Saccharibacteria bacterium | reverse complement strand
GCTTCACTGGTCCTACGGGTAGTGCTGGTAGTCAGGGTGCGACGGGAGCAACGGGTAGCCAAGGACTGCAGGGGTTCACTGGACCACAAGGCGTCCAAGGTAACCAAGGTAGTAATGGGGCTACCGGAGCAACCGGACCAAAAGGCGATGATGCCGAGTCGTTAATTCCTACCAACGCGCAGTCTGCGTCATACACGCTTGTCCTGGCTGATGCTGGTAGGGCAATCGATATTGGCTCGGCATCCAGTACGACCCTGACCGTTCCCTCAAACGCCAGTGTAGCTTTTCCGGTTGGTACAGTGATCGAAGTCTGCCGTTATGGTACTGGTACGGTGACGATTGCTGCCGGTGCTGGCGTAACAATACGTTCACGCGGTTCGCTGATGGCTGTAGCTGCACAATATAGCTCCGTGTCCCTTCGCAAGCGAGCTACTGATGAATGGGTACTGGTCGGGGACCTCAGCTAATGAGCGGCGTACTCCATATCGCGAGGCGCGGCGCTATGCAGTATCCTGCTGCTGTCACGCAGCCAATGCTGGTGGCGCACTACCGAACGCCTCTCGGTAACACCAACGGCTCGCAGCGAGTGCGTGCTCGATCGGACGACCGTGTCGAGTTGATCATCGTCAATACGTCTGGTGGCGCTATCGAGCTTGGCTCACGTACACAAGATAACCCCGACTCTAATTCGCCCTCCACCTGGCCATACACAGTTCCAGCGGGCAGTGAAGCCGTCATCACTAGCGACAGTCTGCAGTGGTACGCCCGCCGAGTTGACGGTACAGCAGGCGTGTATGTCGATGTGTATGTAAAGGAGATCGCATAAATGGCTGTTTCTATTACCACTATGATCACTCGTACCCCTCGGGTGCGGCTCGACAATGTTACGACCACTGCGACGACCTACCGGCCAATCTATATGAGCCGTGACCGCACTACCGTGTATGCTACGACTGACGCACATATACTCTACAAGAGCACTGACGATGGCACTACCTTTACGGCTATTTATACCGACGGCAATACGGCCACGAAAGTGACTGCTTGCTTGGAGTTAGACGATGGCAGACTACTCGTAGCGACCAATATCTATAGCCAAGCACCGAGAATCTATCGCTCGAGCCTCGTGGGCGGAGGTGGTACATGGACACAGATGTTCCTGAATACCGGTGTCGAAAGCCAATTCCATCCGTTTTGGGGTTTAACTGACGCTTGTTTTGATGGCAACGGTCACCTTTGGCTTACCGAATATGGGGCGCAGACGACCAACTCGGGTAGTCAGACTAACAAGCCAGTGCGTGTCTGGCGCGGTAATGACGATGGTTCGTCATTTACACTCATGTTTAACCTACTCGACTACGCTCAAAACGTGGCAGGACTGACGGTGCCTACACAAACTGCCGGCATGCATATGCATGCCGTAGCCTATGATAAATGGGCTGACCGAGTATGGTTTACTATGGGCGACAATGTTGGTGCTGGACCGGATATTGTTGCGGGTGGTCGCAATGGCACCAACGCCCAAATCGGCTACACTGATGATAATTTCACAACGGTTAATTGGCTGCCGCTTCCAACGTACTGGGGGACAACTATTACTGCGCTACAGGTAACCAGTATTTTGCCTCTCGAAAACGCTATCATCTTTAGTCCAGATGGTGTGACGAATGGCGTCCATGTTTTGCCGCGTCGCGGCTACCGTATGTTTGGTCCGCTCAAGGTCGGATCGTCCAACGCGGCGAATGGAGGGTATCGATCACTCGGACAAGGACTAACGCGGGCTTGGAATCGTTCCGACCTGCCAGCGCTGGCCGCGATTAGCATGCCGCAAGGAAGTAGTGAGGCTGGGCTGTTCGCTGGTCTCGACGGTGGCCTGACGTGGGAGGAGCTCTACCGATTCTCGCCAGGAGTTGTGTCGCTCGGTGGTTTTGTCGGGCCAACAGTCAACGGCAAGGTACTGGCTTATTTCAATGATGGTGCCGTGAAGATGCTAAAAGCTGATTTAGTAATAACCTAACAAAACACTACTAACATGGCGATATTAGCACGACGACTCCAACGAGCACAAACACAGACTGCAACCTATCAAGGTACCAGTATTGGCCCACTTGGCCACCATCTCGACGACACTTTGTTTGGCGGCTCGGGGAGCGGGTCGTGGGCAAATACCCCAATGCCCGCCAATGCCGCAATTCACCCTCAGTCTGCGGCTGGCGTGCAGTGGGTGTGTGATCACATTTATGGCGTCGGTTCGCCGCCGAAGCCGCCCTTCTGGCCAAGTGTCAATCTCTGGCCGACCATCAACACAAGTGTCTTCACGGCAACGGTCAATGTTGTCGAATATGGACAATACTCGCCTGTCCCGGTGTATATCGAGCCGATAATCGGCACTCACAGGACTGACGCCAACAAGTTCCGGTCTGCTGCCATGATGTATTCTGGGGTCCAGATTCCTCCCGGATTCCAGCCCACCGACGATTCCGACGGGCAAGGTATCTTCTATTACCCCAACTACGTGTATGCAGGCGACCCGACTAACGTCGACTATCACGGGTTGTACGTCGAGTTCTGGGGCCTTATGTCTCCAGCGCAAAATGCAGCCCGTGGCTACTTCGGTCCCAATGGGGAACACCCGGAGGGAGCTTGGACGGCCAAGCTGATGGGCCGGATGGTGGGCGTCAACAATCGCCTGACTGCCCATCCGGTTGATCGCACCGACAATGTCGCGATTTCCGGCTCGTACGCTATTAAGGCCCCTAATGATACCTCTGCGAACGCGGGCTACGCGGGCTGGGGATACGCCGGGCGCGCCGAGGCCAAGGGGTACATTGCGTCAGCATCGAGCCTTCCGGGCAGCCAATACATTATCACGATGCGCGATGTGCAGCGAATGCAGATAACCCACCCCATGGGATTCGCGCTCCCTGGCGGATGGACCGGTGCGAATGCTGACGCACGGGGCGTGCCAGCCAATCAGCGAGGCTGGGCACCCCCGGTTTGGCCCGCGATGGCCAGTGACGGCGCGTCGGTCGGTGTGTTGCCGCAAGGTTCCAGGCTCCGGCTGCCTGCAAACTTTCCACGCAATCAGTACCCTGCTGGCTTGCCGGTTGCATGGCAGGGGTGGTACGACATGTTCATTGATGCCTGGATCAATTACGGTATCATTCATGTCGATACGACTGGGGCGAACTTTGGGTTTCGCGGTGAGCCTGGACTGCAAGCGCTTTATCCCGCAGGCTTCAGCGCGAAGACTTTCATCGAGTTGCTTCCGTTTCCCGACCTGCAAATGATCGCCGTTGGGAATGACAATGACTTCTACCCGGGAGCATAGCTGGCTGAAGGATTACCGTGCTAGGTGCTAGCAAACGATGGTACAATAAGGTAAGAGAAGGGAATTTTATATGGCAATTTCAGGGCGACGATTACAACGATCAAAATCTCAACCACAGGATCTTTGGCAGTTGCTGTCGACTCATACTCCGGTAGCACCCACATCGCTACCACCGATGACTACCGGTTACCGAGTGTCGGGCACTCAGATTTTGAATCCGGCAGGGCAGCCATTCATTGCTCGCGGTATCAACGTGGGCGGCCCGAAAACTGACCGTTTTGGGGTTGGCCTGGGTGCTAATGCGCAGTACATTGCCGACGCGGTCGCCGCCGGTGTTAACTGCGTGCGACTGCCGAATTACGCCACAATCCGCTACGGCACTGGGTATGTCGCCGTTGATGGCTGGCAAGGCGACACTGGGTTCAATGCCGTCATGAACTATACCAAATACATGATCGACCTCTGGAGGACTGCCGGAGTGGTCGTCATTATTGATTGCCACGACTTCATCAAAGTAGGGTGGACTATCGCCCACCTTGCTGAGGCCGAGGCGTATTGGGCCGCTCTCGCGGAAGCCTACAAGGGAGATTCTGCTGTCTGGTTCAATCTTTACAATGAGGTTGCCGTTTACGACGCAGATGACGTCGCGCTCAATGGCAACGTAACAGAGGTGCGCAAGCGGTGGCTCGGCTTGCACGCCCGGGCGTGCAAGATTATCCGTGACGCTGGCGCGCCCAATATTATCATCTGCGATGGGTTCGCTATGGCGCAGGATAGTGACAGTAATGCAAACGGTAAGCCGTCTCCCAAGTCATACGAACCTGGTGCGGCGCCGGTCCTGCGCGACATGTACAAAAACATCGTCGTTGGCTGGCATAATTACGGCGCCACTGGGTATACGCAGGCCACAATCGAGAATCATATTGCAGCCGTACACGGGGCGAATCTACCGATAATTATCGGTGAGTTCGGCTACCCGATTTATCGCGGCTGGGACGATATCGCGTCTTCGTGGTGGCCAAGGTTGCGTGACGGGTTCGATTGGACGATGGCCGTTGTTCCGCAACTCGGCGTTGGCTTGGTGTACTGGTCGTCAGCATTCGGCGACGGCTTCTCGCTCTACAAGCCGTTCTGGACCGGTCCCAACAATCGCATTATCAATGAATTCGCCAACCCACTCCCAGTAGGGCGCTCACTATCGGGACAGGGTGTCAAGTACATGCAATACCTGGCGAACGGCCAGGCGGTCCCATATTCACAGTCTCATAGTGGTGGTACCGCCGAGGAATAACCTAACGCCTGTCATAACAGGAAAGTACTATACCAACCATGGCGATATCATCCCGACGATTACAGAGAGCACAGCAAATCCAGTCCCTCTACCAGGGGACAAGTATTGGCCCACAGGGCCATCGCATTACTGAGCTTTTCGGTGGCGACGGCAATGGTTCTTGGATCAATACGCCACTGCCAAATAATACTGCCGTTCATCCTGACTCAGCCACGGCCGTAGCGGATATCGTGTACAATATCCGTCAATTCATGACTGGTAGAACAACGCCAGCATATCCAATTTGGAATTCTAACCAATGGTCTGCGACGCTAAACGTCATTGATTCGTCGGCTTATCCGCTGGTGCCGATACGATTGGTTGGCGACTTTGCATCCCAGTCATGGGCATGGAGCACTGCCGCCATGATGTGGGCAGGATTTCCGATTCCTCCTGGCCTAACGCCTAGCCGTGACACTGATTCCACGCTCGTCATGATTGATCCTGACTGGACATGGCCTGGCCGCCCTGGCGACCCACAATACAAGGGCCGAATCTATGAGATTTGGGGTTTGAAAGACCCGGCATGGAACGTAGAGCTGGGCAATCCCGCGGAATGGACCGCACTTTTCGCCGGTCGAGTGACTGGCGTCATGAACCGGCTGACGGCTCGCCCGATGAATCGCACCACTGGGGACGCAGTCTCCCAGGCTCGCCCTGGGTACTGGGCACCGAAAGCACCTATGGATACTTCATCAAACACCGGCTATTGGGGTCTCGGCTCTGAGGGCGTGTATGAGACGTCTAACTGGATGACCACCGCAGCTCATTTACCCTTCTCGCATCAGATTGTACGCCTTTCGGACGTCCAACAGGGTGTTATCCGGCATCCGATCGGATTCCTTCTGGGGGATCTGTGGGGCACGTCGCAGCAGGCGGACGGCAACCAACCCCAGGTTTGGCCGGCAACTGGCTACGATGCAGCCTCCCGCACCTGGCTGCGTCAGGGTTCGAGGCTTCGGCTCCCTGCGGGCTACACGGCACCGTATCCCGCAGGCATGCCAGTGGCGTGGCGACCGTGGTTCGACATGTTCATCGTGGCTTTTCGTGATTATGGGCTTATCTTCACTGACACTACTGGGAATTCGTTCAGTATTCGAGGCGAGCCGGGCCTCACGGCCTACTACCCACCAGGGTTCAACTCGAACACATTCCTGAAGTACCTCCCATGGGAAGACTTGCAGATGATCGTCGCGGGGAATGATGGCGACTTTTACCCGACGGCATAGCCTAATCATGGATGTTGTATACTGATAAATAATGATAGAATAAAATAAGGGGGGAAAATTATATAGCAATTTCAGCACGACGACTCCAACGAGCAGAATCCGACGGTCCGCCGTACGCTTGGTTACTTGCTTCACCCGTGGCGCCCACATCCATCCCGGCCATGACGAGCGGTTACCGTGTTTCTGGTACCCAGATACTTGGCCCCGACGGACAGCCGTTTATCCCTCGTGGTATTAATATTGGTGGTACGCTTAGTAGCGGCGGTGCGTATCCCGACTTTTCGCGTGATGCTCAATATGCGACAGATTTTATTGCCCGGGGTGGTAATACCGTACGGTTTGCGACAAACGCCTCGGACCGATATGCATGGGGAGCGTATACTGCCGGTTACTCCACTACATGGGGCGGTACCAAATTGTATGGTACCGACGGAGCAGTCTTGTATGCCAAGCACCATATCGATTTTTGGAGAGCTCGCGGAGTGGTCGTGTTGGTCGAATGCCATGAGTTTACCAGTGGCGGATTTACTCAGGCTCAGACTGAGCAGTGCGAGGCATTCTGGCTGCGCATGGCGAATGAGTACAAAAATGATACCGGCGTGTGGTTCAATCTCTACAATGAGCCAAATGTATATAGTCAAACTTTTGACGGTCCATTAAATGGAAATGTGAGTACAGTGCGTACGCGCTGGGCGGGATTGCACGCCCGCGCAGCCAAACTTATTCGCGATGCCGGCGCGCCAAATATCATCGTCTGTGACACGTTCGGCTATGCTGGTGATTCTGGCAAGCAAGCGGATGGCAAGCCAGCGCCGCGTGGGTTTGATCCTGGCGCCGCACCACTACTATCCTCTTTGTATGGTGGCATCGTCCTATCGTGGCACAACTACGGGCATCACGACGTACTTACTACCGAGGCCGCGATTCATACCTACATTGACGCCGTGCATACTTCTGGAGTACCGCTGATTGTCGGTGAAGTGGGGTATCCGGTAAAACGCGGATGGGATATGCCTGAGTTTATGTGGCCTACACTGCGTAATGCTTTCGACATGTCGTTGCAATCAGTGCCAAAGAAAAATGTTGGTATACTTTTCTGGTCATCGGCGTTTAACGACGGATTCAAAATGTATATTCCATACTGGGACTGGCCGAACGGCGCGAGTCGTATCATTAACGAATTCGCGGCTGAACTGCCCGAAGGCCGCTCGCTTTCTGGCCAAGGTGTGCGGTTCATGCAGTACTTGGCAAACGGTCAGTCGGTTACAAATACCGGGCCGTCTCATAGTGGTGGTACGGCCGAAGAATAGTTTTACAGGGCGTGCTGCCTAGTGTTCGAACAATTCGATGATATAATAGCTATCATGAGTGTTAGTAAATCCGATGTCGCGCATCTCGCGACACTCAGTAGTATTAGTTTGAGTGACGACGAGCTCGAAGCTCTAACTGCCGATTTAGAAAATATCATTGCCTATATTGAACAGTTACAGGAACTCGATACCAACGGTGTCGAGCCAACCTATCAGCTGACCGGACTCAGTAATGTTTGGCGCCAGGACGATATCGCACCGCAGTTACCGCGCGAAAAATTGCTGGCGCTGGCTCCTGAATCGTTGAATAATCAGGTAAAGGTTCCAAAGGTTTTATAGCATGGATAGTGAAATTCTGAAAATTGTTGATGCCGTAAAATCCGGCAAAACGACGGCTCGAGCCGAGGTCGAAAAAGCTATTGCGACCGCCAAAGCCGCAGATGATTTGCACGCATTACTAGAGCTATTAGAAAATGAAGCCCTAACCCGAGCCGATGAAATTGATGCCCGTATCAAAAATGGCGAAGAGGTTGGCAAACTAGCCGGCGTGCCCTATGTCGCCAAGGATAATTTCCTAACTACTGTTGGCCACACTACTGCTGCCGCTAAGATTCTCGAGAGCTTTGAAAGTCCATTGAATGCCACGGCGATTGACAAGCTAGACGCCGAAGGAGCAATTCTGATCGGTAAAGCCAACCTGGACGCTTTTGCACATGGTGGCTCGACCGAAAACAGTGCATTCGGTCCGACGAAAAACGTGGTTGATTCAGAGCGTGTTGCCGGTGGTTCGTCAGGCGGTTCAGCGGCGATTGTTGCAGCTGGCGTGGTGCCGTTTGCACTCGGTTCGGATACAGGTGGCTCGATTCGCCAGCCAGCTAGTTTTAATGGGGCGGTTGGCTACAAGCCCACCTATGGCATGATTTCGCGTTATGGCGTCGTAGCAATGGCCAGCTCAACTGATGTAGTGGGACCACTCACGCGTACTGTTGCCGATGCTGAATTGTTATCGGAGATTCTCGCTGGGCCAGATGGCAAAGACAGCACGGTGCATGACAATTATTTTAGAGTTCAAACCGCAGATTCTAACAAACTGAAAATCGGTCTGATCCGTGAATTTATCGGCGAAGGTGTCGATAGTGAAGTAGTTGTCAGAACCAAGGACTTCGTCGAGCAACTAAAGGCCGCTGGACATACGGTCGAAGAGGTCGATCTACCGATGGCTAAATATAGCCTAGCGATTTATTACATTGTCGTGCCAGCTGAGGTATCATCTAACCTGGCGCGCTATGACGGCGTGCGGTATGGATTACGTTCTGAAGCGGCTAAAACGCTTGATGAGGTCTACGGTCAGAGCCGTGATCAAGGTTTTATGTCAGAAAACAAACGACGCATTATGATCGGTTCGTACGTGCTGAGCAGTGGCTATTTTGATGCCTATTATCTGCAGGCGCAAAAAGCTCGGACTTTGCTCATCCAGGAATTCGACAAATTATTTGAAAAATATGATTTCCTGATTGGTCCAACGGCACCAACCCCGGCGTTCAAATTAGGTGAAAATACTGCTGATCCAATCAAAATGTACTTGGCTGACGCGATGACAGTGCCGCCGTCACTCGCTGGATTACCAGCTCTCAGTCTGCCAAATGGCGTGAATGACCAAGGATTGCCAATCGGCATTCAGATTATCGGTCGCCAAAAAGACGACGCCAGGCTACTAGCGCTTGCTAAATCTATGGAGGCAAAATAAATGGACCAAGGTTCGTTGATTTTAATGCTGATCATTGTTTTGGTAGTTGCTATTGGATTGTTTGTTTTCATGAGCTTCACCAAAGGCGGACCCAGCTTGCTCGATCGGGAAAAGTATCGCTCAGCTTGGCTCAAGATCGAAAATGGCCTCGACAAAACCAACCTCGACACCTATCATTTTGCAGTCCTGTCGGCTGACAAACTACTCGACCAAGCCTTGAAAGAATCTGGTGTTGCTGGCGGAACGATGGGCGATCGGCTAAAGAATTCCAAAAAACAGTTCTCTAACATTAACCAAGTCTGGTCGGCTCACAAAATCCGCAATCAGATTGCTCACGATGCTGACACGAAAATTGATTTTATTGGCTGTCGGCGAGCACTAGCTATTTTCAAGCGTTCATTAAAAGAACTGGGGGCAATATGAGTCTAGGTAGTGCTGGCGAAAACGGTAGCGAAATTACGGGTGACGTTACAAAATACTTGGTCGATGGGTATCTGCCGACGATCGGTATCGAATGCCATGTCCAGCTGGCAACGAAAACCAAATTGTTTTCGAGTGTCGATAACGATGCGCGCGAGGCCGAGCCGAACAGCAAAGTCAGTGTGATCGACTACGCGTTGCCAGGTATGCTGCCGTATTTGAACCGCGAAGCGATTCGGATGGCCGCTCGTGCGGGCAAGGCGTTGAATTCTGAGATTGCGCACGAATCGCGCTTTGATCGCAAACATTATTTCTATCCAGATCTGCCAAAAGGTTACCAGATCAGCCAGATGTACCAGCCGATTATCATCGGCGGTCACGTTGATTTACCGATTGGTGGCCGAGTGCGGATCCATCATGCCCACCTGGAGGAGGACGCTGGCAAGCTGACTCATTATGGCGATCACTCGCTGGTTGATCTGAACCGAGCCGGCACGCCATTAATTGAAATTGTGGCTGAACCAGATATTCACTCAGCTGCCGAAGCCCGTTCCTATGCCGAGGAGTTACATCTGCTCATGACCTATGCGGGTGTTACCATCGGTGATTTGTATCATGGCAACATGCGTTTTGACGTTAATATTTCGGTGGCAAAACCAGGCGAAAAGCTCGGTATCAGGACCGAGATCAAGAACCTAAATTCATTCCGTTCCGTCGAGCGCGCGACCGAGTATGAAATCAAACGTCAAATCGAACTGATTGAAAATAACGAGACAATTACCCAGGAAACTCGTGGTTGGCTGGATGACGCACAAAAGACAGTTTCGCAACGCTCCAAGGAAAATGCTCAGGATTATCGCTACATGCCGGATGCCGACATTCCGCCAGTCGTACTAACTGATGCTGATATCGCCGAGTTACAAGAAAACATGCCGCTGGTGCCGAGCGAATACCGCGAAAAGTTTGTCGAACTGAACGTTGATTCGTCGGTGATTCGAGTTCTCTTGAACGACCAGAATATTGCGATTCTGATCGGCAAAATCTTGGATGAATCTGACGCGAAAACTGCCCGTCGCATCGCAAACTTGTTTGTCAGCACGTTGCCGACAGAGGACGAAAACGCTGGTCAGGCTGACGATATTGCGCCAAATGAGCTTCCTGTGTCGGGACACTTGATTCAGTTAGCTAAAATGCTCGATAACAATGAAGTTTCCTCGACTGCGGGCAAGGAAATCTTCGTTGAAATGCTAGCGCGCGACGACGACCCGAAATCTATCGCTGAACAAAAGAACTTGTTGCAGGTTAGCGACGAAGGCGCTATTGCAACTATCGTCGACGAAGTTCTAAACGATCCGAGCTGCGCCAAAGCCGTCGCCGATCTCAGAAACGGCGAGGAAAAAGTCATCGGCTTTCTGGTTGGCCAAGTCATGAAACGTTCCCAGGGTAAGGCCAACCCAAGTCTAGCGCAGAAGCTTATTCGCGAGAGGTTATAACTATGAAGAAATTCACGCGAATTGAGCCAACGACAATTCAAGAGATCGGTGAGCGATTCAAAAATCAAGCTGTCGTCAAGCGATTCCAGACCGAAGATGGTCTAACTCATGAGTTCACAACCTTTAACAGAGAAGGCGAGTCTTCGGTGGCAGTGGTGGCGCTAACAAAAGACCATCAAGTGATTATTGCTCGACAATTTCGACCTGGACGAGAGTTCTACTGCGATGATATTCCGGGCGGCGGAGTGTATGGTGATGAGTCTCTCGAAACTGCCGCGCACAGAGAATTGTCAGAAGAAACAGGCTATCAACCGGGATCGTTGAGCTATTTAGGCGCGTATTCATGGGACGCTTATCGAAATTTCACCTCTCATTATTTTTTGGCGCTCGATTGTGAACTAGCTGGCGATCCGAACCGTGATCAAGTCGAAGCTGATCAGGGAATGGAAACGGTGCTGATACCGATTGGCCAGTTTTTAGAGAATGCTCGCCGGGATAAGGTCGTTGACATAGCCGCTGTGTTTTTGGCGTATGATAAACTAAAGGCAATAGAAGAAGGAGAAAAGTCATGAGAAAACCAACCAAAGCCATTATTACCGATGCAGGTTACGCCAGCCGTTATTTACCGATCGCGAAAACTATTCCAAAGGGCATGCTGCCGATTGGTAACCGACCAATTATGCAGCTTGTGGTCGAGGAATGTGTCGCGGCCGATATCAAGGAAATCATTATCGTGGCGACGCCCGAGGGTAAACCGATTTACGAGGATTATTTCAATAACGCTGTCAACCATATCCGTAAACAACTCCGGGCCCAAGGCAAAGACAAGCGCTACGACGTGGTCCGTGAAGTGCTAGACTTTCCGAAAATTCGTATTATCATTCAGGATCCAGCCTTGCCATACGGCAATGGTTCACCGATTGTTAGTGCTCGCGACTACATTGCTGACGACGAGGCCTTTATCGTAATTTACAGCGATGACATAGTGTTCGGCACGTCGGATGCTCTCGACCTATGCCGGGCTTTTGCCAAGCACCCAGATGCCAAAGCCATCATTATGGCCCAGGAAGTTACACCTGACGTTGTTGATAAATACGGTATTATCTCGCTCAAAAATGGCAAGCATCTCGATAATATCGTTGAAAAACCAGCTATCGGACAGGCACCAACGAATTTGGCGAGCTATGGCCGCTATCTGTTGACACCAGAAGTTTTTGATTACCTGAAACCCAATATGACCAGCCTCGATGACGAACTCTGGACGGTCGACGCAATTACCAAAATGGCCGCACAGGGTGATGTTCACGTAGTCAAGACCAAAGGTCAATGGATGACGACTGGCGATCCAAAGAATTACTTCCTGGCACATCTGAAATACGTCATAGACCACGAAGATTATGGTGCAGATGTCAGGGATGAAATGGCTAAATTATAGGGTAGACACTTGCATAAATTAACCATTAGTGCTATAATGGTATGTAGACAGATTAAAACAGAAAGGGTATAATACAAGTATGGATGCATTTCAGATACTCGTGATCATTCTATCGTCCTTTTTGGCTTTGTTTTTGATCCTCGGCATCGTTCTGCTGATTCTATTTATTAAAATATCGCTCAAGATCAAGAGTGCGGCGACCGCCATCGAAGAAGCAGCTGGCAACTTGCGGCAGTTCTCTGATAGTTTGCGACGAATCGCGTCGCCAGCTATTATTGCGAAAATTGTGATAAAATATATCCGTAACTATATGAAGAAAAGGAGGAGTGATGGGTAAACGATTAGCAGGAAAATTTGCTCTGGGCGCAGTGATTGGTGCTGCAGTTGGTGTGATAGCTGGATTTTTGACCGCGCCAAAATCTGGTAAAGAAACTCGCGCCGATATCAAGAAGAAATCCGGCGAAATGGTTGATAGTGCGAAAAAAGCCAGTGATAAAGCTCTGAACAAGACCAAAAAAGCTGTCGATAATGTTGGTGCTGCGGCCAAGAGAAAAGCCGACGAATTGCACGCTGATACTGACAAGATGGCGAAAAAAGCCAAAAAAGCGCTCGACGAAGACGAGGAATAGACCCTGATGGGTGATCAGTCGTCACCAAAGGCTCGGGCTAAAACGAAATCAATTGACAGTGCGAAAGCCGCTGCATTGCCAGCTGGTTTAACCGAAGACCAGCGGGCTGATTTTCGTCAATTAATCGAGGATGTATACCTGACCAATACGCGTAAAATCATGCGACTCAATTTCCTGCGCGGCATGGCATTCGGCCTCGGCACCTTTCTAGGCGGTACGATTGTCGTGGCAATTATCATCTGGATTTTGGCGCAAACCATTGATTTGTTCCCATGGGCACGTGACTTTACAGAGCGGCTGATCGACTCTCTAAACAAGAAATAGCGATGGCCAGGTGTGATACAATAGTAGGCAATGAGCGAGGGAAAATCTACTAAAAAATCACCGGTTGCTGCTGGGCAAACTCCAGCTCCCACCAGGCCGTCTGAGCGATCTGCTGTTCGGACGAAACTATCACCTGGTGATTTCGTACACCTGCATAACCACACCAACCATTCGGTGCTGGATGGTCTGACAAAAATCCCCGAACTGGTTCAGCTAGTCAAAGATTTCGGCATGAGCGCCGTGGCGATGACCGATCACGGTACGTTATCTGGTTGGATAGAATTCTACAAAGAAGCGAAAAACAGCGATATCAAGCCAATTCTCGGTATCGAGGCTTATGTGGCGGCGCGTTCACATACTGATCGCGACCCGGCCAAGGATAAAGCTCGCTATCACCTGACGATGCTGGCGTATAACGACCAAGGTGTCAAAAACCTGATGCGACTCAGTACCATTGCTAACCTCGAGGGTGTTTACTACAAGCCACGCATTGATCACGATCTGATTGAAAAGTATAACGAAGGCCTGATTATATTGTCTGGCTGTGCCAGTGGCGAGGTTGGCGAGAATCTGCGAGCTGGTGATTACGATAAGGCCCTAGCGGTAGCTAAGTGGTACCAGTCGATACTAGGTGATCGCTACTTTATCGAGATTCAGGACCACGGCCATCCTGATGCCCCTAAACGTTGGGATGTCCAGACTCGGATCAACGAAGGCGCCCTAAAAATTGCCGATGAACTGGGTATTCCGGCAGTAGTGACGTGCGATGCGCACTATGCTACCGAGGCCGATACTGATGCTCATGAAATATTGCTCTGTGTTGGTACCGGGTCGTTTTTGTCGGATAAAAATCGCATGTCGCTCGCCGATTTTCATTTGCATGTGACTGATCCGCAGGAAATTATCGAGCGCTGGGGCGAATCGCATCCTGATGTTGTCTTGAATACTCAGTATATCGCAAATCTGTGTGATATTAACATCAATATGGGTGACATTCTGATCCCGAGTTTTCCGTGTCCAGAGGGTGAAAACGAAAAATCGTACCTCGACAAATTAGTGTATCGTGGACTAGCCTGGCGCTACGGTGGTGCACCAACCGGCAACGAACTTAGTGTTGAACAGGCCAAAGCAACACTGTCACAGGAAATCCTCGAGCGCGCTGAATATGAGCTGGGTGTCATCGACAAAATGGGCTTTGACGGCTACTTCTTGATTGTGTGGGACTTTATCAATTGGGGCAAGGATCGAGGCATTGTATTTGGGCCAGGTCGCGGTAGTGCGGCAGGGTCTATTATTGCTTATGCGCTGCGCATTACTGAACTCGATCCAATGGAATTTGACCTGCTGTTCGAGCGCTTTTTGAATCCAGATCGCATCTCGATGCCTGATATCGATATCGATATCCAGGATACGCGCCGCGACGAAGTGATTCAATATTGCACCGAAAAATACGGTACGTCACGTGTGGCGAATATTGCAACCTTTGGCACCATGGCTTCGCGGGCCGCAGTCAAGGACGTCGCGCGAGTGCTCGAGGTGCCCTATGCCGAGAGCGATCGTTTGTCGAAACTGATTCCACCGCCACAACAAGGCCGTCATATACCGCTGGCGAGAGCTATTGAGACCGATGCCGATTTGAAACAAGAATACGAAACCAATCCGACCAGCAAACGAGTCATTGACTTTGCGGTGCGACTAGAAGGCACGATTCGTAGTCACGGCGTTCATGCGGCTGGCGTGGTGATTGCGCCAGATGATTTGGTGAAATTTGCACCGCTGGAAATGGCGCAAAAAGGCGTCGTAGCAACGCAATTTCCGATGGGACCGATCGAAGAACTTGGCCTGCTAAAAATGGACTTTCTGGGCCTATCGAACCTCACGATTATTAATAACGCACTCAGGATTATCAAAAAAGTTTATGGTGAAACCATCGATCTGGCAGATATCCCAATGGAGGACGAAAAAACGTTCCAGCTGTTTCAAAAAGGCGAAACGATCGGCATCTTCCAGTTTGAATCCGCGGGCATGCAGCGTTATATGCGGGAACTGCATCCAACCAGACTCGACGACCTGATTGCTATGAACGCACTATATCGACCAGGTCCAATGCAGTTTATCCCGTCGTTTATTAAACGCAAAAACGGCGAAGAAAAGATCACGTATCTGCATCCCAAGATGGAAAATTCGCTCAAGGATACTTATGGGATCCTGGTTTACCAGGAGCAGTTCATGAATATTTCCAAAGACCTGTCAGGCTTTACTGGTGGTCAGGCTGACTATTTGCGCAAAGCCGTGGGCAAGAAAAAGATGGACATGATGTTAAAGATTAAGCCAGAGTTCATTGATGGAGCTCTGAAAGACAATCCCGACATTACCCGCGATACTATGGAATTGTTTTGGTCTCAGCTGGAAGAGTTTGCTAACTACTGTTTCAATAAATCCCATTCGGCCTGCTATGCGCTCATTGGCTATTGGACTGCGTATCTAAAGGCACACTATCCGGCGGCCTTTATGGCGGCGCTGATGACTAGTGATTCCAACAACATCGATCGTTTAGCAATTGAAATTGCCGAATGCAATCGCATGGGAATCACCGTGCTGAACCCAGATGTCAACGAATCTTTCCCTGAATTTGCCGTGGTTCCGGAAACGAACAATGTTCGCTTTGGTTTGTCGGCGGTCAAGAATGTTGGCTCGACGGCGATCGATGATTTGTTGGCGCAGCGTGCCATCGGGAAATTTACTAGTGTCGAGGATTTTGCGCGGCGCGTTAGCTCTCGGGTGTGTAACCGCAAAGTTTGGGAGGCGCTCATTAAATCTGGCGCTTTTGATAATTTTGCCGAGACAGTCGAACCAGAATCGGCGGATGATCCAGCCATCAGAAATGACCGTTCTGATCTACTGTTTAATCTAGAGCAGATTATTGCTTTTTCGCAAAAGATTCAAAAGGAAGCCGCTTCCGGCCAAGGTGATTTATTTGAAATGCTAGGTGATGATGCCAAAGTTGCTGGTACCGAGACGCATCTAGAATTAGCCGTCAGCCCGACCAAGCATGCTACTAAGGAAAGGCTCGGTTGGGAGCGCGAGCTGCTCGGCCTTTATATCAGCGAACATCCGCTCGATAAATATGATACCTATTTTCGTGAACAGACGAATCAAATTGAGACGCTAAAGTCTGACCAAGACGGCACATTAGTGGTGGTCGGCGGCATCGTTAGCCGTTTGCGTCAGATCGTCACCAAATCAGGCAGTAAAATGGCGTTTGCTGCTATCGAAGACAAAACGGGCGAGATCGAAATGGTTGTTTTCCCGAGAATCTATGAAACATTACCGGTCGATTTTGACATCGGCGCAGTAGTCCGGGTAACTGGTCGACTGAGCGGTCGCGATCGCGACGGCAACCCGACACCTGATCCATCAGTCATGATTGAAACTATCGAAATTATCAGTGACGAAAAATTGGAACAGTACGTGCCGACGGGTATTACAATGGACGTTACTAAACAACCCAAGGCTCCGCCGCGCAAAGCTCGTGGCGGTAAGGGGGGTGTTGACTATAAAACTGCGGCGGTCCAGGCGGCGGCACCCAGTGTCAGTGGCCCACCGGTTAGCTATGCACCAGCGCCTGACACGATTCCGCAAACGGTCTATGTCCATATCAAGGATCCGTCTGATGGCGCTAAATTATTACAACTAAAGGAAACGTTAAACAGTTTTGATGGCACTAATAATGTGGTGCTGGTGCTGGGGGCCGATAAAAAAGACGCTGTTCGTATGCCATTCACCACCAAAGCCTCGGACAAGCTCGAAAAAGCCGTCGCCGAGATTTATGGTGCCGATTGCATTGCTATTAAATAAAAAGTTACTGAGTTAGTTGGTACAGGGCGATGCCAGCAGCTACTGAGACATTAAAGCTTTCCTTGTGTCCAAACATTGGAATTTCGATCAAATCATCACATTTGTCCAGGAGTTCCGGAGCAATGCCGTCCACTTCCTCGCCGAGTAGCAAGGCTACTTTGGCTGCCGGCTGATAATCGGGCAAGCTGATTGACCTGGCGTCTTGTTCCAAGCCAACAATTCGGTAGCCGTCTCGTTTTAACGTATTCAGTAGCCGAATGATATCTTCTTTATACTGTAGATTAACCATGGCTTCGGCGCCCAGAGCGGTCTTTTGTAGTTCACTAGCGAGTTTTTGTCTGATGTGCGGCAGGCCGTGATCGGGCGATGGAGTCCAACCAGTGGTGAATACGGTTGATACGCCAAAACCTTCGGCCGAGCGCACAATTGACCCAACATTAAACATCGACCGAATATTATGGACAATAACGATGATATCACGAACGGCTTGGTAGTCTCTGGACCGCATTATCCCATTGTATCACGCAGCGAGAAACAAACTGATTATGCTATAATTGTTATCATGGATGAAGCCGATCGCCAACGTCGTTTTCGTGATGCCGACGAGGTAAACACTGCCAAGCGCGCCAATATTTTGGGCGTGCGTTATCGGGATATGCGCGGCAACGAAGATACGATTGATCTAGTGAACGGCGTTATGCCGGTGGCGGATATGTATAAATATCGCATGGTACCGCTCAGCGATGGCGGCGAAGACGGCACAGTGGTATATGGTATCACCCTAGCGTCACCAGAATCGCATCTACAGGAAATCAATCAGGCGGCAGCCGCCGATGCGAAAAACGTTGACTATAATCTGATTTCTGATTCAGCTTTTCGCGTACTGATGAAACGTTATGATCCGCCCAAAGAAGTCGTCTATGATGATGTCGAAATCGGCGAAGCTGGTGATAACGACATGCTGGATCGAGTCAGTCAGACACTTGACGAGGTACGGAGTGATGATATTTTGAATTATCTCATTACCCAGGCCGATACCTTGGGCGCCTCGGACATTCACCTGGAAAACCAGCGTGAAAACGTCCGAGTGCGGTTTCGTATTGACGGCACACTGCACCCGATTGCTAACCTCAGCCATGAAAAGTATCGCATATTGTTCTCGTCAATTGCCTCGGTATCGGATCTCTCGACCGCCAGTACCGATGCCCAGTCGGGTCACATTGTTAAGGACTTGCCGGGTGCTAATGGTCAAACCCGCATTCTCAACATGCGCATCGAGACGGTACCGACCTCATATGGCCAGGACGCAGTGATTCGACTGTTTAACTTTGATTCCGAAATGCTGAACATGGATGTACTCGGTCTGGATGCGAACGAGCGTCGTGAACTGGATGAAATTATCAGTCATCCACGCGGCATGGTGATGGTGGTCGGTCCGACTGGCAGCGGTAAGTCAACAACGCTTTATTCGATCATCAACGCCCTAAACGATCCGTCGCGCAAGATCTTGACACTGGAAGATCCGGTCGAGTTTGATGTTCCAGGCGTCAGTCAAATCCCCGTTGACACAACCAGTGGCAAGAGTTTCGCTGACGAGTTACGCACGGTACTGCGCCTGGATCCTGATGTCGTGATGGTGGGTGAAATTCGCGATAACGATACGGCGAAAACGGCCATTCAGGCGTCGATCACCGGTCACTTGGTGCTGGCGACCTTTCATGCGCAGGACGCGGCGGCCGCTTTTGCTCGTATGATTGATATGATTGGCACAAATCCAGTGTTTGCGACGGCGATTCGATTGGTCATTGGTCAGCGGTTAGTGCGTAAACTCGATGACAATACGAAGATTGCCTATGATCCCGACGATGCAACCAAGAAATGGGTGCGTGATGTACTAAATGATTTGCCTAGCACTGTCGAAAAGCCAAACCTCGATGATTTCAAGCTCTGGAAACCGGGTGTTTCCGAATCGGATCCCTTTGGCTACAAGGGTCGCATCGTGCTGATGGAGCAATTGATTGTCAACGACGAAATTGCGGCGTTCTTGCGTGGTGATGAAAAAGATATGAACGTTACTGCCATTCAAAAATCCGCCCGTGAACAAGGTATGGTATCGATGCTGCAAAAAGGCGTACTAAAAGCACTAGCCGGCGAAACCACGCTCGAAGAAGTCAATAGGGTACTTTAACGAATCGCAATTGGGCCATTCACTGCGACTGTTGGGTTGTAGCCGCCGTATTTATCTGATGACATTCCCTACAGCCGACACCACACGCGAATCGAACGGTGATGGAATGATTTCCTCGGCGGTTGGCTGGTCGGCCAGGCTGGCAAGCGCTTCGGCAGCAGCAATTTTGTGGTCATCGGTGATTTTTCTGACACCGTGATCGAGTGCGCCGCGGAAAATACCGGGGAAGGCGAGAGCATTGTTCACCTGATTCGGGAAATCGCTGCGTCCAGTGGCCACAACAGCCGCGCCAGCTGTGCGGGCAATATCCGGCATGATTTCTGGCGTTGGGTTGGCGAGAGCAAAAACGATTGGCTGCGGCGCCATTTTCTGTATCATATCAGCGGTCAGTACACCTGGTTGCGACACGCCAATAAAGATATCGGCACCAGCGATAACGTCATCGATAGAGCCTTCGATACCGGCCCTGTTAGTAAATTCGAGCAGGCGCTTTTTTGAATCGTTCAGGTCGGTGCGACTGGGGCTAATGACACCTTTGGAATCAACGGCAAAAATACGCGGACCAGCGCCGCCCTCGGGCCAGAGCTTCTTGCCGTAATCGTGCAAGATTTTAGCGATGGCTACACCAGCTGCACCAGCGCCAGTGATAACAATGTTGGCGTCAAATGTCTTGCCGACTACTCGCAGGGCGTTGATTAATCCGGCTAGTACGACAACTGCCGTTCCATGTTGATCGTCGTGAAAGACGGGGATGTCGAGCTCGGCCTTTAACCGTTCCTCGACCTCGAAACATTTCGGGGCGGCGATATCCTCTAGATTAATAGCGCCAAAACTCGGAGCGATTGCCTTGACTGCAGTCACAATCTCGTCAGGTGAGTGTACGTCCAGAATGATTGGAACGGCATCGACACCGGCAAAATGCTTGAATAGTAAAGCCTTGCCCTCCATGACTGGCATCGAACCTTTCGGACCAATATCACCGAGTCCCAATACGGCCGAACCGTCTGAGATGACAGCGACGAGATTATTGGTCCAGGTGTATTTCGGCAATAATTCTGGTTGCTTAGCGATGGCACGCGATACTGCCGCCACACCCGGCGTGTAATAAGCCGATAACTTCTGGCGGTCGAGCTGACTCTCGTCGCGTAGTTTTAGCGTAATCTTTCCTTTAAACTTCTCATGTAGCTCGAGCGCTAGTGTATCGTAATCCATAAATCCTCCTCGTTCTATAGCAACAATTATACTATATAATGGTAAGCGTGTTAAAGAAATGGGCTGCCCATGCAGATGATATTAAATATTATGGCTTGTTGTTCGGCGGCCTAGGGTTGGTAATTTATTTATGGCAACGCTACTACTATGACCTACAAATATTAGCGGTCAGCGAGGTGCGGCGACAGGAGCTGGCGGCGGCAATCAGCACTACGTTTCAGGATTTTATGACGCTGACTTTCAGCTTGATCGTCGAAGCCCTGCCGTTCGTGGTGCTAGGCGTAACGATTTCGGTGCTCATCCAAGTATTTCTGCCGACCCGCGTTGTTATGAAGTGGATGCCAAAAAATCGACTGGCGCGGCGCATTATCGTGTCGTTCCTGGGCATACTGATGCCGGTTTGTGAATGTGGTAATGTACCAGTAGCGCGTGGGCTAATGGCTCGTGGATTCACTACGCAGGAAGCTATAGTCTTCCTGCTGGCAGCACCTAGCGTCAATATCATTACTTTTATTGTTACCTACCAGGCATTCAATCAGCAGCCATCCATGGCGATCACGCGAGTACTGGTGACGCTCGTTATCGCGAATGTTGTCGCGCTGTTCGTGGCCAAGACGATCGCTGCGAAAAAGGTCCTGACACCAGACTTCGTGGCTCAATGTGAAGTCAGCCAACATGCACCACGTTCACTGGCTCGGGCGGTGGAATTGTTCCATTCTGAAATGTGGTTGATCGTGCGACTGCTGGTGGTCGGGGCATTAATTGCCGCTGCCTCGCAAACCTTCATCCCTCGCGAAGTGATTGTGGCGATCGGTTCTGACGTCGTATTGTCGGTCCTGGCCATGATGGCGTTAGCGTTTGTCATCTCGATTTGCAGCAGTGTCGATGCCTTTTTTGCGCTGGCCTATGTCGGTGTATTTGGCCCGGGACCGATCTTGGCATTCCTAGTGGCGGGACCGATGGTCGATATCAAGATGATCGCGCTCATGAAATCAACCTTTAGAGCCCGAACCATCGTCGTGATCGTAGCCGGTGTGTTATTACTGACATTCATAACAGGAGTGATATTTAGCTATGTTTGGTAAGGTCCTGCGACATCCTGTTGTATCGTGGCTGATCCTCGTTGGGTTTCTACTACACGGCATCCAGTTATTTGTGAGCGGCGATATTACGCTCTATATTCATCCGCGTTACACATGGTTTTCGCTAGTTATGGGCTTGCTGGGACTGACACTGCTGAGTATTAGGGCTGTCATCGCGACCATGGCGATATATCGGGGGCGCCAGTCTGCGAGTCATTACCATGGCCCGACCAAAGGCAAGGGCGTCGTCGTGAATAGCCTCGTGATAACAGTATTGATTCTAGCCTGGCTCTTGCCACCGCAAACACTGTCCCAAGAAACGGTCGGGCGGCGTGGCGTACGAGCTCCGATGTATTCATCGAACGTCTCGTGTCCGACCAGGGACGAGCTCGCCCGGCCATTTAACGACTGGTGGTATCAGATGGACAACTATCCCATCGATTGCTTCACAGGTCAGTCGATAGAATTTACTGGTTTCGTGATTGGCTGGTCGCCTAGTGATCCGCTGCCAGACACCATGTTTCATCTGGGGCGACTAGCCATGTCGTGCTGTGCGATCGATGCGCAGCCCTTTGCGCTACCAGTTGCGTCATCGTCAGGCGGTAGTTACCAGGAGGGTCAATGGTACACGGTACATGGCGCTCTAGAAACCGTAGCGGCATCTGGCACTGAACAACTCGTAATCAAGGCCGATACGGTTACTCCGGTTAATCAGCCCAATGACCCATATATGTATCTCGGATTATAGTAGTAAGCATAATTATCATAAAATATAATTGATTTTAGATAAAATATATGGTACCATTCATAATATTATGAGTGAAGTGAACAGAACAGATACGCGGGGGGGGGTCTCGGGTCAGGATCCATTTGCGGCAATAGTTAGTGATTTTTCATTTGGCGATAGCTCCGATAGCGATGTGCCGGATCGCTGTAAAGATTGCCCTTTTGTCAGGGAACAGTTAGGAGTGTTGAGTCAGATATCCACTGCTAATGAGGAAGGCATAAGGACTGTCTTTAGAATGCAGCAACCTGGTACAGTGCTTAGCGATAGCCTGCAGAATACCGCAGAAGCAATTTCCGAGACCGTAGCTAACAGTCCTGGAGAGGAAACCTGCTCTATCCATGGTGTAGAATTTTCAGTACCCCCGGGCGCTAGCGCCGAAACTATTAAAAGTTTGTTTTTTGCACAGATACAAAATACGATTGACAACAATGACACAATGGCCAAACAGGTGCGAGAATCGATTGCGACCGCCACTGGCCAATGTGCGGGCGCCCTGGTCTTTGGCTTTGTCGAAAGTCCAGTTGGCGGTGCCGTAGCAACCATGACCTGCGATGCTCCAGAAGGTACCTTGATGGGTGATGAGGATGACGATAATATTCGTCCACTGAGTGCGCCGCGTCGACTCTCTGCAAAGCGCTGGAAAAAATACCAGGGTCAAATCAATCTCAGGCGAGGATAGCGCACAACCCCTTCCATTATCGCAACAAGTATGCTACAATATAGCCAAGTAAAATTCTAACTGTTTTTAGGAGTGAAATGAGCAATTTAGTTAAAGAGATTTCTGACGCGCAAAAGAAGCCGCAAGTTGTCGATGTCCGCAGCGGTGACACCGTCCGCGTTTATCAGAAAATTAAGGAAGGCAACAAAACTCGCATCCAGATGTTCGAAGGCGTAGTGATTCGCACTGATCGCAAAGATTCGCTGAATAGTCGCATTACCGTTCGCAAAATTACCAGTGGTGTCGGTGTGGAGAAATCGTATCTGTTACATTCGCCACTTGTTGAAAAAGTCGAAGTCATCAAGCGCGGTAAAGTCCGTCGCAACTACCTGACCTACCTGCGTAATCGCGCCGGCAAGAGTGCTCGCCTGGTTGGCAAGGATTTTGACAAAAGCATTAATGACGTTCGCGACCCAGAGGCCGAGGCTGAAGCTGAGCGCCTGAAAGAAGAAGCCAAAGCTGCCGCTGAGGCTAAAGCTGCTGAAAAAGCCGCCGCCGAAGCTGAACTAGAAGCCAAAGCTGCCGAGGTCGAGGCTCGTCACGCTGATCAAGCCTAATTATTGTTCAGAATAGAGATAGCGCCCAATATAGTGCGGCGCTATTTTTTAACTAGCTCTTCACGGGTCTTGCTAGTCGTCAGCCGACCCTTTTCAGCAGTGATCCGTAGTATATCACCCCGACTAATTTCTCTGGCGAGGAGCTTCTCGGCAATCAGATCCTCTAATTGCTCGGCGACAGCTCGTCGTAGCGGTCGGGCGCCAAATTTCGGATTGTAGCCAGTCGTGATCAGTTGTCGTTTGGCGCTCGGGGCCAGCACCACGGCGACCCCCTTGCTGGCTAGTCGATGGTTAAAGTCCTCGATCATCAGGTCCAGGATCGCCGTGACGTCCTGGCGTGATAGGCTGTCAAAGGTAATAATACCGTCAAACCGATTCAGTAGTTCTGGCCGCATCAGTTCGCGTAATTTGCGTTCACTAGCTGATCGATTAGTACGATGTAGCTCGGCTAAATCTTTTTTCTCGTCAGCAGTTTTGGCGCGAAAACCCAGTGTATTTTCACGCGTCATTTCCTCGGCGCCGACGTTGCTGGTTAGGATAATGACGGTGTTAGAAAAGTCGATACTGCGACCATGGCCATCGGTTAATTTACCATCTTCTAGAATTTGTAGCAGTAAATTAAAGATCTGAGGATGGGCCTTTTCGATCTCATCAAACAACACCACAGAATAGGGCTGACGACGAATTTTTTCGGTCAGATGACCCCCGTCGTCGTAGCCGACATACCCAGCCGGGGCGCCCACTAACCTACTGGCGGTATGGCGTTCGCTAAATTCACTCATGTCAACTTTAATGAGGTTTTTCGCCGAGCCGAATACCTCTCGTGCCAAAATGCGGGCGAGCTCGGTCTTGCCGACGCCGGTCGGACCGAGAAAAACAAACGAGCCAATTGGTCGATGACTAGCAGCGATACCGACCCGAGAGCGACGAATTGCCCTCGAGACGGCGGCGATTGCATCGCGTTGGCCAACGAGGTGTTTTGCCAAATGTTTTTCCAGGCTCGCGAGCTTTCTGGTTTCGGAACGCTCTAACTGTTCGAGCGGAATATGGGTCATCGCACTAACTGCGGCGGCCACATCGTTGATTTTTACGGTGATTTTGTTGTCGTTGGCGCTAGTTTTTTCAACCTCGGCGATTTTTTCACCTAAACGAGCAATTCGCATTTTATAGAGCGCGGCTCGCTCGTAGTCTTCGGTCGCGACAGCTTCTTCCATCTGTTCGCTGAGGCGATCGAGCTCTTTCTGATACGTTTTTAGTTCGACTGGCTTGTTGCTGGTGCCACGAGCTACGTTGATACGCGCGGCAGCTTCATCAATCACATCGATAGCCTTGTCGGGCTGTTGGCGCTCTGGCAGGTAGCGATCGGACAGGCGGACGGCTTCTTCGATGACAGCAGCAGACAGCTTAACCTTGTGATGATCCTCGTATTTCGGGGCGATACCGGTTAGGATGCGGATAGTGTCTTTGGTGGTGGGTGCGTTGACTGTCACCGATTGCAGTCGACGGGTCAGGGCCGCATCTTTCTCGATGTGTTTGCGATATTCATCAAGCGTCGTTGCGCCAATCAGGCGAAATTCGCCGCGGGCTAGGGCAGGCTTTACAATGTTGGCGGCATCCATCGAGCCTTCAGCCGAACCGGCACCAGCCAGAAGATGCAGTTCATCAATAAAGATTACTATATTACGATCTGCGCGGACTTCGCCGAGCAGTCGTTTCAGACGTTCCTCGAACTCACCACGATACTTAGTGCCAGCTACCATAGCGGCGAGGTCAAGTTGCCAAATCTTCTTGTCTGTCAGGGGTGCTGGTACTGTACCATCATTGATTCGCTGGGCCAGACCCTCGACGATGGCGGTCTTGCCGACGCCGGCCTCGCCGATCAACACCGGGTTATTTTTGGTGCGGCGGGTGAGGATGGTGATCATACGATCAATTTCCTTGTCACGGCCAATGACAGGGTCTAATTCACCGCTCGATGCGAGATTATTCAAATTTCGGGCAAACTTAGACAGGAACGACCCGCGACTTTGACGACCCTGGCGAGTAGCCGAGGTGTCTTCGCTGGGAAAAGCATTTTTCTGTTGATCAAGAGCTTCCTCTAACTCCGCCATGATCAAATTATTGTCGATGCCGAGCTCGGATAACACCGTTGCGGCACGGGCATTTTGCTGGCTCAGCAAGCTAAATAAAATATGTTCAGTACCACAGTAATCCTGATGAAACTCACCAGCCAATTCGACTGACATCCGCATGGTCAGTTTGGCGGTTTCGGAAAAGCCTCTGGTCGGATTTAATAATAGCTTGTCTGGATCAATCGGCGGCGTTAGCTGTAGAGCTTTACGGACTTGGTCAAACGTCACTCCAGCCATACGGAGCAGTCGTGCGGCCGTCGAATTTTCCTGGCTGAGGATACCGAGCAGCAAATGTTCGGTGCCGATATACGCCGAACCAGACGAGCGGGCAATGACTTCGGAGTGAGCCAGTACGTCACGAGCGTTATCGGTCAAACGTTTGCTAAATTCCATGCCCCTATTATAACGAATTGGCACTCTCATTGCAAGAGTGCCAAACTAGTTTTTTCGATTTTTTACAAAATCAGAGATTATTCAGTTGCAATATCGATTTCGTAACCCGTGATTTGGCTAGCGAGGCGCACATTTTGCCCCTGTTTGCCGATCGCAATTGACTGCTGGTTCTCTGGTACGTACACCGTAGCCTTTTTCTCGTCATCGTTGGTTTCAATACGTGAAATTTCGGCTGGGCTGAGAGCGTTCGCGATGAAGTTCTTGGTGTCATTGTCAAAAGTAATGATATCGATTTTTTCCTCGTCGCCGATCTCGTTCATGACGGCCTGGACGCGCACGCCTTTACCGCCCACAAAGGTGCCAACTGGATCAACACCCGGCACTGATGACGCCACGGCGATTTTGGTGCGACGACCAGCTTCGCGGGCGATCGCTTTGATTTCAACAGCACCCGTTTCGATTTCTGGAACTTCTTGTTGGAATAAAACTCTCACGAACTCGGCATCAGCTCGACTGAGGATGATTTGTGGGCCGCGCTGATCGCGTTCGATTTCCTTTAATAGAACTTTGATGCGAGAACCAGTCGCGAGGCGTTCACCGGGAACTTGTTCGCTAGCAGGCATGATACCCGACCCGTGGCCAATTTCGATCCGAACGATTCGGGGCTCGACGCGAGCCACAGTACCGGTCACAACCTGGCCGACTTTGTCGTCGAAATCTTTGGCGACGACTTCACGCTCGGCCTCGCGTAGTTTCTGTAGCAGCACTTGCTTGGCTGTTTGCGCAGCAACGCGGCCAAAGCTGGTAGCTTCGAATTCCTGTTCAATAATGCCTTCGAGCAGAGCGTTCTTGTCAATCTTTTTGGCATCTTCGAGCGATAATTGAGAGGCGTTTTCGGGCTCTTCGACCACATCGTAATGTACCACGATTTTTGCAGTGCCGTTGGTTTGATTTAGAGTGGCAGTAACATTGAGATCACGGTCACCATTATCGCGGCGCCAGGCGGCGGCGATAGCTTGTTCGACAACTGATAGCACGGTTTCCTCTGGCAAGTTCTTTTCCTCGCTGATTGAGTGAACAGCTGCTGCGAGCTGTTTGATATTTAATCCTTCCATATAAAGTCCTTTCTGATTAAAAACACCGACCTGAATCGGCCGGCAACAGTTCAATTATACAGAAAGAGTGCTAGGAATGCAAGGGCTGAGTGCCAGATTATGGGCGCGGTGTGGCGGCCATGGCTACCTCTTCGTCCTCGGTGATAAACCGAGGCAGAATAGAGAAAGTTCTACCCGGAAACTTGGCGCTCAGTTCATCGATCATGGACTGCGATTTTGCCGCATGATCGTCTCGCTTCACGGCTGTTACTCGTAGCAAATAGTCAATTGGTGTATTGCCTGGCGTCGCAGAAATAAAGGTGTATACCTCGACCGTGCCACCGAGCGCTGTTGCGGCAATGCGCTGAGTCGCCGCTGCTACATTGGCGTTAATTGCCTGGTTTTGGTTCTCTGTGAGGATTTCGATGAGTGCCATATCTTCTCATTATACATCAATAGGTTAGTTTTGTCAACAGATGGTACAATAGTTGCATGACAAAAGCAGTAAATCAGCTCGTTAATTTTTTTGTGCCCGAGCATTATGACCTAAAACTCGATATTGATCGGACGAAGCGTTCGTTTCATGGCAAAGTGGCGATAAAAGGCCACCAGGTTGCTGATACGATCCTGCTCCATGCGCATGACCTGGAGATTCAGAGTGGCTTGATCGTCTCGCAGGGGGGGGGTAGCGTCGAGTGTGAGGTTCTCAAACGCGACAATGACGAGATCGAGCTGCAACCGGCTAAATTGATCAGTAATAAATCCGATATAGTGACGCTTCAACTTGAATTTAGCGGCAAAATCCTAGACGAGTCAATGCATGGGTTATATCCTTGCCGTTATGAACTAGACGGCGAGAGTCGGGAACTCCTGGCTACGCAGTTTGAATCGCATCATGCACGTGAGGTTTTTCCCTGTGTCGATGAACCAGCCGCCAAAGCTACTTTTGACGTGACATTGACAACTGAAACGGGTGTCACAGTGCTCGGCAATATGCCAGTCAAGCATCAGCGCGAGAAAACCGATAAACTGATGACAACTTTTGAAACGACGCCAAAGATGTCAACTTATTTGCTTGCGTGGGTGATTGGCGATTTGCAGCGCCAGACGACCACTACTAAATCCGGGGTTGAAGTGAACGTCTATGCAACACCAGTGCAATCAGCCGAGAGCCTACAATTTGCTCTCGATACGGCTGCTAAATGTATTGATTTTTATGATGATTATTTCGGTGTGGCATATCCATTGCCAAAATCTGACCATGTGGCTCTTCCGGACTTTAGCAGTGGTGCAATGGAAAACTGGGGTCTGATTACCTATCGTGAAACAGCATTACTAGCCGATAGCAACGCCGGCGTGGCTTCGCGGCAATATATTGCGACGGTGGTGGCACATGAGCTGTCGCATCAATGGTTTGGCAACTTGACAACGATGCAGTGGTGGAATGATCTGTGGCTAAACGAGAGTTTTGCGAGTCTAATGGAACATATCGCCACCGACGCGCTGTTTCCCGATTGGCAGATGTGGCAAATGTTCGAGACGAGCGATGTCATTGCGGCACTGCGACGCGATAGCTTATCGGGTGTTCAGGCTGTCCAGCACGACGTTCAACATCCTGACGAGATATCAACATTATTCGATAGTGCAATTGTCTATGCCAAAGGCGAGCGGCTACTGAAAATGCTCCGAGCTTTCATTGGCGAGGACAATTTTCGAGTGGGCCTCAGGGTTTATTTTCAGCGTTTTGCCTATGCGAATACGACGACGGAGGACTTGTGGCAATGTCTCGAGGAAGCTTCGGGCCAAGAGGTCGCTGGCCTGATGGAGCCTTGGTTAACTCGACCGGGCTATCCGGTAGTGCAGGCTAGCTTGGCGGGCGATACGGTCACCCTCAAACAACAGCGCTTTTTTAGCGACGGCACCACCGACACGACTATCTGGCCAATTCCGCTATTTACGAGTGATGCCAGTGCGCCACTCATTATGGATCAGGCCGAAATGCAGTTTCAAGTGGCCGACCCGGAAACTTTCCAGCTGAACGTTGGTAATAATGCGCACTTTATCACGGCCTATGACGAGCAATTGAATCATTATTTGGGCGATAGTGTAGCTGCGATGGCTCCAGTTGATCGAGCTAAATTGCTAAACGAGGCGCTGCTGCTGACTCAGCCAGGTATCGTGAGGACGGCCGATATGTTGGATCTGCTGACGGCCTATGCTGAGGAAGATAATGACGTTGTGTGGGATATTATGGCGATGATTCTCGGAGCGATCGGCCGATTTGTTGAGCTAGACAGCGAAGATGAGCGGCGTTTACGCCAGCTGAATGGACGATTGGCGCGAACTCAGTATGTGCGCCTCGGTTGGCAAGCTAGGCAGAACGAGTCGGTGAACGATAGTCGCCTGCGGCCAACCGTGCTCAGTCAGACAATGTTTGCTGAAGATCCATCAGCGATCGAACAAGCCTTGGCGCTCTATGGTCAGTTCAAACATCAATTGGCGACTTTGGACGGCGATCTCAGGAGTATTGTTATGAGTGCCGCGGTGCGCTACGGCGAGGCAGAGGAATTTGATTATTTGTTGGTGGAATATAAAACGTCACAAAACGCCGAACTAAAGCAAGACATCGCAGCTGCCTTGACCTCGACGCGTGACGCCGATCGAATACGCGAGTTGCTGGGACTGATGGACAAGGTCGATATTGTTAAACCGCAAGACTTGTTCTACTGGTATATCTGGATGTTGCGCAGCCGACGCTCTCGGGCAAAGACTTGGGATTGGCTGGTCGAACACTGGTCCTGGATCGAGAAAACTTTTAGCGGTGACAAATCATACGATCTATTTCCGCGCTATGCTGGCCAGATTCTCGATAACAGGGAATACCTCGATAAATACGATGCGTTTTTTGGACCTAAAGTGAACGCACCTGCTTTGAAGCGAGCGATTGAGATCGGTTCGAAAGACATTGCCTCACGAGCGGCTTGGGTTGAACGTGACCGCGCAGCGGTCTTGGCGAAACTGGCAAGCATCGTCCTTGACTAAAAGACCACGTCGAGATGCTGATCGACGATTGGCGGCGAGCCGGACAAAGCTATGGCGGCCAATGTAACGTCGTATTCACGGAGCTCAGGGTGGTTAGCTAGGTAGATTTCGGCTGCGTGGCGCATTTGCTGTAATTTACGGGGTGTAATGGCTGCCATGCCGTCGCCATGGACCTCATTGGCTCGGTATTTTACCTCGGTAAAGTGAATAATTTTTTGACTGATTGAAACGATATCAATTTCACATAATTTAGTTCGCCAGTTCTGATCGACGATACGGTGGCCGAGGCGTTCTAGGTGGGCGGCGGCGATTATCTCGGCCTGTCGACCAATCGTATCGGCTACCTTGTTGCTAGCAGGTGGTTTCGGAGTACCGGCGATAGCAGCAACCGGGGCGAAACTATAGCGATGAATACCGTGAATGGCACCATCTTGCACTAGCTCGGTCTGATGCTTGGCGGTGCCATAGCCGACGTGGCTTGCGAAATCGTAACTCGGTAATGCCAGGTTGAGGTGCTCCATATAATGATCACGAGCGACCTTGGCGATGATCGAGGCGGCTGAAACTGCTTTGATCTTACCATCGGCCTTGATCATAGTAGTGACCCTGGCGTCGTCCAGTAATCGATCGCGACCGTCAATGATGATACGGTCAATCTGTTTTTGATAGGGCGAAATTTGAGCAAAGGCTCGCTCGGTGGCTAGTCGCAGAGCGGCCGACAAGCCGATCTTGTCGATTACCTGAGCGTCGACCCAACCGATACCGATTGCTGCGGCCTCGACCTGAATCTGACGAGTCAATAATTCTCGCTGCCGACGCGTTAGTTTCTTGCTGTCATTCAGACCATCAATCTGGCAATCTGGATCCAGTGCCACCGCACCGACGACCAGTGGTCCAGCCCAGGCGCCACGGCCAACTTCGTCGATCCCCAAGGTCAGTTGTGTCATCAATCTATTTTAACATTTCTGCTACAATAGACAGATGGAAACGGGTCAATCAATCAATCAAAAATCTCGTCGATCATTGCCCGGACGGTTGCTGTCACTGATCTTTGTCATGGCTATGCTGGTGGCGGGAGTCTGGGCAATTTTGAATCGCCAGCTTATCTTTGATCAGATCACCGTCTGGCAATTTCAGCCTGATCAAGCTGTTTCGGCTCTGGCTGACGA
This sequence comes from uncultured Candidatus Saccharibacteria bacterium, assembly GCA_964633435.1. Taxonomy (GTDB): domain Bacteria; phylum Patescibacteriota; class Saccharimonadia; order Saccharimonadales; family Saccharimonadaceae. Next base: position 171,692 of record CAZWHA010000002.1, on the reverse strand, counting down.
AGCCGGTATGAATGATCGTGGCAGGTTCTTGTTCTATGCTTCGCGTCCCGAGTTGAATAATGCGGTCGATTTTAACAATAACTGTCAAGCTCGTGAGAGTCAGTCAATTGTGCTCGGTTGCTATGCCAGTGGTAGGATTTTCATTTTCAAGGTAACTGACGAGCGTATCAGCGGCGTGAAAACCGTGACGGCAGCGCACGAAATGCTGCATGCTGCTTATGAGCGACTGTCGGACAATGAACGGACAAAACTCGATCAGCTGCTCGAGACTGAATTCGCCAAAACGACCGACCCAGATATCCTGGACCTGGTCAAATTGTATGATAAGACCGAGCCAGGTGAGCGTTGGAATGAACTACATTCGATTTTTGGAACCGAGGTTGCCGATTTGCCGCCAGAGCTCGAGACGTACTATGCCCGGTATTTTGCTGATCGTAGTCAGGTTGTCGCGGCCTATAGTAACTATCATCAGATTTTTGCGGATCTAAAAGCGCGAGCGATGGAATTACAGAATCAACTGACTACTAAAAAAACTGTGATTGATAATAAAACGACTGAATATAACACCAAACTGGCTCAACTGGATGCCGATGTAAAGACCTTTAACCAGAAAGCGGCAATGCAAGGCGGTTTTGCTTCGCAGAGTGAATTTAATAGTACTCGGGCGGCGCTACTGGCCAGGCAGACAGCTTTGACAGCGCTCGGAAACTCGATTAATGCGCTGGTTGACGAATATAATCAGGCCGTTGTTGATCTGAACGCTCTCGGTGTCGAAATGGATACGCTCAATCAAAATCTCGACAGTCATGCCGAGACTATCGACTAAGTACTGATACTAAACTGAAAAACGCTATGCTATAATTAACCCATAATGGGGAAAAACTTTACGATTGAGTCGCATGGTCGTCGCAACGTTGTATTGGTAATTGCGGGACTCATCGTGCTCTTGTCAGTCGGTGTTCTAGATTTTATTCATCTGAATCAGCGAGGTCAGACCGAGGATATTGATTTGCTTCGTACTACTGCCAAGGTAGAGCGAGTTTATCACGGTAAGGCGCCAAATTGTCCCGAGAAATACTGTATTTCAATCACAGTTAACGGTGATTTACTGTTTCATCCGGCGCTTTGGAATCATTTCAAAACTGGCGACGAGCGCGAATTCGATTTCACGGCGTTGTTTGCCGCTGAAAAGCAATATTATGCCAAGTCAGATATCGTGGTTTGCGATGTGGAGACGCCTATCGCCAAAGCTGGCGGACCCTATACTGGCTATCCAGTTTTTAATATTCCTCCTCAAGTGCTGGATGCTGCCAAAGCAGCTGGCTACACGGCGTGTACAACGGATACCAATCATAGTTGGGATCAGGGTTTCGCTGGTGTCGAACGTTTGATTGATGAGCTCGATCGGTTGGGTATAGCACACACTGGCACGTATAAAACCGAAGCCGAAAGCAAGGAACCATTGCTCTTGGATGCCGAGGGTGGCAAAGTGTCTATTATTGGCGGTACGGTATCGCTGAACGGCATGGTGGCAGACGCCGACTGGCGAATTGATCGTCTGCGTGATGGCACTATGGCTGATCATGATTACGAGCGCATGATTTCTATGGCCCAGAAAGCACGCGAGCAGGGGGCGGCTATAGTGATAGCGCAACTCCATAGTGTCCAAGAATACATTAGCTATGCAGACAATTGGCAGCAAAAGGCCGCTCATCGCTTGATCGACAGTGGTGAGTTTGACTTCGTCTACTTTCATGGCTCTCATTCTGTCCAGCCGATCGAACTATATAAAAATGTGTACATCGTGTATGGCCTGGGGAATTCGGTGACTGTTTCGGCACCAGCGAAACGTTACGTTAACAATCAGGGCCTGACTGTGCGTGTGCAGTTGGCTAGCGCGGATCAGGCAACGTGGAAAGTTGCTGGACTATCATACTTGCCGACATTCAATAAAACTGGCGCTCAGTATGCTTGGTGTCCACTAGCAGCCGATCGTCCTAGCGGCTTTTGCGTTTCTGAAGCGACAGACCATCAGATGTATGAGCGTATGGTCGGAATCCTGTTCTCGATGGGGCTAAGCCGTGATGACCCAATTGTGCGACCTTGGCTAATCACAGAGGAAAACTAGATAATCGATTAGTGAGCAAGTTTTATTCCTCGCTTCGTCAATGTTATAATATTTATTATGGCAAAAGCGAGGGCAAAATTCGTCTGTCAACAGTGCGGCGCGGCTTTTCCAAAATGGACGGGCAAGTGTGACAACTGCGGGGCTTGGAATTCGCTGTTGGAATCTGCGCCGGAGGTCGAGGGCAAATCGGTTGTGGCGCGCTCGGTCGGCAAATCGTTGACAGCACAGAAAATGTCGGATATCAAATTGGACGCAATTTCTGACCGAATTTCAACCGGGATTGCAGATTTAGATACGGTTTTCGGCGGCGGTTTGATGCCGGGCGGCGTAGTGTTGGTAGCTGGTCAGCCAGGTATCGGTAAGTCGACATTGCTGTTGCAAGTAGCGGCGGCGATCGCGAGTCGTGGCAACGTACTATATGTTAGTGGTGAGGAATCGGCTAGCCAGGTCAAGCTTCGTGCCGAGCGCTTGGGCGCTAAAAATAGCGAATCGCTTAGCCTCGCTAGCACTACCAACGCCGATGATGTAGCGGCGACCATTGCGGGCGGCCAGTTTCGACTGGTAATTGTTGATTCTATGCAGACCATGGCGATGAACGAGATTGCTTCGGCACCAGGCACGGTTAGTCAGATTACTAACAGCGCTAATATTATTATTCGAGCTGCTAAAACTACCAATACAGCAGTCCTACTGGTCGGGCATGTGACCAAAGAAGGCTCGATTGCTGGTCCAAAAGTTCTTGAGCATGTAGTTGATGTAGTCATTAATTTTGAAGGTGATCGTTATGGTGGATTCAAATTAGTGCGAGCCATTAAAAACCGCTATGGTTCGACGTCAGAAGTGGCGATCTTTGATATGACGGATCGTGGACTAGAGATTGTCGAAAATCCATCGGCAGCGCTACTCGCCGAGCGTCATGACTCGGATGGTTCGGTGGTACTTGCTACTATGGAAGGCAACCGGCCACTCTTGGTTGAAATCCAGGCGCTTGTAAATCCGACTAGTTTCGGGTATGCTAAAAGGGCGGCGAGTGGTTTTGACCCGAACCGACTAACGTTATTGATTGCGGTGCTCGAGCGTCGCACAAAATTAAATCTATCGGATAAAGATATTTTTGTAAACGTTGTTGGTGGGTTAAAACTAGCCGATCGCGCAGCGGATCTAGCGGTCTGTATGGCAATTGCGAGTGCTGCGGCCGAGCGCAAATTGCGTGACGGCGCAGTCGTATTCGGCGAAGTGGGCCTGGGTGGCGAGATCCGATCGGCTACTTCGAGCGACAAACGTATTGCCGAAGCTAAAAAACTCGGATTCACTTATGCCGTCGCGCCGAAGTCGGCAGCCAAGGATAAATTCGTGGTGTCAGCGGTAGACTTGCGCGATGCCTTGAATCAACACCTTAAATAAAAATAACGTAAATCTGATAAACGAAAGGAATACTAAACAATGGAAATTGTCATACTAGTTATCACTATAATTATCGTGGTGGAAACAACTTTTTTGACTATTATGAAATTGAAACAGCGTACGCTCAAGGTTGCGCGTGGTTCGCTGTTACTCGATACCAGTGCTATTATCGATGGCCGCATTGTTGATGTGGCGAAAACTGGCGTGATCACCGCCGAGTTAATTGTACCGCGTAGCGTCATTAACGAATTGCAATTGCTAGCCGACAAGGCTGATCATGACAAGCGTTCCAGGGCGCGGGCGGGGCTAGAAAACGTTCGCGAACTGCAGCGCATGGAAACTGTTGCGGTGACGATTGTGAACGATGGTCGAGTTGGCTCGGGCGGGGTGGATGAGCGCTTGCTCGAGCTAGCAAAAAACTACGATGCCTCTATTGCCACGACTGATTATAATCTCAACAAAGTCGCCAAAGTCGTTGGCATTACCGTTGTAAATGTCAACGAACTAGCTCAAATGCTGCGCGTTCAGCATCTACCAGGCGAAGCGGTGGAAATTCAGCTGATTCAGCCGGGCGCTAACCGCGAGCAGGCGGTTGGTTATCTCGATGACGGCACTATGGTGGTAGTCGAGGACGCCAAGCATCTCATCGGTCAGCGGCTACGCGTAGAAATTGTCCGCTCTCTGCAGACCGAAGCTGGGCGAATGATGTTCGCTCAGAAAGCCAAGGGGACAGCGAAGCCTACTAAATCCTTTCATTCTGACCAATTGTCGCAGTCAAAGAAGAAGCCAGCCAAGAGGAATTCGTACACGAAGCCCAATCAATCCTCTAATAATAGGAATCAACGCGGTCGTAGCTCGGCCGAGGACAGCATGGTAGCCCTCGCGAACTCGACCAAGGGTGATAACTAAATCACCTGGCGACGAGCTCTAATCTTGAGCTCCAGTGCCCAAGCGGTGATACCAAAGGCAATAAACAGTTCAATGTATTCGGTTGGTGAGCCGCTATCGTGATCCCATAGACCACGGTAAATGAGACTGAGCATCAAGACGGCGGCAAAAGCCACTAGTGATCGTAAAGCATCCTGCAAACGGACATCTGAGCGTTTATAAGCTCGCCAGGCAAATACGGCGAGGATAACACCAGTCGCAATGGTTTGGAACAGAATCGGACCCCAGCGCCAGCCAGCTTCTGACATATAAGGATCGAGGAAACCCATGCTGGCGGCAAAGGCCAGTGTCATCCAGGCGCCCGGCAACAGAAAAACGAGAGGTTTTAAAAACGCTATTTTCTGCAGTAGTTTCGTCAAATGATCGCGGAAAAACGGCATAGCTACGAGCAATAGGAATCCACCGAAATACAAGACATTTTGAAACAACTGAGTATTTAGATTGTGGAGGTTGGTTTCGCCCTGCATATTATTCTCGGCAAAATAAGCTGTCGTTTCCCACTTGAAAATCCTTTGTCCCCAGGAAATTTCCTCCATCGCCATCCAAAAAGTAATGAGCGCCAACAGAGTGAACGTCCCAAACAGCAACCATTGTTTGCGACCAAAGAACTGTTTGGCCAGTAGGATAAACAAAACACACGACACTACATCAAACGCCATTTTAACGTAAATAGCGGGTCGGAATGACACCCAGTCGCCGCCCTTTACTAGAGAATGCCCAAGATCGGGCGCAAAGGCATTTATCAGAGCGAAAATAATCGCTAGGCTGGGCAGCAACCATATCAATGTGCGAGCGTAGTTTGGCTCATGGCTATCTCTGGGCGGTAGGCTTTTGATGACGGTGAACAGCAGTATTAGAAAGGCCAGGATCAACAGGATTCGTCCAATATTCACCAGTGCCCAAAAGTCGCCATTATGCTGGTAAAAGAACGAAGTGATTGTGGCGAGGCCTAGCAAGACTGTACTAGCAATGTGCAGTTTAGAAACGCGTTTTGTCATCGAATAATACCTCCCCTAGTAGTTTGTTTAGAACGCTATAGTTTTCGAGCCGCTGCCGGTGTAGTAGCCGGCGTCGGTAGCGATGGCTTGAACGCTGTAGGATCCATTCAGTTCATTAATGATAATTGACCAGCTCCCGTCTGAGCTCTGGGTGGCCGAGTAGGTGTTGCCATTGACCGAGATGCTGACACCCGTGACAGCGTTGGTGCCGGCCTGAACTAATACCGAGATATCGTAGCGACCATCTGATCGATGCGAGGCGGAGATGGTGGAAATAAACGGTGCCGTGTCGGAGCATTGATGGAAATCGTCGTTATTTTCTGCATCATAGCCTTCTGGTGCAGTGTAGGAGACTTCCTTGGTGATTGGATCAGTGATCTTTTCGACATCTAGTTCCTCACGAGCACCTGCTGGCGTACATTCGGTGGCGAGCTTTTTACTGACTTTATCGAAAGTCTTTTTCGCGGTCGTCGACTTCTTTTGATTCTTGTTGTACCAGGATGGGAATAAGTCATTCTTGCCGCTTACTGTCAAAGTCTGCAAGCCAGATGGCTTTTTGAACCAGTCACCGGATTTCCAGGTGCCGTCTGGTTTAAAGACATTGTTATAAACCTGGGTCGTTACTGCCGCGACCAGTGGTCCCAGGCGCGATGAAGCCGAGTTTTTGAGTGCTTTTGGCACGTGATTGCCATACCAGACGCTCAGCGTGGCTTTGGGCGTGTAGCTCATCATCCAGAGATCCTTTTTCTTGCCACCGATGTCAGAGGTACCGGTCTTGGTTGCGGTTTTGACACCGTTAATGTAAAAACCAGTCGGACGCCAGCCCATCGTGCCACGACGAGCTTCGTCGTCAGTCAGAATATCAGAGATAATATAGGCCGTTTGGGCGTCGATAACCTGTTCGCCCTTATCCTCCCACTCATAAAGGGTTTGCCCCTGGGAATTTTTGACACTCAGGATGTCGCTGACTGGTTTATAGACGCCCATGCGAGCGATGGTAGCAAAAGCGTTGGCATGCTCGACCTGCTTAGCGCCACAGCCACCAATCGCCGAGGCGAGGCCGGCCGACTTGTCGCTGCCGTCAGTACAGTAGCTTTTGTCGCCCATGGCTTGGATGACTTTGCGCGTATCATCGACACCGTTTAGCGCCATTGCCTTGATAGCGGGTACGTTGCGTGACTCGGCTAGGCTTTGTCTGATCGAGATATTACCCTTGAACTTGCCGTCGGCGTTAACGACTGATTTACCGTCGCCAGTGCGATAGATATTCTGGGGGATTGGCGCGTCCGGTATGATTGAACCAGCACCGTACGTGCCGTTGTTGTTGGTCTGGTTATTAATCAAGGCCGAATAGACGAGTGGTTTGATGGTAGATCCCGGCTGGATAAAGGCCGTCGCTGCATTATAGGCGCCGTAGTCTGGGTAATTAAAGTCACGACTGCCGCGCATACCGAGCACCTGGCCAGTCTGGTTGTCGATCATCGTGACCGAGGCATTATCAAAGCCCATCGAAGCCGGCAGTGAGCTTGCAAAGACCTTGTCAACCTCTTTATCAATGACATCCTGGACGCGGATATCGAGCGTGGTGGTAACCGTCAGGCCTCCCTGACCGACAACTTTGGTGCCGAGCCTCTTTTCTAGGTCGGCTTTGACCATCTGGATAAAGTGCGGCGCTTTAGCACTCTTTAGTTGCTCCTCGGCCGGTTTAATAGTATCGAGCACCAACTCTTTCTTGGCGGCGTCAATGGCCTCTTGGCTATATCGGTCCGGGAACTGTTGACGCATGTAATCGAGTACGACTTTCTGACGAGCTAGTAGCTTGGCGTTACCATCCGTGTTATAAGGATTATAGAGGGCCGGGGATTGAGGGACCGAGGCCAGCAGCGCTGCCTCGGCGAGTGTTAGTTCTTTGGCGCTATGGCCAAAATAGGTTTGAGCTGCCGACTCGACGCCGTTCCGACGACCGCCATACGAGGACTCGTTCAGATACATGGTCAGGATCTGGTCTTTGCTGTAAATGCGCTCGGCCTCAATTGATAGAATAGCTTCTTTGATTTTACGAGGAATTCCGGCGATGCCTCGCTCGTGAGCTTCCTCGGAAAAGTAGACTTGCTTAATGAGCTGTTGTGTTAGCGTTGACCCACCTTGCACACCGCCAGATCCGGTGGCGTTATTAACCACGGCACGCAGTGTACCTGTCAAGCTGACGCCCCCGTGCTTGTAAAAATCCTTGTCCTCAATGGCCACAGTGGCGTCTTTCATGGTCTGACTGATATTTTCAGAAGTCACAACCAGTCGATATGCGCCAGTGCCCGTGTCTTCCCATAATAGATTGCCATTACGATCGTAATATTTTGAGACGGTTGTGGCGACACGCTTGGCTAGCTCTTCGGGCTTTAGACTATCGAGTTCTTTGCGAAAGTACATGAACATCGCACCGCCGGCCAGGATCATAAATAATATAGAAAACAGCGTAATCTTGCCGAGCATTTTCAGGCCACGCATTGAAAACCAATATTTGAACACTCGTTTGGGGTGAAAATGGGCCAGGAAACGCAGCGCTGGATTTTTTGGCAACGTTGCCAAATCTTCGGCACGTTCGCGCGCCTTGGTCTCTTTTTTGAGCGTACGACGACTCTTGCCATTGTTCTTGGTCAGGTTTGAATAGGTCGTAAACTTGTGCTGATTCTTCTTCTGCGCCACTTGCTCTCCTTGTCGGAAATTAACCGTCCTATTTTAGCACAAGACGAATGCGACACCAAGCAAGTTGCGTTTATCCGCCTATCGTGATAAGATTTTTAGCGAGCACTTTCTCGTCCTTTTTTGGTGGCGTGAAATAAAGCAACAACTATACTATATAATCTAACGAAGGAAGTTTCATGGCAACAATTCCCCTAGCAAAGTTTCGTAATATCGGTATCATTGCCCATATCGACGCGGGCAAGACGACCACGACCGAAGGTATTTTGTATCGCACTGGTCTGACGCACAAGATTGGCGAAGTACGCGGTGATGGTGATGGTGCCACGACCGACTGGATGGCACAGGAAAAAGAGCGTGGTATTACGATTACCAGCGCCGCTGTAACATGTTTCTGGAAGGGTTGCAAAATTAACATTATTGATACGCCAGGCCACATTGACTTTACAGCCGAGGTCGAGCGCTCGCTCCGCGTGCTCGACGGTGCCGTCACCGTCTTTGATGGCAAGATGGGCGTCGAGGCGCAGTCCGAAACCGTGTGGCGCCAAGCCAACAAGTATGGTGTGCCGCGCATCTGCTTTATTAACAAAATCAATCAGATCGGTGGCGATTTCTACAAATCACTCCAAAGCATCCATGATCGTCTCAGCAGAAATGCCTTGCCAGTCCATTTGCCAATTGGCTTTGAAAAAGACATCAACGGCGTGGTCGATCTTATTAGTATGAAAGCTTATACCTACAAAGATTATGCTGATCACGAACTGATCGAGGGCGATATTCCGGCCGACATGGTTGAAAAGGCCAAAAACGCTCGCACCCTGTTGGTTGAAAAGGCAGTCGAATATGACGACGCCTTGTTCGAGCGCTATCTGGAACAAGGTGAAGAATCGATCACCGAGGATGAATTAAAGGTCTCGCTGCGCAAAGCTGTACTGTCCGGCGAATTCTACCTCGTAACTGGTGGCGATGGCCGCGGCGTGATTGTCGAGAAGCTGCTCGACCTGGTGGCCGACTACATGCCAGCGCCGACCGATGTCGAAGCTGTGTGGGGCCAAAATCCCAAGACCGGTGACGAAATCGAGCGCAAGCCTGATGTCAAAGAGCCACTGAGCGCGCTGGCGTTCAAGATCGCGGCCGATCCCTTTGTTGGCAAATTGATCTTTATCCGAGTTTATAGCGGCAAATTAACTGCTGGTTCTTATGTGCTGAACACGACGACTGGCGAAAAAGAGCGTATTGGACGTATTGTCCGTATGTTTGCTGACAAGCGCGAAGATATCGGCGAAGTCGAAGCCGGCGATATCGCCGCTGTTGTGGGTCTCAAAAATACGACGACGGGTACAACGCTCTGTGACCCAGCTCATCCCATCCAGCTTGAGGGTATCGAGTTTGTTGATCCGCCAGTTTCCATCGCGATCGAGCCGAAAACCAAAGCCGACCAGGAAAAGATGGCGATTGCCTTGCAGCGTCTCGCCGAGGAAGATCCAACCTTCCGTGTCCACACCGACGAAGAGACCGGTCAGACAATTATCAGCGGTATGGGTGAATTGCACCTCGATATCATTGTTGATCGCATGAAGCGCGAGTTTAATGTCGAAGCCAACATCGGCGAGCCACAAGTGGCTTTCCGCGAAACCATTCGCGGCACCAAGGAGATCCAGGGCAAATACATCAAACAGTCCGGTGGTCGTGGTCAGTATGGTGACGTTTGGCTGCGGCTTGAACCGAACGAAGCCGGCAAAGGCTTTGAATTCTTTGACGCTATCAAGGGCGGCGTGGTGCCCCAGGAATATCGCCCAGCAGTCAAGGCTGGTATTATCGAGACACTCGACGGCGGTGTTATGGCTGGCTATCCAGTCGTTGATGTTAAAGCCACACTTTACGACGGTAGTTATCACGATGTTGACTCGAGCGAAATGGCGTTCAAAATGGCCGGTGCGCTGGCCACCCGCGAAGGCGTCAAACAAGCCAAGCCAGTCTTGCTGGAACCAGTTATGAAGCTCGTCGTGGTCACCCCAGAAGAATTTATGGGTGATGTGATCGGCGACATCAACAGTCGTCGCGGTCGCATCGAGGCCATGGAAGACCTGATGGGCGGCGCCAAGCAGATCACGGCCTTTGTACCGCTAGCCTCTATGTTTGGTTATACAACCGATCTGCGTTCAATGAGCCAAGGCCGCGCGGCCAGCTCAATGGAGCTCGCTCAGTACGAGGAAGTTCCACCAAACGTAGCGCAGGAAATCATCGCCAAGCGCGCTAAGTAGTTATCGCCTAATCGTAAAAAGCGTTCCCAGTTTATCTAGGGGCGCTTTTTGCTTGCTTTTCATCATCAGAATCACTATACTTTACATTATTAGCGTAACCTGAAAGGAATTAAATAATGGACCCGAATGCCAACGAATATCAAAATATATCACAATCATATCCACCAGTCGTTGACCCACCAAAAAAGCCCAAAAAGCCCAAAATCTGGTTGATTATTATGACGATATTATTCGTCGCAGCCTCTGCAGCGGCAGCCTACCTTTTCTTGCAGAATCAGGACAGCAAAAACAAAATCAACAGTCTCAATGGTCAGCTGTCAGATACGAAACAGCAACTAGTCGCTGCCAAGGCGGAGCTGGACAAGGCGAATGGCCAGACGAGCAATACGAGCAGTATAGAGTATTTCACCCTCAACAACTGGAATATCAAATTTATCATGCCAAAGGGTCTCGAAAAATCTGACATTGTTTATACGGCGGGTAAACCAACTAATTTTGATGATGTTGCGGCCGATTCGATACTGCTAAACACTAAAAAGGTAGCAGCCTTGGATGTAAATTGCGTGAATGACGGTAGCTCGTCGCTTGGCATTCTAGGAACAATTTATCGAACCAAATCTGCTATTAACGAAAATACTGTAGGTGTAATTAATATTTCTAGCGATAATAACGGTTACTATTATTACTATTGGCATCCGCAGGCACTATGTAGCTCTACCAAAGAAGGGGCAGCTATCGAAGCACAACAAGCGACGCTGGTTGTAGCTCTCATGGGCGGCATTCAGTAGGTCTTTACAGATTCCAAACTTTTCGCTAAAATAGTAGACAAGCGCTGCGCGGCGAGAATTTTCGATGATGTAATTCTCTGGTCTAAACACCGCATCGCGCGCTAATGCAAAAAACTAATTATAATAAGGAGAACAAATGGCAACATTTGATCGCACTAAACCGCACGTCAACGTCGGCACCATGGGCCACGTCGACCACGGTAAAACAACTTTGACAGCTGCAATTACTGCAGTGCTTGCAAAAAAACTGCCGAGCGATGTTAACAAAGCAGTCACTTATGACCAAATTGACAACGCCCCAGAGGAAAGGCAGCGTGGCATTACTATCTCTACTAGCCACAACGAATACGAGTCACCGAAGCGTCACTACGCACACGTTGATATGCCAGGTCACGCTGATTACGTCAAGAACATGATCACTGGCGCAGCTCAGGTTGACGGCGCTATCCTCGTGGTTTCTGCTGCCGACGGCCCAATGCCTCAAACTCGCGAGCACGTGCTGCTGGCGAAGCAGGTGGGTGTGCCAAAAATCCTCGTCTTCCTCAACAAAATGGACCAGGCCGATGCCGACCTCGTCGAACTCGTCGAAGAGGACATTCGCGACTTGCTGGCCAAGAACGGCTTCGACAAGGACGCTCCGATCATCAAAGGTTCAGCTCTCAAAGCTCTCGAAGGCGATGCTGCTAACGAAGATGCTGTTATGGAGTTGGTCAATGCAATGGACGAATATTTCCCAGAGCCAGTTCGTGATCTCGACAAAGATTTCTTGATGCCAGTCGAGGACGTCTTTTCGATCAAAGGCCGCGGCACTGTTGCTACCGGTCGTATTGAACAAGGCATCGTCAAAATCAACGATGAAGTTGAAATTGTTGGTATCCGCGCGACTCAGAAATCAGTCGTTACCGGTATCGAAGCCTTTAAAAAGCAACTCGACCAAGGCCAAGCTGGCGACAACGCTGGTTTGCTGCTCCGTGGTATCGAGCGCACCGACATCGAGCGTGGTCAGGTTATCGCGAAACCTGGTTCAATCACACCTCACACCGAATTCGAAGCCGAGGTTTATATCCTCAGCAAAGAAGAAGGTGGCCGCCATACGCCATTCAGCAAGGGTTACAAGCCTCAGTTCTACTTCCGCACTACGGACGTAACTGGTGAGGTTGAGTTGCCAGCCGACAAAGAAATGGTCATGCCGGGTGACACCGTTACCTTTAAGGTCAAACTACAGGCCCCAATCGCTATGGAGCAAGGTCTCAACCTCGCTATCCGCGAAGGTGGCCGCACCGTTGGTGCTGGTGTTGTGACCAAGATCGTCAAATAGTCTAGGTCCATCACTTGGTAAAATAAGAGTCCGCTATTAATAGGCGGCTCTTATTTTTTTGGCGTAGTTCCAAACAGATACCTTGTCAACCGATAACAGATCAGGTAGAATAGTTTCCATGTCAATAGGAATATTAGAGAGAAGTGGGACTCATTCGGGCGGCCATGATGAATACTCGAGTGAACAAGCTCCTAAATTAAATACCGACGGTGCAGGATCGATGCGAGGCGATGGCAATAATGACGATGACAAAGGTGGGGGGGGGTCATGCGTTCGCAAGGAGTTTACGGATCGGTATAACACTGCTGATCTGCAGGGTGTCACGGTCGAGGAATTAATCGAAGGCAATGACCTTCGAGAGGGTGACTTTCGTCGCACACAAATAGTCTGTGGTAAGTCCGGATGTCAATTAACCCTTGTCCTTGATCCGAGCCATGGCGTTTTTCAGACCAGGGCCTGCAAAGAGTGAATCGGGACGAACTCTTGCAAAAAATCAGAGTTTAGTCTAGAATAATAGTTGTTAATCTAATCGTGCTGGTAACTCGAGAGAGATTGCAGCGCCCCTGAATTCAGGGAGAAGGAGCTATAAAATGGCAGATCAAGCCGTACCAAAAATCAGAATCAAACTAAAGGCCTACGATCACAAAATCATTGACGCTGCCGCCAAACAGATTGTTGATACGGCAATTCGTACTGGCGCTACCGTCGTTGGTCCAGTACCGCTACCGGTCAAGCGATCGACGTTTACTGTGGTTAAAAGCCCGCATGTCTATAAAAAGGGCGGTGAAGCGTTTGAAATGCGCGTTCACAAGCGCCTGATCGATATTGTGGATGCCAAGCCAAAGACAATCGACAGTCTACAGAACCTGTCATTGCCAGCTGGCGTCGATGCTGAAATTCGCATGTAGTCTTGATCGTCAAAGCAATCAGCCGCGCTTGAACCCAAGGTCGCGGCTTTTTGTTTGGTATGATACAATAAAGCCACATGAAACGGTGGATTTGGGTTTTGGTGGTAATGGTCGTATTGGCCGGTGTTGCGGTGCTTTATCTACATCGTGATGTCATAGCCATGCCTAAGGTGCCGAAATCGCCGGCAATTGATCAGACGTTGCAGACGAGCTTTGATGAAAAACGACTCGCCAATGTCAAAACCACGGGAACGCTCGTAACGTATAGTATAGTGATTAAAGGCAAGCCGAGTTCAAATCTGAACGAATTTCGCAACTTGGCGGCCGAAACCTTGAATGACTCACGAGGCTGGCGGCGGGCGAATGTCTGGTTCAAGGAAGTTTCGAGCGGTGGTAATTTCAAACTGACACTATCCGAGTCGCAATATATGACGGGCTTTTCGTCAGTTTGTAGCGCTGATTGGAGCTGTCGGGTTGGTAGCAGCGTGATCATTAATGACAATCGCTGGACTGGTGCGACTGACGCTTGGAATGCTGCGGGTGGCAGTCTTCGTGATTATCGCCATATGGTCATTAATCACGAAGTCGGTCACTTTCTCGGTCATGCCGACAATGTGCCGGTTTGTGCTGGCGCGGGCGAACTGGCCCCGCTGATGCAACAGCAGTCGATGAATCTGCGAGGTTGCAAGTTTAATCCTTGGCCGCTGGAACAGGAGCTTTGGACGAGACTCTAGTGGCATGGTATAATAGCAACAAATGGTAAAACAGAAACTCTGGTTCAAAAAACGTACGACTCGCGGTGGTGGTCGCAAAGTCACCGGACGCGAGCGTTTAACGCCGCGTAATATGAACCGTGAAATTTATAAAAATCAGCGAATTTATAGTCATTTTTTGCTAAAATTTGCCCTCTTTATGGTTCTGGGACTACTATGGTTTCGGCTGGGCGCGCCGATTGGGCCGATCGAAGTTTTGCCGATCGGGCTGATTATCGGATTACTACTAGCGATCTTTGAACGCTTTCGGATTGGCCAGCGGATCGAAATTATAATTCTCGTCGCAGCCGCAATTATTAGCTATATCTCGCCAGTCGGTATTGTGGTATAAAGGAGACATCATGACAAAATCATCTGCTCAACGAAAAATCCATCGATCGGTGGCAAAGGACGCCAAGGTTACGGCGAGTCATCCTAAAAAACGCGTACCGGCACGAACTGAATTAGTTATTAACCATCGAAAGCCAAGCGGTAAAAGCATCAAACGAGCCAAAACCTGGCGCAGCTGGACACTGATCGTGCTGGTGATTGTGGGGCTGGTTGGTGTCGCCACCATGCTCGTGCCAAAACTATTCCAGCGGGCCGAACCGACCGTAACGCCATCGAAATCCGATACCACTACTCGCCCAAGTGTTAGCCAGCCAGAGCCAACCGATCCGGCGCTTGACGAACCTACTGCACTAGCTCAAGCGCAGCAGCGACTGCAGTCGACACGGGCAGGTCTAGAACAGAGCAAGTTTTCGGCTAGTACGATAGTGAAATTGAATATACCGCTCTACAAACAGACCTATGGCCAGAGCTGCGAGGCTTCAGCTCTGCGTATGGCGCTGGCTTATCGTGGGATCACGACCAATGACATGGCAATTTTGAGCCAGATGGGCTACGATGGCCAAGTAGCTAAAACGATCAATGGACAATTGACTTGGACTGACCCGCATAAGCAATTTGTAGGCGACAAGGATGGCGATCAGTCGAATCTGACAGGTTACGGTGTATTTGGTGAACCAATTGCTGTCGCAAGTGAACAGAACGGTCGTCCAGCCGAGGTGCGAGATAACGTAAAGGTTGACTGGATCGTCGCCCAACTTTATGCCGGGAATCCTGTCATATTATGGGGTGTGTCAATTAAAATTGATGACGCGACGTGGCAAACTACAGAGGGCACAACTGTCGAAGCGCCACGTCGGACACATACGCGGCTCGTCGTCGGATTCAAAGGCAACCCGGAATCGCCAGCCGGTTTTTATCTGAACGATCCTGCAACGGGGACCGAGAAATATTGGACTACTGCAGCGCTCGAAACCAACATTGCGGCTGGTATCAAACAGGCTGTTACGGTATACTAAACATGAAGATAATCTATTTTTCGTACTGATTTCGTATTCTGCCTTGACACCCCCAGGGGGGGGGGTATAATAAAAGTAACCATAACCTAATTTATAACAAGAGGAGGTCATAATATCATGTCCAGCCCAGGAGTAGGCGGCTCACTCAGTGCCGCATCAGACGTATACTTTAACAACCCTAGTCAAGACAACACTATTAAGTACAATAGCACGCTTAGTAAATGGACCAATAGTACTCCAGCTCCTGGCGCTACTGGCCCTACGGGGCCACAAGGTCCTAGTGGTGCAGTCGGACCAGCGGGCATAACTACGATAAATGATTTGCCTAGCGGGAGCGTTCTCTACTCGGCGACTGCAGCTCGGCCAACCACCCGCAGCGATATTATGGTGATCTATCGAGGCTCAGCAACGCCAACTGCACCATTAGTGGGTGATATCAGGGTGGTAACGGATTAATGGCTACGCTTCTCCGCGTGTGGAATGGGACTGAGTGGACGCGCTATATGCGGACTCCATCTGTACCTAATCGAGATGAATTAGTTGGCGGCACCTACGTGCCGAGTGC
The DNA here is from genome assembly GCA_964633435.1 of uncultured Candidatus Saccharibacteria bacterium. Taxonomy (GTDB): domain Bacteria; phylum Patescibacteriota; class Saccharimonadia; order Saccharimonadales; family Saccharimonadaceae. The sequence continues at coordinate 155,552 of CAZWHA010000002.1, read as the reverse complement.
TTCGACAACCGGTCCTATCGGTGCGTTGACAGACATGTACGCGTCCACTGGTGCTACGTTGACAGCGACAAAAGGGCTTGGAGCAGGTTATGTTGCGCTATCCGCCGGTATCTACGAAGGCTTGCGCATCTGGGCACAAGTCCGGGCGTCTGGTCCAATCACCCTCCGCAACTGCGAGATCGTCGGGCAAGACCCGAACACCTTTACTGGGCTCACTGGTCTAGTCCGTAATTTCGCTGCCGGCGTTCCGCACATCACTTTTGAGGATTGTCGTATTACTCAGTTGCCGTGGACGTATGACCATCCGGGTCGACCACTCACGGCTGGCACTGTTCGTACAGTGGAGCCACGCTCCTTTGGTATTCACGGTGGCAACTTTACGCTGCGGCGTTCTGAAATTACCGGCGTTCAGGATGGCGTAAATTATGTCCAAAATGGATGGGTGGTTGGCTCTACTGTTTCGAACTGTCTTGTCGAACAGTCGTGGATTCATGGCTTGCCGTATCAGAATGATTGGACCGGGCCCAACTCTCCGTCCAACAAGCAAACTCACAACGATTGCTTTCAGACGAACTGTGGCAAGAACATTGTGATTCGCTACAATATGCTCGGCGGCTGGCGCGAGCAGTCTGGTTACGATCCGTGGCCAGGTGGAACTAATACTGGCGACGATGCATTCTCTAGCATTCTCCAGCTCCAGCAGGAAACCTCGGGAGGCGGCGTGCAGAACTCGATCGAGGATCGTATTGAAAACGTAGACATTCGCGGAAACTGGATTGATGGCGGGCAATATGGGATCAATATGTACTGGCGCAGTGGATGGAGCGGGCAGGATTTCTCATCCTGGAGCGTCGTTGATAATAAATTTATTGAGCGACCGGCGGGCGTGCGCTGGGGTCCGTCGCTGAATGACCCTGATCCGACGATCAACCCACCAACAATGAATGGCACATATTTCAATAAGTCACCAAACACAATCCCGACGATCTCTGGCAATGTGATCGTTTCGCGCGCCGATCCGAACATCGTTCTCGGAGCCGTGACCGTGAAGTCTGCCGGTAATGGATAGGAGATAAAGCACATGTATAAATCGTTTAGCAGCTTAGCCGAATCAACGCCTATTACTACCACAAATGGTGACGGCGACGCCTTTTCCGCAATTGCAACAGGATTGACGGCCGCAGCTGCAGCCCATCCATGGGCAAATCATAAAGGGGCAACTCGCGCGCTGACTGCGTCAGCGTCGCAGTCAGTCATGACGTTCCCATCTGACACCGGGACGCTGGCAACGCGCATGGTCTGTGCTTTCTGGTTTCGCATCCCCAGCGGCGGCGCGGTAACATCTAACCAGGTAATATCGACTATTGATGTTCGAGGAACTGGGCAACAGGCCTGTCAGGTAAAGATTAGGACAAACCTCTCAGTAATGTTAGCGCCTGCTAACATTGATTTAGTTGCATCTGCCTCTCCGGCATTGACGCCGGGTACCTGGTACTACATACAATATGCTGCAACTGCTGGTGCGGATACTAGCACTGGCCGCGCCGAGTTCAATATTTTAAACGAGAACGGTTCGGTATTTTGGAGCTATGCAAACTCGGCGGTGAACTGTCGAACAGAAGAATTGGGGCGGGCCAGGTGGGGCGGCATACTATCGACTGGTGTTACAGGCTGGACTGATGGTGACATTATTTCTGACCCACAGCTTGTACGCCTGAGTACTGGCTGGCCGGGAATTCTCGTATTGGAGGGCACTGTTGATGCAGGTCCCAATCAGTCGGGTATTGAGCCATGGATTGACACGGTAACGCTAGCGGGAAATTCCTCTAATGGCGTGTATACTTGGTCACAACTATCGGGCAGCACAGTGGCACTTTCGTCAACGACGGTAGCGTCGCCGACATTTACGGCTCCGCGCGGCCTAGCAGGCGGCGAATCACTGGTATTTCAGCTCTCAAATGGCACTACGACTGATACAGTGACCGTTGCTATTTTGCCAGCCGTCGAATTTATATGGAACGGAACTAGTTGGGTGCCTTGTCGACTGCAAATGTGGAACGGAACTAGTTGGACATAGAGTTTCTCGTCGTCGCCAACCAAGCTGCATTTAGCATATAGTTACCAATCAGACGAGTAACAAGATCGGATGATTTCGTTTGACCAAGGGTCCAAAATCCTGTAGAATGTTTACTGAATTTAACGAGGGGAATACTTTGAACTGGAAAACAATGTTTAAATCAATTAAAAGCCCGGATATGCGTAACCGGTTGCTGGCCGTGCTAGGTATTATCATCGTTTATCGATTTCTGTCGCATGTGCCAGTGCCACTGGCCGAACCAACTCAGCTCAAAGACATCGTCAGTAGTGCTATTGATAGTAACAGCTTTGGCGGCTTTCTAAACCTATTGTCTGGCGGTGCCTTGGCAAGCTTTTCGATTATGCTCGTTGGTTTGTCACCGTACATCACAGCCTCGGTTATTTCCCAGTTGTTAACCAAAACTATCCCTCGACTAGAGGAAATGCACAAGGACGGCGAATCGGGTCGGCGCAAAATTAACCAGTGGACCAGAATCATTACCTTGCCGCTAGCAATTTTGCAATCAATCGCCTTTATTTACATCCTGCGTGAAACCGTGCTGGCCAACTCTGTTATATCTGACATGAGCTTGTCGCAGTGGACAATTGCGGTGGCCGCTATGACGGCTGGGGCGATGATTCTGATGTGGCTGGGTGAAATTATCACTGAAAAGGGCATCGGTAATGGTATTTCGCTATTAATTTTTGCTGGTATCGTCAGCCAGTTACCGACGAGCTTTGGCACACTGGGAACGGCATTATTTACCGTATCGACCCCAGCTGACGCGTTCCATGTCTTTAACTGGTTTACTATCCCATGGCTCAACCATACGGTAACGTTGCTGACGCTCGGTATTGCGTTAACAGGACTCGTCGTGTTGTATTTCCTGGTCAAAATTAACGAGGGCCAGCGTATCATCACGATTAACTATGCCAAGCGTGTTCATGGTAACAGCGCTTATGGTGGCATTAAATCGATTCTCCCGATCAAGCTCATTACGGCCGGTGTGATTCCGGTGATCTTTGCCGTCGCCTTTTTAGCGCTGCCAGCATTCCTAGGTCAGCTGCTCGTCGCAACGGGTCAGAATGTTGACCTTGGTCAAAACTTAATTCTCTGGTTCCAAAAATCCGGCACCAACAGTTTTAGTGCTACGGGTGACTGGACGCAGTTCATCTATCCAATATCCTATTTCATTTTAGTGGTGGCGTTTACCTATTTCTACACTTCGATCGTGTTTAACAGCAGCGAGATTGCCGAGAATCTGCAAAAACAAGGTGGTTTTGTCGAGAACGTTCGCCCAGGCAAACAAACTGAAAAGTACCTAACGCGCATTGTGACTCGTCTGACACTGTTCGGTTCGTTGACACTCGGTTTAATCGCCGTCATCCCATTCGTGTTCGAATATATCTTTGTCATGATTGGCCTGGGTTCAGCCGCCCAGAGCCTAGCCATTAGCGGCACCGGACTACTGATTGTGGTTTCAGTGGCCCTGGAATCGCTGCGCCAGCTCAACTCGCGGGCCTTGATGGTAACCTACGACGAATACAAATAGGCGGATGAGTCAGATGTCGCGTGGGCAAACAATGAACATACGATCTGGCAAAGGTTGGCTACGCCGATCGATCACCATTATAGTTATGGTTGGGGCGCTGGCGGGCGGCTATTTTCTAGCTAACTATCTGTTCTCAATCTGGCAGGATCACGAAGAAGTCCAATTTATCGAGAGCCTTGGTATTTCGACCGAACCCGCCACGCCGACCGAAGTTGACGATTACCGGGTTAACCCCGACAAGCCGCGCTATATGTCGATTCCGGCAGCCAACGTTAATAAAGCCCGAACAGTGGCACTCGGCGTCAAAAATCCGCCCAAGGGCAGTGAGACGCAGCAGCTGGATGCTCCAACTAATATTGGCGATATCGGCTGGTACAACTGCCAGATTAATCCCATTGCCAACAAACGTTGCCAGACGCCAAAACGTCCTGGCGACGGCAATACTGAGGTGGCGGCATTATTTGATGCCCATACCTGCTTTTCCCGAAACCTTAGCTGCGTTTTTGACGAGATATCGAAACTGCATCGGGGCGATACTGTGACGATCGAGCTCGGTGACGGTCAGAAACTAAATTATCGGGTGGCCAAGGTCGAGATCCTGAATCTGGCCGATGTTGATATGGACCGGGCTATGAAACCGCTGGAATCTGGTCGTGAAGGCATCACACTGATTACTTGTGCTGGTCGCTACAAGGGCGCCGTTGACGCCAGCGGTGTGCCCACTGCTAGCAAGCGCGTGCTCGTCTATGCCGTGCTGGGTTAGAGTGGCTTACGGAGGGGTTTACTTTTCAATTCTTTTCCTGTATAATTGCTGATCGTAGTTATATGTCTGTAGAAAAGGAAGTCATCAAGATGGTTGGCGTTGTGGTGGAGACACTGCCGAGCGCCAAATTTCGTGTTGAACTGGAAAACGGACATACAATTATCGCTCACGTGTCAGGAAAGATGCGCAAGCACTACATTAGGCTAGTGCCGGGCGATAGAGTTGAGGTTGAGATGACCCCTTATGATCTCACAAAGGGACGAATCAGCTTTCGACTACGCGAGGAAAAAACTAACCCCGCCGCGTAAGTGTGCGGAGAAGGGAATGGCACTGATGAAAGTATCAGCCAGCGTTAAAAAACGCAGTCCAGATGACAAACTGGTTCGCCGCAAAGGCCGCCTGTATGTTATCAACAAAAAGAAACCCCGCAATAAACAGAGGCAAGGGTAAGGAGTAATATGGCAAGATTTGCAAACGTAGAGATTCCTTCGGACAAGCAAGTGCAGATTGCTTTGACGTATGTGTACGGTATTGGTCCCAAAGTAGCTCGCGACATTGTCGCGGCGGCCAAGGTTGATCCAACCAAGCGTGTCAAAGATCTGACAGAGGCCGAGGAAAAGAAGATCCGCGATATTATTGACGCTAACTACACGGTCGAGGGTGACCTGCATCGTGTGGTGGCAAACAACGTCAAGCGTCTCAAGGACATTGGTTCATACCGGGGCCTGCGCCACAAGCTGAATTTACCAGTGCGCGGCCAGCGAACTCGAACCAATGGCCGGACCAAGCGCGGCAAGCGTGTGGCCGTCGGCGGCAGTCAACCTAAAGCTGCGAGCAAGACGTAGGATCAGAGGAGAAATATGGCAGAAGAAGTTACAAAGACAGTTAAAGCTGGCAAGAAGAAGACTCGCCGTAGCGTACCGCTCGGCCAGGTTCATATTCAGGCTACCTTTAACAACACCATCATTAGTTTCGCTGATAGTCACGGCAACGTCCTAGCGGCGAGTAGCGCTGGCGCCTGTGGTTTCCGCGGCAGCAAAAAAGGCACGGCCTATGCCGCGCAGATTGCGACCGACAAAGCAGCGGAAATTGCCAAGAGCCAATATGGCGTTACCAAAGTCGACGTATTCGTACGCGGCGTGGGCTTAGGTCGAGATGCGGCAATTCGCGCTTTAACCAACCACGAACTACAGATCGAAAGTATCAGCGACAAAACTGGCGTCCCACATGGTGGCGTCCGTCCCAAACGAGAGAGGAGAGCATAAAAGATGGCACGAGATAAATCACCAATTGTCAAACAGAGCCGTCGCGAAGGTTATGCCCTTCATCCGAAAGCTCATAAAGTCATGGCCCGCAAGACCGGTATTCCTGGTCAGCACGCTCATGGCCGCGCCGGCAAGCCGTCACTTTATCTGACGCAGCTGCGCGAAAAGCAAAAAGTCCGTCGAATTTACGGCCTGCTGGAAAAGCAATTTGCTCGCCTAATGAAAGAAGCTGAGCGCCGCGAGGGCATGTCTGGCGAAAATCTATTGCAGCTCCTCGAGCTACGACTAGACAACGCTGTCTACCGCGCTGCCTTTGCGACATCGCGTCGTCAGGCTCGTCAGCTGGTTAGCCACGGGCATTTCATGCTGAATGGTCGCCGGGTCGATATTCCATCGATTCGCGTCAAAGCTGGCGACAAAATCGAAGTCCGCGCCCATAGTGCAAAAACTGGCTACTTTGCCGGCCTAGGCGAAATCGTCAAGGACGCTACTGGTGGCGGCGTGGGCTGGCTAAAGGCCGATGCCAAAAAGATGACCATCGAAATCACTGGCTTGCCACAACGCGAAGAAGCCGAACCAGATATCAATGAACAGTTAATCGTCGAGTACTACTCGCGCTAAATAGGGAGGTAACTATGAGCAAAGCAATCTTAAACCCAAGCGTATCCAGTATCGAGCCGATCGGCGATAACAGTGCTACTGTTGCTATCGAACCGCTGGCTAACGGCTACGGCCAGACGCTTGGTAACTCGATGCGTCGCGTCTTGCTGTCGAGCATCGAAGGCGCCGCTATTACGGCGTTTCGTATCGCTGGCGTAAGCCACGAATTCACCACTATTCCTGGTGTCAAGGAAGACGTCGTCGAAATCATGTTGAATCTGAAATCTATCGCTGTTAAATCATTCAGCGATGATCCAGTAGAGGTCAGCCTGGTCAAAAAAGGTGGCCTAGTGACGGCTGGTGATATCAAAACTACTGCCGACGTTGAAGTTGTTAATCCAGACCAAGTCATTGCGACTATTGATGATCCAAAGGTCGAACTGAAAATCGATTTTGTTATCGAGAGCGGTCGAGGCTACCAGACGATCGAGGAAAGTTCGGCTCGTCGTGTTCACAGCGACATGATCGCCGTCGATGCAGTGTTTAGTCCAGTTCGTCGCGTTCGCTATGCCGTCGAAAAGACGCGTGTTGGTGATAACGTCGATCTCGACAAACTAACTCTGACCGTCGATACCGATGGTTCGATTACGCCGAAAGACGCCTTCGAACAAGCCGCTGCCATTTTGGTGGCACAATATGCCGCGCTGGCCGGTAATACTAGAGTCGCCAGTGGCGATCTCGGTAGTGACGGCGATCAGACGGTTGATCTACTCAGCCTGCCGGTCGAGGAACTCAATCTCAGTGCCCGCACCACGAACGCTCTGATCGGCGCTAACATCAAAACTGTTGGCGAACTGGTGAGCCTCAGTGACGAAGAGCTGAACGATCTGAAAGGTTTCGGCGCCAAAGCTCGCGAAGAAGTCAAAGATAAGGTGGCAGAGCTGGAGTTTTAATTATGCATAGACACGGATATAGAGGACGTAAATTCGGTCGCGAGCGTGATCAGCGCAATGCGTTAATGCGCGGCTTGGCCCTATCGTTGGTGACTCACCAGAGCATCAAGACTACGGTGCCCAAAGCCAAAGACCTCCGGCCATTCGTCGAAAAACTAATCACCGCTGCGAAAAAGGGTGATCTGGCGAGTCGTCGTCTCGTTATCGCTCGGTTGTCTGATATCAAGGCTGGCAATTTGCTGGTTGATCAGATTGCGCCGCAGATCAAACGCGACAGTGGTTACCTGCGTATTGTCAAATTAGACGCTAACCGCGTTGGCGACAATGTTGAAATGGCCCGCATCGAATTCGTTGACGAGATCAAACTAGATGCCGCTGAAACAAAGGTCGAGGCCAAGGCTGCAGTTGCAACTGCTAAACCGGCCGCCAAAAAGGCTGCCCCGACCAAAGCATCGAAAGGGGATAAATAATGTCTGATTTCAAAACCTATCAGAAAAAAGCCGGCGAAGTCGAGCATAAATGGATTTTGATCGATATTACTGATGTACCAGTCGGTCGAGCAGCAACCTTTATTGCAACTCGTTTGACGGGCAAGTACGATCCGAGCTTTACGCCGCACATGGACAGTGGTGACTACGTGGTAGTTGTTAATGCCGACGCTGCCAAACTAACTGGCGACAAGGTTGACGTCAAAGCTTACTATCACCACACTGGTTTTCCGGGTGGTATCAAGGAAACTATCGCCCGCGATGTGCCGATGACTTCGATCATCGAGCGCGCCGTGAGTGGAATGTTGCCAAAAAACAAGTTGCAAGCTGATCGCATGGCTCGCCTCCGCGTTTTTGCGGGTGCTGATCATGACCATACGGCGCAGCAACCTACGAAAATGGAGGTAAAATAATGGCTGACAAAGCTTACTTTTACGGACTTGGCCGCCGCAAGGCTGCTACTGCCACTGCTCGACTATATGCCGGCAAAGGCAAGATCACGATCAATAATCAGGAAGCCGCGGCGTACTTTGACAATAATCAGTCGCTACTGGCCGAACTGACTGATCCACTGGCACTAGTCAGCAAGCAGAACGACTTTGATGTCACATTGCTGATCAAAGGTGGTGGTAGCTCTGGTCAAGTTGATTCTGCCAAGCTGGCGATTAGCAAAGCCCTTGCCTCGATCAATGACGAGTTGAAAAGCACGCTCAGCAAAGCTGGTTATCTGCGCCGCGACAGTCGTACTGTCGAGCGCAAGAAGTACGGTCTCAAAGGCGCTCGTCGCCGCGAGCAGTTTAGTAAACGCTAACCATCCGAGCACTGACCGCTCTAAAAACTCCGCTTTATCCAGGCGGAGTTTTTCGTTTATTGGTTGCTAGTTTTCTCTATTGATACTGACGAGCCATTTAGCCATGGCGATAGGCAACGATCCCAGGCAGGCCACTATCATTAGTCTATCGGGGTTATATGGGGGACTCTTGATCTCAGTAGTAAAGTAATGGTTAACGTCATCTGTATCAGTTGGTAGTATCAATTGGCCACGCATCGGCCTGGGTGTGGCTATTGACGGCCTTGCCAAGTCTAGCTGTGCCATGGTTAGACCTAGGGCTAAAACGGATAATTTGAGGTTGTCAATAACAGTTTGAACTCCACCATCAGTGGTTGTTTTAGGTATCTCGGTCTCGCCAAAGGCACGAACTACTCTTTCCCTACCTTGGTCACTATCAGTCCAGCCTTCAATCCCCGCCATCGTCCGAGGCTTTGAGGCGTCGATACTGATGCGACGGGAATAAGGTTTATTGCCATTACGAACCCTACGTAGTACATCGTGAGAAGTTTCCTCTCCTGTGATTATGTGATAACTTCTCTGGGTGGGGGCTGCCTGTGGTTTAACATCCACTTGTTCTACGTAGCCTGCAATACCTCGTTCATTGTAATCATAACGGTAGCCATAGGGTTGCTTCTTGGCTAGATAGATCAAAGGATAATACGTATAATTAGCTTGGTTGGCGGGCTGTTGACTGCGACCGAGCATTTCTATTCTAATCCTGTCTGCGAACCAAGCGTGCCGCATCTGTCAGGCGCATTCCGAATTCGGCTGTTAACAGCCGATGGTCGCTCTGGGTTACTCCAAAAAATATCTCGTGATGGCGATCGGCACCGTCTGCTATGTCGCTGGGTAGCACGAGGGTTCCTTTTGCTGGTTCATTGCCTGTTGGTGGATCCAATGTCAGAAAGGCCGTCGCCAGACACACTGCTGCCGTGGCTGATTTTAGTCTGGCCCTAACCTGATCTATTTGGAGATCGTTGTAGTTTTTCGATGCTACCGCATGAGCCGTGGCGCGTACGGTGTCGGTATCGGCATCTCTGAGAAGGAGATTAGCTGAGCCTTTAACTTTCCCTACAGCTAGAGGGTATTCACTAATATTAATCATAGGGTGCCCCATGGCGCCCGCTTCTCCGGTCGCTCCGGTGTGTATGCGTGTCAGATTGTGGTGAAAAGTTTTTTTGCCTATGACGATGTCGTACCGCCCATTCTGTTCATCTACGCTCACTAGCTGACTCACAGCGTCGACACCCACTCTGGAGCGAGTATGTGAAGTGTATTTGCTGGTTCGGATAGATTCCCATGGATAGTAAGTGTAGTTAACTCTGTCTATCGGCGGTATGGTATCTGGTCTCAGTATCATGATTATGATTATATCACAAATTAGTCAAAAAAGCAATTTTTACCGATGTAACATGGTAAAATTTTTACTGATTTAGATGTACTATGGTTTGATTGGTTAGCCGTTCGGCAACCGATAGTGGCATAACAAGCTGTGTAAACATCGTCTGGCCCACCTGCAGCGAATGGTCACTCTTTTTGAAACAAGCACCTGAGACTGAATCAATAGTATCAGCATAGCGATAGCTGGGCGGCAGCCACAATGTTCCGTCTGTCGGTTGGTCGTCGCTCGGTGGCTGCAGGTACGTCATGGCTATAGAGACAGCCAGTGCCGTTGATGATAGCTTGAGTGTGCGCTCTATGCGTTTAGGGTCAATATCCTGATTATTATTCCAGGATGCATGGCCCTTAACGACCACTTCAGATCCGCGAGTCCAGCCTAGAACAGACTCAATTTCGGCCGAGGGGGGGGGTATGGTCGCAGGCTGATTACCGCAACGCTTCTTAGAGTGAAGTGTCATGAGAGTCGGATGGCCGGCGCTCACGCTGGTTGCAATTTCATAGCTAGTGATATCATTCGGCTGCTGTGTGATACCTGCCAGATAACCTGCAATTCTAGAGCCAGGTCTCTTGCTGGGATTGCGATCGGCCTGCGCCCGAGCAATATAGTCCCATGGGTAGGCAGTAAAATCAACGCTGTCGCGGATCAAAGTAGGAAACTCAGACATATCTTTTCATTATATCATAAATTGAACAAAAAATCAATTTTTACTATAAAAAAATCACCCGGTAACAGAGGTGATTTATTAGAATTTCTAGCCCTGGTGCGCGCGAGAGGACTTGAACCTCCACGCCCGAAGGCATATGCTCCTAAGGCATGTCGCTCGATACCTACACCCGCTAGATAGTCGGTTTAATATTCTGGGCTGGGGCTTCTTCCACTACCCCTGTTAAAAACGCCACAGAGGGGCTGAGAATGCCTCAAATGCCCTATAAATCTAGCCTATCATGTGGGGCTGCAAATGCACATGTTTCTTCGTATAACTTCGCCATTATTTGCTACAAAAGGAGTACCTATGGGAGTACATTATGGAGTCGAAATTGCTAGGAATTGTGTCGTTTTTTGACCCCTATCCAAGTAAATGGACATCAGCCTCGATGGATAGCAATGCTGTATAGTTCGCAGTCGATGCTAGTAACTTGCAGGCTACGCCAATATATACCATGAGTTAGCTATACAATGAAAAGATGAAAAAGATATAGAACATGGTAGATCTTATGTTATAATAAGGTCTAGAATAAGTTCACTCACAACAAATATATGATTTGCGGATGTGGTGGAATTGGTAGACACGTTAGCCTTAGGAGCTAATGCCCTCGGGCGTGAAGGTTCAAGTCCTTTCATCCGTACCAGATGAACTTATGCAGAAACCGTCCCTTTTGGGGCGGTTTTTTATTGCCAGATACTCCTTATTCAGGTGCCTATGGGTGTACATGGAAACAGAGGTAGATATAGAGTTGTGGGAGTACATAGTGATACTGACGGGTTATAATAGGTATAGACATGATCTCCAAAACCGACTACATCACCCACCTCAAACACCCGGCATGGCTCTGGCTTCGCAAGCACGACCCAGAGTTTCTACCAACGCCTGACGACAACTCACAGGCAATTATTGATGAGGGTCGTGAGTTTGAGAAGCTCGCCGAGCAGATATTCCCCGAAGCGATCCGTCTTGACGGCAACAACTACGCGGATATGCAGGAATGGGCAAATGAAACCAAAGCTCTACTAGAGCAGGACGTCGAGACTATCTTGCAGGCAGCATTCCTCTACGACGGTTTTCTGTGTATTGCCGATGCCATTACAAAAAATGGCGATGGCTATATCCTCACAGAAATCAAGGCAACAACCTCGCCAGACAAAGAACATATCTGCGACCTTGCATTCCAAAAGACTGTTATTGAATGGAATGGCTTTCCAATTACTGCCAGCCGAGTGCTGCACGCCAACAAGGAATATATCCGTCATGGAGACATCAAGCTGGAAGAGATCGTGGAGTTTACGGATGTTACCGAGAAAGTAAACAAAGAAGTATTGAATGCTCCCGAGCAAATGCGAGCAGCCGCTCAAGCAGCTGAGCTTGAGGATATGCCGAGCGATTCGCTTCGGTATGTTGGACTCGGTGCAGCTGGCGACTACCGAGAGATATTCAGTAAGCTCCATCCAGATATTCCTGAGTACAGTATCTACGACCTCGCTTCTAACAAGGGAGCTGGTACAGATAAGCTCATCGGCGGTCTTGAAGATGATGGCGTTGCCATGATCGTCGACATACCAGAATCTACTAAGCTCCAAAAGCACCAGCAAGACCAAGTGCGTGTCACGAAGCTCGATGAGGTAATTATCGACAAGGAGGCAATCCGATCATTCTTTGGCGATATTGAATTCCCAGCCTACTTTCTCGACTACGAGTCGATTAACCACATCTTCCCACCGTTCGACAATACGTTCCCGTACCAGCAGGTCGTCTTCCAGTACTCGCTCCATACCATGGCTGAGGACGGCACACTGACGCACACTGAATATCTTCACGATACCAATACCAACCCTGCCGAGGATGTTATTGCTCACTTGCAACGAGATATTGGCGATGCAGGCTCGATTATTGTCTGGAACAAGACCTTTGAGTGCTCTCGTCATAAAGAATACGCCAAGCTCTATCCAGCTCACGCTCCATTCTTTGAAGACCTGAACGAACGTACCGTTGACCTTGCAGATATATTCAGCCAGCGGCTCTATCTCGATAAACGGCTCAAGGGTAAGTTTTCTATCAAGAAGGTATTGCCATTACTATGCCCAGAACTATCCTATACAGAGCTTGGCATCAAGGAAGGTGCAACCGCCAGCCGTTCATGGCGTGAAGCAATCGTTGACGGCACACGTCCCGACAAAGACCAGATCCTCGCTGACCTGCGTGAATACTGTGGGCTGGATACGTATGCGATGGTGGCGATTTATGAGAAGCTCAAGGAGATGACTGTCTGATGGAGGCGGTGATTACTATAGGGTTTATTATCTTCGTCGTGATATGGCTCGCACGAAGTGGTGACAACAAAAAGAAGAAGCCTCCAGTTTCACCTGTAACAGACGACTAAAAGAAGCAGCAGGCTGACGAAATAGTGACCGTAATCTTGCCGACGATTAATCACGACAAGTAATAGTATCGAGGCGTTCTACCATATAAAGGCTGAAAAGTTGCTATAATATGAGGTAATGGATCAGAATAAAATACCGATATTCTTTGATAACGTCTCAAACCGTGTCATTGACGACCTTAAGACTACTATTCGCTCGGGGAGCAAGGTTGATATTGCAGCGGCAAGCTTTTCGATTTATGCGTATCAGCTACTCAAGCATGAGCTAGAGCAGGTCGAAGAACTGAACTTCCTTTTTACGGGCGAAGTGTTCACTAGCGAGAAGGCACAGCGTGAATCTCGTGAATTTTACATTCCACGCCTCAATGCCGAACGATCGCTCTACGGTACAGACTTTGAAGTAAAACTCCGCAACGAATTAAACCAGCAAGCTATTGCCAAAGAATGTGCCGACTGGATTCGCCGCAAGGTGAAGTTTAAGTCAAATATCTCTGGTGATCACATGATGCCGTTTATGTCGGTAGAGAACGGCGATGAGCAAGCCGCCTACACACCACTCATGAACTTCACGACGGCAGACCTCGGTGCAGATCGTGGACACAACGCCTACTCGACGACGACAAAGGTATATGCACCACAAGCTCGCCACTTCATCGAGACATTTGATGCTGTTTGGAACGAAGATACACGTCTTGCTGACGTCACCGAGTCAGTGCTTGAAAACATTACCGCAGCCTACAAAGAGAACTCGCCCGAACTAATCTATTTTGCGGCACTCTACAATATCTTCAGTGAGTTTCTTGAGGATCTTAATGCAGACTTTCTTCCAAATGAGGCTACTGGCTTCAAAAACTCTGTCGTATGGAGTAAGCTTTACGACTTCCAGAAGGATGCAGTGATTGGCTGCATATCAAAGCTTGAAAAACACAACGGATGCATCCTCGCCGACTCAGTTGGTCTTGGTAAGACGTTTTCTGCACTCGGCGTTATTAAGTACTACGAATCTCGCAACAAGAATGTCCTCGTACTCGTGCCAAAACGGCTGAAAGACAACTGGAACACCTTCAAGGGCAACTATAAAAACAACCCATTGTCCGAAGATCGATTGCGTTATGACGTTCTATTCCATACAGACATGAGCCGAGAGCGTGGCGACAGCAATGGCATCGACTTACAAAACCTCAATTGGGGCAATTATGACCTCGTGGTCATTGATGAATCACACAATTTCCGTAACGGTGAATCAAGCACTCACCGCAAAGATGGCGACGAATATGAAAATCGCTACCAAAAACTCATGAACCGCATTATCCGTGACGGCGTAAAGACAAAAGTTCTCATGCTCTCTGCAACGCCAGTCAACAACCGCTTCGCCGACCTACGCAACCAGCTGATGCTTGCTGCCGAGGGCGACTCGACCCAGCTCGACTCGTCACTCAAGACAAATAGCCCCATCGAGAAAATATTCCGTGATGCCAGTGCCGCCTTTAAGGCATGGAACGAGCTGCCCCCAGAAGAACGCACGACATCGACACTTCTAGGGATGCTACACTTCGACTTCTTTGAGTTGCTCGACAGCGTCACGATTGCACGCTCACGTAAGCACATCGAGCGATACTACTCACTATCTGACGTCGGTAAGTTCCCGACACGTCTCAAGCCGATTTCAGAACGACCAGAACTCACCGATATAGAGGGCGTCACGTTTGACGAGATATTTAACCGCATCGACTCGCTCAATATGGATGTTTACACGCCAATGAAGCACGTATTTCCATCAAGACTGGGTAATTACGTAGACCTTGAAAGTGCCAAAGGTCGTAGTTGGGCAAACCGTGAAACTGGCCGTAATGTACTGATGGTTACTAACATGCTCAAACGCCTCGAAAGCAGCGTGTACGCCTTCCGTAAAACTTCGGAGCGGATGTACGACCTCATCGACAGCATTACAGACAGTATCGACCGCTTCCAGCAAGGGCGAGGTGCGAGTACGACAGTCAGCCAGTCCAACGTGACGTTTACCGAATATGACGAAGATCCAGAAGAAGCGGAATGGACAGTTGGTAAAGACCTTAAAATCGACCTTGCCGACATAGACCTCGTTAGTTGGCGTATGAAACTAGAGGAAGACAAGGCTATCTTGAATGAACTGCTGGCTATGATCACTCCCGTTGCCAACGAGCACGACCTCAAACTAGAGCGACTGCTTGAGATTATTCGCGGCAAAATTAACAACCCGATCAATGGTGATAATAAAAAGGTGCTCGTCTTTACTGCCTTTGCCGATACGGCAGATTATCTATACGGCGAGCTGGCTCAAAAGATCAAGGATGAGTTTGGTCTTAACTCCGCCGTTGTTACTGGTACGAAAAATCCTGCGATGACGATTCCGACCTCTCGCCTTGTCAAGCCAGAGTTTAACACTATCCTGACGCTGTTCTCGCCGAAATCAAAAGGACGAGACGTTCTGTTCGACAATACCGATGAAAGTCCAGGCGAGATTGATATCCTATTTGGAACGGATTGTATCTCGGAGGGACAGAACCTTCAGGACTGCGACTACCTCGTTAACTACGACATTCACTGGAACCCAGTGCGTATTATTCAACGCTTTGGTCGTGTTGACCGTATTGGTTCGACCAACGATGCAATCCAGCTAACGAACTTCTGGCCGAACATCTCGCTCGATGAATACATCAACCTCAAGGCTCGTGTTGAGGGTCGCATGCGTATGGTCAACCTGACTGCCACTGGTAATGACAATCCAATCGATGAAGCGGACAATGCCGAGCTTGAATACCGAAAAAGCCAGCTCGAAAAGATTCAAAATGAAGTTGTCGACCTAGAAGAAATGAGCGGTGGCGTCTCGATTATGGATCTTGGTCTCAATGAGTTCCATCTCGATCTACAGGAACTACTCAAAAAGTATGGCGAAGCAGATGCCTTGCCGTTTGGTATTCATGCTGTAGCACGGGCAACAGAGGGTACGCAGCCGGGCGTCATCTTTGTGCTGAAAAACCTTAACCACGGCGTGAATATCGACAAACAGAACCGCCTCCATCCGTTTTATCTTGTCTATATCGCCGATGACGGACATGTCGTCGTCAATCACTTACAATCAAAGGAACTCCTCGATAGGCTACGCTACTTCGCCAAAGGTCGCGACCAGCCAGATGCCGATATGGTTGCCAAGTTCAATGCCGAGACGAATAACGGCAAGGACATGAGCAGCTATACTGAGCGTTTGACTGCTGCAATACAGTCGGTTATCACCACCAAGGACGAAGCCGACACCGACAGCCTCTTTTCACCAGGAGGCACGACCGCACTCGTCAGCGATATTCAGGGATTGGACGACTTTGAGCTTATTAACTTCTTGGTTATTAAGGGCTAGAGTACCAGAATGTTTGACCTACCTAGTTCAACCGTCGTAGATCGCTTTTTGGCAAAAGATAAGTTCTACAAAAAGACTACCGTCGCTGGCAAGCTGAAGCAGCAGTTCACCGATGAAATTGAAAAAATTACGTGGACGCACAAAATATCGCCAGATACCCTCAATGTGTCAAAGGATGATACGATCGAGGAGATTCAGATTTTTGAGATTGTCCTAAAAGGCAGGTCGATTAGCAATGCTGTACTACGTCACATTGATAGCTCCATACCATACCCAATCATCTACGTACTCAAGAGACCTGCGAATGGTGACTGCAAAATAGCAACATCGCTGAAGTCGTTCAAAAAAGAATACGGCATGAAGACTAAAAACGACGACTTCGTGGATACTGGCTGGAGCCGACCAAGCGGCAAGTTTATATTGAACGGCAACGTCATGTCACACATTTACGTAGGCTATATATTCCAAATAGCGGGCATCGCTAGGCAGCCGTATTCCGACCCTAGGGCGACCATTGAGCGATGGGAGAAGAACAAAGAGATTAAAAAGCAGATGGATACTATAGATAAGAAGATAGCTACTGAGGTGTCGATGGCGAAGAAGCAGGAGCTGGCACGTCAGCGACATGCACTGGAGCAGCAACTGCGTTAGCTGGATTAGTCTGTTCTGATGTCTGGCTTTCCGCTACCTTAATGCCCGTCTCAAATAGATATATAAACTGCTGGGCAATAACATCCCTGAACTCTTGATTCTTCTCGCTGCCTGTTTGAATATCAATATCAGATCGTCCGTACCTATCAAATTCACGGACATCAGCTTTCTTGATACCTTTGAACTTCTTGAAGTCGTTACTCCTGACCAACTTGTCGTACAGATGCTGAGCATCCAATTTATCAGCGAACCAATACTTGTAGGCAGTAGCACCATTATCGAACAAGTCAGACCTAAAGTGCTTACCCGACCCAAGGTTTGACCATTTGCCTAAGAACTGCGATATGAAGTCTATAGCTTGCTTGCCAGTCTTAATGCGTGATCGGATATAGGTGTTGACCGAATCGGTACTACCCTCGAACATACGCATAAATTCATAAAGTTCGGCAGATACCGTGGTGTAATCATCAATCGGGAGCTTGTTACTGTCGATGAGTTTCTGTATAACTTTGACTGACTCGCTCTTAAAGGTAGTAAACTCATCGTCAGTTAAGTTACGTACGGCTGGATCTTCGCTATTATTCATGACATTCACCCGACGCATTAGATAGGATAACGCCTCAGTCGTTCTGCATGACCGCAAAATACCAAGATACACATCAAGAGCCTTGGTGTCGGGGTGCTGTTCTATCAAGCTGCTGATTAGGTAGAGAGTCTTTTCTACGGGGACGGTAGACAAAAACCCTGTCGACTCTCGGGGCAGCTTCTCGACCGCCAGAATTAGCGTAGCGGCAAACTTCGCTACATCATTGATAATCTCCACATTATCCTCAATCCGCTGCAAGCCTCGTGCATAGTCTTTCTCGAGTAATTTGCCTAAGTCTTGCTCGCTAAGATCCTTCTTCTGTAACTGCTCAATAAAATAGACATCCGACATATCATTCGCACCTACGGCGTAAGTAAAGTATCGATGAAAGTACTCGAATGATTTGAGACGTTTGTACTTACGGTTTACCTTTGCGTCATCTGACGATGACCCCCTATAGTAGTATTTGTTGACGTTAGGAAATAGCGTTCTGAGTATACCCATCCACTCGGCGTTAGACTGAAATACGGCATCAAACTCATCCTTAGATTCTTGAGCCTTGTCGTCATCATCAAAACTGTCGTAGACCCCCTCTCTAGTGAGTAGTTCACGGTTATTGCGAACCGCTTCATAAAGATCTGGGTACGTAACCCGTAGCAGCTCTACCGCCACAAGGTCAGATGTACTCACCTCATCCTTAAGCATCGGGACAGCGAAAAGCAACGCATTGGCAAAGCGGTTGATAGCACGAGGCGTGTCTAGTTTATGCTTCACTTTCTTGTATAGCTCTTGCAGGTCGCCTTGTTCATCTTCACTTATCGAGACGTTATTCTGTTGCAAGACAGCATCTATCTTTGTGTCTGTGTATTTATCAAGGTCGTATCGCTCTATGAGTGGCAACATGACAGGGATTTGTATTATTTTATCAATGTATTCTTTACCGCCAGTTTTCTTCGGCAAGCTTTCCGAGATGGCATCAGCCACCACCTGTTCGTCAAAGGATACCACGTAGGTAACGCCCTTGATGCTTGCTACAGATTTTATGAGCTTAAACACGCCAAGTATTTTCTCTGAATCGAGCCGATCGATGTCATCAATGAACACCACCACCTGCTTGCCATTTTCACTGATTACTTTTTCGATACGCTCTTTCTGGATTGCATATTCGCGAGGTGACGATAATATCTGCGTGAGTGCAAGTACAGCCCCCGTTACGTTACCTAGGCTAACCGATACGCCCTCGGCAGGCTTGATGCTAGTCGACGAGGCCGCCTCATTGACAATTTGAGACGCCTTTCCTTGAGTCTTTCTAAATAATTTTCCGAACTTCTTCTTCGGCGTATCGTTAAGCCCGAGCTTTTCGGACAGTTCGTATAGTAAGTTCGCTGCCAATTCTTTGCTAGTAACATAATTCCACGGCTCTAGATCGATAATCTCTACAGCCTCATTCGCATCGAGGTGTGTTTTGACCAAGTTGAGCGTAGAGGTCTTCCCGTAGCCCCATTTTGAGTAAAGACCAACGACAAAATTTCTCTCAGAGCCAAGAGATGCGACTATATCCGCCAGTTTGAGTGCATAATCTTTACGACCAAACAAATCGTCGTCATCAACCTGAATTGCCGAGTCGTCGTGATAATTTTGCATATCTTTATTATACCAAATCTACCTCTTATACGGCGTTATTTATGGTATAATACCTACAGATTGAACAGCAATTTCTAACAGAAGTGAGGGGATGAGATGACTGAGGGGAGTGATATGAGTATTGACGACAATGGTATTGAAAAGATAAACCTAGACAAGGTTGATTGGCGAGGCAGCCGCGAGTTCTTTGAAAGCCTTGGCGAGACGCTGGACAGGCTGGACGATAAGGACGAGAGCTACGATTTTACGTGGGTTGGCAAACGCAAGGCTGTCATCGAAGCTGGTGCACCCATCAACAAAACCCTCCGCCCCGATGTAGACGCTAGCAAAAACTGGGACAGCACCGAAAACCTCTTCATCGAAGGCGACAACCTCGACGCCCTCAAGCTGCTGCAAGAGAGCTACCTCGGCAAGGTCAAGATGATCTACATTGACCCGCCATACAACACCGGCAAGGACTTTGTGTACCACGACAACTTTGCCGCAAATACCGAGCAGTACGACGAAGACACCGAATACCACGACGAAGACGGAAACATTCAATTCAAAAAGAACGAAAAAACCAACGGCCGCTACCACAGCGATTGGCTGAGTATGATGTATCCACGGCTGAAGCTAGCGAGGAATTTGCTGAGCGAGAGCGGTGTAGTATTTATCTCTATTGGTGAGGATGAGTATGCTAATCTGCGAAAACTGAGTGATGAGATCTTCGGAGAAGATAATTTCATAGGTGTTATTGTCCGCAAGACAAAGATGACCAGCAATAAGGGTACGTTCTTCTCTCAATCACACGAGTACATACTAACCTATGCTCGTAGCATAGAAGAGACCCCCATGTTCAATGACTCGGAGGCTCAAAATTCAGAAAAGTACACCAAACTTTTCAAGAATGAAGATAGTCGCGGCAAATACAATATAGTTTCTCTGTACATGCCGAGCCTGCCTAATGCCGACGAGCGGCCAAACAGTAGGTATGGGATTAAAACTCCCGACGGAACCATAGTGTTTCCGCCAAATAACCGAATCTATCGCTGGAAAGAAGATACATTCTTAGAGAATCTTGCAGATGGTAGAGTTGTATTCAAAGAGACTAAAACATCTCCACTGGTTGACGAGAACGGAAATCAGAGTAAGTGGAACATCTATACAAAACTGTATCTGCATGAGAGACAAGAATCTGGCATGCTACCGCTTACTCTTCTAGATAAGTACACTAACTCGGAGGCTTCCAAGGAGCTTATCAAGCTAAATATACCTTTCGATTTCTCCAAGCCAAAGGGGCTAATCGGTTACCTGATGAAGATTATCGGCTCTCACGAGAATGATATAATTCTCGATTTCTTTGCAGGGTCAGGCTCTACCGCTCACGCCGTCATGCAACTCAACGCCGAAGACGGCGGCAATCGCAAATGGATCATGGTGCAACTGCCCGAAGAAACCGACGCCAAGTCTGAGGCGTATAAAGCTGGCTACAAAACCATTCCCGAAATCTCTCGTGAACGCATCCGCCGTGCTGGTGATAAGATCGCAAGCGAACACCCCGACGCAAAGGTAGACTACGGCTTTCGTGCTCTGCGTATCGATGACACCAATTACAAAGAAGTTTACAAATCTGCTGGCGAGTTTACCCAAAGTAACCTACTGGACACTGTCGATAATATCAAAGACGACCGCAGCGACCTCGACCTGCTGTACGGTGTACTGACACAATCGGCGTTTGAACTAAACCGCCCATGCGAGACAGTCGATATTGCTGGGGCGACGGTGTACAAATACGACTACTTCGGCGAAGTGTCTGGGTTGGTGGCGTGTTTTGCCGAGCACATCAGCGAAGAAGCTATCAAAGAAATCGCTAAGCTAAAACCACTGACCGCTGTGTTCCGTGACGCCTCATTCGCAGGCAGCGAAGCCAAGGTCAACCTCGCCGAGCACTTCCGTATACTATCTCCAGACACTAAGGTAAAGGTGATCTAATAGTGAAGCTTCGTTTTAAGCATCAAAAGTTCCAAGAGGACGCCACTAATGCTGTTTGCGATGTATTTACTGGGCAGCCAAGCAGTAGCCGTCGGTTCCAGATAGACCAAGGTAATAGCAATCAGACGACTGCCTTAGACATCTTCAGCACAGGCTGGTCAAACGCCGAGATTCACCTGCGAGAGGACGACATACTGAAGAACCTGCGAGGCGTGCAAAAGCAATACGGTATCTTGCCGAGCCGCACCATAGAGACGCTGACTAGCAAGGTGCAATGGGAAGACGGTCGTAAGCAAACAATCACCAAGCCTGTGTTTACCGTAGAAATGGAGACGGGTACGGGTAAAACCTACACGTATATCAAGACGATGTACGAGATGAACGCTCGCTATGGCTGGAGTAAATTCATCATTGTCGTACCGAGTGTGGCTATTCGTGAAGGTGTACTGAAATCTTTTCAGATTACAGCAGACCACTTTAAGGAAGAATACGGCAAGGCATGCCGCTACTTTGTCTACAACTCCACTCGCCTGAATGAGCTAGAGCAGTTTGCTGACGATTCTGGCATTAACGTCATGATCATCAACACGCAGGCGTTTAACGCCACTGGCAAGGATGCTCGGCGTATTGCCATGAAGCTGGATAGCTTCCGCAGCCGTCGCCCAATAGATGTAATCGCTAGCGTTAACCCAATCGTGATTGTTGACGAACCGCAGAGTGTGCTTGGCACAGAATCAAAGAAGAATGTTACTCGTGACGCACTCGGGCGTTTTAATCCGCTCTATTACCTCACGTATTCAGCTACGCACCGTGAGAACTTTAATATGGTGTACCGACTTGATGCAGTGGATGCATACCAGAAGCAACTGGTGAAGAAGATTACCGTTAAGGGTATTTCTGTCCATGGTACAACAGCTACGAATGGCTATCTGTATCTGCAACGTATCAATGTATTTCCGAACAAAAGCCCTAGTGCAACAGTGATATTTGAGCATAATGCAGCGTCTGGAACGAGTATAAAAAAGAAGGTGAAAACCTTTGCACATGGCGACAATATCTACGACCACTCGGGCGAGATTGAGGCGTATCGCAACGGTTATACGATAGCGGAGATCAATGCTCGTGACGGCTATGTTGAATTCACGAACGGTATCAAGATCTCTCTTGGTCAGGTTATCGGGGATAGTGGCGAAGATGATATTCGCCGCATTCAAATCCGCGAAACGATTATGAGCCACCTTGAAAAAGAGCGAGAGCTGTACAAGAAAGGCATCAAGGTGCTATCACTCTTTTTTATCGACGAAGTAAAGAAGTATCGCTACTACGATGAGGCTGGTACGGCTCGTGATGGCGACTATGCCAAAGTGTTTGAGGAAGAATACAAGAATGCTATCGATGTATTCTTTAGTCAGTTACCATTCGGCGAAGATGCGGATTATCGTGCATACCTAGAGCGTGACGACCCCAGCCAGATACATGGCGGCTACTTCTCGCAGGACAAGAAAGGTCGGGTTGTTGACAGCGAAGTGAAACGTGGCGAATCAGAATCGGCAGATGTGGGTGCGTACGACCTTATTATGAAGAATAAAGAGCGGCTACTAAGCCATGACGAGCCAGTACGGTTTATCTTTAGCCACTCAGCACTGCGTGAAGGCTGGGATAATCCGAATGTATTCCAGATCTGTACTTTGCGTACCAGTACAGGCGAAATAAAGAAGCGGCAAGAAATCGGGCGTGGCCTGCGTTTGAGCGTCAACAAAGATGGTGAACGTATGGATGCCGATGTACTTGGCACGCATGCGGTGCATGACATTAACGCATTGACAGTTATCGCCAACGAAAGCTACGAAGAGTTTGCTAAGGCGTTGCAGGACGAATTCTACGAAGTTATCAAGAACCGACCAAAGGAAATCACGCCAGACCTCTTTACTGGTCAAGTATGGGTGGATGGAGCTGGCAACGAGACAACAATCGACAGCAGCAAGGCGGCTCAGATTTTTGTGGCACTTCAGATGACCGGTCTTGTAAGTGAGGGGCAGCTTAGCGAAGACTTCCACGACCTTACGCCAGAGCTACGAAGTGAAAAGATAGCCGAAGTGATTGGCCAGATAGATGCTGGACTTACTCCATATACCGAGAATGTCTTACAGCTTGTCGAATCAGTCTATGACCCCAAGAAGAACCCGATTGTTTCGGATGCTCGTACCAAAGCAACGCTCAATATCAATCACGAGAAGTTCGCCAGTCGTGAATTCAAGGCTCTATGGGAGAATATTAACTCAAAAACATACTATACGGTATCGTTTAATGAGGATAGCCTGATTGAGTCGTGTATCCGTAGTCTCAATAAGAACTTGCGTGTATCACAGACGCTTGTCGTGATTAATCAGGGATATTTAGACTCGACCAAGCAAAATAACCCAGAGATGAAGAAGCTGATTGGCACGCAGGTGGCACTTGAGGAAGTAGCGGCTCGTGGCGTAACCTTTGACCTACTGGGCGAGATTGCGATGCCGACAAAACTCACACGTGAGTCTGTAGCGAAGGTACTAACGGGCATCGAGCCTGCTGTATTCAAGCTATTCTCCGTCAATCCCGAGGAGTTCATTCGTGAAGCAATCAAGCTGATTGACGAGCAAAAAGCCAGCACAATCATCGAGCATATCACCTACGATAAGCTCGATGAACAGTGGAATGCCGAGGAGATATTTATCGATACGACTATTGCTGGTGAGTATGGTCAGAATGTTGTGGATGCCAAGCGGCATTTGTACGACAAGCTGAAGTACGATTCAACTGTCGAGAAAGAGCTGGCAGCTGAACTGGACACGCAAGATATTGTCGAGTTGTATGTAAAACTACCAAGTGGCTTCTATATCAATACACCAATGGGTAAATATAACCCCGACTGGGCGATATCGTTCAAAGAGGGCAGCGTGAAGCACATTTACTTCGTAGCAGAAACCAAGGGCGATACGAGCGACTTGCAGCTGCGTGAAGTCGAGAAAGCCAAGATTGAGTGTGCGAGGCGACACTTCTCGGTCATTAGTAGCGATACAGTGAAGTATAGTGCCGTTAGCTCGTACTCTGAACTGCTAACGCTGGTGAATAAGTAAAACCATACATACACCCATAAAACCAAGGACAGCTCCAGATACGGAGCTGTCCTTGTCGCTATGTAACACTTTCCATTAAAACATCCACCTTTCATGTTCATACCGTTAAGATAATGCCATCCTCTTACGGACAACTTCGTCCCTACGAGGTGATCATTAACAAAACGGGAGCACTAGCTCCAGAAAGGAACAATATGGAAGTAACGAGACAGGACTTCATGTCATATGAGGAGGTACGCCTAAGCGGTGTCACTAACATGTTTGATGTGAAAGCAGTGGAAGCGTATAGCGGATTGTCTAGAGAAGTAATTCTTGAAATCATGGAGCATTATTCTGCTTACAGAAAGTGGCTCTACGACGGGAAGTACGCTAGTATGGCACACGTCATAAACGGCACACATGGCATCGGCACAATTCTTGCAAACTACGACGACATCGTAGCGGTATACGGCAAACCATTCACACGGCTACCTGAAAACAAGATCGACGTACAGTGGGTCATCGAGACGAAGCACGGTGTTGCGACGCTTTACAACTACAAGGATGGCAAAGCCTACCTCGGCGAAAAGGGACTAGACGCAAGAGCTATTACACAATGGCACATTGGCGGTCATGGTCACGGAAAAGCTGTATTCGAAGAGATACAAACAGCAATCCACGACTACACCAAAGAACGGATCGGAGGAAAATAGCATGCACTATCTAGTACGATTTATTGTCGAGGCAGATTATGCCCACCAAGCAACCACTAAAGTGATCGATACACTCGACAACCTTGTTGAGATGCACGAGTTCGACTGGTATCACGATACGGCAGAACGTAGCCGATGGAAGAATTGCTGGAAACCGATTCGCCTAAACACCAAGAAAGGACAACGCATAGTACATGATGCTATGAACGGTCAGTTTATGGAGTTCAAGCGAGCACTTGCTACCATACGACTCATGCTTGACGGCTATACCGATGAGCAGATATTCAATGAGGAGTTTAAGCAAGTTGACGGACACTTTCTGTCACGCTTCCAGTTTGGACTAGCGAGTGGCTACTATGCAAATGCAAGTCAGCTCTATGACGAGAATGGCGACGCCATTACAAACAAGACAGCCCTTGATCGGTATTTAAAAGATACCTCAAGGTTGTGGGTAGTGCAGGTAGATTGTCATAACTAGCAGTGCATTACATTGCATAACAGAAGACCGAGATACTTGCCATTAGCGATAGAAGCGACACTGGAAACGGTGTCGCTTTTTTGTTTTGCTATAATAAAAGTGAGATGAATAAGGCTAATAGCAAGAAGAAGTTAATTATTATCACTGCCGTTATTGCTACTCTGCTCGCAGTAGTTGTCTGTATTGCACTGCTGCTCAACAACAATAAAGACACACCGACTGTTAGCAGTACGTCTTCTGCGACCGAGAAGGTGTACACCCTTCGACATGATTATATCGGTGATGCCTCGGCAGATCTTGCTCTGCTTGACGCCCTTCGTGTGCAAGATATAGCACCGTTTACTATTGAGTTAGAGACGACCGAAAAGCCCTATATTTTGCGGATCAACTTCTCCGATGAATCGTTCCCTAGCTATAAACAGATAAACTACGAGGTCAACATGGAGAGTAACGCTATCATCTTGTTGGCACTCATCAAGAACGTCGACGAAATCCACTACAGTAATATCAACAGCACTATAGAAACAACAGAAAGAGACGAAATCGTTCGTAAAGCGAGCGACTACACTAAGCAACTTGGAGATCTTAAGCGGTATAGTGATTCACTTGAACGTTTTGAATCACTTATTAGCAAAGTGAAGCAACTCGGACAAAGTGGTAAGATGTGCAACGATGCGGAAGCGTGCGATACGACGCCCATGTTTCTTATCTCAGCGTCATAGTCGCTACATGCAGTATTTCACAGACTGAAGATAACACACTACAATAGACACAAGCGTTCTGTGGTGGAAACGCTGGGAGGAAGTCCGTGCAAGCGGGCTTTTTCTTTTTGTATTCGTATCTGTTGCAATGGGCGTAATTATGTCCTTGTCACCCCACAGCACTTTATATAAAAATATCCCCTTCTCTCTGTTAAGCCCGTAGACTAACACTATCCACTTCGCCCCTACGTGGTGCGAGCTGGAGCATATTAACAATACGGAGCTTACGCTCTAGAAAGGGATAAAAACCCATGACAACAGTACAGCAAGATACGAATCGTGATCGATACGGCGGAGATGAAGAATCTATCGCAGAGATATATGAGGAGTATTTTAGTGATTACGAGCGAGTACGTGGATACGGCAGTATCGACATGTTCAATGTAGCTCAGATCGCACAGCATGCAGGCATGCCCGAGGAAGTCGTACGGAACATACAACGCTATTACCGCACCTATGCAGAGATGAGTAATTGCGATAAGCTGTCTCCGTATTCATCAGTACCACAGGAACAGTTTGGATATGTGTCGGCAAGCTACAAAGACCTCTGTGATCTTTACGGCATACCAATGTCGCTCCGACCGCTAAAACATATACCCCTCAGGTCAAATATCCGATGGAATACGACAACTCCTTATGGAAACGTCACAATATCGTACTTTTCTCCATCTGATAGTAAGGCTATCACTGACCAAGAACTAGCAAAGGTCACACAGTGGAGGATCGCCGCAGACACAAGATTGGCGTCTGATGTTATCTCACAAGAGGTACACAGACATGCCATGGAACGGTTGTACGGAAGAGAGTAAGCAGTAAGTGCGAAGAGAGGATGCTGTGATGGCGTCCTCTTTTTTTATGTTATATATTTCACAAAGACTTTTAACACGCACATGCTTGCACCCTAAAATAAGCAATGCTATTATGCCGAATAGAAGTCGACCGTGGAGAGGGAGCGAGGCAATACCTCCTTGCAAACTCTCATATCGGTTGAATTAGGTCTCTATTCGTGGAGCATCCTTAACAAACTAGAATGCAGCACCCGACAATCAGTCGAGTTTGAGAAGGGATATCTAAAGACATACATCCCGCTATTGGTATGCTCACTCTGGACGCTCGGGTCATACGGTCTCTAAAAGGACAGTATCTATATTTTACTGGCTAAGATTATGTCAGTGATCCTATGGATATTTCGGTATGTGCAAGTATATGGATATAGCGTAGAGATTTTGCTATATCCCGCTATATATAGCGAAAACAATCGTTTTGCTCTTGCTTTTCTATTACGTTTATGGTAATATGTTGAACCATGAGCTAGAACACTAGTTACCTACTCATACTGAATTAATTCACATGCTAGCCTATTTTGCCTCGGCAGAGTAGCTCCTAGCGGTATACCATACGGCTCACTCTTAGCTAGAGGAGCTTTTTGTTTAACCTAAAAACAAATTCTCTTTCACATCATTCATCTAGCAGATACTGCGTACCCGCTCTACTGTAGAGGGTGCGTCTTTTAGCGTTGCATTCTAGTTTGACTCTTTTTATACAATTGAGACTTTCCGTACCCCACTTTTGGGGTAATCACTTAAAGTATGCAAACGCCTATTGATTTAGGCGTTTTTGTATCTGTTAGGTGTATGGAAAAAGTGTCCTAGTCACTCTGTAACACTTTTGCAAAAAACATTAAACAATGTTCTTGCATCTTGTTTACTACCTTCATCAGGCGAGGTTTGTTTCTCGAAAAAGCTAGAAACAACTATCCGCTTGGTAGAAAGGAAAGGAAACGACATGACAGACACTACTACTTCGCCGAAGTACGACGTACTCGTTGCCGACCCACCATGGGATATCGAGCAAAAAGGTAAGAAGCGTGGAGCTGAAAAGCACTATAACCTTATGTCACTTCAAGACATCAAGGATATGGGTGACGCAATCAAGAGCGTTACTGCTGACGACAGCCACTGTTGGCTCTGGGTGACAAACGCCACCCTCCGCCACGGCTACGATGTGCTGGAAGCGTGGGGCTATACGCCTCGCAGCATTCTCACATGGTGCAAGCCACGCTTTACGCTCGGCAACTACCTACGCAATGCCACTGAGCATGTTCTTCTCGGTACGAGAGGTAAAGCCCCTGTGGGCTTCCGCTCACAACCAACGTGGATGTTCGCTCCGCTTCAGGATCACAGCCACAAACCAGAAGAACTCTATGCCATCATCGAGCGAGTCTCAGGACAGCTCGGCAGCGGCAAAAAGCTCGAACTCTTTGCAAGACGCAAAGAACACGGCTACGACGTCTGGGGTAACGAAATTAAGAGCGATGTATCGTTCGCAGATTTCGGCTATCCCGTACCGTCTGACGCCTAATCTGTGCTTGGCCGTTCTGTAGACTACTTTGTCTACAGGGACGGCTCAACACACCCAACTAATTAACCATTTACTCATTTTTAAGGAGAAAATTTCTATGTATTTAACCACTTTACTACGCATCCGATTCGCCGAAGCAGGCTGGCTTTCATTCGTCATCCTCGCTATCTTACCTTGTATCCTCTTCAGGTCTTGGGGTCAAACAATCCTGTATTGGATTGCCGTCCTCTTCATCTGGGTGGTACTCGAAAGCATCGCTAAACGAGCGGTACTGGAGGATCGAGATGCGTATTAACCCATTACACAAAACGGAGGAACATCCATGGGTCTGGCAACAGATCCATTGGAAGCGACCCGTGCAAGCCGAGCAGATTCAGAACTTTCTGGAGCAGCTCGCCAGCGACGACCTAGGAAGCGACGTTATATTTGAAACTCGCACTACCTATGGAGAAGCCGTCGCATTTTACGTCGCCACCCGACCAGCCTACGTTCCAGAACTCAAGCGAATTCTGGAATCCACGGCAGTCGGTACGACGCTCAGCCATATCCCTAGCGAGGAAATGGCTGCAAGACGAGGCAAACTCATGAAGGCAGATCGGGTGTCCCTCGGACACCCCAGCCTTGCTCTGAACACCGACCGCATGAGCCTTATCTCCCTGAATATCTTGTCAGCAATGGCAGCTATTAAGCAGGGAGAGGGCTTGGTCTTGCAGGTTGTGCTCGGTAGACGAATACGCCCTCGTGAGATTTCCAAGAACCTGCGTGACCCTCGCACCACACGGATGCAAGAGTTCTTTAACGGAAGCGTGCCGCTGCCTCGTGAAATGCAAGCCAACTTGCAACGACGCTACAGTATGCACGGCTTCAAAGCCGATGTCCGTGTAGGAGCAATTGCCAGCACCACCATTCGTGCCAACTGGCTCATTGAACAACTGGCAAGTGGTCTCAAGATGATGGAAGCCGCTGGCGTGGAGATTGACCTTATGGGTCAAAACATCACTCGCCATATGACTGACCTCATCCGACCACACAGGTGGTATCATACGCTGTCGAGCAGCGAGGTTGCCTGTGTACTCGCCGTACCGTACGGTGAAGCAAATCTCCCTGGAGTGCCGCATCTTCACCCTGTATCACTGCGTGTGCCAACACCGATGAACGGCTCGACCAAGGGCTTTGCGGTGACAAACGACCCATCGAAGCGGATACCTATTGGTATCTCGGCGATGGATTCGCTCCGTCACACCTTGCTACTTGGGCCAACGGGTGTCGGTAAAAGTACCGCCATGCTCAATATGATCCTCAGCGACATTGACGATGGACATGGTGTACTGGTGATCGACCCCAAGGGCGACCTCAACGCAGCGGTGTTGGCTCGGATGAACCGAGATAGAGCCAAGGATGTCGTCTACATTGACCCGATGGCGGAGCGAGTGGTGGGCATCAACCCACTCTCCAGTAACGGAGACCCTGATCTCGTCGCTGACGGTATGTTGGCGGTACTTCGTGAGATATTCGCCAGCTCATGGGGACAGCGAACAGAAGATATTCTGTCCAACGCTCTCATGACGCTAACTCGAACCTCAGATAACGTGACGCTGTCGATGTTGCCATCGCTGCTGTACAATCCGACGTTTCGGCGGAAGATTGTCGAGCAAGTAACCGCCGATGACCCGATTGGCTTAGGTTCATTCTGGCAACAGTACGACGCCATGTCGCCAGCCAAGCAGCAGGAGATCACGGCTCCGCTTATGAATAAGCTACGAACGGTGCTGACTCGCAAGCCGCTGCTTCGCACCATTGGGCAGCCACGAGCGAACTTTGATCTGAAAGACCTGTTTACAGGTAACAAGATTGTGCTCGTATCGCTCAACAAGGCACGGGTCGGTGCAACCAGTGCGAGGTTTCTTGGCTCGATTATTCTCTCCCAAGTTTGGGCACTCACCCAAGCACAGGCAGAACTACCTGAAAGCCAGCGACCAATTATTAAGGTGTACGTTGACGAAATGCAAGATTATCTTGCGTTGCCGCTCAACATTGCTGACGCACTCAGCCAAGCCCGAAGCTACCATGTTGGCTTCACACTGGCACACCAGTATAGGGATCAGGTGAAAGATAAGGAGCTACTGTCCGGCATTGATGCCAACGTCGCTCACAAGGTTATCTTCACCCTGAACGATCCCGATGCAAGGCAGGTCGCCAGCCAAACCAACCTGCTTATGGCAGAGGACTTTAAGTACTTGCCTCGACACAATGTGTATATCCAGACCCTATGGCTCGGACAAAAGCTCTGGCTCTCCGCCGAGACCTTGCCAGCCCCACGGGAGATAAACAATGTCGAAGCCTTCAAGAAGTTTAGCCTTGGCAACTACGGGCGAGCGATTGCCGACATTGACGAGGAAATCCGTTCACTAGTATCCGTCAACCAGGATATTGCCTCGGTCTTGAAAAAGACCAGCCTGACCACCGCAGTGGCGAATCCGCCGATGGCAGCATCAGCGGCAACGCCCCTCACTACTACTGTATTAACATCGCCGATCACGGCAGGAGCAACCCATGAAAACTAACCATTTCACGTATCGTTTCACCCATCACGTCATAGTAGCCGTACGGCAGGTATTCACCCCCGTTACCACCGCCTACGTCAAAATGACTGATACGCACGCCTTGCGTGCATATCAATACGGAGCAGAAAATGGCGGGGGTCGAGGAGGAGGTCTACCATGGAAACTACAGTAGGAGCACGCAGTGTTACCGCCATAAAGGTTGGCTCAGTCAACCTAAAGCTCGATGCGAAAGACCTAATGGTACTTCGCTTACTCGAGGAACATAAGTTCCTCACCGCCCAGCAGATAGCCAAGTTTCTGCATACGCCGAACAGGTTATTTGCTTCCACTATCCGCTTGACGACACGCTATGTAAAACAGCTGCGTGATCGCAAGTTCATCACGGTGAATGCTCGTCAGGTTGGTGGTGTCGGACACGGCTCTGACCCACAGATCTGGCATTTAGACAAGCTCGGTTACGATGCACTGGCGCGTCTTAAGACGATTGAGACAGGTAGAGTGCAGAGAGCGTACAAAGCTCCAACGTATACGTTCGCCAACCACCGTGTTGCTATCAACGACACCAAGCTCACATTCAAGCATATTGCTGACCGCTTTGACCAGATGAAACTCGGCAAGGTACTGCTCGAAGAGAAGAGCTGGCGAACGTACACCGACCTTGCTGGCAAGGAAGCCAGCCTGCGTCCTGACCTCTACGTTGAAACCTACCGAGGCGACCTGAAACACCACTGGTTCATCGAGGTAGACCTTAACACCGAGTCGCCAGTACGTATCGTCGATAAGTGCCGTACCTATCTGGATTACCTGCAAAGCACCTATGCAACAAGAGACAAGGACTGGTGCTGCGGTGAATTTCCAGCGGTGCTATGGATTATGCCAACCGTGAAGCGACGGGATGCTATTCGTCGGCATATTGCCAATAACATCCCTGAGCTTGACGATACCCAGCGTCCCTTTATAGTCATCACCCCTAAAGAGTTAAAGGGGCTGGTCGTTGATGGCAAACTGGGAGAATTGGAGGAGTTGACCTATGAATAATAGTGATCTCAGTGACTCCCACGAAGCACTGGACTTTGTTGCCGAAGGAAGCGTTAATGTGAATGCTGCGAATGGGAAACGCCAGCCACAGATGCAACTTCTCAGCCTCAAAGAGGTTAAGGATACCCTAGGTATCGGTGACTGGATGATGTACGAACTTTTACGCACCAACGCCATACGGAGCGTAAAAATCGGCAAACGCAGGCTTATAAGTGTGCGTGCTCTGGAGGAGTACGTCGTAAAGCTAGAGGCGGAAAGCGAGGCAAATGGCAACTATGGCTACTAAACGTAAACGAGGGATCGGTGAGGGATCCCTCACCAAGAGACCAGACGGACGCTGGATGGCAAGGTTCTATGTAACCTTGCCTGACGGCAGTCGTGCAAGACGACACATTACATTAAAGGATAAAGACGAGGTTATGCGTCGGATGCGTCAAGAGATGTTACAATCCGACAAAGGTCTTACCGTTCGCAACGAGCGACATACGGTGGCAAGCTGGCTTAAGTACTGGCTAGCAGACATCGACCCAAGACAGGTCAAAGACAGTACCCTCTACATGCATACCAATATTTGCCACAAAAGGATTATCCCAGAAATTGGGAATATATCCCTTATTGGACTAAAGCCCGATCACGTGCGACGTATGATCGTCAGCTGGGACAGAAAAGGCATGGGGACACGACAGCAGCAAATAGCCCGTAACGTGCTCTCAGCAGCCTTACGTGACGCCGTGAAGCTAGAATACGTACACAGGAACGTCGTGCGTCTTACTGACAAGCCAAAGCATGTGGGTAAAGAGAAACATATATGGTCAGCTGAGCAGGTACAAACATTTCTCAGTGCCATTGAGGGGCATCGTTACTATGGGCTATTCCTCATACTCTTCCACTACGGCTTGCGTCGAGGCGAAGCTTGTGGTCTGCGGTGGAAGGACGTCAACTTTCTGGAGAATATCATTCAGGTGCGACAACAGGTGTATCATATCGGGCATATCCAAAAAATCGGCTCACTGAAAACAGCCGAGAGCCAGCGTGACTTGGCGTTGACACCCGAAATACGGAAAATCCTTCTAAGGAAACGAGCATTACTTGGTGGCAATCCCGACGAAGAAGAGCTACTATTCTTAACAGTGAGAGGCACCTCGGTCGACGGACGCTCTCTCCTACAGTTCTTTAATAAGATAACAAAAGAAATCGGCTTGCCACGGCTGACGATACACGAGATACGGCATACCGTCGCCTCTCTTCTATACACTAAGGGCGTCCCAGCAAAGGTCGCTCAAGGCATTCTCGGGCATAAGTCCATCGTGACGACGCTTCAGGTTTACACCCACAGCACCGCCGAAGAGCGAGCCGATGCCGTTACGGATCTGGTATCGCTGTACTCCGACACACGCATGTCCCCGACAGAATCATCTTCGTAGAGCTTTGTGTAACAGTGGTCGTATGGGAGTACAAAATAGGAGTACATTGCGAAAATGTACTCCATTTTTGTGGGTCTGACCCCTGTTAAATTCTTGAAAAAGTATGGTGACTGGTGCGGCTCCTAAGGCATACGTGTATACCAATTTCACCACGCGCGCATGACCTATATTGTAGCAGAAACGTCGCTGTCAGCCAAATGATTTTTACTGGAATCTAAAAGGAAGAGGGCTAGCGCCGCTTCTCCGTAAATTCGCTTGTCCACCACAACAACTCCATCTAGGTCCGGCGCAGTCTCTCTTCCTGGGTACGATAATATCATAAGCCCTTCGGGGCGTAAATACTTGATCAGCCTTGAGACTGTGGAAAACTGAGTGTCGTGGTATGGCGGATCTACGAAAATTATGTCAAATTTATCATCCTGGCTAGTGTTTGTCCAGCCCGCTACCCCTGTTTGGACAACTTTAGCTCGATCACCAACAGATAACGTTGTAATATTTACCTTTATGGCGCGAACCGCTGCCTTGTCACGCTCTAGGAACACGACACTGTCTGCACCACGACTGAGGGCTTCTAGTCCCAACGCACCCGTACCGGCAAAGGCGTCAAGTACTCGGGCTCCCTGTAATCCACCGCGTGATTCCAGCATCGCAAACAGCGCTGAGCGCACCCGATCGCCCATGGGATGGGTTGATCGCCCAACGTCGGCCGAAATAAATCTGCCACCGAATGTGCCAGCAATAATCCTTACGCGTGCCACGATAACCTCTTTATCATCTGCTAACATTTTATCAAAAAAATCTAATTGTGCTAGAATATAAGTATGAGCAAAATTGCAGACTATCTTCGTGAGAGGTTAACAGGTGAAGTGTCGGCAGAGCCGGCGGTACGGAAAAGTTTTTCAACCGATAGCAGTATCCTCCAAATCGTGCCGCAGGTGGTGGTCTATCCCAGGACAACCAATGATGTACGCAAATTGGCACGTTTCACCTGGCGACTCGCTGAGCGTGGCCAGATTTTGCCGATTACGGCACGCGGTGGCGGGACCGATACCACTGGTGCTGCCATTGGTTCTGGCGCCGTCGTCGTATTTCCGGCGCATATGTCGCGTATCCTAGAGCTCGACATCAAGTCGCAAATGGTGCGGGTGCAGCCCGGTCTGAACCTCGCGACACTCCAGGAAGCCATGGCGACGCACGGTCTATTTCTGCCGACTGTTTCGAGTGATTTCAAGGCTTCGACGGTTGGTGGCGCTCTTGGCTGTAATATCGCGGGTGCCAAGGCTCTGAAATATGGCACTTTGCGCAATTGGACTGATCGTATCGAAATCGTCCTGGCAAACGGTGAAATTATTCAAACTGGCCGCTTGTCCAAACATGAACTGAATGCTAAAAAGGGCTTGCAGACGATGGAGGGGGAAATTTATCGCAGCCTCGATAATCTGATCGAGGATAATAGTGAACTGATCGCTAGGCTGGCTGATGCCGCGACGCCAAATGCCAGCGGCTACGGACTGAACCTTGTCAAGGCCAAGGACGGCTCGTTCGACCTAACACCGCTCGTCGTTGGTTCACAAGGTAGCCTCTGCGTGATTGTTCAGGCAATTATCAAGCTCGCCAGTCGACCGACTGAGGTTTCGATGATCGCGGCGGCGATTACCTCAGACCAGGATTTAGCAGCCTTGACCGAAGATCTCTTGGCCCTAGAGCCATCGGAATTGGAATTTATTGATGGCGGCACGCTGGAGCTCATTGCTAAATTGGGTGGAGGCACACCCTGGAAAGTCGTGACTGAAACTCGTCCGGCTACCATGCTATTCATTGAGTTCGATGATCGAAATCGTACTCGCAAGGTCAAGAAAGCTGCCAAACTTCTCGAAGCTGCTGGTGTCATGGATGCTCGCATTGCTACCGATTGGGAGGACCAAGAAAGCCTGCGTTCGATTCATCACGCGGTTGCGACGATTACCAGTCACTCGAGCCAGGGCACGGCCGCTTTACCGCTGGCCCCTGATGTTGTTGTCGAGCCCGCCAAAGTGCCGTTGCTGGTCGAAAAAATTAATGGACTATTACGCAGTCATCATGTGGCTGGCGGTGTGTGGGGTCATCTCGGTACCGGCAGTGTTTCTGTGCGACCGCTTATCAATCTGGCGAATCTCGGGCAGCGTCAGATCGTCTTTCGCCTGATTAGCGAATTGGCCGAAGCTGCTAATGAATTAGGCGGCACGCTGACGGGCGAGTTTGGCGAAGGTCGTCTGGCTGGCCTAGCGACGAACGATCAAAATGGCGATGGTCTCAGTGAGCTCTTTGCCCAAATTAAGCAGATCTTTGACCCCTATGGCACTCTCAACCCAGGCGTCAAGGTTGCTGGTGATCAGCGAGAGATTATTGCTCACTTGCGTCAGGAATATAATCAGCTGCGCCACTCAGAGTTCAACCCGAGGGGATAGTGTGAGCGATTTACCAAAACACTCATGCTTGCAATGAGGTGAAATTGGTCTATAATCTATCAAATGAAACATAATTCTCAAAATGTAGATATCGCAGATTTCCCTCTAGATAAAAGTGATGGAGGGGGGTCGAGCAGTAAACGCCGCATCGCAATGACGGCGATGTTTGGGCCAGCTATCACGGGTGCGGCTACTAGTCTGGCTGAGACTATGACGCTCAGAATGACTACTGAACCGACCCGCTATGCGCCTAGTAACGAGCACAACGAAAAAGACAGAGCGACAATCGAGCACGAAGCGACAACAGAGGCCGTGCATTCGGCCGTTTCGGCGCTCTTGATGCGCCAGTTCCCGGAATCAATCGAACGCCGAGGCCTCGACCATGCACTCGAGGAATGGGATGATGGCTATGGAATGCAGGATAGTTTTCCAAGGGCTGGTGTCTATCGCAGTCTGGCCGGTCAATTCAAAACTCTCGACCAACATTTACGGGAGGAGCGACAAGCTCATCTCAGGCAACATCGAGAAGCTATGGTCGCTTCGCGTTATACTGTGACCCTCGGTCAGGCGCTGGAAACGCTACTTCCTCATATGGATGCCCTTGATATAACGGCTCAAGAAATGTTCAAAGCCCGCGACTACGAGTCAATTGATCGGTCGTATGGTCAGGTTTGGAGGATGTTGGTAGATCAGGATTCGCATTGGGAGCATTTTTCGGGAATTATGAGTCGTATGCACTACACTACGCAGAGAGAAAAGGGTGAATCGAACTCGCATCAATTACCGGATGATGTTTATGATGATGAAGGTGGTTTTCGGGGTGGGTATGATGACATTTATAATCTAAACTTTGTCATGACAGAGGCGGATGTGCAGCGTATCTTTTCTGAGCCTATCGCTCGCGCTTTTCATGAAAACACCACGAGGAATGGCAAGTTAAAAAAGAAATTCCTGCCGGAATCAGATGCTAACGAAGGCTAACCACTTAATCATCTGGCCAACAAAAAATCACCCCGTAACAGAGGTGATTTCATTATTTCTAGACCTGGTGCGCGCGAGAGGACTTGAACCTCCACGTCCTTGCGAACACTAGCACCTGAAGCTAGCGCGTCTACCAATTCCGCCACGCGCGCAAATACCTGGCATTAGACAGTATAACAGTAACCAGACCGTTACTGCAACATCATATGTAGTATAATATTCCCTATGAGTTTATCAACTAGCAGTTACAAAGGTACGCGCGATCTGTATCCCGATGATATGCGAGTACGGAACTACGTGTTTCGCAAGTGGCGTCAGGTCGTCGAAAGTTTTGGTTACGAAGAATACGACGCACCGATGTTAGAGCCGTTGGAGCTATATGCTGCCAAGTCCGGCCAAGAGATCGTCAATGACCAAACCTACCGTTTCACTGATCGCGGGGACCGCGAGGTAGCGATTCGCCCCGAGATGACACCGAGTATTGCTCGTATGGTGGCGGCCAGACGCCAAGAGGTAGCTTTGCCAGCACGATTATATTCGATCGGTAATTTTATGCGCTACGAGCGGCCGCAAAAGGGTCGGGAGCGTGAGTTTTGGCAATTGAACTTTGACGTATTCGGTGCAGAGGGAATTGCGGCTGATATCGAAACACTCAGTCTGTCGAGCGCTATTGTCAAGACTTTTGGGGCGACCGATGACATGTTCACGATTCGAGTGAATGACCGTCGCCTGACTGACTATGTGATCCGCGAATATCTAGGGATGGCCGGTCCGGACCAGATGATGCAAACAGTGAAACTGCTCGATCGGCGGGAAAAGCTATCGTCGGATGAATTTAGCCAGCAAGCCAAGGCCATCATGGACTCGGATGAGTTTGTGACTCGACTGGCGACTCTGGCTAGCCTCGATAGTCTCGACGAAATTGCTGCTCGGCTGAGCGATCAATCGGTAGTCGAGCCGCTGCGGATGCTAATCGCAGCCCTCACGGCACGTGGGATTACCAATATCAAATTTGACCCAACTCTGATGCGTGGTTTTGATTATTACACTGGTATCGTGTTCGAGATTTTTGACGAAGCGCCAGAGAATCGACGAGCTATGTTTGGTGGCGGTCGTTATGATGGCTTGGTCGGACTGTTTGGTGTCGAGGATCTGCCAGTAGTCGGGGCGGCGCCAGGTGAAACCATGTTTATTGAATTTCTGACCGCTCATGGCCTGTTGCCTAATCTACGGCCCGCTACGCAGTTGATCGTACTGGAGATCGGTGGTGCTGATAGCACCGATATAGTTTCGACCTTGCGTCGTCGCGGCCTCAATGTGGCGGTGGATTTTACTGATCGCAAAACTGATAAGAAAATCAAGGCCGCAGCCAAGGCTGGTGTGCCCTACGCGCTCTTTGTCGGCAACGATGAACTCGACAGTGGTCAGTTCCCGCTAAAAAACCTAGCTACAGGTGAGCAATCAGACCTCGATCTAGAGCAGGTTGTCGTTCGAGTTGCTGCCTAAATTTGGCCGATCAGGGATAGATATGATACAATCATCAGGTTATGAAGCATACCCGAAAAGATTTATCAGACAGCAAAATTGAATATAAAATAGAGGTCGCTACGGGCGATGTCGCCAAGTCACATCAAGCGGCCGTCAGTAAACTGGCGTCGAGTGTCAAGGTGCCAGGTTTCCGCGCTGGCCACGTCCCACCAGAGGTCGCAGAGAAGCATCTCGATCCAGCCAAACTCGCTGACGAAGCTATTAATCGTGCCGTCAACACAGCGTTGGTGGAACTAATCGAGCTCGAGCAGATTCAGCTCCTCGATAGTCCCGATATTGCCATCACCAAGTTTGTGCCGGCACAGACCTTGGAATTTACGGCCGTAGTCGAAATTATCCCGCCAATCAAACTAGCAAACCCTGCTAAACTAACGACCAAGAAATCAGTTGTTAAAATCGACAAGGACGAAGTCGACGAAGTTATTAACCGCATTCGTACCGAGGCTGCCGAGAAAGTCGTGGTCAAGCGTGCCGCCAAGCTGGGCGATGAAACGATCATTGACTTTGATGGTCGCGATCAAAAAGACCAACCTGTCGAAGGCGCCAAAGGTGACGATTATACTCTGAAGCTCGGCTCGAAAACCTTTATTCCAGGATTCGAGGAAGGCATCGTCGGTCATAAAGCTGGCGATAGCTTTGACCTGCCCCTGACATTTCCCAAAGATTATGGTGCTAAACACTTAGCTGGCGCCAAGGTCAATTTCAAAGTCAC
Organism: uncultured Candidatus Saccharibacteria bacterium; assembly: GCA_964633435.1. Lineage (GTDB taxonomy): Bacteria > Patescibacteriota > Saccharimonadia > Saccharimonadales > Saccharimonadaceae. The sequence goes on along the minus strand of CAZWHA010000002.1, from coordinate 116,154 downwards.
CGTGAAAGAGGTCAAGGAAGTCAAACTGCCGGCGCTCGATGACAAGTTCGCCGCCTCGGTCGCGCCGAATTTCAAGACAGTTGATGATCTAAAGAGAGACATTCAAAGCGAGCTGGAAACTCGTGCTGAATACGACACCGATCAAAAGTTCAAGGACGAGCTGCTGGACGAGTTAACCAAAAAGTCCAAGGTTTCGACTCCGGAAATCCTGGTGACCGACCAACTGACCTCGCTGGAGCGAAATTTTACCCAGAACTTGACATACCGCGGTTTAACCCTCGATAAATATCTCGAGGAAGAGGGCCTGAGTCGTGAAGATTGGATGACCAAAGAGCTGCGGCCAGCGGCCGAAAAACGCGTTCGGAGTAGTCTCGTCATGGCGCAACTTACCCGTGATTGGGATATCACCGTTAGTGAGGACGAGGTCGCGGCACAACAAGCCAAAGTTGTGGCTCAGTATAACGATCCTAGCTTGCGCGAGCGTTTTGAATCCGACGAAGCCAAGCGTCAGCTCGCCCAGCAGCTAATTGCTGAAAAAACTTTGACTAAACTAGCTGAACTAAATAGCAAATAACAGCGCTAATTTAGCACTCTTGACACGCGAGTGCTAAATCGCTACAATGGATTTATGACAAAATCTACTAGTTTACTCATCCCAACGGTACTTGAAAAGTCGTACGACGGCGAACGAGCCTATGACATCTATTCGCGCTTATTAAAGGATCGAATCATTTTTATTGGTGAAGAGATCAATGAACAGACGGCCAGCCTGGTCGTAGCGCAGCTGCTGTTCCTGGCTAGCGAGGACGATAGCAAGGATATCAGCCTCTATATCAACAGTCCCGGCGGCAGTGTATATGATGGATTGGCGATTTATGACACGATGAATTTTATCGGTCCAGATGTAGCGACCTATGGTATAGGACTGCAGGCATCGATGGCAGCAGTGTTGCTCGCGAGTGGCGCCAAAGGCAAGCGCCACATGTTACCGCATGCCAAAACCATGATCCATCAGCCTCGCGGTGGTGCTCAGGGTGTTATGACTGATATGGAGATTTCCCTGCGTGAAGGCCTGGATATCAAGCAAACCTTGTCAAAAATCATGGCTGTGAACACCGGTCAGAAAGTCGAAAAAGTTCTGGCCGACATGGAGCGTGATTTCTGGATGAGTGCCGATGAGGCAAAGAAATACGGCATCATCGATACCGTCGTTGGCGGTACATCACAAAAATAACTTCGCTCCGGAAACTCTTGCACTGAACTAAAAACTCTGTTATACTACTCAGCAATGAAGTAGTGTAAGTCTGTTCCTGGTGACCCGCCGTGGCTGGTGGGTTGTATTCAGGTTAGACCCTTTGCGTCACACTACCGCAAAGCGTCTCATCTGAAACGGACAGAGTTAGTTCCTTCGAAAAAGGCCAGCAGTCAACCTATAAGGATAAGGAGCACGCGCGTGACAAAATCTGTTACAGGGGCCGCCGATTCGGCAGCCAAAGAGAACGGCATCACAAAACGAAAATATTTCACACCACAACACAAAGTTCTGGATTTGCCAGATCTGGCGGAGCATCTGAAAAAATCTTGGCAGCAGTTCATTCAGGACGACCTAGGCGAGATTTTTGCCGAACTAAATCCAATCGAGGACTATACCAGCCAAAAATTAGCCTTGGCCTTTACCGATTACCGATTCGAAGATCCAAAAGTCAGCGACCGCGAAGCTATGGCGAATAATGTCAGCTTTGAAGCCCCGCTCTACGCCAACGTCGAGCTGACCAACAAAGTCACGGGCGAGGTAAAAACTAGCGAACTGTATCTCGGCGACTATCCATGGATGACTGATCGTGGAACCTTTATCATTAACGGTAGTGAGCGTGTCGTTGTCAGTCAGCTGATTCGTAGTGCCGGTGTTTTCTTTACTGCTGATCGAGTTGGTGACCGCAATTACTATGGTGCCAAGTTGATTCCGGGTCGTGGCGCGTGGCTCGAGTTTGAAACAGCTACCAATGGTGCAATTTTTGTGAAAATCGACCGTCGCCGCAAAATTGCTGTGACTACACTGTTGCGAGCGCTTGGTTACAGCACCAATACAGCGCTAAAAGACCTATTCAAGGATGTTGATACTGGCGACACCAAGTATATTGACGCCACTATCGACAAAGATGCCAGCCGTGGTACGAACGAAGCTTTGATTGAAGTTTTTCGCAAAATTCGCCCCGGCGACCTCGCGACGGTTGATAACGCCAAACAGATGGTCGAGCGTATGTTCTTTGACTTCAAACGCTTTGACGTCAGTCGCGTCGGTCGTTACAAAATGAATCAGCGACTTGGCTTTGACGCCACCAATACGCCAGAAAATCGCGTGTTGCGCCTCGAGGACCTAACTGCTATTGTGTCAGAGATCATTCGACTCAACAACACTCAGGAACCAGCTGATGATATCGATGCCTTTCATAACCGCCGCGTCAAAATGGTCGGCGAATTGGTCGGTCGTCAGTTCCGTGTTGGCATGCTGCGTATGGACCGTAATGTTCGTGACCGCATGAGCGTGGCCGATATTGACACTGTTACGCCTGCCCAATTAGTGAATGCTCGTCCAATTGTGGCTGCCGTACGCGAGTTTTTTGCTTCGAGTCAGCTGTCGCAGTTCATGGACCAAGCCAACCCAATGAGCGAGCTATCGCACAAGCGCCGCCTCAGTTCAATGGGTCCTGGTGGTTTGACACGCGAACGCGCTGGCATTGAGGTGCGTGACGTTCATCCAACCCACTATTCGCGTATCTGTATCGTGGAAACTCCCGAAGGCGCTAACGTTGGTTTGGTGCTTAACCTCGCCGCCTACGCTCGAGTGAACGAGTATGGCTTTATCGAGGCACCTTATGCCAAGGTCAAAGACGGTAAAGTCACCAAAGAAGTCGTTTACCTCGACAGCCTAGCCGAGGAAAAGGAAATCATTGCCGAGAGTTCGACCGAACTCAATAATGACAGTGCCTTTAAACATGACCGCGTCGACGTTCGTCGCAACCTGCGACCAGAAACTGCCGATGCTAGTGAAGTGACCTATATGGACGTCAGCCGCACCCAGGTGATCGGCACAACCGCAGCCCTGATTCCGTTCCTGGAAAAGAACCGCATCGACCGCAACTTGATGGGTTCAAATATGCAACGCCAGGCCGTACCGCTGATTAGGCCAACAGTGCCAGTGGTTGGTACTGGTATCGAGCACGATGTTGCTCGTAATATGTCAGAGCTCGTTGTAGCCGAAGACGCTGGTGAAGTTATTCGTGCTGACGCCGATGAAGTTCAGGTTAAATACAGCGCCAAAGATATCCGCGCCTACCAGCCGCTACACTTTGTCAAGTCAAACGAAGATCGTTCCTTTAACCAGCGGGTTGTTGTCAACCGTGGCGACAAGGTCGTCAAAGGCCAGCCACTGATTGAAGGCGCTTCAATCGCCGATGGCGAGCTTGCGCTGGGTCGCGATATGTTGGTCGCTTACATGCCGTGGAAAGGCTACAATATGGACGACTCGATCATTATCAGCCGCCGCCTGGTCGAAGATGATGAATTGACTAACATCAACATTACTTCGTCTATGGTAGAGATTCGCGATACCAAACTCGGTCCAGAAATTGTGACCCGCGATATTCCAAATGTTGGCGAAGAAGCGCTGCGTCATCTCGACGAGCGCGGCGTAGTAACCGTCGGTAGCGAAGTGAAAGCTGGCGATGTGCTCGTTGGCAAGATTACGCCAAAGGGTGAGCAAGAGCTCAGCTCCGAGGAGCGACTACTCCGTGCGATCTTTGGTGAAAAGGCCAAAGATGTCCGTGACACGTCGCACCGCGTTGGCCGTTCCGAAGGCGGCAAAGTTGTTGCCGTCAAGATCTTTGACCGCGAATCTGGCCACGAATTAAAGGCTGGTGTTTTGCAGCAGATCGAAATCTTTATCGCTCAAACCCGCAAGATTCAGGTTGGTGACAAGCTGGCTGGTCGCTACGGTAACAAGGGTGTCGTGGCGCGTGTACTGCCAGTCGAAGATATGCCATTCATGGATGATGGTACTCCAGTTGATATGATCTTGAATCCGCTGGGTGTGCCGAGTCGTATGAACCTTGGACAGCTATTTGAGGTTCATATCGGTATGGCAGCTAGGGCGCTTGGCTACAAAGTCGCTAGCCCAGGATTTGATGGTATTCCACGCGAAGCCATCATCGAGGAGCTGAAAAAAGCTGGCTTGCCAGAAGACGGCAAGGTTCAACTATTTGACGGTCGTACTGGCGAAGCCTTCCAGGAAAAGACCACTGTTGGTAACATGTATATGATTAAATTGCACCACATGGTAGCAGACAAGATTCATGCTCGTTCGACTGGCCCTTACACCATGGTCACCCAGCAGCCACTCGGTGGTAAAGCCCAAAACGGTGGTCAGCGCTTTGGCGAGATGGAGGTGTGGGCACTCGAAGCGTATGGCGCTGCAACTACGTTGCAGGAAATGCTGACGATCAAGTCTGACGATGTCAAGGGTCGTGCCAAGGCCTACGAATCAATCATCAAGAACCAGCCAATCGAAGGCCCAGAGGTTCCAGAAGGCTTCAAGGTTCTCGTGAAAGAGCTCCAGGGCTTGGGTCTGCGTGTTGACATGGTCAAAGATGACGAGCTGCAAGATGCCGAAGATATTGTCGTGGCTCGTGGTACCGGCGGTAAACTTGACGAATCGAACGATATCGAAATCATCGACTCGAATGAAGAGCTCGTCGGCGACGAAGCTGACGAAGGCGGCGAGATTGAGCTCGGTGGTAATGTACATATTGCCGAAACTGACGAAAGTGGCTTTGCCGCAGAAGTCGAAGACGCCGAGGCTGAACCTGAATTAGACGAAGACATAGCAACGAATGATGACGAAGAGGAGGACGCGTAATGGCAAGGCAAGACGACAAAACAATCGCTGATTTTGACGCAGTGCGTCTAGCAGTAGCGAGCGCTGATGACATTCTGTCGTGGTCATATGGTGAGGTGTTGAAACCGGAAACTATCAACTATCGTACTCAAAAACCAGAGCGCGACGGCCTGTTCTGCGAACGAATCTTTGGCCCAGTCAAAGACATCAATCCGCATGACGCCAAGCTAAAAGGTGTGCGTAGCCGCGAAGCTGCCGTGGACAAAAACGGCGAACTGGTTACCAAATCGAGTGCACGGCGCGAACGCATGGGCCATATCAAATTGGCGACACCAGTGGCGCACATTTGGTTTATGCGCGGCGTACCGAGCGCAATGTCGCTACTACTGAATATTACGGTGAAAAATATCGAGCGTGTCGCGTATTTTCAGTCCTATATCATCCTGAGTGCGGACGAGGAAAAAATCGCTCAGCTGCTAGCTGACAACGAAGCGACGTTCGAGGCTGGTCGTGCCGCTATCAAGATCCGCTACGAAAAAGCTGCGGGTATGGAACAGAGTGACGGTGGCGACGAAGTTACCTCTGACAACTCGGTTGATGTCAAAGAGCTATCAGCCCAGATGAACCGCGAGCTCGAGGATCTAACCGAGGATTACAACGACAAAAAGACCGCGCTTGAGAGTCTGAAAAAGGGCGCGCTGATGAGCGAGAATGCTTATCGCAATTTGCCCGAGGACTACGAAGACCTGGTTGAAGTTGGCATGGGCGGTTCAGCCCTGCATCAATTGCTCAGTGAAATCGATCTGTCAGAGCTGATCGCTGAATTATCGGCCGAGGCCGAAGAAGCCAAAGGTCAGCGCAAAAAGAAGATTCAAAAGCGTCTCAAAATGCTCGAGGGTATGGCCAGTGCCGGTGTTCAGCCAGAATCGATGTGCTTGACCGTGCTACCAGTCATTCCTCCAGATCTACGGCCAATGGTGCAGTTGACTGGCGGCCGCTTTGCGACCTCTGACCTGAACGATCTGTATCGCCGCGTCATTAACCGCAACAACCGCTTGAAGAAGCTCAACGAATTGAATGCACCGGCCGTGATTACTCGCAACGAAATGCGCATGCTGCAAGAAGCCGTTGATGCCTTGGTCGATAACAGTGCTACTCGTGGCACTCGCTCGGCGCAAGCTACCGGCAATCGCCGCCGTCTGAAATCGCTGAGCGACTTATTAAAAGGCAAGCAAGGTCGCTTCCGCCAGAACCTACTCGGCAAGCGCGTCGACTATTCTGGTCGCTCCGTCATTGTGTCTGGTCCAGAACTGAAACTGAACGAATGTGGTCTGCCAAAAGCTATGGCAATGGAGCTGTTCAAGCCATTCGTGCTCAGCAAATTGTTGGAATGGGAGCAAGCTCATAACATTCGCACGGCTACACGTCTCATCGAGGCCGGTGATCCAATTATCTGGGACGCGCTCGACGAAGCTATCAAGGGCAAATATGTGCTCTTAAACCGTGCGCCGACGCTGCACCGCTTGTCGATCCAGGCTTTCCAGCCTCGACTCATCGAAGGCCAAGCGATTCAGTTGCCGCCACTGGTAACATCAGGCTTTAACGCTGACTTTGACGGCGACCAAATGGCTGTTCATTTGCCGCTCAGTGCCGAGGCTCAGGCCGAAGCTCGTGATCTGATGAGTGCCACCAACAACTTGCTAAAACCAGCCGATGGTTCACCGATTCTGTCGATTTACCAGGATATCGTCCTCGGTTGTTACTATCTGACCTATGACAAGCCAGACGCTCAACTAAAAGATGGTGAAAAGCCACGTCTATTTGCTGACACTGGCGAGGCTCTGCTAGCTCGCGATGCGGGTGAGATCGAGAATCAAACGCCGATTATCATCAAATTCCGCGGCGAAACTCGCGAAACAACGCTGGGTCGCGTCTTGTTTAACGAAGTATTGCCAGCAGACTTTCCGTTCGTTAACGAGATCCTAAACAAAAAGGCTGTTAGTCGTGTCCTAGCCCGCGTCTTTAACCATTATGGTGCCGAGGTGACTGCCGCCACGGCTGACGCCATCAAGGACCTGGCGCTAGAGCATGCTACCCGCGCTGCTATCTCAACTGGCATGGACGATTACTTTGAACTGGCCGATCTCGATGAGATCATCGCCGAGGGCGACAAAAAGGTTTCGGCGATCGCTGACCAGTATGATCAGGGTCTGATTACCAATGACGAGCGTTACAAGCTAACGGTCAAAACCTGGCGTGATATTGACGCTCGGGTCACCGACGAAGTTAAAGCCTCAATGGCTGGGCTCGACACCTCGACTGCCGTGCTTGCTAACTCTGGTGCTCGCGGCTCAGTCGACAACATTAAGCAAGCTGCCGCCATGATCGGTATCCAGGTGGATGCTCTCGGTCGCGCTATCGAGCTGCCGGTCCGCAACAGCTTTAAACACGGCATGACGCCGCTCGAAGCTTTCGTGGTAACCCGCGGTTCGCGCTTCGGTGCTGTTAGTACCGCGCTCAAGACTGCCGACTCTGGCTATTTGACTCGTCGTCTCGTCGATGTGTCGCAAGACGTGTTCACTGTCGATGACGAAGGTGCTAGCGAGGATCCAGGCTTTGCTATCTATCGCAGCGAAACCGAAGACACCATGATCAACTTTGCTGATCGCATCGCTGGCCGTTATACCGCCGAAGACATCACCGGTTATGTTAAGAAGGGTGATCTGATTACCCTCGATGTTGCCAATGACATTCAAAATGACGAATCAGTTACTGTTGTCAAGATCATGTCGGTCCTGACTACGCCAGAATTAAACGGTATCCCGCAAAAGTCCTATGGTATCGATATGTCAACCGGCTTCCTGGTCAGCCAGGCCGAGCCGATCGGCGTGATCGCCGCTCAATCAGTTGGCGAACCTGGTACCCAGCTAACCCTCGACACCAAACACTCCTCGGGTGTGGGTGGTGACGACATTGCCCAGGGTCTGCCACGCGTTGACGAGCTGTTCGAAGCTCGCGCACCAAAAGGTGAAGCTATCCTCAGCGACTACGATGGCGTCGTTTCAGTGAGTGAACGCGACGATAAATATGCCGTCGAAGTCACCCCAACCAGCAGTCGCACCGAAACCATTGACCTAGCCGAGGGCCAGGTTGTAAAAGTCAAAAAAGGTGCCGTGGTCAAAACTGGCGACGTACTCGCTACTAATGAAGATGGCGAATTGCCGCTCGTAGCGCCATTTGATGGCACTGTCGAGCTCGGCAAGGGCAAAATCACCCTGACTGCGGCCAAGAACGCTGCGTTGAAATACGAGTTCCCGAACTATCGACAGCTGCTCGTTACAACGGGTGACGAAGTCAAAGCTGGCGATCGTATTACCACTGGTTCAATTAACCTGCATCAGCTGATGGCTCTCAAGGGTATCGAGGAAACCGAGCGCTACATCATCAATGACGTACTACGTATCTATGCTGCCCAGGGACAGAACATTTCGCCGAAACATCTCGAGATCATCGTGCGTCAGATGTTCAGTCGCGTTCAGATTGAGGAGCCAGGCGACAGCCCATTTGTGGCTGGTCACGTTGCCTCGAAAGCGTTGGTGGTACACACCAATAAACAGCTCGAGGCCGAAGGTAAGCAGCCAGCGGAGTTCACGCAGTTGCTACTCGGTATCACCAAAGTTTCAATCTATAGTGATAGCTTCCTGTCGGCTGCTTCGTTCCAGGATACGACGCGCGTGTTAATCGCCGCCGCCACTTCTGGTCGAGTCGATCATCTGTATGGTCTCAAGGAGAACGTTATTATCGGCCGCAAGATTCCGGTCGGTACTGGCGTCCTGTCGGAACAGGAGTTCGCCGACGAGCAGTATGACGATCTCGATACTGCCAACCAGATGGATATCGCAGAGTAAATCAGCGATCATCGATCCAACAAACCATCCTCTGACCCCAGTTCGAGGGTGGTTTTTGGTTGCAATTTTTAACAAAATGTGCTATAATGAGGAGATAGCATTATGAAAGTGAATAAGCAGACATCAAAACTAACGTCGTTCGAGTCGCTGAACTTTCTAGGCGGAGTCCTTCGTAGGGGTCGTCCCGAAGCGGAGCTAATCAAAAAAAGGGATATCCACGGACTTATCATGCAAGACATAGCCGGTGGTACACAAAACTTTGCCGATGACCCGCTGCTAGTTAAGGCGGTCGTAATCGGTGCCGCCACGTTGTTTTGTCTCGGGTACGACTTTCCGCGCGAGCTCACCGACAGAGTGACGGGCGGGATATTAGTATCCGGTCCAGTCCAACTCCATAGGCATCCGGATTACATGAGCGCTCATTACGTGCCAAGGACAACTGGGACAAGAGAGCTATTAACCATCGATCGCCACCTGAGGCGCCTTGCAAAAGAAGTGGACGTTCGCCGTAGCAAACTTCCTGATGACATTATTGCCACATCTCATACAGGCCTCATAAAGATTTTTGCCAGAAAATATGGTCTACAGATGGAGCCAGCAACTGAAATAACTCCTAAGGAGCACGACGCGATAACATCATTTGCTCGTGCAGCTGAAAAGATCAAAGGATCAGAAGGCAATCCCCAAAAACCAATAGAGTTTTCTAAAATTCATATATCGACCAATGCTTTTGTCGAACAGTTCAAACAGCGGCGAAAACGCTAGACAAACTCAGCGATTTTTGCTACAATAATAGGCGAGTTTCATAGTTTTTCACCTGTGCTGAGGCGAAAAACTAGTTAAAGTTGTTAAGAACTAGAGGAGAATTGATGCCAACAATCAATCAATTGGTGCGCAAACCACGAAAAAGCGCTGCCAAAAAGTCCAAATCACCGGCACTTTTGAGTATCCAGAACACACTAAAGGTTCGAACCTATCAAAAAGACGGCCCACTAAAGCGCGGCGTTTGTATCAAAGTCACGACTAAAACCCCGAAAAAACCGAACTCTGCTATGCGCAAAGTCGCTCGCGTTCGTTTAACCAATGGTCAAGAGGTCTGGGCCTATATCGGTGGCGAAAAGCACAACCTACAGGAGCACGCGGTCGTGCTCGTTCGTGGTGGTCGTGTGCCTGACTTGCCAGGTGTGCGTTATCATATCGTGCGCGGTGCACTCGACCTGCAAGGTGTCGAGAATCGTAAACAAGGCCGCAGTAAATACGGCACCAAGAAGGGAGACAAATAATGCCACGCAAAACTACCAAATCATTGCAGCGCAAAATCAACCCTGATCGCAAATATAACAGCGTTCTGGTGCAGCGTTTGATCAATAAATCAATGCTCGATGGCAAAAAGCATGTTTCTGAAAAGGCCGTCTATGGCGCTCTCGAAACTGCTGCCAAAAAGCTCAAGAGCGAGGAACCACTCGAGGTTCTCGAAACCGCACTGAGGAACATCAGCCCGAATTACGAAGTCAAAAGCCGCCGTGTTGGTGGTGCTAACTATCAGATTCCGTTCCCAATCCAGGGCCACCGTCAGCAGCACTACGCATTCATGTGGCTGGTACAGTCAGCTCGCGCTCGTAGTGGTATGCCATACGAACAGCGTCTGGCTGCGGAGATTGTCGACGCCGTCAATCAAACTGGCGCCGCGTTCAAGAAAAAGGAAGACACTCATCGCATGGCCGAGGCCAACCGTGCCTTCGCCCACTTTGCGAGAGGCTAATCGAGTTTTCGCTAATCATAATCGATCATCCACAGGGTGGTCGATTTTTTGATACAGCGGATTTACTTCTTAGTCACGAAATAAGCAGCTTTGCCGTAGGCACCGTTTTCGTGCAATTCGACTATTTTGACTTCGAAATTGGTGAATCCGGCTGCCGATAGATATCCGTTAATATCATCTACTGTCAGCGAGATCGGATGAGCAACATTAGTATCGGTCTCTATCCAGTCAACGAACCGGAAAACTCCGCCTGGCTTCAGGTAGGCTAGGACATTAGCGAAAATCTGTTGCGGATCGGTAGTATGCTGCAAGACGTTATACAGCCAAACTTCGTCGGCCGTTCCTACTAGTCCGGTCTGACGCATTTCAGCAACCTCGCGTAACCAATTGACACCGTTCTGCTCATATCGACTCTGCACCCAATCGGGATAGTGACACGGATCGATTACAGCCTTGGCACCAGCATTAGTTTTTAGCAGCAGCGACACCGGACCGCCACCGATATCGATGATCGATTGACCAGGCTTGTTGATGACGTACGGCGAATTACCGTCATGTTCAAATTCCAGGCCCAACAGCGGAGCATACGTCAGCTGCTTTAACTGTTCGCCTAGCTCAGCGCCCGGGCTCAGCCAGAATGATAATTCCTCGGCCTGAGCTTCTTCGTGAGTGTGATTGTGTGCCATTCACTCCATTGTACCACTATTTATAGTATCCGGAGCTATTGTCATTAGCGTATAGCTAGTATAGAATGGGGATCAAGATGAGGAGACACGGCAATACTCTGACTGGCTATAGAGCTTTAACAGAAACCGTGCCCACACCCCCCCCTCGGGACGACCAAAAGATGTAAACTCCAAAGCAGTCCAGTCTATCATCGGTCACTATCTCAGAATGAACAAGGTGCTCGTTAGGTCCTCCGGTGCGGCAGAGCTTGTCGACATGGCGGATCGGCTCGAGGACAAAGAGGCCGATTCATCTAATACAATGTCCATTAGAGGATGGATGTTGACTGAGGCTAGCCTCGCTGGCGATCAAGCCTTTTCCTGGAAAGAAAGAAATGAACTACTCGATCGAGCTGAAACCGCATTTGGCACTGCAATAATACCGGCAAATGAGAACAAGATATTCACTGATCATCGCTATCGAATCGCTCTAGCTATGGCTCATTTACCTCTCATTCGTGCCGTTGTGGACGGCGACGTAACGAGCGATATCCAAGAATCGGTCACGCAAGATGTGTTAGAAATCGCAAACACTGTTAGGCTTGCTCCAGAGCGTTTACATGGACTATCGCACGAACTCAGCATAATGGGCTTGATACATATGATGAATGACCCTCGCTATGTTGTCATCCCATCAACCTATCGTGGCGGTAACGGGATGCACCACAAGAGTCAAACTCACGATCTCTCGCTCATCAAACAACATTACGGCGCTATTAGGCAGATCCAACCCCTAGAGATTAAAACTACCGTAGCGGACCATCATCGACAACGCTACTGGTCAACATTACTATCTAGCGGAACTCTCATTTCTAGCCTGAGCAACAACCCGGCCGTTTTCAATAGATCGATGCTCGACGTGTTCAATGGGAATGCCTCAGAGGCACAGTTCCAGGCAGTGCAGGTTGCCATGGATAGCCTCGTTCAATCATTAAAGACGTACCGAACAACAGGCAAGCCAAAGAGGCATTCGATGCACACAGTAACTCAGTTTTATGGTCGCAATCAATTCATTGTGGCCTGAACATGACTCAGATCAATATGCTATACTATTCCTATGAAACAAGTGATTTTAACTGGCGATCGACCGACTGGCAAGCTGCATCTGGGTCATTATATTGGCTCGCTGAAGAATCGTGTTGCGTTACAGGACAGTGGCAAGTATGAAACTTTTATCATGATTGCCGATATGCAGGCTCTTACCGACAATGCCAGGAATCCCGCCAAAGTTCGTGAAAACATCATCGAAGTTGCGTTGGATTATCTGGCGGTCGGGCTCGATCCGACCAAGTCGACGATTTTCATTCAGAGTCAAATTTCGGCGCTGAACGAATTGACGATGTACTATATGAATTTAGTTAGCCTGCCTCGTCTACTGAGGAATCCTACCGTCAAAACAGAAATCCACCAGAAAGGTTATGACGATAGTTTTGAGGAGAAGCCAAAAGGGCTCGCGGACATGCTACTTGGACACAATCGAGAAGGCGCTCCAGTAGGCTTTGTGGTTTATCCGATTTCACAAGCAGCCGATATCACCGCTTTTAAAGCGAATTTAGTGCCAGTTGGAGCCGATCAAGCGCCAATGATCGAACAAACTCGCGAAGTTGTGCGTAGTTTTAATGCAACATATGGTGAAACTTTAGTCGAGCCAGAAGCATTAATTCCGACCGATGCTATATCGCAGCGACTGCCCGGCACTGATGGCAACGCCAAGATGAGTAAAAGCCTGAATAACGGCATATACCTTAGCGATGACACTGAAACCTTGCGTACAAAAGTGATGTCGATGTTTACCGATCCCGATCATATCCGCGTCGATAATCCCGGTAAAGTTGATGGGAATACGGTGTTTACTTATCTTGATACTTTTGCGACAGACCAGGCGCAAGTTGCCGCCATGAAAGAGCATTACCAGCATGGTGGACTCGGTGACGTTGCGGTCAAGAAATACTTATTTGAGGTTCTGGACGAGTTATTATCACCGATCCGCGAGCGTCGGATAGAACTCGCTAAAGATCAAGATGTGATTTATCAAATGCTGCACGATGGCTCGAAAAAAGCCAACTCTGTCGCGACCAAAACCTTACATCAAGTTCGCGCGGCGATCGGCGTTAATTATTTTGGAGAATAACAGATGAGACTCGATGCTTATGTAGCCGAATATTGGCCAGAACATTCGCGCTCGACCTGGCAGAAATATATTGAAAAGGGACTCGTTCAGGTGAATGGCGAGATCATTACTTCGACGAAATATCGACTGGATGAGGACGACGTGGTAACCGTTAGTACGTTGCCGCAACCATCATTTGCAGGTCAAACACTGCCAGTTCTCTACGAAGACGACAACGTGATCGTTATCAACAAGCCGACTGGGATACTGACTCATGCTAAAGGTGCATTGTCGAACGAATTCACAGTAGCTGACTTTGTAAAATCTCGTATCACCGTCAATGACGAGGCCTTCCTGAATTCAAATCGCCCCGGCATTGTTCATCGTCTCGACCGAGCCACCTCTGGTATTTTGATTGCTGCAAAAAACCCCGAGACACAAAAGTTCCTGCAGAAACAGTTTGCTAGCCGCAAAGCGCATAAAGCTTACCAGGCTATCGTTCAAAAAGCGCCGAAATTGCCCAGCGCAAAAATTGACCTGCCAATTGGCCGCAATCCCAAAAAACCATCGAGTTTCCAAATTGATGCCAAGGGCAAACCGGCCGTTACCAATTATAATACCGTTCGGACTTTTAGAAACGGCGCAGCACTACTGAATTTAAAACCAATTACTGGTCGAACGCATCAGCTACGCGTTCATTTGGCGCACCTTGGTTCGCCAATTCTGGGTGACAGCCTGTATGGTTCAGGCAAGCCAGAGCCCCGTATGTTTCTGCATGCCGCATCGCTCGAAATCACGATTTCAGGCGAACCCGAAAACAAACGTAAAGTTTTCGAGGCACCTTTACCTGATGATTTCCAGGCGGCTTTAACCGAACTCGAGCAGGCCTGATGTTAGGCGACCTGATACTCCACTCGCAAAGTCGTACTCATTTGGAACGCTATCTAGTGCAACCGACACATGCCGTACTATTGACGGGTACGTTCGGTGTCGGGCTCGGTACGATTGCCGAGACACTAGCCCGTCACATTGCTGGCGCTAGCGTTGTTACTATCAAACCGACCACTCATGCCAAACAAAAGACTGCTAATATAAACATCGACGATATTCGTAGCATCAATCAACTGAGCGGCCGTCGACGCACCGATCGTCTGGCTGTTGTCATCGACGACGTTGAAAAGATGACTAACGATGCGCCACAGGCCTTTCTGAAACTACTCGAAGAACCGACCGAAAACATTTTTTATATTTTGACGGCTCATGATGCCAGTCGAATTCCAGCTACGATCTTGTCGAGAGCACAAACAATTTCGATTGTACCGCCAAAATCAGCCGACCTACAGCCGATCCTTGACCGCAGTCCGATTAAATTAACCGCCGATAAGGTCAAGAAGATTAATTTTATGGCCAGCGACCAGCCCGCTGAAATGACACGCCTGGTGACTGACGAAGTCTATTTTCGTAACGCCGCAGAATCAATTGAAAAGGCCAAGCGATTCCTGCTCGGCAGCGCGGTCGATCGCCTAGAAATCGTTGCTAGTACAACAACGAGGGAATCGGCCACTGAACTGGTCCGGGACGTTGCTAAAATCACGACCCTGACTGCCACTCAGGCACCAAACGCCACCAATCTGTCGGTTAAACTGACGACAATTGCAACCACACTCGACAACCTGAAACAGAATGGTAATGTGCGGACGCAGCTACTGTTTCTTGCCTTGAACGTCTAACGATGGTACAATAGTAACAATGTTTGAAGCGCTATCTACCGCCTCTGGGGTCATGGCTATCATCGGTATCGGCCTCACCGTTCTATTCTGGCAACGTCGTCCCGGCGCAGAAGATCGGCGGCCGTCAAAAATTGCTGCTCAGTTAGACAAACTCTGGGATATTTCGCAGAAATCGATTCGCGAAAAACATTATTTAAAGGCCGAAAAAGCTCTGTTAACTATCTTGCGAGCTGACGAAAAAAACGCCAGGGCCTACAATCGGCTGGGCATCCTGTATGCCAAACAACAACAATTTAACGATGCGATCGAGTGCTTTGAAATTGCCCAGAGCCTGCAGCCGAGCGCCAGTTCATTGCATAATGTCGGCCTGATTTATTATGAAATCGGTAAGCATGACAAGGCGCTGCTAGCCTTTGAACAAGCACTCCGAATCGAGAGTGACGTTGCGGCTCGGCATATCGCCTATGCCAAGGTACTCGAGGCTGTCGGCAACCACAAAAAGGTGATCGAGGAGCTTGAAATTGCCGTCCGACTCGATCAGAATCCGCAAAGCGTTATGTTGCTAGTTGACGCCCTAACTCGCGACGGTCAAACTGAGCGTGCCGATAATCTGCGCAAAATTGCCGAAAAAATGACCAGTAAAGGCGACCGTCGACGAGTCAAACAACCCGCCAAAGTTCGCATTTAACTCATTTAATTGCGTCGATCTCTACAATTTGCTATAATCTTTTCGTTACGCCGCTTTAGCTCAGCTGGTTAGAGCAGCTGTTTTGTAAACAGCAGGTCTACGGTTCGAATCCGTAAAGCGGCTCCAGAAATGCTGGGATAGTGAAGCGGTCAAACACGACAGACTGTAAATCTGTTGGCTTTCGCCTTCGTAGGTTCGAATCCTACTCCCAGCACCATGCCGCGATAGCTCAGTGGTAGAGCACTTCCATGGTAAGGAAGGGGTCCTGGGTTCAAATCCCAGTCGTGGCTCCATCTGATATTATTTTTAATAGCTCTGTACTACATGAACAAGAACCGCGCAATCAATTTTCGGCCGAGAGGCGCTATATTTGATGTCGACGATACACTGCTAGACAACAAACCGGGTCGACCAGGTCACGGCTTGCATGAAAAGTCGAGGCTCGCGGCGGCCAGAGAAGCTGGCCAGCGCCACAACATACCTCATCTCGAACAGCTAAGTATAGAAGACAACCTCCGAGCGTTTTTAACCGCGTCAGAGCATAGCATTCAGGCGGCTGTTTGGAATATCTTGCTGATGACGAAACAGGTTAATAGGAAAACGATCGATCCCCATAATTCGCTGCTGCGGGAAATCATTGCCCGCAAAGACGAGTTATATGAAGCCATCCTGCGCGACGAGGGCGAGGAAGTGCTCGGCGCAACTCAGTTCATACAATTATTAACGACACAGCACAACCCCAGACTCGCAATTGCCAGTATGGGCAACAGACGCAATGTTGACTTCTTTTTGCGTAAAACTAATCTGAAAGACCTCTTCCCAGATGACAGGATCAAGACGAAAGAGCTGGTCGCTCACGCCAAACCACATCCCGAAGCCTTTAACCTGGCGTTCGATTCACTGCAATTGCCAGAAAGCGATCGTCAGTTTGTTTGCGCATTTGAGGATGACCCGCACGGCATCGCCTCTGCTAGAGCGGCGGGTTTGTTCACCTGCGCCATCGGCACTCGGTTTACGCCAGAATACCTGCTGGCGCTCGAAACACCACCGCACGTGGCACTCGCTACCTTTGACGAGTTTATCGATTGGTTCAATTTGGATCGGCAGTAGGGCACCCGAGTGCAACATTTTGGCATCTACTCTGGCACATTCGATCCCGTTCATGCGGGACATTTGGCCTTTGCTGACATGGCCCACGACGCAGCTGCCCTAAACAAAGTCATATTCATGCCAGAGCCCCAGCCACGCGGCAAAGATAATGTTACGCCCGTAGCTATCAGAATAAGTCAGTTGGCGCAGATCATCAACCCATCCAAATACGACACCTACCAGGCAAAGCACTCACGCTTCCAGGTTACTGAAACCCTGGCCGAACTGCGTAATCAGTATCTAGGCGTAAGACTCAGTTTTTTAGTTGGTTCAGATGTTGCTATGACATTACCTAGTTGGCCGGATATTAATGAACTGACCCGGCAACACCAAATCATTGTCGGTATGCGTAGTACTGATAAACGAACGGATATCGAAACTGTTCTGCAACGCCTCGGTGCTCGCTATATTATACTAACCACTCCCCACGCCGATATGTCGTCACGACAAATCAGAAAACTATCGCCACGTGAGTTTGATAAAGCTGATACGTAAAATAGTCCGGTTCCTGCTATACTATTGCTAATGCAAAAAATATTGCTGTATTACAAATTCACACCAGTTGCCGATCCAGAAGCAGTCAAATTATGGCAAAAGACGCTAACGGACAGCCTCGATTTGCGTGGGCGTATATTGATATCGCATCAGGGAATCAATGGTACGGTCGGCGGCGAAATGAACGATCTAAAAAAGTATATCACCGAGACCAAAAAGTTCGCCCGCTTCAAAGACATCGTCTTTAAATGGAGCAGTGGTGGTCGTGAAGATTTTCCGCGCATGAGCGTAAAATCGAGGCGCGAGCTAGTCGGTTTCAAAAATAGCGAAGATGAATTTACGGTCAACGAAAATGGTGTCGTTGATGGCGGGCAGCATATCAAACCACAGCAAGTCCATGAATTGGTTGAAAAGTACGGTGACGACGTAGTATTTTTTGACGGGCGCAACGCGCTAGAAGCCAAGATCGGTAAGTTTAAAAACGCCGTCGTGCCGAATACCAACACCTCACGTGACTTTATCGCCGAATTAGAATCCGACAAATACGACGATATCAAAGACAAGAAAGTTGTGACGTACTGTACCGGCGGCATTCGCTGCGAGGTAATTAGCGCCATGATGAAAAAGCGTGGCTTTACCGACGTCTACCAAATTGACGGTGGTATCGTGAAATACGGCGAAGCCTACGGTGATGATGGGTTGTGGGAGGGGTCGTTATACGTGTTCGACAAGCGCATGGCGGTCGATTTCAGCGATCACGCTGCTACTATCGGCGAATGCACGCACTGCGGCAGCAAAACCAGCAATTTTGAAAATTGCGCCTACATTCCGTGCAATGACCTCTTTCTGATCTGCGAAACATGTAAACAAAAACCAGATTTGCGCTTCCATACAGTCGCATGCGGGTTGAAAAAGTCACCTTCGATGGCTACTGTAAATTCAGGTCTCTGATTTTGTTGCGGTAAACTAATTTATATGATAGGATAGTACTATATGGCAAAGAGTAATAGCAAATCAAAGCGCAAATTGGTCGGCCTGGTTAGTGAATCTGGTCAGCGCGTTTATACGACCAAAGCAAACAGCTTGCAGGACAAGCTAGTACTGAAAAAGTACGACAAGAAGCTTCGTAAACACGTCGAGTTCACCGAAACCAAGAAAAACCTCGGCCGCAATGAAGTCAAACCAAAAAAGCGCTAGTCAGATAACCAATCACATCATCGGGTTGTATCAATCAACCGCTGGTTTTGTGGGTGCTGCGCCTATTTCGTTAAAAATCATCGCAATCACTAGCCTGTACGCATTGTTATTACTATCTTTTGGACTCTACGCGGCACAGATCATTCCCGATAATTCACTATACGTAAACACAATTTCGCACAATTATTATCCCACTGGCGCCGGGTCGAATGAACTCTTTGTTCACTGGGATACAGCCCTCTATATCAATGTCATCCAACAGGGTTACGATCAACTGACCGCCGCGTTCTTTCCGCTCTATCTGGCAATTGGTGCTATGGTGACAAATGTAGCTGCTATTACTCCAGTTACGGCGCTGACACTAGTCAGTCTATCGTCAACCGTGTTACTGGCCGTCGTACTATATCACTGGGCCAAGTTCGAATTTCAACAGCGAAAAATCAAGGCTTCACCCTGGTTGGTCCTGGGACTGGTTGCGATTTTTCCGACCGCCTTTTATCTATTAGTGCCGTACAATGAGAGCTTATTTATGCTGCTGACTGTCGGAGCTTTGTTCATGTATCGAAAGGGCAATCACTGGATCGCCGCGTTACTAGCTAGTTTAGCAGCTGCGACGCGACCACAGGGGATTCTGATCGGGCTCTATTTCGCCCTCGATTACCTACTAGCGAAGGATTGGCGCAACTGGAGAAAGTTGTTGCCCGTTGCTGGGGTTGGCCTCGGCGTTATAAGCTACATGATTTACCTCTGGTGTACATTTGATAATCCGTTCGCGTTCATTACTGCCCAGCAGTATTGGGGTCGATTTAGTAGCGATCCGATACAGGTATTTCTGTGGTCACTCGACCGGTCATTTTTCTGGCACCTGCCAGTATTTTTCATTGCACTGGCCTTTGTTTGGAAACATCTCGACCGACCATTGTTTTGGTATAGCCTGAGCTTTCTGTTGCTGTCAATTTCAACCGGTAGCCTGCAGAGTCTCAACCGTTATATGCTGACATGTCTACCGCTCTTTCTAGCCGCAGCAATCGCTTGGCCAACGCTCAAGCCAGTCTGGCGAGGGACGTATGTATTTTCTTGCGGCATCTTGATGGCATTTAATATCGTACTATTTTTTAATAACTACTGGGTTGCCTGAGCTGGTTCGTCAAGCTGGCGGGCTAGCCATAGTCCAATTCGCAGCATGTGATCAAGTACCTGCAACGTAATATCGGTATTAGTAGCGTAGATAATCAACTTGTCGTCCAGAAACTCGTAATCAAACTGGGCAAAATGACCTGCCAGCATTGATTGGACTTCTGGTCGTAGGAAAGAGCTGATCAGTCCAACATATTCAGGTCGAGTATAGGTGGCAAATAACCTCGAAAAGTCCGGTGAAAAATGCTGCCAGTTGATCTCTTGCCAGCGCTGCGTCGCTGCTAGTACCGAGCCATATTCGTTCGTCCGGATCCGGCCGTCGATCAAAAAGCGTGGTACACTGATGGTTTTTAACTGTACCTGCAGGATTGTCCATTTTCGGTTCATTTGACGACCCGCACGGTCGACAACCCTCCGCGACCGCTGTAGAAACGCCACTTCGTAGTCATAAACATTGCCGGTCGTATAGTTTTCGTCACGAACATTAGGCGACAACGTTAGCCCACGCACCACCTGGTAGTCAGCATCGACTCTGGGATCGACCGTCCCGAAATAGACCAGGTCGTATTCATCGGCAATTTTGCCAAAGGCTGCCCGGTCGGTTCGACTCGGTAAAAATCTCATACTGACTCCTCACTGGCCGGCTGACCATAACTCAAACAAGTATTAATAAACTCGGCATGCGACCAAGCTAGGGGTGCCGCTGACAATGCCTCGTCAGTCTTGCTATCGACCTGTTCGGACAAGACAGCGCCGTGATTCATGTGACGATCAGCCCAATCTAGTACCTTTTTCGTAAATTCAGCCGAACTCGCACTGTCAGGGTTTAATACTCGGTACTGCGCCAACCAAAACGAAGTAATAAACCACGGGTTACTGGCGTTATCAGGCCGAGTGCGCTGATAGTCATCATTGTCAAAACGCGGTACTCTGACAGCGTCATCAGTGATGTCGAAATGATTCATCATCGTCTGGACAGCTAGGCGTATCCGTTCCATGTCAAATAGCCCGAATACCCAGGCACCGTAAAAGGCCGAGGCATCAATGGTCGTATCATAATCGATCTGACCATCCTGGTGTCGAACCAAGCCTCTGTAAAAGTACTGTCTGTCCACATTCCATAGCAAATCGGTATGTGTCTTGATAGCTTCGGCCGCGTCGCGCCACTTGCTGATATTATTGGCTTCACCGAATAGCTCAGCAATCTCTGCCGCGGCGGCCAGGGCGCCAAATGTCGCTGCCGTAGTATAGGTGGTCGTTTGATGATTAACCTCCCATAGCTCATATGACGGCCGAGGTAGGTTCGTGGCCGGATCAATATAGTCAGACAAAAAGCTGGCGGCTGGCCGGATCAGGCCATCATAAAATTCACGCCAGTCCTCTAATCTGCCACCGCGCTGGATATCACGCTTAATCACCTTGGACATCAGGAATAATACAGTCGCTGTTTCGTCGGCTTGGATCGGCAGGGTGGATTCGCCGTTTGACAAATAGCCATGGGGATTTGGACCAACGGTACTATCGGGCCGATAGGCTGGCCAAAAGAAGCCTTCGCTACTCAGCGCGTCCTTGGCAAAGCGCATAAATTGTTTTACTTCGTCGATATAGCCCAGTTTCCAAAATACCATCGCCGCATATGACGCATCACGCGGCCAGCAGTTGCTATAGGCGTCGGGGCTATGTTTTAACATGCCGCTATCGATACTGGCAATAATAGCACCGCGTCGATCCATCATAGCTTTTAGCAGCATTAACGAGTTCAGAAAGTTAGCGCGGTAACGCGGTGACACCTGGACTTCAGCAATAGCCTTGGCTGGACCTAGCCAGCGCTTCCAAAAGCCATCGGTCACAAACAGGCGCTCAACCAGGCCTTCGCAGCGAAAGCGTTCCAGGGTTTTTCGAGCCTCTGACGTTGATTTGCCAGCTGCCAGGAAATAGTGGACGCGGGCCGAGTCGTGCGGAGCCAGCTCGAACCGGAACTCCAAAATACTATCCGTCTGAAAACGATCGACCGGGTTACGCTCTAGCTTGCCATCTTCGGCATCACGCCAGGCTCCAGCATAATTTTTACCGCCAAAGCGGCCAAAATGTCCGACGCTATAGCTATCAAAGGACACTCCCGTTTGTGGATTGTAGCCACTGATTGCAAAGGCTCGTCGACCCTTGTAGTGCAAAATAGCCTCGGCCTCGTCGCTAGAGCTCGGCACATACTGCACCGTGTCGTGACCGTCGCTCGCTTCGCTGATAATAAAGGCCTGATGCAGAAATAACTTAGCCTGACGAGGACGATCGGTCAAGTTGATAATCTCGATATTGCGTGCAAAGACATTCATGTCAGCATCAACAAAGTCTTGAAATTCGATCGAAAAACCTAACCACGGATTAGTCGCGACAGTTTTGCCGATCAGCCGACCCGAAAAATAGCGTTGTTCGATACCCCAGCTTTCATCATCCAGCCAGTGTATGGTACCGTCGACAAACAATCCGACACGGTGACGTGGAGCGCGTTCAGAACAATGATTTTCCAGCCCGACATATGGAAAATAGAGGTCGTGCAACATGCCGAATCGGTTCAAGCCGACTGCCATTTCTCCGTTTGATACTATAATTGGTCGTGCCATTGTCCACCCGCCTTGTCCGTACTTAGCCTTTACGAGGCTGATTATGTTGCATCAGACGGTATTTGACATCGCGCAGGGCATTCATATAGTACAGAAAAGCATCGTATGGCGAGGAGTAGGGCGAGAAATACGCGTGCACATCGCCATCATTCCAATATTTTGTGCTCATATAATAGGGATGATCTGAGGTCGTCAAACGGCGCCAGTCACTGATTAAATCACTGTCACCCGTTTCCATTACTGCGGATCCTAGATTATAAATGTTGCTCTGTGATTCCTGTTGCATGCGATTGCCAAGCCAGGCCGACAGGTCACGCTCGGTATCGGCCCACGTTACGGTATGCGGCATGTCGATATGATCCTTGACTTCGTTAGCGTCGGCGGCCTCGGTGACCGTCATAAAGGTATGGTCGGGTCGGGATAGCCAATCGTGGGGCAACTGCTTCAGGAATTCAAAGATTCCGGTATCGGCCCACTGGTGTTCGCCGAATGTTTCATAGTCAACAAACAGGTTAACGAGTGGCGAATCCTGTTCAGCATCCAGCCAATGCGAGTACTTGTCCATCGTCAGTGGCCACTCGGCCCAACCGCGATTAGAGAACCGAAACGCCATGTCGTCAGATAATTTATAGTTTTTCAGCAGCAGTTTTATGTTCTGGGTATTCACTGGTCGATAAGCATAGTTCGGACTGCGCCAACCCAGGACATCATCCCAGCCCTCGGCCAGGATTGCTTTGTAGCCATGCGTGTCCGCCCAGCGACCGAGATCATTGTTATAGGCCAGCTCGGTATTGCGAAATGCCGTCGGTGTCACACCAAAGACATCTTTGATTTTTTTGGCATGCAGCGCCACCTGTCGATCAAACTCGGCTCGATTATAGAAAAACGCCAGACTGTGATAATAAGTTTCACCCACGATTTCGACTCGGCCAGTATTTACTAGTGCGCGAAAGCTATCGATCAGTTCCGGCATGTAGGCTTCGCACTGTTCGAGAAAGGTGCCGGTAATCGACATGCTGACCTTGAACTCAGGATGTTGGTTTAGCATCTCGAGCAGTACCGCATTGGTCGGCAGGTATGATTTTTCAGCAACCTTGCGCAGAATCCGGGCATTGTTCGCGCCAGAGTGATGTGTGATTTCATTCCAATAATCATGGCTCAACCCCGTATCAAAGGCACTATATTCCCGAATTCGCCACGGCTGGTGGACATGGAGATACAGGACAATAGCTTTACTCATATCGCAGCTCCCTCAGCAACAAGCTTGTTATCGTAGATAGCCCGTCGACGACCGCGCATCACCCGGTGATATTCGCGGGATAGTTTATCGGCGACATCGTTCCAGGAAAAGTTTAGATATTCTTGCTTGACACCCTCGGTCAAGTCCTGTTGCAGAGCCGACGACAGAGAAATGTTGATCATTTGATCAGCTAGTTTTCGCGTATCCCAGTAGTCAAAGCGCATGATATTACGCAGAATCTCCCCAACACCAGATTGTCGGCTGACGAGTACCGCCGTGTCATAATGGGCGGCTTCGAGTGCCGTTAAACCAAACGGCTCTGAAATTGAAGGCATCACGAAAATATCAGCAATTTCATACAGTTCGCGCCAGCGCTCGCCGCGGACAAAACCGATAAAGATCACCTGGTCGGAAATACCGAGATCCGCCGCCAGTTCGATCAGTTGATCCCGCTGTTCACCGGTGCCAGAAATCAGAAAAACCAGGTTGGGGTTACGAGACAGCGCCAGCGCCGCCGATTCTAGCAGGTAGGTCAGGCCTTTTTGCACTGTGAGACGACCAATACTGGCAATAATAGTGTGCCCACGACGCTTTAATTCCTTGGCATAAATATAGTTGTCGGTTTCAATGACAGTTCGCTCGAGCTCCTCTGGGTCGAGTGAGTTATGAACCACCTCGACCTTGTCGGCTGGAATGTGATATTCGCGGACAATGATGTCTTTGGTGATTTGGCTAACCGCTAAGATTCGATCAGCCGCCATCAAGCCGTTATATTCGATCTCGTGAATGAGGGGATTGCCTAGATGACCGCCGGCCCGATCAAACTCCGTCGCATGCACATGCACCACCAGTGGTCGACCGCTAACAGCCTTGGCCCGGACACCGGCCTCCATTGTCAGCCAGTCATGGGCATGAATAATATCCGGTTTCAGTTTGCGACGACGAACGAGTTTTTCGACCTGATCAGCATAGGTCCGAGTTGCTGCCACAAAGCCCTGGCCATAACTCTGAGCGTGGTCACAATTACGGGACTGACAGGTCATACAAGTACCCGAATAGGCACCCATGGCGATATATTCACCCTGGCCATCAACCATCGGTGGCATATTACTAGCAGCAATCACCTCCATGAACTTTTCGGCAGTTTTATGACGAGCTTTATAGGGCAAGACAAATTGGATATCGACACCCATCCCAGCCAGCGCTTTTGCCATCTGATAACAAGCTACGCCCAAGCCACCGCTATTGTATGGCGGTAATTCCCAACCCAACATCATTAATTTCATCTGTTAAATCACCTATTTCCCACATGTAACCTTATACACTATGGCTCTATTATAGGCAAAAAAACCTACGCTGTAAACCCCTTGACATGACCTCGCGCACGGGTCATAGTCAGAATAGTTGCTAAATTTGCTAAAAAGGTTCAAAGTAACTATAATAGGTAGGTAACTCAGGGTTGCTGATACGGGTATAGCTCAGTTGGTAGAGCACAGGTCTCCAAAACCTGGTGTCGGCGGTTCAAGTCCGTCTACCCGTGCCAATAACCCTGAGCGACAGATCTATACAAATGCTAGATAATTAATGGAAGGTCAAGGCACTATGCGAGATTCAGTAGATACTACTCCTATGTCAAAACCGATGGTAGTACAGGTTATTGGCCCTGCTGGCGCAGGTAAATCGTTTTTTGCCAAGCGCTTTGCCAAGACCTTTGGCGCACCAATTATCAGTCGCGATCTCTTGCGCTGGACCTTGTTTGCACATCATACCTACAGCAAGGACGAGGAATCAATTATCTCTCAAGTTTCAGAGGTCATGGTCGATGAACTGTTAAAAACCGGTAAACTTTTTATCCTGGACGGAGGCTATAATCGACGGCCAGAGCGCAATGCTATCCGGGACAAAGCCTATAAAAATAATTACCAAGTTTTTACCATCATTGTCCAGACCGACGAGCCTACCGCCCGGCAGCGGGCAGAGCATCGTAGCGCCAGGAGCATCGACGACCGCTATAACCAGTCGCTCAGCCCCGAACAATATACTGCTCAACTAAAAGCTTACCAATCGCCCGTTGTTGATAAAAATACGGTCGTCATCAGTGGCAAACACACCTATTCAACCCAAGCTCGTATCGTTCTAAAGAAATTAGTTGAAGTACAAGAGGCGCCGTCAACCATACCCGCCCGACCGAAAGTCCGCCCTGTATCTGCAGTGAGGTCGTTTGGTCCGTTTATTCAGTAGCAGCCTCGCGGCGACAGCGAAAACTATCCATGACGAGGAATTTGGCGATATCCATGTCAAAAGGACCAAAGGCGCTACGATCAGCGTACGGCCAAAACCCGACGGCACGTTGGTAGCGCACTTGCCTTACTTTGTACCGGTCCGCGAGATTCAGCGACTAATCAACGCTAATCGTGACCAGTTACGAGCCACTAGACGAAAAACTTCTGCTGGTAAAACTTATCACGATGGTGATTTAATCGGCAAATCACACCATCTCCGTATTCACACCGGCCCCAGAGAGTCAGTCAAATTGCACGATCTCGATGCCGTGGTGACCATCAGGCCTGATGCCTCGGCCGCCCAAGCTTCGCAACTCGTTAAAGACGGCGTCGCCAAAGCCCTGCGCAAAGAAGCCAAGGCCTACCTGCCTAGACGACTGGCGTATCTATCGATGCAAACCAGTTTGCGATACGACCGTGTGCGTTTTACCCATGCCAAATCACGGTGGGGCAGCTGTTCGTCGAACGGGACGATTTCACTCAATATTATGCTGATGACACTGCCCAACGAATTGATTGACTACGTATTACTACACGAACTAACTCATACCAAGCACATGAATCACAGCCCGGCATTTTGGCGCCAACTCGAGCAAATCTGTCCCGACGCCAAGGGCAAGCGCCGTCTCATCAAACGCTATTCACCGTACCTATAAAATGATACAATGGTGACCAACATGGTGGGAAAGAGAATACCTTGGATAATAATCATCGTCGGTTATATGTTTCTGGCGGCTTTGACGTTATCTGGTGAACTGGATTCTGGTTTTACCAACTTGCTCTGGTTCATCGCCCTGATCACCACAGGTTATCTGTTGGCGCATCACGATCACACTAGCAAAACTGTCAAACTTCAGACTCACGAACAGCTCAAAACCAATATCAAGGCCGAGCGGCGTCGATTGGAAACCATCATCAACAGTATCAACGACGGTATCGTTCATGTCAGTAGCCAGGGCAAAATCAAGCTTTACAACGCCGCTGCATTGGCACTGCTCGACACCAACCAGGATATCAAGGGCAAAAATATCGATGACCTGCTGCACCTGAGCGACGAAAATGGCGATGCGGTCACGCTAGTGGGACTGATGAAAGACAGCAAAACATTTCGGGAGCGCAGTGACCTGCGTCATCAATATCACGATGGACAAAAGGTGAATCTATTCTTGTCAATATCGCCTGTACGCGGTACTTTTGATGCCGACCAAACTGGGTCCAGCGTAGGCGGCTTTATTCTCATTATGCGGGATATCACCAGGCAGAAATCGCTCGACGACGAACGCGATGAATTCATTTCGGTGGTCAGTCACGAGCTACGTACGCCAGTGGCCATCACCGAGGGTGCATTGTCAAATCTAGAGTTTATCTTGTCAAAGAGCAGCGCCGATCAAACAATGCTCGATAATGTCGACCAAGCCCACCAGCAAGTATTGTTTCTATCCCAGATGGTGAACGACCTGTCGACGCTCAGCCGAGCCCAGCGTGGCGTTAACATGGCACCAGAACTCATCGAAGTCAAAACCTTTGTCGGCGAACTGTATAACAAATATTTAGCAGAGGCACGCAACCACAAATTGACCCTCGATGTCGACATGGCAACTAGCGGCACGATTTTAGTGGCACGCATGGCGATCGAGGAAATCCTGCAAAACTTGATCACCAACGCCTTGAAATACACCAAAGAGGGCGGGGTGACTATTGGTGTGCGCAAAGTCAGTGGCGAAAGCGCTGTCGAATTCTTTGTCAAGGACACTGGCATCGGCATCAGCAAGCCTGACCAGTCGCGGGTTTTTCAGCGGTTTTGGCGCAGCGAGGACTATCGCACTCGCGAAACCAGCGGTACTGGCTTAGGACTCCATGTTGTCGAACAGCTCGCCGCCGCCATTCATACCAAAGTCGAACTAAAATCTCGCTTGAATTACGGTTCAACCTTTAGTTTTCAGTTACCTCTGGCGGATCACTCGAAAACGAACTAACTTTTGCTCAGTACGCCGCCAAAAACCAGATTGGCAATAAAAGCAATCACCAGCGTATGTATGTTAAACATCATTAACATACCAGCGCCACAAATCCCCAGCGCGACTAGTTTGTAGCGCTGATAACTTGCGACGCCCGATCCCATATTGTCAGCGATTTGCTTGTAGTATCGCAGGAACAATACGCCAGCAACTATCGTTAGAATCCCGACAAAGAACCACATCCAACTAAATTCATACATACCGACATTGTAGCATTAGCACATACAACCTGCAATCTTGACTTTTGGCAACCACCTGTCGTATAATTGGCTTGACAGTTTACGGAAAGTAAACTGGTTTTTTAGTTAAAGGAGAAATCAACGGTGGCAAAGCAAGATTCAGATCACAAAGGTCAAACGGTTGTTCGACGTGTTAAAGCTTCGGATAGTAAAGCCGCATCATCGGCCAAATCGAATGATAAACCGGTTGTTCGTAAGGTCAGTGCCAAAAAGGCCGATACCGCGTCAGCCAAAACCACCGCTAAAAAGCCAAGTAAAAAACCGACGAAAACTTCATCTAAAGAGCCAGTTTTCATTCTATTTCGTCCCTTTGTGGCTTTCGGCCGCTATTTTCGCGACAGTTGGCGTGAATTACGTCAGGTCCGTTGGCCCAACCGCCGCGCCACCTGGGCATTAACCCTGGCTGTCATCCTTTTCTCCCTTTTCTTTGTAGTCTTTATCATGTTATTTGATTGGCTATTCAACTATATAATTCAGGAGGTGATACTATAATGACAAAAGTTAAACGATACGACGACACGCGGGCTTGGTACGCGATTCACACTTATGCCGGTTACGAAGAGCAAGTAGCCGACCAGATCAAACAGCGCATCGAAGGCGTCGATATGGCCGATAAAATCTTTGATGTCCTGGTGCCCAAGGAAAAGATGATCGTTATCAAAAACGGCAAACGTAAAGTCGTCGAGCAAAAGATTTTCCAAGGCTATGTGTTGGTTGAAATGAAACTGAGCGAAGACGCTTGGTACATCATCCGCAACACGCCGGGTGTGACTGGTTTTGTAGGTGCTGGCACCAGCCCGACACCAGTTTCCACCAAAGAGATTGCCAAGATTAAAAAGCGTATGGGCGTCAGCGATCCGAAACACGATATCGATCTCCAGATTGGCGAAGTCGTAAACATTACCGATGGTCCATTCAAGGGCTTTGACGGTGGTGTCAGCGAAATTGATCCGGTCAAGGGCAAGGTCAAGGTTCTGGTCAGCATGTTTGGCCGCGATACCAGCGTCGAACTTGACGCCTTGCAGGTTAAAAAGGTCTAAACCAGCAGTTGCGTTTTTCGTATGTATATGATACAATTACACGCGTTACGCACTTCTGAATAAACCAGAGAGGAAATTTAGATGGCAAAAAAAATCATCGGTAATTTGAAACTGCGCATTCCAGCTGGTCGCGCAACTGCCGGGCCACCTGTTGGTTCGACACTTGGTCAGTGGGGCCTGAACATGATGGATTTCATTAATCCGTTCAACGACGCCACCAAGGACCTAATGGGCAAGGATGTCATTGTTCATATTCAGGTCTACGAAGACCGCACGTTCACCTGGAACAGCCTCGGCCAGCCAGTTGACGATATGATCCGCGAAAAAGTCGGTATCAAAAAGGGTAGCGGCAAACCGCACACTGACAAAGTTGGCAAATTGACTCGCGCCCAGGCCGAGGAAATTGCCCAGGCAAAAATGGATCAGCTAAACGCTAACGATCTCGACGCTGCCGTCAAGGTTGTCGCTGGCACCGCCCGCTCTATGGGCGTTGAACTCGTCGACTAATGTAGTTTCTGTGATTCAAAAATCGCCCCACGTCAGGGGCGTTTTTTGTTAGTAATAATTTCAGGAAAGTTTACCTCCCGCTATACTGTCTTTGATAGCGGGAGGGGATCATCTGTTCGTTTTTCTAGTCCCTGTCCTTGAGGGACCAGAAAAAGCATATGACCGCTCCGATCGGGATGGCCACGATCAACGTAGCCATGGTAGCGGCCGGAGCAGCTAACAAGATGGCCGCAAAGGCAAGGCAGACCCAGAGAGAATCTGTCTTGTCAAGCGCACCGCCTTGCCGGCCGAATACAGCCGCCAGGCTGAGCGCTCGCACAGTTCGCGAGCCAGAAGCCCGGGTTAGATCGGCGGAATCTTTAACCCCGACTAGCCGCTTCAGGCGACTTTCGACCCAGTCTCCGGCCTCGGCCAGTGGCGGGATGAGGCCAATGATCAGACCCCACGCCGGCCAATCGACGGACAGATCTTCCCGATGAAACCACCAGTATGGGGCTAGGACGGCGGCACCAATCAGGATACCGCCCAGCCAACCCCAATAGGCCCCCTCAACGGTCTTGCTGGGGGAATACCGGGGTGCTAGCGGCGTCGTGCCAAACCGCTTCCCAGCGATTTGAGCGATGGCATTTTCACCATAGACCGTAGCGACGACAACCATCGTTAACCACAATCCATGGTAGGCGACCAGATAGACCGTGGCCAGCAGCCCGAAGACCGTGATCACGATTTGAGCAACCACTGCAATCGCAGCATCACCCTTGCGTTCGACCTTGTCTGTCGCGACGGCGAACGCCGACAGCTCGACGACGCAAGCGTTGGCCACGACTACGGCAAGGGCCAAAATAGCTATTTCGCCTATGGCGACTATAGCCAATAGGCCTGCCGCCAAGACAACGCCACGTCCGACCTTGCTGTTAAAAAAGGCCACCATCGTGACCACCACCTTCCTCCAGTTGATTTTCAGGTACGGAACAAATTTTGATCCACTTACCATTATAGCATAATTTTAATAAAATTGCAATGCTCTTGTGTGTATGTTTGACTTGCTCTATCTGGTATTATCTGCTATACTAACAGCGTTACCTAAACATGTGGGAGGCCGAAAACGCCGCTAGCACCACGAAAGGAGATTTATGGCAAAGACTAAACAAGAGCTTCTAAACGAAGCTGACAAACTGGGACTTGAACTCAGTGTTAAAAACACGATTGCAGAGATCCAGGCTGCTATCGAAACAGCCGGCGACCAGTCAGTAGAAGCGAGCGAAGCGACTGCGGAAAGCGACGAGCATTTTGCTAAAAGCGGCAAGCGCAGTGCCAAGGCAGCTGCCGAAACCGAGGCAAAACTAGAAAAAGAAGAGCGTAAGGCCACTGGTGATACCACCCCACAGGATCCAGAAGCCGAAGCCGCTAGTACTCGTGGCCCAGTCCCAGTGACTCGTCCACGCAGCGAACGTCGCGGCAAAAACTACCGTAAACTAGCCGAAAAAGTCGACGCTGGTAAACTTTATAGCTTGACTGATGCTCTAAAACTAGCTGTTGAAACGTCAGCGACTAAATTCGATGGTACTGTCGAGATCCACGTTCGTCTCGGTGTCGATCCACGCCAGGCCGACCAGAACATCCGTTCAACCGTTAGCCTACCGAACGGCACGGGTAAAACTATCCGCGTCGCTGCCTTTGTGCCGACTGCTGATGTCAAAGCCGCTACCGAGGCTGGTGCTGATATCGCTGGCGAAGAGGCTATTACCGCCGCCCTCGACAAGGAAAATCTGGACTTTGACGTGCTGGTCGCTACACCACAGCTGATGCCAAAACTTGGCAAATACGCTCGACTCCTCGGGCCACGCGGCTTGATGCCAAATCCAAAATCTGGCACTGTTAGCACTAACCCGAGCCAAGCCATCAAAGAAGCCAAAGCTGGCAAAGTTGAATACCGCGTCGACAAGCAGTCGATCGTTCACCTCGGTATCGGTAAAGTGTCCTTTGGCGCTGCCAAATTGGAGCAGAATGCCAACGTGTTTCTATCGAGCCTCAACTCGGTCAAGCCAGCCAGCCTCAAAGGTTCATACATTCTGTCAATTGCCGTCTCTACCACCATGGGTCCTGGCATCAAAGTCGAAAACGTATAAATAGTCTGGTTTCTACTCCAAAAAGCTCGTTTCGTTCAGCGAGCTTTTTTAGATGCTAGACTGCAATCGGTGCTTTAATCGCCGGCCACGGGTCGTAGCCTTCGATCACAAAATCATCAACTGAATAACTGTAGAGATCTTTTGCTTTGTTCAATGTTAGCGTTGGATACGGTCGCGGCTCGCGTGAAATCTGCTCCTTTACCTGGTCAACATGGTTGAGATAGACATGACAATCGCCACCAGTCCACACAAACTCACCCGGCTCTAGGCCGGCCTGCTGAGCCATCATATAGGTCAGGAAAGAATACGACGCTATATTAAACGGCACGCCGAGGAACATATCGCACGAACGCTGATAAAGTTGACATGACAGCTTGCCATCCGACACATAGAATTGGAACAGGGCGTGACAAGGCGGCAGTCCAGCTTTGGCCATTTCATCAATATCAGCAGCATTCCAAGCACTAACGATGATTCGCCGACTATCTGGGGAATGTTTTATCTGATCGAGGGCTCTCGCAATCTGATCAACCTCACTACCATCAACACCCGGCCAATGGCGCCACTGAAAACCATAGACTGGCCCTAGCTCGCCCCATTTGATCGCAAAATCGTGATCGCTTGCCACTTTATCCGTGAATTCCCGGATCTGTTGATTCCAGTCCTCACTATTCGGCTCTGGTATCGGCAGATTGTTTTCCATCAGGTAGTGACGAAATGGCCATTCATCCCAGATATGTACGTTATTTTTGACGAGACGCTCAATATTGCTATCTCCATCAAGCATCCAGAGTAATTCTTCGATCACTAGCCGCGTAAAAACTTTTTTTGTTGTGAGGAGAGGGAAGCTCTTGCTCAGATCATAGCGCATTTGCGCACCAAATAGCGACAATGTTCCAGTCCCAGTCCGGTCCGTCTTTTTGTTGCCTTCGGCTAGAATTTTAGCTAGCAAATCTTCGTACGGTGCTGCAATACTCCCCATATACTCCCTCCTTTGTTCTGCTATCTATTGTAACACGGTCGAAGTTTCAACTAACTCATACCTCACAAAACTATAGGGAAAAGCATTCTCCTGATTCGCCGAAAAATCTACTCGCTCAACCTCATGCCACACACTCTGATCTAGGTTGGGAAATGTTGCATCACCCTCGAACTCAGCATGAATCTCTGTCGCAAATACCGTAGTAATTCCGAGCTCGCTCGCTCGCGCTAAGCTTTCCGCATACACCCGCGCGCCACCAAAAATATAAGCATCTCGGCCGGGCTCAACCTTCGCAAATGCATTTTCTAAATTATCGCAGACATCTATCCCTTCAGCAGTAAAATTACCCCTGGTCAAAACGATGTTCTGCCGCTTTGGTAGCGGTCGGCCAATTGATTCAAAGGTTGCTCGGCCCATAATAATAGCCTGATTTGTCGTTAGCTCCCGAACACGCTGCATGTCAGCTGGTATCCTACCAAGCCACGGGATTACCCCATGATTACCGATAACACGATTATCCGAATAGGCAACAATGATAGCTTTCATGTTTCTATTTTATCATGCTATAATATCCGGGACATGGGAGTTTACAGTAATACCGAGATTAGGGCAGCGCTTCAGGACGGAACGGTTGTTTGTGCACCGCTGAATGATGCCGCGATCGCCGAAGCCAGTCTAGACGTCACGCTCGGCTATTATTTTTACAAACAAGAGTTTCGGGATGATGACCGCATCTATAATCCATTCGATGCCTCTGAGGTCGAGCGCTATTTCAAAGGCCCACTAGTCGCCAAACCGCACGGGGAGTGGGCTAGAGAAAAGGGCGTTGACCTATTCGCCAACATCCCCGAAGATCACCCGATTATTGTACTGGCACCTGGTGAACGAATCTTAGCCCACACTCACGAGTTTGTGGGTATTCGCGCTAACGGTGGTGCCTGCGAGATTAAATCACGTTCTACTTGGGGCCGAAATGGTGTCGCCGTCTGTTTTGACGCTGGTTGGATTGACCCGGGCTACATTAATCGTATTACTTTGGAGATTTACAACCTCAACCAGCATGAGAGTGTGGTATTACCGGTTGGTGAACGCATTGCTCAGATTATTTTCCACCATTCCGATTCGGTCCAGGGCAGCTACGAAGACGGCCGTGGTGGGGTTAGTGGCAAATACCAGACCAGCAGTAATCTCGACGAGTTGATCCGCGACTGGCGACCCGAGCAAATGCTGCCACGCGCCTACAAAGACCAACGACGCCTACCAATTGCGATCAACGGGCTGAGCGAAGGTTTGAAATGAAGCAGTCCGGTCTTTACATCGTTATCGAAGGCCAAGACAGCACAGGCAAAACCACTCAGATCAATAAATTAGCTGCGGCTATCAGAAGAGAAATCTCAGCCGAAAAGAAGGACCGTCGGGCCAATCCAGGACATTTTACAGAGGTGGTATTAATCAACGAAGGCGCCGAAGTCGATTCAGGCTTGCCAGCCACCGATCAAATTGACGTTATTTTGCATACCAAAAGCTTCGAGCTTGATCCCTTGACCAACGTCTTACTATTTACGGCACAACGTCGCGAGCTCTGGACCAAAGTTGCCGAGCCAGTTTTAAAGCGCGGTGGTATTGTATTGAGCAGTCGCAACTGGTTCTCAACGTTAGCATATCAGCATTTTGGTTCGGGCATATCACGCCAGCTAATAGAGGAAATTACTCGAGATACCATGCCCGACCGCTACCTACATCCAGACCTGGCGGCCATCCTAGTGCTGACCGAAGCCGAGCGAGTGCGACGCATTACCGCACGCAACAATAGATCAGCCGACGACGCTCTTGAGGGACAAAAAAGTGATTTTCAAGCTCGCGTCAATCGGGGCTACGAGCAACTGGCTGTAGACTTTCAACTGCCAATGATCGAGACCAGCGGTACCATTGACGAAGTATTCAAAAAAATTTGCGATGAACTCCATCTTTAGTATCACAAGATTACATGGTGTCTTGTGAAATCCTTTATTACGTCCTATAATATGCAGTAAGGATAATCACTATGACAGAAACGAGCCAAGGAAATTTCAATCAAGACCCGAGCCTAGATCCTTTTTCGGCAGAGAATTTTCCATTGAGCACTAACGCCGCATCCAATGCCTACCGTCATTATTGGACCGCTGCAGGCTTGCCAGCCAAGCAGCAACTAGCGCATGCCAGACGCATGAAATCAGCCAATGAAATCCTCGGCGCATTTTGCGGTGATGGCCAAAAAGCGGTTTATGCACAAACTTACGAAGCCGCCGCGATGGTCGATTTAGTACTTGCCGCCAGGACTAGCCAGAAAGCCCACGAGGCACTGCAAAAATATTTTGGTGAGCTCGAAAAGGAAAAGAAAGTGCTAATCGGTCGACAGCGAGGCAATATACCAGAAGAAGTGGCGTTTAGGTTTGACGACATCACTGATTCTGTGACGCGCCAAGAAATCAAGGATGAAGCCGAAGAATACGTTCGCTATATCAAGGCGCTACTGCACGACCAGATTACTATCGAAAACTACTGGCAAGACGAACCAAGGAAATTAGCGACTGCAGGATTCGATGTTACCTCAATTTGGAATAATTGGAGTAAACTCTCTCCGCTACATGGGTTGGGCAGGAGGTTTGAAGAGGTTGCGTTTACTACTGAAATTGAATCGCCAGCAGTTTCAGCTGCCCATCTAATCGCCGAACTAGGCGAATTTGCCGATAGCGACACGAGAATCACCGATCAAAATCGCGATGATATTGTCAGTCAGACTCAGAAAGCAGAATCGCTCATTGCGCCATTTATTGAAACAGCTGGCTATGACGGTATGGCGATGCGACTGAACGGCATCACCAAGAAAATTCGCCTCAAACAACTGGGCGACGAGGGGCAAAAGGCCCTTGATCTGGCTAGTGCGATCCTCACGAAATATGACCTCGACACAATTCAAAATTCCGTCGGGACCATTATGACAACACTATTTAACGGAGCAGAGATCGACCACGCACCCACCTTTAGCATTGACGACAACTCCAAGACTTTTATGAGTGACGGCTACATGGAGCAGGACGACAGTGGCGGCCTAACCCGATTTTCCGCCCGTCTGAAATCAGAGGGTTCCCTTGCCTGGAAAATCTATCAGTATTTTAAAAGCTCTGACGCTGACATTATGAGCGTTAGCCTGGAAGACGCCGAAAAGGCTATAAATACCCAAGATATTCTAGCGCTAAAAGTCATCATATCCGACCAACAAACTGAATACTCAGAGGAAAAACCCGGCGACGAACATTTGTTTGACGAATCAGCTGTCGAAACGCTTGCCAAAACATTTGCTCCGGCGGTCGAAAATGCCATAAACAGTCGCGCCATCACATTAACAAGTTCTACCAAGCGGCCCGGCAAAATAGCACATATTCGAGGCACTAAAAGATTCAAGGATGTGGTCATGCAGCAACTAGCGGCTCGAGTAGGTGACCGGATCACTGATGAGGACATAGACCAAGAAGACGAGTCCTATTCGGGAATGGAACTGGCTAAAATTACTTTCTCGTATGGCCTCAATAACGAACCCGGTAAGTTACGCGGAGAATTGCAGTTATTGCGACGATCGAAAAACAAAGCAATGCGTGTCGATTGGATCGCTCATTTGATCTTCAAGGCGTACGGCAGAGATACACCGCTCGATACAGCGAGGAGCATCAGCGAGAAGCTCGTTCGTTATAATAGCCGCAAAGACGAGGTTGCTCAACCGGGTCTGGCTCATCCAGAAAACACTGAGAAACTTAACGATCTATTACGTTCTTTCGTGCCACAACGGACTACTCGAGAGGCGGACACCGCGGGCAAGGCTGCTAGACGTCTAACAATTTCTTAAATTGATTGCTTTTTTATACACTATCTGCTACAATACTAACTAGCGTTATCAAAGACAGTAGCGGGGAAACCTTAATCATGCTACCGAGATAGAAAACTCTATGTTGGTGACGTCACCTTAACAATTCGGATTGTTTCATATTAACCAAAGGAGATTTATGGCAATATCACGCGATAAAAAACAATCTTTGGTTGCTGAATTAAACGAAATCCTCGGCAGTGCAAAAATGGTCGTTTTTGCGCAGTACACTAATATTCCAGTCAAGGAACTAGAGAAACTGCGTCGACTGGCACGTGAACAAGGTGTTGGCATCAAAGTTGTCAAAAACCGCCTCGTCCGTGTGGCTATGACTCAGATCAAAGCTCTGAAAGACACCGACACCAGCGCCCTTAAAGGCCAGGTGCTCTATGCTTACTCGAGCGATGACGAAGTCCTGCCGGCCAAGATTCTAAACGACTTTGCCAAGGAAAACCCGAGCCTTCAGCTCGTCGGTGCGTTTAGCGGTGAAGGTGCAAACCTCGATACCGCAGCCACAACCGACCTAGCCAAGCTCCCGAGCAAGCATCAACTCATCGCCGAAGTGGTGGCAACCTTGCTATCGCCAGTCAATGACGTGACAAATGCCCTCAGCGGCAACTTGCACGCCTTGCTCGATGGGGTCGAAGCCAAAGCAAATTCGTAACAAGCAACCAATCTTACTAACCTCAATTAACGAAAGGAACTATCATGGCTGATGTAAAGAAATTAGCAGAAGAACTGACCAAGTTGACGGTCCTCGAAGTCAACGAACTAAAGAACATTCTAAAGGACGAGTATGGTATTGAGCCAGCTGCTGCCGCTGTTGCAGTCGCGGCCGGCCCAGCTGCCGACGCTGGTGCTGCCGGTGCCGACGAAAAGAGCGAATTTACCGTTCAGCTGAAAGACGCTGGTGCCCAGAAAGTCGCTGTTATCAAAGCCGTCAAAGAAATCACCGGTCTCGGCCTTGGTGAAGCCAAAGCTATCGTTGACGGCGCTCCAGCTCCAGTCAAGGAAAAAGTCAGCAAAGACGAAGCTGAAGCTGCCAAAAAGACTCTCGAAGAAGCTGGCGCAACGGTCGAGCTCGTTTAATTACATTCATCGAACAATCCGAATCGATACCATATATCGCCCTAGATTTTTTCGGGGCGATTTTTGGTTTGTCAAAACCCAGTCTAACATTTTGAAAATCTCGCAAATTTATGGCTCAAAATAACAACGTTTTTGCCATTTCCCCCAGATATCATTGTGGAAAAAAAGTTGTTGACTATCGAGGGTTCAAATAGTATAATGTGACTTGACAGAAACTTAATATACAGACAGAAAGCGAGATACGTCTGATGAGCGAGAATGAGAGTAATGAGACGGTTCTGCCGGAAAAACAAGTCAAACGTTTGCGTGCACTTTTAACCGAAGCTGAAACAAACCTAGCCGCCGCCAAAGAGTTGCTATTTAGCATTGCTGGCGATGATGAACTGCCCAAGCGCACTCCTGATGAGGTAGCTGGCAAAGTAATCGAGGGCGTCTTTGACGGTCAGACCATGCATGATGCCGATGGCAAAGCCTATCCGGTGCCAGCTAACTATGCCAGCAAATCGAAATTGGTCGAGGGTGATATTTTGAAACTAACGATTGCGGACGACGGTTCGTTTATCTATAAACAAATCGGCCCAGTCGCGCGTCGCCAAGTGATCGGCACGCTAGTACAGCACGACGGCGCCTACTATGTCGAAGCGGGAGGCAAAGAGTTCCGTGTACTATTAGCCTCAGTAACCTTTTTCAAAGCTCATGTTGGTGATCAGGTTAGTATTATCGTCCCCGAAGACAACCGTGATGCCGAATGGGCCGCTGTCGAAGCCGTCCTCTAGCATAGTTGGTCTCTTTTAGTGAAAATTACAACGCCCAGTGCCGGCTCAAAGTTGTATAATGGTTGGTATGAGTGAGAGGGGAACATCCGCGCGGTCTGTTGAGGGCCGTAAAAAACAGGCTGTCGCACGCGGTTCACGCTTGGCGCTATATAGAAAATATCGCCCCGAAACCCTCGATCAGATTGTCGGTCAACCCCAGGTTACCGACGTTCTGAAAAAAGCTGCTGCTTCGGGTAATTTTGCCCATGCGTATTTATTTACTGGCCAGCGTGGTACTGGTAAAACCAGTGCGGCACGGATCTTAGCGCACCTCGTCAACCAAACTGATTATAATTCTGACGACATTGATATTATCGAGATCGACGCTGCCAGTCGTGGATCAGTCGACGACGCTCGTGAACTGCGCGAAAAAGCTTTCCTGGCACCCATCGCCGCCAGTCACAAAATCTATATAATCGACGAAGTTCATATGCTGTCAACTGCGGCTTTTAACGCGCTACTAAAAATTATCGAGGAGCCACCGGAGCACATTGTCTTTATCATGGCCACTACCGAACTGCAAAAAGTCCCGGCTACTATTCTCAGCCGTGTCCAGCGTTTTCATTTCAAGTCAGTTTCGCCCGATGTCGTAGCCACCCATCTCGGACAGATCGCGCAGGACGAGGGGCTAAAAGCCGAACCGGCCGCGCTCGAATTGATTGCTCGCCATGGTGGTGGTAGTTTTCGCGACAGTATTACCTTGCTCGACCAGCTGAGCGGGACCGGAACCATTACCGCAGATAGTGTCGAGGATATTCTGGGATTAGCCTCTGATGTCCAGGTCCAAGCTTTGATCGAAGCTATCAGCAGTCACGACATTAAAACCATCGTTCAAACGGTCGGTGATTTGCTCGCAAACGGAGTTGGCCCGAGTTCGATAACACATCAGCTGATTGACAAATTACTGACGATGGCTCCGGCCAAACCCAAACTATATCCGCTCGTCGAAAGCTTGCTCGAGGTCAACAAGTCAGCCGCCCCTGATATTAAATTGCTCGCTATCCTGGCGACAGCTGCCGCCAAGTCACCCCATACCGTACTCGCTACCGCTGCTACCAGCCGGGCTGATACCAAACTAGCGACAATTATTGAACAGAAAATTCAGCGTGAGCCAAAACTCGTCAGTGAATCAAAGCCTAGCCAACCGAAATCAATTGAACCGAAACTTGAAAACCCGACGAGCTCTAAGCCTGTCGATCAGCCGACCGTTAGTTCTGTCGCCTCGCCAGCTAGCGTCGACTGGCAGGATATCCTAGGGGAGCTAAAAAACCTTGATCGGCCAGCAGCTCTGGCTACTTTGAAATTCGCAACTATCGAATACGAAAACGATATCTTAACGCTCTATTTTGAACGCGCCTTTCATCGCAAGAAAGCCGACGCCGCGCACTGCCGCGAATCATTACAGCTGGCTTGCGCTAACCTCTACCAGGCAACGCCACGTGTCATTGTGGCGCCAACCGCACAAGCTGCTGCCGATAGCAAAGATTCATTAGTCGCTGGCGTTGCTGCTATAATGGGTGGTGGAAGTATAGTCAAGGAGACCTGAGGATGGCAAAGCATAGTTCCAGTAGTGCCGATTTAGCAGGCGAGCGACCAACCAGCAGCCCGCTGGTTGAAGCTGCCAGTAAACAATCGGCCAGAGTCGCCACCAAGCCAGCTACGCAGAACGAGTCGCTCGCTGGCGGCAAAGTACCCCCACAGAATCTGGACGCTGAAATGTCGTTGCTCGGTGCTGTCCTGATCGACGAAGAAGTCCTAGCTGATGTGGCCGACAAAATCCATGTAGTGGATTTTTACGATCCGCGGCACGAACGGATTTTTGCGGCAATGTTACGCCTGTACGAAAAACATTCGCCGATCGACCTATTGACATTAACCGATGAACTGAAAAAGTCAGATGATCTAAAAACCGTCGGTGGGGCTGCGTATTTATCAGACCTTACTAATTATGTGCCTAGCTCGGCTCACGCCGTGTCGTATGCTGAAATCGTGGCCGCCGCCGCCGTCAGGCGTCGCCTCATCAAAGCTGGCTCGACCATTAGCGAACTAGCCTTTGCCGAAGGTGAAGAGATCGGTGAAATCCTTTCTCGCGCCGAATCTGACCTCTATGCCGTCAGCGAAGCCAGCGAAAAATCCGACATGGTATCGATTGAATCAATCTTGGCCGAGAGTTTCGATCGTATGGAGGAACTCCACCGAGATAAAGGCAAGCTCCGCGGCGTTAAAACTGGCTTTCGCGATCTCGATAAACTCACCGCCGGCCTGCAAAAATCTGACCTGATCATCCTAGCCGCTCGCCCAGCCATGGGTAAATCAACACTAGCCCAAAACCTGGCCTATAACGTGGCTACCAAGGAAAAAAAGGCTGTGCTGATCTTTAACCTAGAGATGAGCAACAGCCAGACTGTTGACCGTATGCTAGCCGAAGCCGCCGGTGTTGATAGCTGGAATATTCGTACCGGTAACCTCAATGACGATGACTTTGCTAAAATTAGCGAGGCCATGGGCGAGATGGCCGAAGCCCCGATCTTTTTTGATGACACACCGGGCCTATCGGTCCTCGAAATGCGTACCAAGGCGCGCCGCCAAGCACACAAGACCCCCCTCGGACTAATCGTCGTCGACTATCTGCAGCTCATGAGCGGTAGCAAGAGTTATGGCGAAAACCGTGTCCAAGAGGTCAGCGAAATCTCTCGTGGATTAAAGCTCATTGCTCGTGAGCTTGATGTTCCAGTGATCGCACTCTCACAATTATCACGTCTCGTTGAGCAGCGCCCTGACAAACGTCCGATGCTGTCTGACCTGCGCGAATCGGGTTCTATCGAACAGGATGCTGATATTGTCATGTTTCTGTACCGCGAAGACTACTATAACCCTGACACGGATCGTCAGCATATTGCCGAACTCATCCTCAGTAAACATCGTAATGGTCCGACTGGTCGGGTTGAGATGTACTTCCATCCGGAACGACTGCGGTTTATGACCCTCGACAAGCGCGCTGAGTAAATTATTTCGTATAAACTCTGATCAGAACTGGATCGACACTATGCCACGTGGTAACAATTCGGCTCGGCAGCTGCTTGCCCTTCGTCTGGCCCGATGACGCCAATACTAGTACTGTCGCTTGGTTTTTTGGTAATTTGTCCGTGACCGTTAGATTGGAAAAATTTTCTGCTAGCAGTTGATAGAACGGTAATTGATCCCGTTTAACAACTAGGGTTAATTGGTCATTAGATCGCTTACGAACCTCTTGCCTGACGATTCTAAACTCGCTATTATACTGATACGCCACATTCGAACTGTAGTATTGCACATCCAGATAACGGCCCAGCGAAGCAAAAGCAATTGTCGCCACCAACACTGACAACATAATCACTGCGGTGCCACGCGCATAGGGATTTTTGGGAAACAATGAATACCATTTACCGATAAGCACCTCCATACCGAGCACCGTGAGCAGAGTTAACGGTAGAAATAGTAAATAAATCAATTCTGGCTGGCGCCAGCTAGCTATCAATGTCATCAATAAAGTAGACAGCACTAGGTATGACCGTGCTGATGAAGCGTCAGCTAGTACGCGAATCGTGCCGATCGCGACCAGCAGCAAACCAACTATCGTGATAATCGGTGTCACCACACCATGATTCAGCCCCGCCTGTGCACCAAAGAGCGCTTCGAGCGAAGCCGCCAAGTTAGCGAGAGACCACTGGCCGTCGATCAACAGCAGCTGCGATAACGTCGCTCCGCCGCCGTCTGACCAACGAAGCGACATAGCTAGGACCAGAGGCAGCAGCAAGCCTATGCCGAGCAGCGCCGCCAGCACCATTTTCCAGACCTTGATTCGCACCAATAACAACCGAACCTTGGGATGTAACAAACCCGTTACAATCAACATTGCAGCCATATATATGCCGCCCGGGAAATAGATCAAGAGAGCTAAACATATTCCGACCACTACCTTTGCGAGGAGCGTAATGAAAGACGATCGCTTGTCGACTACTACGGTCGTCGCAGCAACCAGGCTAGTAACGATCAGAAACAGTACCATTGCCGCTGGAGCTCCATGCCGAGCTAAACTGATAAATAATACTGAGGTTATCATCAAAAAGCCGCCGATCATCGCTAGACTGAACCGCGACCACTTCTTGATCAGATAGAACATGCCAGCCGCGACCATAATCATCAGCAGCACTGCTGGCAGGCGAATTGCGAATGTCGATAACCCGAACAGATCGATACTAGTATGTTGTAGGAAGTTCCACGGCAGATTCACCAGCCACTCAGAGCTAAAGGACAGGGCGAGTGGCGACCAGTGACCGCTAGTTGACGCAGTCGCC
Organism: uncultured Candidatus Saccharibacteria bacterium; assembly: GCA_964633435.1. GTDB lineage: Bacteria > Patescibacteriota > Saccharimonadia > Saccharimonadales > Saccharimonadaceae. The sequence goes on along the minus strand of CAZWHA010000002.1, from coordinate 73,159 downwards.
ATTTCTGCCTCGGTCAAACCTCCGGGCAATAGCCAAAATCGATAGCCCGCAAATAAAACCACAAACAGCATAAAGGCGCTAAATCCCCATAAAACCCGGTGTCGATAGAGCATTGATCGACGAAAAGAATCCTTTTTCATTGTTCGACCATTGTACCATATGGTATACTATTCCGGTAAATCAAAGGAGAAATTATGGCTGGAATGAAAGACCAAATGGCATTAGTGATGAAATTGAAAAAGGCTCAGAAAGAGTTATCAAAAGAAGTCGTGGAAGTCGAGGCGGGCGATGGGGCGGTTGTCGTACAAATCAATGGTGAACTAAAAATTGTCAGTGTGAAACTTGACCCGGAACTGATTAACCTGGACAATATCGCTGAACTCGAAGGCTGGATCAAAGCGGCCGTTCGCGACGGGCTAAAAGAAGCCCAAGAAGTCGCCGCTGAAAAGATGAAGCCGCTAATGGGCGGCCTCAGTGGTTTAGGACTATAATCAACAATTACTAGCTTGGCTCGTGTCTAGCTCGACCTTCGTCAATCGCTTTTTGCTGTGCTTTAACACAGGTCATTCCACCCACCTTTAGCTCCCCGCACACCGCCGGGCGGACTGGAGTAGCTCCGCCAAATACGCCACATTGTCCGTCAGGTGTCAAATTAGGGCAGTCAGCTTCTAGCAAATATCCAGTTCTGGGCGTCCTGATCTTCCTGAACAAAGCTTTGGTGACAAGGGGCTCCACAGGTTGATCGACAGGCTGAAGTTGCCCGCCTTTCGCTATTAAGTTCTCCGCCTCCTGATCCGTTAGTGGCAATACCATGCCTGCCAGGCAACAAGCCCCAACACACCTACGGCAATCAGCGAACGGCCAACGAGCTTCGCCGAGCGCATCGCCTAGATCATCACCGTCTGAAGGTAGTTTATTAGTAATGACGTTGAGCTCTATTCTCATCCTTCCATTATACCACAAGCATCATTAAAAGTCAAATGTACCCTGATAGCTGCCATTCGGATTGTGCTATACTAGACGGTGATGAATGAGAGGTTTCAGCAACATTCGGCCCTGCCACGGGCACTTTCTAACTTGATCGAAGCCTTTGGCGCTTTGCCGGGTGTTGGGGCTCGGACGGCCGAGCGCTATGCCTATGCCGTATTAAAGGGCGATCATGCCAAGGCCGCGCAGCTATCGACCACACTAGCCAAGATTCATGGTAGCGTGAAATTATGTCCGAAAACCTTTGCGCTAATCGATGCCGATACAGACGTCTCCCCGCTGTATACCGATCCGACACGTGATCATGCCGTTGTGGCTGTCGTCGAAGAGCCATTTGATGTCGTAGCTATCGAAAATACGCGCCAATTCAAGGGCACCTATCACGTGCTAGGTGGAGCTATTTCACCGATTGACGGCGTTGGACCAGAGCAATTACATATCCCAGAGTTGATCCGTCGACTGCGAGATGACGAGGTTCAGGAAGTCATCCTCGCCACCAATGCCAGCGTCGAAGGCGAATCGACCGCACTCTACATTCAGAAACAGCTCGAGGAGGCCGATCTTGGCGACATCAAGATCACGCGCCTGGCTCGCGGATTGCCAATTGGTGTCGATCTGGAATACGCCGACCAAATCACTTTGACTCATGCTCTGAATGGCCGCCGGGAATTATAACTGTCGTAAAATAAAGTAAAAGCCATCACGCTGCTCAACGCGGTAGACAGTAGCAACGTTGTTGGCTAGGTTATTGTCTCTGGTTACAAAGATAGTACTCTTCAAATCGTCATCCGATAACTCAAACGCCGTTATCCTATCACGCCAATCAGCCTGCTGTTGCCAGATCGGTTCTGGGATACGAGCGAAAAAGCCAATATTAAGTGTCAGGTTGTTTGCTAGGGCCGCCTGTGAGATTTTATACGTACCACTCATGTCACCACGAAAACCCTTGTCGAGCATTACCAAATGTCGCTGTGTCGTCACCAAATCGGCAATATCCGGCGCTTCGAATCCGAGGCCGTCAACGTGCTGAATTTGCGCAAAACCTTGGCGCCTGGCCGTGGCTTTTTCGCTAAACCAAATATCGGCCAACTGAATGAGCGATACGAGTGCCAAGCAGCTAGCAATCAGAGCCAAGGTCGCTTTCTTGTAACGCAGTAGACTTTTGGCAAAACCATAGATAACCAGCAAAATAACCACGTAATAAAATACCCAGGCTTCGCGGGCCGCTGCCCGAAACGCCGACCATATTTCATAGATTTTCTGCGGTACCGAATAGCTAAATAGGGTAATTGGCCCCAGATCAACTCTGATACCAATGGCGAAAACTAATAGCCCCAGACAAACCACCAGGATTAACCAATTACGCAGTGTATGTGCCCGAAATCGATCAATGCCTTGTCGCCAGAGCTTTTTATAGTGGCCACGCAGCCGCATAGCGACAAAAACGATCATCAGCCAAACACCGAGTCCCAACCACATCAATGTTTCTGGCGAAGTTGATGCGTTGGGGAAACCCGGGATCAGTGCTGAAAAACCACTCGGGTTAGCAAAGCTGAGCAAGTTAAAGCCTTTTTCCGATAAATCACGAATCTCCGCGCCGCTACCCAGACTGAACCCGCCGATCGACCAGAATACCAGCCCCATCGCCGCTGTGGGCACCATAATCTTAATGATGGTAAATAGCCAGCTCTGCCACTGAAAATCCGACATTGTTCGAATTGTGGCTACAACTAGCATCGCGCCGAGCATCGGTACAAAATAGGGGTGCACCAACACAGCTGCAATCAACAGGGCACTCCACGTTAATACGAAAGTCCAGACTCGTTTAAACTTTACTGCGTCCCACACCAATAAAATCCCGATCAGGATCAACCAGTGTGCTGCTAGCGCCGGATGATACAAACTACGAGCGATCAGCATTGGTGTCACTATAAAGATTAACGACCCAGCCGCTACAAATAATAGCTGCCACGACGATTTTTGGTCAGATTCCTTCGTAAATAACTTGAGCCAAAGCTTTCGCACCAATAGCGCCGCCACGCCGCCCATTAGCACATAACATCCGAGCGCCCACAAGCCAAAGTACTGAAAATTAGCCGGCAACCAAGTCGACAGCCATTTGAACGGAAAAGCCAGCAACGGAATCCCGTCCATAAAGGTAATTGGCAGACCTTCGGGATAGGCTAACCCATTAATCACACCGCCAGTCGAGTCGGCGCGAAAGAACTCCCAACCGATAAAATGCTGTGCGGTATCGTGGGTAATCGGCTGGAAAATCCAATCGGTATAGGTCGGGTCAACAATTGCTAACCCATAAAATAGTGCGAAAAACAGAAACCCGATTAATACACCGATCGTAAAAACGCCGGTTGAAGATCTTAGGAAATGTTCGATTTTTCGCTTCACGCTAATATTGTAGCATGTCGTACCGAAACGAAAGGCGAGCTAAAGTCGACTTTACTTGAAAATCGTTTATTCCACATTTATACTTGTGCCAGCAGCCTAAGAGAAAGGATTTTATGCCAGCAAATATTACCCATGAAATACAATTGCAAATCTTGCGCGAATTATTATTTCACCCGTCGGTGCATTTTGCAGATCTACAAAAAGATACGGATCTAACGAGCGATCATTTCAATTTTCATCTCAATAAACTCATTGAAATCGGCTTTGTCGAGAAAGTGCAAAAAGGCGAATATCGCCTGACAGTTATCGGCAAAGAGTACGCTAATCGAATGGATACCGACACCAATGAAATTGAACGCCAGCCGAAAATATCCGTCTTGCTGTTAATTGAACGCAATAACAATGGGGAAACAGAATACTTGCTACAACAACGCTTGAAACAACCGTTCTTTGGATTCTGGGGAATGATGAGTGGCAAAGTCAAATTTGGCGACAGCTTCGAAGCAACCGCCGCTCGCGAACTAGCAGAAGAAACCGGTTTGACCGGAACTTTTAGGTTCTTGTCTATTTATCGCAAGCGTGACTATAGCCAAAACGACAATTTATTAGAAGACAAAGTATTTGTCAGAATGAAAACGTTAAATCCTAGTGGAGTTTTGATCGAGGATTTCGAAGGTGGCCACAACCAGTGGTTAACCATTAAACAAATAGAAGAATTAGACAAGGTGTTCGGCGGACCGCAGAATTTTGTTACCATCCTTACTAGCAATGATACTTATATTACAACCGAATATACGTATGACGAAGCCAGCGAATACTAGTTCCTCGGCTAGTTCGCGAAACACTGTGAATCTGCTAGAATAGTACTATGTTGAACGATGAACAACGAAAGATTATCGCCGACGCAAAATCTATTTTGGTCATTCAGGCTGAAAATCCTGATGGAGATAGCTTAGGTTCAGCGTTGGCGCTGGAAGAGATTTTTGGCGCGATGGGAAAACAGGTTTCACTCCATTGTCCAGTGCAGATTCCGACCTATCTACGCCACATCACCGGCTGGGATCGGGTCAGCATAGACTTTTCAAATGACGCTGACCTGGCAGTGATTGTTGATACTTCGTCAAACATCTTGTTATCAAAAACGCTAGATAATCCGATTGCTCGGGCCTTTCTGGAATCGAAACCGGTGCTCGTCCTCGATCATCACGCAGGCGTCAAGCCAGATCTGTCATTTTCGGCCAATTATATCCTCAGTCAAACTGCCGTTGCTACGGGTGAGCTCATTTACGATATTGCTAGCAAAGAATCTTGGCCAATTAATGCACAAGCCGCTTCTCATTTATTCATATCGATCCAGGCCGACAGTCTCGGGCTTACCACTGCTGCAACAACTGCCGAAAGTTTTGCTACCTGCGCAGAGCTCGTTCGACTCGGTGCAATCCCGGCTGATATCGAAGCTGCTCGGCGTGAGCTAATGAAAAAATCTCCTGAAATCTTGCGCTACAAAGGACAGTTAATCGAGCGGATTGAGTATTTTAATGATGGACGAACGGCCGTCATCAACATACCATTTGACGAAATTCATGAATACAGCAATCAATATAATCCGACCATGCTGGTGCTCGATGAGATGCGTCTCGTTATTGGTGTCGATATTGCTATTGGCGTTAAAACCTATCCTGACGGCAAACTAACTGGTAAATTGCGCTCGAATATTCCAGTTTCTAATCTGGTTGCCAAATATTTCGGTGGCGACGGCCATCCATTTGCAGCTGGTTTTCGAATTTATGAAACTTACGACGAATTTCTGCCGGAACTCGTGCAGTGCATGGAGAAAGTTTATCAGGAATATAACGGCGATAATCCGAACATTGAATCTGCTCCGCATAATTCCGATGATACATTCAAAAGTTTTCGGGTAAAGGAGAAAGCTTAATGGTAGCACCCGACACGCAAATCCTCGTTGATCTACTAGCTAATTTTGTACCAGGAAACGACCAGGAAGCAATCGACCGTGAACTATTCCTGAAACGAGCCGAGGATCCTGTTAATTTAACTCGAGACTCAGAGGCACATTTTACAGCCAGCGGCTTCGTCCTCAATCAGGACCATACCAAGGTTCTCGGAATATTCCATAACATTTACCAAAGCTGGGGTTGGATGGGCGGACACGCCGATGGCGACGCAGATTTGCTGCATGTCGCTAGAAAAGAAGTTGAGGAAGAAAGTGGTGTTTCTGATCTGAAATTATTACGACCAGCACCAATATCAATCGAAAGTATTCCTGTGGCAGCTCATATACGTCGCGGTGAGGCAGTGGCCGAACATACGCACCTGAACCTAACTTTTCTGTTCGAAGCCAAGGATACCGCTACTATTCGTATCGAGCCCGGTGGCAATAGTGATATCAAATGGATTCCGATCGGCGAGTTCGTCGCTAAATCACTAGAGCCGCACATGCAGATAATTTACCAAAAGATTATTAACCGCTTAGAAAGTCCAGGATCATAATGAAGCTCTTCAATACTAGAACTCATGAGATCGAAGATTTCAAAACGCTCGATGACAGCCAGACAGTGCGGGTTTATTCCTGTGGTCCGACCGTCTATAATCATGCTCATATTGGGAATCTAAGCGCCTACGTTTTTGCCGATATGCTACGTCGAACCTTGCGATTAGCTGGTTATCAAATTAATCATGTCATGAATTTTACCGACGTTGACGACAAAACGATTCGCGACTCCGCCATCAAGTACCCTGACATGGCACCAGAGGCAGCGCTTGCGAAATTAACTCGTCATTATGAAGCAATTTTCCTAGATGAAATGACTGAAATCGGCAATGATACTGCGGCCTTGACATTTGTACGCGCCACTGAGTCGATCGAGGGCATGAAAGATTTGATCAGGCGACTGGTCGAGCAGGGGGTGGCCTACCTGGCCGATGATGGTATTTATTTTTCAATTGCCGAATATCAAAGGACACGACGCTACGGTCAGCTATCACACATCGAGCTCGCTAATGAAACAAGGTCACGGATCGATAACGATGAGTATGACAAGGATTCGGCCCAGGATTTTGCACTATGGAAAAAGCAAAAGCCTGGTGAGCCAGCGTGGGATTTTGATCTAACAAGCTTGGTTTCAGGCTCAGCATCTGCAGATTTCCGCGGCCGACCCGGTTGGCATATTGAATGCTCGGTTATGAGCGTCAATGAGCTTGGCCAGCCATTTGATATTCACACTGGTGGTATCGATCTCATCTTTCCGCACCATGAAAATGAGATCGCCCAGAGCACCGCCGGCAACCAGCCAGAACTGTACGCTAACTTTTTCGTTCACAACGAGCACCTGCTGGTCGATGGCGTCAAAATGGCCAAGAGTAAACACAATTTCTATACGCTCGTCGATATCAAAAACCAAGGCTTTGATCCGCTCGATTTTCGTATGCTCATTTTACAGAGCCACTACCAAAGCCCGAGTAATTTTAGCTGGGAGAACTTAACTGCTGCCAGAAACCGACGTCGTAACTGGCACAGTAAAGCTGAGCTGCGCTGGCAGATCGAGGACTCGCACGACGATGGCCAAACTGAAATCGTCAACAACTTGCTGGACAAAGCAAAAAATGCGCTAGAGGATAATCTCGATACGCCGAATACCCTGCGCTATATCGATGAGGCTTTTGATCAATTCAGCTATGAAAACGTCAGTCATTTCGCCCTCGACAATGTGCTGAGATTTATTGATGAGTCCTTGGGTCTAACTATCCAATCGATGACGCCAGACATAACTGCGATTGAAAAAGATCAGATCACACAGCGTCAAATGGCAAAACAAGAGCGCGATTTTGACAAATCCGATCGTATCCGTGATGCGCTACTCGTCAACGGTTTGCAGCTCAATGACCTGGCCGATCGAACAATTTGGAATCGATTATAGTCTAATGCTCAAAACCCTGCCTCGGGTGACATGAGGCGGGGCAGCGCCGGAGGAGGTTCTGAGACCTGGGCTTTACTTTTTACGTTTGAAAGAAATCCTGGGCAGGCGGATTCTGACAAATTCACGCTGTATATCAAAAACCGGGGCGAGATCATCATCAACTTCCACCCCCACCATTAATTCGTTCTCTTTAACCTTGCGACGCCGCGCATAGAAAGTTTCCTTGGCTAGCACCACAGCACTGCCAGCCACTGGAATCGCCACCAGCGCACCGAGCAAGCCGCCAACCTGTAAACCGAGCAAAATTGCAATTAAAATCACTAGGGCAGACAGATTCAATCGTTTCGACTGAATGTGCGGTGCGATTAAATTGTTCTCAATCTGCTGCTCAATAATAAAGTAGGCCAGGTAAATCAGAGCGGCTGGCCATGAATAAAGCACCAGCAGCAGGGTGACCAAACCGCCACCAATCATAGCGCCAAACATTGGCACAAAGGTCATCACAAAGATAATAGTCCAAGCCGGCCAAGCCAGCGATAATTCAAAACCAAAGATCAACCCCAGTACTACAACCGCTAGCGCCGTCAGGGTAGCGCTGATCGAGGCGACCATAATCTGACCACTCATATACCCAGTGACAACATTAGAAATTTTGCGAGCAACTGCCTGATGTCGCTTGCGCTTTTTGTCATCTAGATACGCCAGTCGCCAATACTTTTCCTCCCAATTAGGGCCTTCGATCAACATCAGAAACGTCAGTACTGCCACAAAAATCACATTCATAATTACATTAACCAGACCGTTCAACGCCTCGACGAACGAACCGCCAATAGCGCCCGCCGCACCAGCCGCTTCCTTTTGCAGGCTATCAATCCAGCCGTTGTATTGATCAGTCATGTTATATTGCGCCATCAAATCACCCAACCAAAAGGTGTTATTTTGAATAGAATGCAGTAACGATGGAAAATCGGCCAGGAAATTGGCAAGCTGTTTGACAAAAATCGGTACCACGTTGAAAAAGACTAGGACGATTATTGCTAAAATCATCAGGTACGCTACCAACGTCGCAAAAACCCGAGATCGACCGGGCAAATGTCGCGCCAACCAAGCCACTGGCCGATTCAGTACTAATGCCAAAAAGAACGAAATCGCCACTATTACCAACGGTCCTCGTGCAATCCAGACCAGCCAAATTGCCGCTACAAACCCCAATATAACGAGCCAGAACCGAATAAAGGTTCCCGTATCTACAGTGACTTTGACATCTTTCATGTCTCAATTGTAGAACACCGCTATCAAAAAGTCTAGCAATCTGTGACTTTTATCGATAATAACGTCGTAACCATGAATCGCACAACTCGGCAAAAGTGCCTTTTTCGAGTGAGACTCGAATCTGTTCCATCAGCCGAATAATAAAACGAACGTTATGTTGTGATAACAGAGTGAGAGCTTCGGCTTTTTCGTCCAGATCGGCAGATTTTAACTTTGCGCGCAAGCTCGCTCTCGTCATACCAGCCGCACATGTCGGACAATCACATTCCTTGTCGAGCAAACGTTTGTCGTCTTTGAATTCGGCTCGTTTCAGATTGATATCGCCGTCCAGTGTATAAATACGCCCATGCCGGGCCTCGCGGGTTGGCGCTACGCAGTCGAATGTATCCGCACCATTCTCGACTCCAGCAAAAATATCATCTGGTTTCGACAGTCCTAGCAAGTGTCGCGGTTTGTTTTCGGGCAGGATTCGCGTCATCCAAGATAGCGTCTCGCCGAGAGTCTCTTTCTCGAAAGCCCCGCCCAGACCAAAGCCATCAAATTCCTGAGTTTCTACTGACATGGCAGCTAAATCTCGCGCGGCTTTTTCGCGCAGATCCTGCCAATGTCCACCTTGTAGCACGCCATATAATGCCTGGTAAGGTCGATCGGTACGCATGGCAGTTTGCCTAGCGTGTTCACGCAGGCTACGTTCCGCCCAGAGTCGCGTCCGCTCGAGCGCCTCGATATTATACTCATAGGTATCACTGATACTGGTTAGTTCATCAAATGCCATCATAACGTCCGCACCTAATTTGTGCTGCGTCGCAATCGACATTTCCGGGGTAAACTTGATAATTCGACTAGAAAAGGGATCACGAAATTCAACGCCTTCATCATCAACCAGCGCCAGCCGTTCCTCTTTACGAGTCAACCGCTCGGCAATCATTTCATCCTTTTGATCCATCGAGACGATCTTACCTAGACCCGAGCCAAGCGACATTACCTGAAAACCACCGCTATCAGTCAAGGTCGGCCCATTCCAGCCGCTAAATTCAGCTAGGCCGCCGCTAGCATCGATCATCACGGCGCGACGCAACAGATGATAGCCATTGGATAGCACTGCCTGGACGCCAATCGATCGCAAATTGTCTGGCGGCAAGGATTTTACCTCGGCATGCGTGCCGACTACTGTGAATGTTGGCGTCTGAATGTCGCCATGTGGTGTTTTTATCACTCCGGCACGTGCCAACGGAAATTCCGCACCCGCGCGAACTGTAATCTCAAAGGAAAAATCTTTCATCACTGGGCGTCAACACCGACCGCTTCGGCCACATTAGAAAAACCATCGCGCTCTAATAATTTCACGAGGCCGCGATTGATTTGGCCGATAACCTGCGGACCTTCGAACATGAGAGCCGTTACTAGTTGTATCAAATTAGCACCGGATCGAACCTTGATATAGGCATCCTCGGCCGAAAACACACCGCCAACGCCGCTAATTATTAACCGGCCTTTAGACTTTTTATAGGCAATTCTGATTAGTTGATTACTGCGATCAAATGTTGGCTTGCCAGATAGATTGCCCGGGACTGAATCCGGTAGCGTTTCGGCCAGGGTTGCATTCGCGCGATCCTTAAACAAGTTCGAAATTGTGACACCTTTAACATTGTGTTTCAGAATCGTATCAATTAGCGCAGTAAACTCTTCATCCGTTTTATCAATTGGCATTTTAATAAAAACTGGAATTTTCAATCCAAGCTTGTCGACATCTGTTAATAAACGCCCTAATTTCGCCGGTGTCGTGAACGGCTCGCCGCCATAAGTGTTAGGACAAGATATGTTTAGCGTCACCAGGTCAACCTTGCGATGCTTTTTTATTAATTCGAGCGAACCAACATAGTCAGCGATGGCTTGTTTTTCGGTACAAGTCTGCTGCTCATTAGTATAGGCAACAGAGACATTAATGCGCATATTGCCAAGTTGACGACTGGGGTAGTGTTCCAATCGATCCAAAATCTTGCGCGCGCCCTGGTTCGGTAATCCCGCATTCACCACAATCGATTTCGTTTTCGGTAGACGATAAAACCAGGGTTTTGGATTACCAGCACACGGACGAAAGGTGATTGAACCGCCCTCCATCTGCCCAAAGCCGACTGAACTAACAATGCCAGCGATCTCAAAATTCTTGTCGAGGCCCGCCGACAAACCAATCGGGTTTTGAAATTCGATACCACCTAGTTTTTGCGACAGTTTCCCAGAGTTTTGATAGGCCCATGACCACCGCATCAAGCCACGCAAAAAACCAACTTTCTGGACCACAGAGCCAGCTTTGATCATTCGATCGTGCGCCTCGTCCGGAGGCAACCGAAATAGCAATGGCTTGGCAATGTGCCTATAAATAGCGCTGGATAATTTCGATATGACGACGATCATTAGAGTGTAATTCAATTATTTCTTGGCTGGGGCGGAGGGATTCGAACCCCCGAATGCCAGGACCAAAACCTGGTGCCTTACCACTTGGCCACGCCCCAAAATATACGTTGCGTAATCTAATACGCGACAAAATTATACCAAACTTCATGCCAATTTACTAATAACACACCTGCAAAATTCTGAGAAGTTATCTCTTTCTAAAGATTGCCCATATATGATTGCAGTGATAATTTTTACCAAAAAAGGTCGCTGTTTTTGGCGTACGCTCCAACACTACAAGCTCCAAGTCATGGTAAAATTCCTGTACCTCGGTCTCTGTAAACGCCTTTTCGTATTTACCATTAACCGGGTGAATAAAGCTACCTGAATCTGGCCCCGGATGCTTCGTAATCATTTCCTTATGAAACTCATCGTCTGTTGATAACAAATAAACCATCAGATAGCCGCCCGGCTTTAATACGTGAATTAGATTACTCAAGGCAACCTTTCGATTCTCGCTACTTTCTATATCAGTTGAACCAAAACAATCAACTGCAAAATCTAAGCTGTTAGCCTGAATCTTAAACGGTTTTGTAACATCATGAATCATGAAATTAGCCTTACCGGTAACACCCGCCAGCTTGGCTCGTCGTCTAGCTTCTTTGATTGCGGTAGCGGAATAGTCTAAACCTGTGACAGCTAATCCTTTTTTGGCAAGACCTATAACATTACGGCCTTTTCCACAGCACACTTCCAAACCACAAAAACTCTTTAAATCTACGCGGCTGTTTTGTGCTAACCAGTCCAAGAACTTACCAACCCCGCTCGATACACCAGCTGAATCCATTTGCAATAGAACTGTGGGCTTTGCGTGCTCCATATCCCATCGCTCTTTTTGTTCATCGTGAGTAATTGTTTGCATAAAAGGATTATAGCACTTAAATGCCCATCGATCATAGTCTGCTATAGAAATTGGTATGACAGGAAATCTTTCAAAACGTTGATTTGGTCACACCGATCCACAGATTACTCTACTAATTGGGCGCTAAGCTATATTGTCGCCAAAAGGAGATTTGATTACATTAGACTACTCGTAACCTTGGCAACTATCTATGAGATGAAGCGTATCGATGATTTTTTTACATGCACGAACACGTTGTGTATCGAGGGTTTTGAGGGCATAGCGTTGATAAGAGTTTGCGATTGCTAATAAATCGGTTAAGTTACCATGTTGTTCGACATCTTTCTCAAGTCCAATTTCGTCGGCAATAGTATTAAATCGGCCCCGAGCCCACTCAAGTTGATGTTGAGGATTCTGCTTGCGATACCAATACTTTCCCGCCCATAGCGTCACCAATATACCATAATCAATTCGAGCCGACGGTGACATGTCGTCTTCGCCGCTTGCCCACGTATAGTCTTCTGTTCGGCTTCGTTTGGAGCTAATAAATCCCGCGTAATAATCATTCATTGATTCCGGAGCTAGGTAATAGTCTACCTCTATAGGAGCGACCTCCGGGGAATCGTAAAGTACAATACTATGAAGTCCATTGAGCGGAGCGAACGAGGGACGTTCCCATCTGATAAGATTATCACCGACGGTCGAAAAAGAATCGGCACGTGTTCGAACTGCTTCATCCATAGCATCGTCAGGAATAGATATCCAAATATCCACGTCGCTAAAGGCATCCCAATTGCCCTTAGTGAGCGATCCTATCACAGTTGCTTTAGCACCGAGCTTCTTTGCGTAAGTTTCACGAATAGCATCGGCAAGTTCGAGGCGAGATTTGCGTACTGCTTCATTTGTTGGTAGTGTATGTTTAGGCAAGGACACTAACGATATCTCCGTTATCATCATTAATAGCTATGGGATATATGTTTCCCTTACGCTCTACAATAATGTCCCAACGATTTTCCTTGGCGTGTACCAACAGGGTCTGATCTGGATTAAAAGCTATTGCCCGCTTTACTAATTTCATCATCTTAATATCACCCGCAGTATCACCGATCGCAATGCTATCTTCAAGAGTTAAGTTATTTTCCCGGATAATTCTTTCGAGAATTGTATGTTTGTTGTCGTATACTCGTGTACTTTGGCCAGTAAATGTATTTCCTCGGCGTTCATGCAATAATCCTGCGCAAACATCAAATCCATATTGCTTCATAAATCCTTCGACCAGTTCATGTTGTGACCCTGAAATTGCAATAAGAGTATAATTATCAGACTTTAGCTTTTTCGCAAGACGGGAGGTAAATAAAAAAACATTGTTGCGGTGGCTATTAATAACCGCTTTCACTGCCTTGTTATACTGCGATAGACTAAGATGTTTTAAATGAGATTCGAATACCTCAATTATCATGTTGTCTAGTTGGTAAAACGATTCCTGTGACCTATTTTGACGCCATTTCACCTCGATATCTTGAATGATTTTCGCTTCTTCGTCGGAAAATGCACCTAGCTTTATCAGCTCAGACACTAGCTCCCGATACAGTCCTGAGCGAAAGAAGGTCCCATCGACATCAAATACCGCGAATTTCCTTATGACTGACATCATACTACCTCAATGTGCGAATACCGTCCTTAAAAAAGATGCTTGGCCGCCAGCCGGTATGAGCAGTAATTTTTGATATGTCTGCCTTTAATACCATACGATCAGTTTTTCTATTATAGGCCTGTACCCGCTCTTTGAGAACAGGTGTATGGTTGCACTGACGCATTAACTCATTTAGCACTTGTTTGACTGAGATGGCATGACCCGTGCCTATGTTGTAAATATTCTTATTCTTTCCTAAGTCCATGACAGCTATAATGCCACTTGCGACTTCACTGACGTGAATAAAGTCTCGCTCTGGGGTAGTGTCACCAATTTCAAGCTGTGGTGTATTGCTCTTGAGCTCGGCATAGATGCGAGGAATAACATGAGGGTGGGGATCGTGAGCACCATATACATTAAATAGTCGTACGATCTTATATTTTTTACTCTGGGCCCTGATGAGTCGCTCTCCAAGCACTTTCGTCATACCATATATATCGATAGATTCGATATCTGATGTTTCAGCCAGAGCATGATCGCTATCCTTATACACTGCCGCAGAGGAAGAAAACACTAGATCTATATTTGGATTAGTTTCCCGCACGGCATCGAGTACATTTTGTAAACCGAGGACATTGACAGCAAACGTTTCTTCGGGATGTTCAACACAATATGGAATAAAATGAAGAGCAGCAAGAAGGATTATTTTTTCGGGCTGAAAATGCTTTATTGTTTCTCTGAGTTGTTCGAATTCACGAATATCAGCCCTATATACCTTTACGCCATCTCGCGCATTGATACTATTTTCCGACTGCACATTATCATATACCCCAACGACATCACCACGCTCGACAAGCCGTGCACACAAGGCCGTTCCCACATAACCAGCGCCTCCAATAACGAGTATTCTAGTTGCTTTGCGCTTCATTTTGAACTGCCTCATAAATTGTTTGCTGCTGAAAAAATAGAAGGGCTTGTCGCGCTAGTTCTTCCATGCGATCACTTCCGTGCAAAAGTGATTCGACTCGCTTCTCGACAGGCGCAGTATCATCGTCGCGGTAGTTTTTATCATATTTTCTGCGAAGCTTCTGTTTGAGGCCCAGTACTTTTTCGGTTGCATTATTGCCATGCATAAGCTGAACATTTACAGGAGTGCGCATCATGTAATCTATTGTTGCGTGATACCATGGGTCTCGAATTTTTGGCGGTATCCAGATGCCATCTACCATTTCAGGACTAAGCTGCACGCCTTCTATGGAAAGTATCGTGCGTAGCCCTACGGCTCGGAGTTTTCGCCTGATCTCGTTTTGGATGCCTAGCTCTATGGCATCAGGTTTTTCAATAACAAGCGACCAGCCGTTGATTCCAAACGTTGATGTAGGCATCCCAGGATACTTCTTTGCAACTTCAGCGTGGGCTCTGTCAAAACCAACGACATTTTCTGGCCACTTGGCTCCCACTAGAGAACGCATATCTGGGTTATTTACCCAAAATGCACCGTCATGCTCGTCACTTAGGGTAGGATTAGACCCTGGTTCTACCTCAACTGCTACGACATGCTCGACGAGCATCCCATCATTGGGATCAGTAAAAGAAAAGTTATAACCTGTTTCATGTACTCTAACGACATCTAAACCGATCTCTTCGCCTACTTCCCGAATGGCGCCAGCGGCATGACGTGTCCCCTTTTGGTTAACAGTATTTATTGTTCCAGCATGATCAATATCATCCAACCCTCCGGTGACACCTTGCCAAAAACCACCTCTTTCCGGCACTCGTCTGAGAGCTAAATACTCAGCCGCGTCAAAACCCTCCGAGGGCCGGAATACGAATGCTGATACTTGTTCGGTTCTACTCATCTTACATCCAATCCTACTTTAATATTACACTTGATAAATATTTTGTATTGTTGTATTATAGCATATTATAAAATAATTTACAATCGTTTTTAAGTATTTTAGTTATATGTCGAATTACACCACCAGAGATATTGATTATGACAAGTCGTTCAAGGCTTTTCTTGCCTCAACGAATGAAAAGGAAGTAATAGCCTCGGCGTTGAGTGGAATTGTGCAGATCGGGGCAAATATTCTTGACATTGGAGCAGGTGATGGGACGATGACTAGGCAGATTCTTAGTAAATTTAGTCCGAGCACCTATACGGCGGTTGAGGCAAACAATACATTTTGCGATGCCCTAGAAGCCACGGGGGGGGGTATATCGACGATATCGGGGATATATCCTGAGGTAGATAGTGCACTTGGAAGCAATCGCTACGATAACGTATTAAGTATATATTCAACCCCGCTTGATCGTCGTAAGCGGAGAAAATTTTTACAGCGTGCTTTTTCTCGTACTGCTGGCGTAGGCAGTTCGTTGATAGTAGTTTCATTTGGAGGCATCGATAGATGGACAAGAATGATCACCGAGATTGAAACAATTCTTCCTCCACAGCCCACAGATAAAAAAATTCATCAGATTATAAGGAATAAGTATCCGATGCGACTTCGAAACGATTGCGATGCACTCGGAGAAACAACTGCTCGATTGATTACTTCAGAAATAGTCACGGATTCCCCCGAGGAGCTCTATTATGCGGTTGCATTTACTGCAACGGCTGGGATGAGTAAAGTGCTGAAACGCTACACCTCATCAAAAAAAGCTATTGTCGATGTGATTAAGCAGCATGCTCCCTCGGGGAGGCTTACTCAATCACATTCACTTGTAACAATAAAGCGAACCGAGGGCAGAGATGGCCAGTAGGCTAAAAATTGGCATTTTTCATGATGGAATTAGTATCCCGCCAAAAGAGGGTATTTCTGTACATGTTTACGAACTAGCTCGGGCGCTTTCCAAACAACGTGATATAGAGGTTGTTCTAGTTAACGCTGACCGTGGTCGCGCTACTGCTAGTCAATTGAGAGATGAACCCTTCGATACTCTTCTATTGCCACCAGACGAATATTATAGCCAGTCTAATGTTAGAGACATTATCAACTCGCATCACTTGTCAATTGTTCAGAATTACAACATGTACTACATCGCCAGCGTTCTCGGACCGGCCGCAAAAGATCATGGAGTGCCAGTCATTGCCGAACATCACGATCTCGAATTAGAATTAACATTTCTCCGTTCAAACAAAGCGGATGGGCAATTCTATGAGAGAACTCAAGCGCAAGCTATTGAATATTCTATGCGTTCCCGATTTATGTCATCGCATGATTTTTATACTATTCAAAAGACACTTCATGCGGATCTCGCTGCAAAGACATTTTTAATGCCAGTGGCATTTACTCCGTCGCAGAGGAGACACGGTGATAGCGAACGTTATGGTAACAGAGCTGTTTTTATCGGCAATATGTCGTATGAGCCAAATTATCTTGCTGCTTTAGATATCATTAACAAGATAGCGCCAGTGCTCCCGGCTTTAGAGTTTGTCATTGTCGGTAGAGGCTCCAAGGATTTACCAGTGCCTCACCTGCAGACAAACATTAAATTGCTCGGTGAAGTTGATGATCTTCAGCCGGTATTGTCCAGTGCAAGTTTCGGAATTGCACCCCTGTCTGCAGGTTCAGGCTTAAAAATAAAACTTATCACCTACTTGGAGATGGGTTTGCCAGTGATCGGCTCGTCAATTGCAATGCATGGTTTTCCGGATAGCGATGCATTAATTGTGGCAAATTCGCCAAACGAGTATGCAAAAAAGATAAATGCGCTTATAGCCTCTTCTACAGAATGGCAATATGCCTCAAATGCTGCTCACAACCTTTTTTCAGAGTACTTTGATATTACCCAAACTTTACCGCAGCTTATTCGTATATATCGCAAAGGCATCGAGGAGTATCGTATGCCTTCTGTATTAAACAAGCTCACGCAGCCCGATATGTCACGTTTTCCGTGGCACAATGAGCTTTCAACTGCTAATTATAGGCCCATTAGTACACAACAATACATCAAAGGGGAGGGTAGGCAATGATCATTGGATTCGAAGGTTTGCCGGGAGCAGGAAAGAGTACTCTCATCTCTAGGATGGGTTATCCTATGGTGCCAGAAATGCTTGTGTCAGAGGAGGAAGAAGCTAACTTTACAGAAGCAGATTACTTAGAACACGACAAACGGAAATACAGCTTGGCGCAGTCGGCCGGTAGGCATGGGCTATGTCTCATGGATCGTACACCGCTGTCATGGTATGCTTATCAGTTTGCCTCCGGAGAAATTGATGAGTCTGCGGTACCAGTCGCAACTAACAGAGATCTCACCTACATATATTTTCGCATTCCACCAGAGCTTAGTATTGCTCGCCAGCTTCCGGGCCGTTGGACACCTTCCCTTGATTTTATGACGCGTACAGCTCATTTCTATAACTTACAGTTTGAGGACAATCCTGCTCTCATTGCAACTATCGATGCTTCAAAACCTCTCAGGAATGTCCAGAATAAACTTGTAAGCGCTTTGAGATCACTTGACACAAAAAATACTTCCTAAACACTAGGAGACAAGTCGTCATGCTAATATTATATTAGAAACCTAATTCAAAAATATGCTACAATAAACTAACGAGAGTTAATTCATATTAGGAAGAGGAATCATGTCCAAAAAATCAGGTGCGAAAGTTTCAATCGGTAAAGAAGTCGCTGCTGTTAGAAATCTAACCAAGGAGTTTAAAGAGTTTATCTCGCGCGGGAACGTCGTCGACCTGGCCGTCGGTGTCGTTATCGGTGGTGCATTCGGGAATATTGTTTCGTCGCTAGTCAATGATATTATCATGCCACTCATTGGCTTGCTATTGGGTGGTTTAGACTTATCGGCACTCTCAATCAAAGTCGGCAGCGCCAACCTGACTTATGGCAATTTCCTGCAGAATATTATCAATTTCCTGATCATCGGTGCCAGCATCTTTATCTTTGTCAAACTAATTAACAGTCTCAATCGCAAGAAAAAGAACGAAGAAGAAGCTGCGCCCAAGAAAGAGGATCCTCAGCTAGCCTTGCTACGAGAAATTCGTGACGAACTGAAAAAATCCAAAAAATAACCGTTAGCAGTTTGCCCGAACTTCAAAAATTTGTTAGAATATTTACTATGAGTGGGCAACCAAAAACAGATAACAACCTGATTGAGGATGTTGCGGAATTTTATTCAGCAATTGATCGCGGCAGCTTGACACACAAGATCAGCGCGGAGCGACCCTATGTCTATACGACAATGGAGGTCTATGATGCGAGCAACGGCATTCGTGGTGCTGGTGGACTGGGCGTTTTGGCTGCCGATACTCGGCGTGTTGCCGAGAGTCTCGATATTCCATTCGTTATGTTGACACCGTTCTACCGCGAGGAACGTCACCAGGAGATGAAGGATCTCGTGCCGCGCAATACTTCACTAGCCAAACAGCCGACCGATTTCGGTTTTGAAAAAGTTGGTGAAACGACGATCAGAGTGACGGGTAAGCCCGATTCGGTCCTCGATATTTATCAAAAAGTCCTCGGTTCGACCAGATTCCTGACCATGGGTGAAAAAAACTTTGGTGAATTATATAGCGGCGATCCTTCGAGCGAACATCGATTATATCAAATGGTATCGCTGGGCTTTAGTGGTTACGCCGCACTAAAAATGCTAGGCCTAAAACCGGCTGTTATTCAACTCAACGAAACGGCGACGGTTTTTGCGGCTGTAGCTCGTCTCGATGAATTGTGCCGAAATGGTATGGGACTTTACGAAGCGATCGTTTACGTTCGTAAACACACACTGTACACCAACCACACTCTAGTGCAGGCCGCCGAGAGTGAATTTTCTTATGCACAGTTTGAGCAGTTCGTCTTTCCAAACATTGGCTCACCAGCCCTAAAACATTTTATCGGTAGTCTGTTCCGAAATAGCAAGTTGCGTCTCAGCAATCTCACTATCGAACTGGCCGAGGCTAAAAATGGTGTCAGTCGTTTGCATGCCAAAATTGCCGAATACCGCGACCTATCTGGGGAACGAGTTGAGTTTCGCGCTATCACCAACGGTATTGATTTAAATACTTGGGTGATGCCAGAAATGTTGGACTTTTACAAGCGAAATAACATCATCGACAAATTTAACATGCCAGGCGGGCAGTTCCGTGAACAGCTCTCTGCGGTTTCGATCGAGGAAGTCCGACATGTCAAGAGACTCGGCCGTGAACGATTGAATCAGGAATTGCTAAACCGCAAGGATCAATACGGCGAAGTCGTACAGATTCCTGATGATGCGTTACTGTTCGAGTTTAAACGACGTTTCGTTGAGTACAAACGACCCTGGATGCCATTCGCAGATATTGATGAACTGAAATCAATCTTGCTCGATAATAACGCGCATTACATCATGGCAGGCATGATGGCTGGTAACGTCGGAGCAGGTGATTCGACCTATGATCGTCTACAAGCGATGCTTCAGACCATTGCTGATGATCCAGTGCTGCGCGAACGCGTACATTACATTACTGATTACGATGAAAGTTTATCCTATGCCATGTCTATTGGTAGTGATGTTTCGATTAATGTGCCCGAGGTCGGCCTCGAGGCGTGCGGCACTTCGTTTATGAAGGATATCATCAATATGACGCTGTTGATTTCGACGAATGACGGCGGGGTGGCTGATATTGATCCGCCAGCCGTATTAACCGTCGTCGGCGAAACTTATCAGGAAGAAGTTGTCTCACTGTATTCCAATATGCGTCTCGCCGCCGCAGCAGTGCATAACGATGCCAAATGGGCCGACGAAGTTACTCGTCAAATCTCGGCCTACTTACCAATCATCTGCGGCTCACGCATGATTCGCGATTATTTACGTTTCCTATTCAAAACCAACTAGGGCAGCCAATTAAAAAACGCCTACTCGGGCGTTTTTTAATAGTTCTAGAACCAGTGACTTACTCGTAGCGCAACGCTTCGATTGGGTCTTTTTTGCTGGCACGACGAGCAGGTAGGGTGCCAGCCAGGAAACCGATCGTCATCACAATAGCTACGATAATGGTGAGTGTCATCGGATCAAATTCGATCAGAGTAAAGCCCGGCAAACCATTCAAGAATGTATCGCTAGCGAGCGGGTTAATGATCACTTTGATTAGATAGGCTAGGCCAACACCGAGCGCTGCGCCCCAAAAGCCGAGCATGACAGCCTCCCACGAAAACATCGTGAAGATCTTACCGCGACCCAAGCCCATGGCTTTCATGAGACCAATTTCGCGGGTTCGTTCCTGCACTGCCATAAACAGCGTATTAATGATGCCAATCGAGGCCGCGAGAAGTGCAATGACGCCAAAGATCGTCAGGATCATCGTCACCGCATCAAAGAATGTTTTGACCATTCCTACCTGGTCCTCGACCGTCATAGCAGTAAAGCCTAGTTCTTTCAGATCATCCTTGACCTGTTGAACTTTTTCATCACTAAACCAATCGTCCTTTAGCTGCGCCATCGCAAAGTACGACTGATCCCGATATTCCGCTGGCATGCCAGCCATCACCTGATCACTGAGCTTGTTGGCGGCCCGATCATTTACCCAACTGCGACCCATGCCGATCACACTGGGATTCATCACGCCGCTAATCGTTAGCTCCACCTCGGCGATATCGCCAGTAATTTGGTTAGCCATGGCAACTTTAACTGTTTTACCAATGGCATCTTGGTTGCTGCTAAATCCGAGTGGTTTTACGTATTTATCGGCAATAGCGATCTGGGGCGTACTACTGTTAATGTCAACAATCTGGCCAGCCGCCATGTCAATTCGAATTGTATCGGTTGGCAATGCTGCCAGATCAATCGTGAATTTCTTGTCAGTGCTGGCACTGGTGATATATTCAGACTGCAACATCGTCCAGGGCTTGGCGGTTTTAACACCATTAACAGCGCGAATTTTTTCAATGTCTTTGCCGGTAATAATCATCAAAGCCGTCGAGTTGTCCTCGGTGCTATACTCCTGGACATCGCTACTGAGACCACCGAGGCCACTAGTAGCGGACGATTGGCGCATGATTTCCAGGTAGCCTTCGCCACCTGCACTGTTCATTTGTTTATCGATATAGGTATTGACGCCATTATTAACACCAGTCGTCATGATAATAGTGAATGACCCGATAAAAATGGCTAGAATGGTCAGGAAAGAGCGACCCTTGTTGCGTAACAGGTTGGCATTGGCAATTTTAATTACGTCCCAGAATTTCATTTCTTGGCTCCTTTCTTGGCCTTTGTCCGAGTTTGAGTTACCAGCTGGCCATCCTTGATATGAATTTGTCGATGGCAGCGTTTCGCCAGATCATCATCATGAGTCACCACTATCAAGGTGATGCCTTTTTCGCGATTCAGATTGAATAATAGATCCTCGACCAATTTGCCCGTTGCCGAATCCAGGTTGCCGGTCGGTTCGTCGGCGAATATTACCGCCGGATTATTAACTAGCGCCCGAGCAATACAGACACGCTGCTTTTGCCCACCGGACAAATCATTGGCACGACTCTTGGCCTTGTCGGCTAGCTCAACGATCTCGAGCGCTTCGAGCGCACGCTTTTTTCGTTCTGACGGCTTGATACCAGCGATTCTGAGCGGCAGCATAACATTATTTAATACTGTATCGCGTGAATTCATAAAAAACTGTTGGAAAACAAAGCCGAAACGGTGATTGCGTAGGCGATTGACTTGGCGGCTTTTTAGTTTCGAGGCGTCCTTGCCACCGATCTCGACGCTGCCAGACGTTGGCATGTCGAGTAGCGCCAGCAAATGCATCAGAGTTGATTTACCCGAACCGCTTTTGCCGATGATAGCTACAGCTTCACCGCGTTTGATTTCTAGATCAATACCATCGAGCGCCGTAAAGGCCGACGTCTTTTTACCGTAAATTTTCGTCAATTTCGTTGTTTTAATAATAGCTGTTTCGCTCATGCAGTCTGTACCTTTCTGTTCCCCATAATCAACATCATCTATTGTATCATGAATGGTACAATAGTCGGGTGAAACAGGTTATTACCGAGACAATCAAGCTCGACAAAATCGTCGGTGGCGGACAGGCTATCGGCACTTTGGCTGATGGTCGAAAAGTTTTCGTCTGGGGTGGACTACCGGGCGAGACGGTTGTCATTCGTCTGACGAAATCGAAAAAATCCCATGCTGAAGGTATCGTCACAGAAGTCATTGAGCCATCAACTATTCGTATTCAGCCGCGCGATCCGGAAACGTATCTATCGACCAGCCCTTGGCAAATCATGGAGTTTACTGTTGAGCAGCAGCTAAAAGTCGATCTCGTCCGCGAGGCTTTTGCCTTGTCACATATCCCAGTCGACACACTACCGAACATCATGAGCGATCAGCGTCCGTATGGCTATCGCAACAAAATGGAATATTCGCTGTGGTGGGGGGGGACAACCATAATGGACGTATCTCGCTAGCCTTTCATATTCGCGGTACTCATCAAAAAATTCCGATTACCCAATCCTCAATCGAACAGCCAGAAATTTTCGCTGAAGCAACTGCAATAGTCGATCGACTAAACAGAGAAGGTGACGAGGCTCGCCGCTACCAGTCGTTATTGGTCCGCGCCGATCAACAAGGCCACGTATCGAGCGCTCTATTTGAAAAACATCGACCGCATCCAGCGATGCAGAGCTTGACCGACAACCTGCTCGGTCATGAATATTCCTATTCACCAAATGGTTTTTTTCAAATTAATCTGCCGGTATA
Organism: uncultured Candidatus Saccharibacteria bacterium; assembly: GCA_964633435.1. Lineage (GTDB taxonomy): Bacteria > Patescibacteriota > Saccharimonadia > Saccharimonadales > Saccharimonadaceae. The sequence continues at coordinate 49,938 of CAZWHA010000002.1, read as the reverse complement.
CGAACTGGCCCTCCGGGAAATCATACATCATATCAAAACTGACAAGGTAGTTGATATGTATGCCGGAGTTGGTACGATCGGTTTGTCAGTAGCGCGCGATCGACAGCTCACACTTGTCGAAACCGACGATAGCGCCTTTCGCGAAATGCTAGGTAATATGCCGCCCGGAACCACTAACATCCATCCAGTTCACGCCAAGAGTGAAGAGGCTTTGGAATATATCGTCAGTGATGCGACGATTATTGTCGATCCGCCGCGAGCCGGACTGCACATCACGGTAGTACAGAGATTGCTCGAAGCCCGCCCGCCACAAATCATCTATTTGTCATGTAATCCTGTTACTCAGGCTCGTGATATTGCACCGTTACTCGACGGCTATCGCATAGAACTAATGCAACCTTTTAATTTCTTTCCACGAACACCACACATTGAAAACCTCGTGGTGCTGAACCGTATTTAGCTAGTTCGAATTCGACGATAGGTGAATTTAATACTCGGTCGCCAACTAGTTGCTGCATCACGGTCATATTGTTTGATCACACCGTCAACCACTTCGGAAATTTGGATCAGTGCTGGATTATAGGGTGCCAGAGTGCGATAGAACATCAAATCGCTATCCTTGACGACACCCCGTCCCGGAAAGATCTCGCGAAACTTACCTTCGGCCACTGTGTCAAAATAGTGCGGATCAGCGCGTGGCGGAATAAACTGTTCGACGCGTAGATTCATGCGTGACAACGTTTTTTTAACATCGCCTAGCGTTAGGCCTTTTTGACCAACAATCAAGGCAAATAGCAGTCCTTTGCTCGACAGGAAAACTTTGGCCGACATACCGGGTCCAACTGGCAATTTATCAACAATGGTTGATTTAATTTCCAGAGTCATGCCAAACGCATTTTTAATATGCTTTTCCAGACTCACTTCCTCAAAGATCCGATCCATGATGTTTATTTTACTATTAATGTTAAGGAAAGTAAAGGTGAGACTCTGAAACTTGGGTGACTTTACTCATCATCACTAAATAGCGTAGAATAGTTGGATGAGTTTTGATAGCAATTTTTCGAGGAATTATCAGTTACTAAACGCAGCGCAGCGCAGCGCCGTCGACCGCATCGATGGTCCAGTGATGGTAGTGGCCGGCCCCGGCACTGGCAAGACGCAGCTCCTCGCCATGCGCGTTGGCAACATCTTGCAGCAAACCGATACCGAACCGGGCAATATTTTATGTTTAACTTTTACTGAATCGGCGGCAGCCAATATGACCGAACGCATGGCGGCAATTTTCGGTCCGACGGCCTATCAAGTCTCAGTTAACACCTTCCACGGCCTGGGATCGGAAATTATTGGCCGTTATAGCGAGCATTTTTATAACGGTGCGATTTTCCAACCAGCTGATGAGCTGACCACTGGGCAGATTATTCAGGAGATTTTGGCCGAATTGCCACATTCAAATCCGCTGTCAAAGATGTTTAACGATCAGTTTACCTATCTGAACAAAGTGACGAGCGCCATTTCGTACATCAAACGAGCCGGTTTACTGCCACACGAGTTGCAGCTGCTGCTCGAACAGAACCTGGCTTTCTGCCATCATATCGCACCACAGATTAGGGAAACGTTTGCCGATCGCATCAGCAAAAAGACCATTTCAGCAGCCCGAATATTGCTCGACAGTATCGAAACCGCCCAGCAGCAGTATCAAAAGCTCGCCTTTGTCAGCGAGCCCCCACTCGCTAGCCTGGTCGAGAGCAGCCTGCGTACTGCCGTTGAAGCGGCTGAGTTCACTAATAAAACCAGTGCGCTGACAGCCTGGAAACGCACTATGCTCGAAACCGACGATAGTGGCGACAGCATTCTGCGCGATCAGAAAAAAACCGAAACCCTGGCTAGCCTTAATGTCGTCTACGAACAATACCTAAAAAAAATGGATGTTCACCAGCTGTACGACTATGACGATATGATTTTGCGCGTCATCCACACCATTGAAAATACTCCGACCCTAAAGGCCGAGTTGCAGGAAAAATACCAATATATTCTGGTTGATGAATTTCAGGATACCAACGACAGCCAGATGCGGCTGCTGTGGAATCTGACCGATTACGACGATCGGCCGAATATCATGGTAGTTGGTGATGATGATCAAGCCATTTTCCGTTTCCAAGGTGCCGACATTTCGAATATTCAATCATTCCGCGGACGTTACACGGGTGTCGAAACCGTGATTTTAACCGAAAACTACCGTAGCGGTCGCAAAGTTCTCGACGCCGCTGGCGACGTGGCACGGCAGATTAACGAGCGGCTCAGTACGATCTTTGACTTGGAAAAGACTCTGATTGATGCCAAACCACAAACCGCCTCTGTCCGGCAGATTGTCGCCAGTACTGCCGAACACGAAAACTCGCATATTACAGACCTGATTCAGCAGGAAATCGCAGCGGGACAGAGTCCAGCCGGTATCGCCGTGATCGCTCGTCGCCACAGCGACCTCACGAGTTTGTTGCCGTTTCTAGTCGAAGCCGGTGTACCGGTCACCTATGAACGCGAAAATGACGTACTATCCAGCGAACCTATCGCTATGTTGGAACATTTAGCTCGCGTTGTCGTCGGGATTGCGGGCCGTCATGATGATCAGGTCGACGCACTACTACCAGAACTACTGAGTCATCCTGCTTGGCAATTAGCGCCCCAGGACATCTGGCAAATCAGCCTCGCGGCAAATCGCGAGCACAAATATTGGCTGGAAACTTTGTTAACGTATTCAGAACAATCAAAGGTAATTGGCGAATGGTTAATCCAGATGAGCGCCGCCGTTCATTACACCCCACTCGAAACCATGCTAGATCAGTTATTCGACAGTCCCGACAGGCTGACCGGGGAAGGCTGGCGGTCGCCACTGTACCGCTATTTCTTCTCTGTGGAAAAGTTAGCGACCGATCCAACCGCTTATTTATCATTTTTATCTAGCCTCACTACCTTGCGACAAACCCTGCGTGACTACCGACGCGATGAAACCGCCAACCTGACACTACCGGACTTTTTACTGCTGATCGACGCCTACCGAAACCTCGGCAAACGCCTCGTCACCACCACGATGATCGGCGGCAACGATCGGATCAACCTGCTAACCGTCCACAAGTCAAAGGGTATGGAGTTTGACAGCGTCTACCTTCTAAACACGTCATCAAATGTTTGGGGACAGAAATCTCGTAGCAACCACAATTCGATCAGTTTTCCCATTAATATGCCGTTCCAGCCGGCTGGCGATACGGCCGATGAGCAGCTGCGGTTGCTGTTTGTGGCGATGACACGGGCCAAACGGCAATTGACGATCGGCTGGCATCAGTTCAGCCCATCCGGCAAGCCACTGCTGCCTCTGGAATACCTGATCGAGAATTCGGTCGCCGAAACCGAAACGTTACCCGAACCAACCCTAACCGAACTTAGCAATCAACTCGAAACAGCGTGGCACCTGCCACTGACTGATACTGCTGATCATAACAATCGTCAAGCCTTGCTGGACGCGCTGGCTGATCGATTGGCTAGATATCGGCTGAGCGCTACCGACCTGAACCGTTTTATCGATCTGCCGAACGATGGACCACAGGGCTTTTTGATGCGCAGTCTCTTGCGATTTCCGAGTGCTATGTCAGCGCCAGCTACGTTTGGTATCGTTATTCACGCCACCTTGCAACGCGCCCACACCCATGTGACTGCCCAGGGACATCCGAAACCACTCGAGGACGTACTGGGTGATTTTGAGACACTGCTCCGAAACGAAGCTTTGAGCGACCGCGATTTCGAATTCTATCTGCAAAAAGGTGTCGACGATCTGAAGACCTTTTATGCAGAGCGCATCCAAACCTTTCAACCCACCCAAATTGCCGAACATGATTTTTATAGCGACAACATTATGATTGGTCAGGTTCGTTTGACTGGAAAAATCGATTTGATTGACATCGACAAGCAACAAAAAACTATCACTGTAACTGATTATAAAACCGGCAAAGCCCCGCGTTCGTGGCAGGGTCGGACTGACTATGAAAAGATCAAGCTGCACAAATATCGCCAACAGCTAATGTTTTATAAGTTACTAGTTGAGCGTTCGCCACGTTTCAAAGGCTACACGGTTACCAGCGGCGTGCTAGAATTCGTCGAACCGATTGACGGCGTGATTAGGCGGCTTGAGCTGGATTACGATCAGACCAGCGAAGCTGAGTTTTTAGGCCTCGTTACGGCCGTGTGGCCACGCATCATGAGCCTCGAGCTGCCAGATATCACCGAATTTTCCGCTGACATGGCTGGCATTCTGGCTTTCGAGCAGTTCCTGCGCGAAAATTCCTAGACTTTCTCTCGTCGTCACTTGACAAAATCACCTAAGATGTGCTATAATGATAGTATGTTCCGACATTTGCCTTGCGGCAAACAGATCGGAATCGAAGTTTTCGCGTGCACGGGAGAGGCAACGCCTCTCGACAGTCTTCCGAGCGACTTCCCGAAAGGGATCTCTGCTCAAGGCTCCGTCGGATGTTCTGGGATTCACTTCCCGGATAGCCAAAGTACGCGGGGGCGGCAGCTCAACGAGGAAAACAGGGCAACGTTGTCCGCTATCCTCGACGAGTTGTCGCCGAAAACTTGCTCCCCCAGGGGAGCTACAACTTCGTGAAATCCTGTCCCGCCTCTCTAAGGGGCAGTTCGATTCCGCAGAGCGGAGGAGTCGGATAATGATCTCACGATTCCCGGAGGGTCTGGCTGCTTGGCGTGCGAACGCCTTGCCACCAGCGAGGGTACATTCCTCGCACCAGATCCTCCGGGTCCGCCACCAGACCTCTCCCCGCGTAGCGCTCTGGCGCCACAAGAGGAGAGTCGTCCTGGCACAGTACAAGCGCGCCCATCCCATCCCCCCGGGAAAGTGGCGTGCTGGCTACCCAGGACAAACCGGACCGAGAGGTCAGACTTCGGCACACCGAAGGTGTGTGTTGATGGTTGCTGGTGCGTAATAGCCAGCCATTCGCCGCCATCCTGGCGAATGTGACCTCTCGGCTCCGGTTGAACCCCTAGCCGCCTCTGGCGTTCGAGCTTTCGCTCCCGCCTGACAGGCGGCTATTTCAATGTCTGTTACAATGGATACAATGAGTTTTTGGAATGATCTGCCTCGGCCATTTTTCGCACTGGCCCCTATGGAAGACGTCACTGACGTCGTGTTTCGCCATGTCGTGCGTAGGGCCGGCGCACCTGACGTCTTTTTCACCGAGTTTACCAACGCGACCGGCTGGGTTCATGCAGGCGAGCAAGCCATTCGCGGCCGTCTCGTCAAGACCGACGATGAACATCCCTTGTTGGCTCAGATTTGGGGTGGAGAACCGCAGGACATGGAAAATCTGGCTCGCCACTGCGCCGAGCTCAGATTTGACGGTATTGATATCAACATGGGCTGCCCAGCCAAATCAGCCATCCGCAGCGGCGGCTCGGCGCTGATTCGCAAGCCCGATATTGCCATTGCGGCCATCGCGGCCGCCAAAACGGCTGGCTTACCAGTCAGCGTCAAAACCCGCCTCGGCTATACCAGTATCGACGAATGGCGCGGCTGGCTAACAATTCTATTACAGCAAAATATCGCGGCGCTCACCATTCATCTGCGAACGAAAAAGGAAATGAGCAAAGTTCCGGCTCACCACGAGTTAATACCTGATATTATCAAGCTCCGAGACGAAATAGCACCCGAAACGCTACTCATCATCAATGGCGATATCGCAGACCGCGCTAGTGGTCTGCGACTGGTGCACCAGTCGCCAGGTATCGACGGCATTATGATTGGCCGCGGTATTTTTCATAATCCGTTTTGCTTTAGAGATATTTCTAGAGAGCGGGTGACGCGAGGCGGGGCAGCACCCGCTTTTTGCAGCGCCGAAGGCGATGAAAAAGAAGGGGCGGACCGAGCGGCAGGACCCGCGACACGCAATCAACTTCTTGACCTTCTGCGCTACCACCTCGACCTATTTGATCAGTGGCAACCAACCTTGAAACGACCCTTTGAAACTCTAAAACGCTTTTTCAAAATCTACGTCCGTGATTTCGACGGGGCAAAAGAACTGCGCGAACAACTCATGGCCTGTCAAACTACCGACGAAGTTCGGGCTAAACTCACTGAACAACAAACGTTCTGAGCGAGCCATCGGTCAAAACCGCTGCGGTTGCAAACTGATAGGCTAACCCAGCATAGAGCGCCGTCTGGAAAGAAGCTTCATCGTCGTCGCGACCATGCGCCATTGCCCGAGCCAGTTCAATGATACGCGGAATGTCAACCGCAAAAGCTTGGGGTAAACTATCTGGATCATCGTCCGGAAATCGCGTCGTCATTGCCTTTTTGAACTCGACCTGCGAAAAGGTTTTGCCCTCTACCATGTTCAAGATGATAAAGGCCTCCTGATGCTCGCCACTCAAATGTTTACTGACGGCAACAGGTTTATCCTTGATTCCAGATCGCTTCTGAGCGGCCATGATTTCGGTCATAATCTTTTTGAATCTAGATATCCCGCTGCTGCCGACAAAATAGCCTTCGTTTGAGGCAACCGACGCTACAGATTCATCGGCCGCATCAATAATGGGATCACTTATCGAATCAGACCCCCCCCCAGCAACGAGCGATAGAGTCCCGTCAACTAATTTACGAATTTCACCTTTGTAGGTCACCATTGCCTGAACTATCTCATCCATGCGATCATTAGCCCCGCAATCAGTACATTCGTCATTCATATGTAGCCCAGTGTGAGTACCGCAATATATACCTTGTTCAGTTAGATGTTCGGCCGTCTTCGCAATAACGTCTTCGATCGTTTGATTATGATTACCGCCGAGAGCAATGTTCATGATCGTCGACGTAATGTAACCACCGCCAGCCACCTTGGCTCGGCGATGTTCAGCTGGATTAGTAATCGGGACTTCGTTATAATCTTGACCTTCGATGCCGAGCGGAAAGAGGAGAAAGTTGGCTTTCCGACCATCAATACAACCATCGTCACGATCAGTGATATCATACATACATTCGCCACTTTTGATAATCTCGGCTCCAACTTCGGCTCGGGCCTCGAAATCTTTGTCTGATTTCAGTTTCTTGTCATAGCTAATTTTGGCCGCAGCATTACCAAAACCCATCGGGTCGATTTCCATTACTGTATATACTCTCATTTCGTTTTCACCATTATTAACATGCGGATTTTCTCCGGTCATTTTATTTACCTTGAGCTCCTATTTAAATCTCGTCTTGCCTTGATGACGGCGCAGGCCAGCCACTTTGAGGCGAGTTTGATGGCGATCGATCAGTTGGCTAGCTTTTTCGAGCTCGACCTGGTCAGCAGCATTATCACGCATATTGAGCGCTCGCTCCAGAGCTTTCTGGCTCTCAGCCTCGATAATGTCGTCACCGTGATCGGCTTCGTCGACTAACACTCGTACTCGACCGGGATCGACCTCAATTATACCACCACTTGTTGCAAAATACTCTAGCGCGGTATCGGGGTCAGCTTTCTGGCGTCGCACAGCGATTACGCCCGGCTTTGCCAAACTGACCAGCGGCTCGTGGCCAGGGAACACCGAGATTTCGCCAATGGTCGTTGGCAAAATCACTTCGTACACCGCTTCGTCCATTTTCTGGCCGAGCAGGGTAATCAGTTGAAGTTGCAACATCGGCTGAGTAGCCATTATTTCTTCTCCGATTTGTCTTTCTTGTCCTTTAGTGCACCGGCCATGTAGAACCAATCTTCTGGTTTGTTGTCGAGTTTGCCATCGAGAATCGCGGCGACATCATCAACCGTATCAGTGAGTTTCACATAGGCACCTGGCTGACCGGTAAAGATCTCGGCCACGTGCATCGGCTGGCTGAAATAACGCTGCAAACGGCGAGCGCGCGCCACGGTTTGTTTCTGCTCATCAGATAGCTCCTCCATACCGAGAATGGCAATGATATCCTGGAGGTCTTTGTATTCCTGTAACACACGCTGCGCCTCGCGAGCCACTTTGTAATGCTTCTCGCCGACAATTTCTGGATCCAGAATAGTCGAGCTCGAATCGAGCGGATCAACTGCCGGATAAATACCAATTTCAGTCAGTGCGCGGTTCAACACAATAGTCGAGTCAAGGTGAGAAAAGGTCGCCGCCGGCGCTGGGTCGGTCAAGTCGTCAGCCGGAACATAGACTGCCTGGACAGAGGTCACTGAGCCTTCGCGGGTCGAGGTAATACGCTCTTGCAGCGCACCCATTTCTTGCTGCAAGTTTGGCTGGTAACCCACCGCGCTCGGCATACGGCCGAGCAGGGCAGAAACTTCGGATCCAGCCTGTGTAAAGCGGAAAATATTGTCGATAAACAACAGCACATCCTTGCCCTCGTCACGGAATTTCTCGGCCATAGCGAGACCAGTGAGCGCCACACGGAGGCGCGCCCCAGGTGGCTCGTTCATCTGGCCAAACACTAATGAAGTCTTGTCGAGAACGCCAGAATCTTTCATTTCATGATAAAGGTCGTTGCCTTCACGAGTACGCTCGCCAACCCCAGCAAACACCGAGTTACCGCTATGGAATTTAGCGATGTTGTTAATTAGCTCCTGGATCAGGACGGTTTTACCAACACCAGCGCCGCCGAACAAGCCGACTTTGCCGCCTTTGGCAATCGGCGCAATCAGGTCAATGACCTTGATACCCGTCTCGAGGATTTCGGTTTTATTCGATTGATCGACCAGTGGTGGTGGATCGCGGTGAATTGGCATACGTTCGACATCTTTTAGCGCCGCGCCGCCATCAATTGGCTCACCAACCACATTGAACATGCGGCCCATAGTGGCTTCGCCAACTGGCACCGAAATTGGCGCACCGGTCGAGACAACTTTGGCACCACGAGTCAGGCCATCAGCACTCGATAGAGCAATAGCGCGCACCGTCGTTTCGCTCAAATGCTGCGCTACCTCGAGCGTAATAGTTTGACCATCGTTTTCAACAGTCAATGCATCGTAGATTGCAGGTAGGGCATCTTTTGCAAATTCTGCATCAACCACCACACCAACAATCTGGATAATTTCACCTGTGTTTTTACTCATTATTTCTCCTCCTTATCACTATTCCGTTTATAATACTTTCCGACTTTAATGCCTATAACTATCGATACAGACTGCAACGCAACTACTATCGCTAGAAAAGGTACGGCAAAAAGCGACAGTAGCAACAAAGTCTGGCCATAGGTCAGACAACCAAGGATAATGTACGGCCTGCAGTCTCGTGAGTCAAAATACGCCAATATAGCAGTTAGTGTCAACGCTACAGCCACAGTAACAGTATACATAATTGCTATTTTCTTAACTTTTTTTGGCAAATGTTTTCTGACATACCATAGCGTCAGAAATATAGTGGCGCTAGTAATAGCCGGCAAGAACATAAAGAGCGTGTCATAGAAATCATGTGGTACAGAGTCTACCCAATACAGTACACCCGCACCAAGCAAAGCAGTCGTTAGCCCAATTCCCGCTAATTGCAACGTGTCCATTTTCAGCTTCGTCATGATACCGCCTCTGCACCAGCACTAATTTCCGCTAATTCCTGCGTGATCGCGGCCTGGCGTTCCTTGTTCATCGCTAGTGTCAAGTCGCTCGACAGGGAAGATGCGTTATCGGTCGCATTCTTCATCGCCATCATGCGCATCGAGTGTTCTGACGCGCGCGAGTCGAGCAGCGCCTGAACAATTTGGGTTTCAATCAAGCGTTCGGTCACGGCATCGAGTACTTCGTCGCGCGACGGCTCAAAACGACTCTCGCGAATCTCGCTCGAAACTTGTTCGTAGTCGCTCTGGCTAGCTAACCCTGCTGGCAGTAATCGTTCGACAACGACCTGTTGATTTATCGGGCTATGAAAGCGCGTAAAGATCAGATCGACCGCATCGCATTCTAGGCCGACAAACCGATCTATGGCCTCATTGAGGATCGCCTTGATCTCGAGTCCGGTTGGTTGATCTGGTAGTTTTTCGTATGAGCCGATTACTTTGACTTCCTTGAGACGCGAAGCAAACTGTGATACTTTGCGTCCCAGCGTTAGCGTGTCGGTGTGTATATGATGTTTGTTGTCAGATTTTAGCTCAGTGACCAAACCTTTCAAAACATTAGCATTGTAGGCGCCGGCTAGACCTGTGTCGCTGCTAATAGCAATCAAGAGGCGACGCTTGATTGGGCGATTCTGAAACATCGGGTGGGACGTCACCGCTTCGCGATCATGAGCTAAATCGGCTAGCAGTTCACGTGCTGCCGTGGCATAGTCGGTTGTTTCTTTGACCGCCGTGGTCGAACGACGCATTTTACTGGCCGCAACCAGCTGCATCGCTTTCGTAATCTGCTTGGTCGAATTAACCGAGCGGATACGAGATTTTAGTTGTTGTACTGAGGCCATTAGTTCTGCTCCTCGTCGATATTATCATCAAGCTCGTGGAAATTATTGCTTGTTTTTTCGAGATCAATTAGCTTTTTCACCTTGTCGGCAAGGATATCATAGTTCTGCCACAGTCGTTCTCGCGTAAACTCGGGTCCTAAATCTAAGACTTTCCACCATATAACATTATCGCCTCGCAGCCAATCAGGTGTTTGATTACGATCAGCAATATTAACTACCAGATCATACTGCGACAACATTTCAGGAGTTAGCTGCTTGCGAGTAAAATCATTAGCGTCTATAGCAAGCTTTTCCGATAGGGCAGTGAGAGTGCTAGGTCGGCGGTGGCCCTTTGGCTCAAATTCCCCTAGCGTCTTACAATCTGGAGCCACTTCGTCAACTCCCGTACCCGCACTATCCGCTGTGGCAGTTTTTGTCCAATAGTTATACAAGGCCATCGCAGTTTGTGACCGACCAATATTTGCATAACAAACGAACAGTGTCTTCACTAGTTAAACTCCTTTGCCACTTTCTCGGCCAAGGTTTTAACAGTATCTAGCAACTTATCATCTGGTTTGTCACCGTTATCGAGACTCTTGATAGCATCTTTGTGATCCTTTTTGAACCGAGCCATGAGAGCATCGACAGCATCGTGAATTTTCGCCACCGCTACATCGTCAAACGCGCCCGAGGTCAGAGCTACCACGCCAACCACCTGTTCCCAGATCGCCAGCGGCTGATACTGCGGCTGTTTCAAGAGCTCGGTTAATCGCTGACCACGGTCGATACGGGCTTTGGTTTCAGCATCCAGATCCGAGCCAAACTGAGCAAATGACGCTAGTTCGCGGAACTGCGCCAGACTGAGACGCAGATTGCCGGACACCGATTTGACGGCCTTGGTTTGCGCCGCACCACCGACACGCGACACCGACAAACCAACTGAAATGGCTGGCCTGATACCTTGATAGAACAGGTCGGTCTCGAGGAAAATCTGGCCATCAGTAATCGAAATCACGTTGGTCGGAATATAGGCCGAAATGTCACCAGCCTGTGTCTCGATAATCGGTAGGGCAGTGAGAGAGCCGCCGCCCAGGTCATCGGACAACTTCGCTGAGCGTTCGAGTAAGCGGGAATGGAGATAGAACACGTCGCCCGGGAAGGCTTCGCGGCCTGGTGGACGACGGAGCAATAGGGACATCTGGCGATACGCCGCTGCATGCTTTGATAAGTCATCGTAAATAATCAGGGCATGCTCGCTGTTGTCGCGGAAATATTCACCCATGGCGGTACCAGCATACGGCGCCAGATACAACATCGACGCCGGATCAGCAGGGCTGGTCGCAACAACGATGGTTTGATCCATCACGCCTTCCGATTTCAAACGTTCAACCAGACGCGCGACTTTTGATAATTTCTGGCCAATCGCCACATAAACGTTCACCACGCCAGTATTTTGACGAGCTTGGTTAATCATTGTATCGAGTGTGATCGCCGTTTTACCAGTTTGCCGGTCGCCAATAATCAGCTCGCGCTGGCCGCGACCGATCGGAATCATGGTATCAATTGCCATAATACCGGTCATGAGTGGTTCATGGACAGCCTTGCGAGCCATGACGCCAGGTGCTGGCTTTTCGACGAGGCCACGCTGGTCAGTTTTGATGTCGCCCAGACCATCGAGTGGACGACCGAGCGGATCAACGACTCGACCGAGGAGTTCCGGCCCAACGGGGACAGAGACAACTTCACCAGTCAGCGTAACTTTGGCGCCAGCAGCAATTTGGTTCTCGTCACCCAGGAGTACGGCGCCGATTTCATCTTCCATTAGGTTTAGAGCAAACGCCTCGGCCGTGCCGCCATTGAGTGTCTCAATTTTCAAGATCTCACTCGAGCCTGCTTCTCGCAGACCATAAATCCAGGCCACGCCATCACCGACACGGATAACGATACCGGATTTTTCTAGACCTTCACTGATATCGAGATTAGCGATCGCATCGCGTAGTTCCTTTGATAATTCCTTGACTGATAATTCTGCCATGTTACTCCTTTCAAATCGCTTTCAGGCGGGTTAGCTTTTTCCTCAAACTCGCGTCCATTTCGGCCTCTGGGGTTCGCACGACGACACCACCGAGGAGATCACTGTCAACCCGCTCTCTCAGTTCAACGGTTTTCGCGCCAGTCTCGGCTCGTAGCATGTTAGTCAAAATATCCCTCACCTCGGTCGTCAGGGCTCGCGCGCTGACTATATCGGCACTGAGATGCCCGTAATTATTCATCAATTCGGTCTCGATATCACGGATAATCAGCTCGCGGTAACGAGTTTGACGGTTCGACGACAGATAGGCCGCCAAGACTTTGGCGATCCGACCAACTGGTTCGCCCGCTACGAGTTGGGCTGCCACAAATTTGGCAATTTGGCGACGCGACGACTTATGCATCCCTGCGACTACCTTTCTGTCTTGCGCCACTCTGTCTCACCCTAGAGCGCATCCATGCAAACAGGACAATGACAAAGGAAATGGCAAGGCCCCCAAAGAAAACTGGCACATACTCATATTGCGGGCACTTACTACCAAGACATAGATGGAAATTAACCACCATATCAACCCAGACCAGAAACGCCAGCCAAACCACAATACCGACTATAATAGTAACTCGCCGTAGCGCTTTCTTGCGAGGGCTCTTGTTCATTTCCTGTTCTCCTTAATCGCTGCTGAAATCAGTTTTTCATCGGCCTGGCCGTCGACTTTCTGATTCACAACCTTTTCGGTCGCGAGGGCTACTAGAGAAGCGGTCTCATCCCGCAACATAGTGCGAGCCGTCTCGACATCGCGTTCCAACTGAGATTTCGCGGCCGACACTAGCGCTTCAGCCCGCCGTTCGGCATCTTTTTCGCTATCGAGCAGCATTTGTGTCGACTGTTCGCGGGCAGCGTCGACGATCTCATTGGCCTCGTCACGGGCCGCTTTTAGCTGACCAGCGATCTCTTCGGCTGCTTTTTCCGACTTTTTGGTGGCTTCTTTCGCAGCTTTGACTGAATCCTCAATCAATTTGTCGCGGCGATCCAGCATGGCCAAGATTGGCGGGTAAATCCATTTTGCCAGGATAAACACCAGCAGCCCAAAAGCCACGGCCTGCAAAATCAGGATTTTCCAGTCAATACCGATCGACTCGAAAATTCCACCGGATGCGGCCTCGATAGCACTAGCGAACAGGGTGAAAATCTCTTGCATTAGAAACCTTACATCACTTTACTGAGGATTGCCACGATAATACCGATGATAGCCAGAGCGTCGGTAAACGAAATCGCGAGCACCATCAAAGTACGAATATCACCGATTTTTTCCGGATTGCGACCTGCTGCGTTCAAACCAGCAGCACCAATCAAACCCACACCGATTGCTGCACCGAGAGCTGGGATGGCATAGGCCAAACTAAACGCTAAACTTTCCATAGATTACTCCTTATTTTTACTTACGTTGTCATCTCACTCATCCGCTTAACTTCAGTTGAGTGATCAGGTTCCGAGTGGCCGCCGTGCTCGACCGCGAGGCCTACAAATACTGTGGCCAGCATGAAAAAGACATATGCCTGGATGCCGCCAATAAACAATTCAAAGATGTAAAAGAAGGGCAAGAGCGCTGGACTGGCATATTGCCCCAGGTAGGCTACTACGATGAGTAGTACTTCACCAGCAAACACGTTGCCGAACAGACGCATCGCCAGGGCGATGAGCCGCGAAAACTCCGCAATGATCTCGAGCAAGCCGCTGAACGCACCGATCGGGTCACGCAGCGGATTAACCAGATAGCGCCCAAAATTGCCTTTGGCACCGAGAACCCGAATTGCCCACACCTGGACCGCGACAATCGTGATAATCGCCAGCGCCACCGTAAAATTCAGATCGGCCGCTTGCGAACGGAACATAGCGTGCTCGCCCCAAACCACCGCTTCGCCCACAAACGGCAAAATACCAGTGTAATATTGGATCGCCACAATGAAAAAGATCGTGATTGCAAACGGTACCACTTGCCGCGCTACCTTTTTATTGGGAATGACATCATGAACGGTTTTATAAAGTCCCTCGAAACACCATAGTGCCAGTCGGGTAAAGAAACCTTTTTTCGCAGCACCACTCCGGTCTTTTTTCACGACATAGGCAGTAAAACCCAGCCAACTAATCACTATCAGCGCTCCAAGTGCACCCAGCAGCATCGAATTTGTTACCATAATGCCAGCAATCTGAAACAGCGGTTCGGCCTTGATCGAGACGCCGTGCATCTAGCGGGTCTCCTTGGTTTCAGGAGTCTTGGGTTTTTGATAGCCCTTGACCAAGCGATAGATTAGCCAACCAGCTACCACAAATCCGACCACGGCGCCAATGATCGCATAAAATGCCATTTGTGCCAGATAAGCATCGATTAACAGCCCGATCAAAAATAGACTAAAGACTGGTATGGCCATCCGGCAAGTCACCCCAATTGCGGCATGCAATAAATCGTCTCGGATGGATCGTTCCGTAGCACGACGAACAGACTCTGTAGGTAGGGGTTTCTCGCTCATTACCTATATATAGTAACAGTTTTAGCTCAACAGTTCAATAGCCAAGCTGTGGGCTACGCAACCATGACCCTAGACCAACAAAACACCATATCTAGCGTTCGTAGTAAAAACTGCAACGCTAAACCTATTGACACAAGCGTTTCCGGTGCGCTATAATAGAGTAACACTAATTCAATTAATAGGGAGGACAAATCAACATGAGCGACAATACTAATCCAAGTGACGACAAAAAAGTCATTGTCTACAGCACTAACTGGTGTGCTTACTGCAAAATGGCTAAACAATACCTCGCCGGCAAAGAAGTCGCCGTAGACGAGAAAAATATCGAGGAAGACCCCGAAGCCCACAAAGAATTGATGGATAAAATCGGCGGCAATTTCCGAGGTGTACCAGTTATTGATATCGCCGGCACTATCGTGCTCGGTTTCGACCGTGCCAAAATCGATGCCGCGCTGAAAGCCGTTGCCTAAGCGGTAAAAAACAGGAACTCTATGTCTGATAAGAAACAAAAGTCATCGATGGTGCTGGTCTATACTGGCGAAGGCAAAGGCAAGACGAGCGCCTCCGTCGGGTTGCTCGGGCGCGCCCTGGGCGCTGGTCAGCGCGTCGCATTCGTACAGTTTATCAAAGCCTGGACTGTCAGCGAGCATCACTTTTTTGATGCGATCATGCCGGTATTTCAGGATACCTTTACCTTTTATAAAGGCGGGCGAGGCTTTTTCCATGCTGGCGACAAATCAGCCAAAGGCGTCACCGACGAAGAGCACCTCGCTGCCGCCAAAGCCACCTACGATCTAGCTATGAACGCGGTCGTTTCTGGCGACTATGATCTAGTGATTTGCGACGAAATCAACAACGCCGTGCATGATGGCCTATTGACTACCGACGATCTGAGGCAACTGATTGAAAAGCGTCATGCGACGACTAGTCTCTGTTTGACAGGTCGCAATTTCCCGACCGAGCTGCTCGGCCTCGTTGATATCGCCACTGAAATGCGCAAAATCAAACATCACTATGACGACGGCTTCCTGGCCACCGAAGGCATTGATTTCTAACTTTCGATCGAAGAATCTTGTTTTAGTAGGCGGCGAAATAGCGCGACGAGTTTTTCAGTTTGCGTGCGCTCACTCAAAGATTCGGCGAGCTGTTTGCTACGCGCTCTAAACTGGGCTCGCAGTTTGTCATCCGCCAGAATCATCGCTAGTTTGTTCGCAACATCACGCGGTGTGTTTTTGGCCAGGAAGCCGTTTTCGCCATCCCGGAAACATTCAGATACATCAGGATCACAGAGCACTAGCGGCAAGCCAGTATGCGCAGCCTCCTGGATCACGAGCCCTTGGGTATCGGTCAGGGATGGAAAGACAAAAGCCTCGGCCGCCTGATAGGCCATCGATAATTGCTGACGAGGCAAACGCCCGGCAAACAGAACCTTACCCGCCGCACGTGACGAGGCCGCTAGCTCCTCTAGCTTTGCACGGAAATCAAAATCGCCAACAAACACTAATTTAGCATTCGGTCGTTTGCGAATGAGTTTTTCCATCATCGGAATCAGCATTGCGAGGTTTTTTTCCTCGCCCAGGCGACCCACATACAATACGACCTCGTCATTGCCATGTAATCGCATCTTGTCACGAAAAGCTTTGACCGTCGCCTTGTCGGCCATCGGCAGAGCGTCAACTCCAGTCGGAATCACTTCGATAGCAAGCTGTTGCTGGCTTTTATCGGCCAGCATCGTCAATTGTTTGGCTGATTTCCAGCTGAGTGCGATCGTCGCATCGCAGGCACTATAGAGGATCGAGATCGAAGCCCCAATCACGTTAGTCGGCAAGGTCTGGCTGGCGCGGCTACTGCGTGATACTGGTGGTACGTAGGCTTTCGCTAGGAGCTTCTTTTGCTCGGCCGTCAATTCCAGCGCCATCGGCAAGATCATACTAGGGAGCGGCAGTGCCACAGCGGTCATTAAGGGATAATTCTTGGCATATTCATAGACATCAGTCGAGTGTTGGCCGACTAGCACTGCATTGGTTTTACGTGCCGCATAAGCTGCCATCGCGCCGACCTGCCCAGTTGTCAGAAAATAGAGCACGTCGAGCTTTAGTTCCCGGATCTTCTTCAGAATACGCGGCGGGAAAAACAACGACAACTGTGATTCGCTAAAGCCAACGCCTTTGATCGCCGGAAAGTGAATGACGCGTGGATCATCGCGATCTTCCTCTGTTACATGATTGCGCAAATTAGCCGCTGGGGCAAACACATAGACTTCGTGACCCAGCGCCTCGAGCTCGCGTCTGGTAATATCGACAACATAGACAATGCCATTCGTGGCTGGTCGATAGCTATCTGTAAAAAGACCGATTTTCATTACTGCTACTATTCTAGCACAGAAATAGTTGGGTGGGCCGTTCGGGCTTTACAGTTCGTTTGGAAAGTCGCCATTCTCTGCACTGCGATACAGCCGCAAAAACTGTCGTCGCGTCTCGTCAGTAGAATGATGTTTAACCACAAAATCACGTGAAGCTTGGCCGAACTTTTTCCGTAGACCATCATCACTGAGAATTTTTAATAGGGCAGCGCTACAGGCCTGGTTATCATCCAGCTCAACCAAAAAACCGTTTTCGTTATCATGACACAGCTCGGCCAGCGCCACGATATCGACCGCCACGAGCGGCAGTCCACAAGCGAGCGCCTCGAGCGACGAAATACTCTGTAACTCGGCTGGCGACGTAATCGCAAACAACTGCGCATATTGCAGCAACGCCAGCTTTTCCGGATCAGTGACCCGACCGAGCAAATGCACCCGGTGGGATACGCCTAGCTTATCGGCTAGTTCGGCCAGTGCTTTTTCGCGGTTGCCCGTACCAGCCAGTACCAGATCGGCATCGGTTTTGTCCATAATCGCCGCAAACGACTCGACTAGCATATCCAGACGCTTTTCAGCGTTGATGCGACCGCAGTAAACAATATAATGTGGTGGTAGTTTGAATCGGGCCAGCAGTTTTTTTGCCGCCGAGGCCTGTCGACCCTTAGGGATAAGTGGACGATATAGATCGGTATCGATACCATTACTGACATCATAGAGTGGCACCGCTAGACCATAATCCTTTAAAAGCTTTGCAGCACTAGGCGTCGGGCTAGTGACAGCGTCAAACTTGTTATGAAATCGCACGATGGCTTTCCAAAATGCCCTGGTAGCCCAACGGGATTCGCGGACAAGTTTCGGAAAGCTCATCATGACGTTTTCTGGCATCAAATGATTAGTTGCAACGATGGGAACGTCATAACGACGCGCCAGTTTCCGTAAATTAGACCCGACCATTGACATAGTATGAACATGAATCACGTCTGGTTTAAACGTGTGAAATGCTCGCTTGACAGTGGGTTTCGACCGATAGGTGATTTTATAATCCTGATTCAGCGGCAGCGGCCCACTAGAGGTACGATAAATCACAGATTGACCCTCGTGTTCAACATAAGGTTTGAGGCTTTTGCCCGGCGCGACAAACGCTACCTCGTGACCATCGTCGATGAGTTCGTGCACCAAGCGATGTTCGAACACGGCACCACCATCAAAATTAGGCCAGTAACTTTCCGAACTTAGCAATATTTTCATGCCACTATCTTAGCACAAACCTGGTCGGGACTCTCCGTCGTTAGCAGATGTCCGCCATCAATCACCGCAATAGTCGTATCCGGAAAAACCTGCTGCATCTGCGCCGGTGACCGTTCTTGGGGCAGGCGGTCGCGGGATCCCATAATGACTTTGGTCGGATGGACACTGGCAAAGAGATGTGGCATTTCGCTAATGCGTGCTAACCGTACCTGATAGCGACGTTTGGCTGCCGAAATACCGCTATCGGCTCTTGCTACCGCATATTGTCGGTGCCAGTTCCCCCAGTTCTTGGCTTTCAGCAGCATAAAGCCACGCCAAGCGGAAAATGGCGTCCAATTATAAATAGCTGGCGCCAGTGGTAACGCCAGCAAACGACCGAGCTTGGCTGTTACTCGGTAATAGCGACTGACGGTCGGCACTGGACAAATAAACGTTGTTTCCCAGTTTAACCCCCCCCCACCGAGCACGTAGCAGCCAAAGGAATGAGCCACGATTTTGTCCAACGCGCCAAATCGACTAGCCACCGCCCCCAGTAGCTCATCGCACCATTGCCGCAAATTCGCGAGGTCACTCCAGCTTGGCATATCACTGTCGCCGTGACCCGGCAAATCCACTAACACCACATGATAACCCGCCTGCATTAACCGATCAGCTAACTCAGCAAAACCGTAATGCGAACCATTGATACCGTGAATCAAGAGAGTAGTTGGCTGCGTAGCGTCACCCATCGAAAAAATCGCTGTTCGCGTATCGTGTATCGTGATAAACTCTGCCGAGCTCATGCTACATAGTGTAGCAAATAATCGTTAGTTTTGTGATGCGTGCCTAGGAATGTCGTAGAGTCTGATGCGCGGTTCGGGACCGGCCTGCGCTGACAATACCGCATGATCGTGGTCTTTGACAGTAAAGTGGCTTACTGATGCTTCGCTCGTACGGCTACTCACAACAGCTTGATTCATGACCCCAAGCATTGCGTCTACCGAACCAAACTGATCGTGTTCAAATTGGATCACGCTGGCGCGACCCACTGCAAACAGCGCTACGGTCAGATCTGAGAGTAATCCACCAGTACGACTGAGCGCTGCCGGATATCTCAGGACATTATCACCACCAGCGCCCGCCATCGTCTTGGACCACTGGTCGGTTTCTTTGCCTGACCGGGACGACGCCTGTCGTCGTCTGTATGGCGACCGCCAGCCATACGCCATCATAGATGGTAGCTGCGCCCCAAAATGTAACTGGGTATTTGGCATCGAACGGCCGACTGCGCCCACTGGCGCGACCACAGTCAGATCAGAAATGCTTTCATCGGTCATTGCGCAGGCCGCTGCCAGGCCAATTGCCCAACGTGCATCAGCCGAACTGCCTAGTAACTCAATCCGATCACCATATTTTGCCAAGGTATCCTTGAGAATCGGCCAAAGCCACTGGCCACCATGCTGAAATCGACCATCCTCCACCATTTTTCCCATAACAGGACGAGGCGGAATGCTTGTACGGGCGCTGGCACCCAGGCCATTCAGGATGACGAGCCGCTGGTTCGGACGCTGGCGCGCCAACTCCATAGACTCTGCCACCTTGGCCGGATTACGCAGCGATCCACCAATACCGCCGCCAACATCAACTCTCACGCCATTCGCCGGATCAGCGTCTCTGTTTAGATAGGCATATTCAATGCTATAGCCAGCCATAGTGGCCACTTTGAGCCCTCTGGGCGACAGGCGAGCAGCGTTTTCGTACCACTGGTCTTCGGTATAGTCGCTCGGTAAATCGGGGGAATCGAGGATGTTTATCGTGCGCTCAGGTTTAGAGATCATGGAAAACAGGTGTCCCCGTCGATCAAATGCGGTCTCTCGATAACGAAATACACCATTTCTACCATCGCCACCACTGCTAAATCCGTAGTCTCGACACTTCATCTCTTTATTATATCATACTTGTGCCTATTTTGTCAATAGAGTAGAATAGAGAGTATGAAAAAGCCAACCCGTCGTGGCCACAAGGTCGCTACTGCCAAATCGAGTGGGGCGATTATCAATCGTCGCGCCAGTTTTGACTATACACTCGGCGAGTCAGTAGTGGTCGGGTTGGAACTGACTGGCGCTGAAACCAAAGCCGCGCGGCTCGGTCGAGTCCAGCTGAAAGGTTCGTATGTCGTGCCACGAACGACCGGGCGGCAGGGTAGAGTCGAACTGTATCTGATCAATGCCTCGTTTTCGCTAGCCACCAACACACCAAAAAATGCCGGCCGAGATACTAACACGGTTGATACCAGGGCCCGCAAAATCCTAGCGAAGCGCCGTGAGATCGACCAACTGGCCGCCAATCGCAGTAGTGGCGCCACCATCATTCCAACCAAATTATTAACCAGCGGCCGATATATTAAATTAGTGATCGCGCTGGGCCAAGGTAAAAAGAACTATGACAAACGCGAAACCATCCGCCGGCGCGACCTCGAACGCGAAAACGCTAAACTGCTAAAAAAACTATAGCTGTATTGCTTTCCTACAAAATATGCTAAAATGAGATTATCATTAAACTAACCAAGGAGAGACTACATGTCTGATCAACCACCCGTTAAAGAAAATCAACCACCAGAGACAAACACACAGCCTGTAACCGTTCAACCTGCCCAACCAGGTGTATCGGTGCAGTACGTTGTCCAGGAAAAATCACTCGCCGGCGTCGGCGGTTGGCTGATTTTTTGGCTCATCGTGCTCGGTATTTATGCCTTGTACGGCGTGATCTTTACTTTTGTATGGATCGCTGCGCTGGTTAGCGGTTCGTCAGATCCAAACTTGATCGTTGCGACGATCTTTACGCCGCTGATTGCTGCGAGCTTTATTGCAACTCTCGTACTCATTACGATGCAAAAGAAGCTCGGCAAGCTAATGGCTTGGATCGCCTTTGGCACCGTGGCACTGTTCGTAACGGTTATGTGTATTGTGGCCATGGTACGCGAATATTGCACCCAGTCATTCTCGTACTACACTTATTCATACACACCAACCTGTTCACACATGGAAGCCTCTGGCATCGTAATGATGATCGGTTTAATCATCACCGCCTGGGTCGGCGCTGGTTTAGTATCGCTCTACTTCCTAAAGAGCAAGCGTGTCGCCCTGACTTTAACCAAATAGTTTCGGCTACTACCTAGGAAAAATCGTCGCCCGGGAACAAAGGCGGCGATTTTTAGTGGTACAATAGGTTTATGCGAATATACTCTTGGAACGTGAATGGTCTGCGGGCGGTATTGAAAAAGGGCGAATTGCAGGCTTTTTTAGCGACCGAACAGCCAGACATTTTGTGTCTACAGGAAATCAAGGCTAGTAGTGGCCAAGCCGCAGTGGAATTCCCGGATTATCAACTGTTTGTGAACAGTGCCGAGCGGCCGGGTTATAGCGGCACGGCGATTCTGGTACGCAAATTCCTATCCGATCTGCAACCGATCAACGCCTTTTACGATCTGCCAAACCGGCTAGCAAATCGTTATCATCTCGATGATGATCCGTTCGGCAATCCCAACACCGAAGGACGCGTCCTGACGATCGAAATGCCTGAGTTTTTCCTGGTGACGGTTTATACGCCCAACAGCAAAAATGATCTGTCGCGCTTGCAGCTGCGCTCGCACCAGTGGGATCCAGCCTTTCGCGATTATGTTACCGATCTGCGACAGCATAAACCGGTGGTATTCTGCGGTGATTTAAACGTGGCCCATCAGGAAATCGATCTAGCACGGCCCAAGGATAATAGTGGCAAGCACGGGTTTACCCGCGAAGAGCGCCTGGGCTTTGACGCGCTGCTTGAGGCTGGCTTTATGGATAGTTTTCGTGTCGTAAAAGGCGACGTACCTGATGTCTACACCTGGTGGACGCACTGGGCAAAAGCCCGCGAGCGCAACGTTGGCTGGCGGATCGATTATTTCCTGGTTGATCAGGCGCTCCGATCAAACCTGTCGGACGCTGCGATTTACGCAGGCCAAATGGGCAGTGATCATTGTCCGGTCTCAATCACGCTGGAGTTTTGATGGATAGTAGTTTTTGGCAGAAACAGACTCTCGACTCGCCGTTGTTTCCCGATGCCATCTGGAGCAAGCCTGAACGCCGCGACCTCGCAGGCAAATTAGCCATCATTGGTGGCCACAGCCAAGCTTTCGCTGCCGTCGCTAGCGCCCACCGCATAGCATTTTCCGTCGGGCTCGGTTCTGTAAAAGTCATCCTACCGGAATCACTCAAAAAAACCTTGCCGGCGCCACTTGCCGCCCAACTGACCGATGTTATATTTAGCCCTGCCGGACCGAGTGGCGGCTTTGCGGCAGCAGCACTATCCGACTGGGGTGTTGCGGCTGATTGGGCCGATGTCGTGCTATTTATCGGTGATAGTGGGGCAAATTCGGAAACCGCAGCACTGCTCGAGACTTTCCTGGCTCATGACAACGAAACGCCCGTCATCATTACGCGTGACGCGATTGACCTCGTCAAGCACTCTGCTGAAAGCATCCTAAACCGAGCCCCGACCCATCTGGTGGTGAGTTTTAGTCAGCTGCAAAAACTGTTTCGAGCGGTCTATTATCCGAAAGTCCTGACCTTTCACCAAGGCGTCAAACAAATCGCTGAAATACTGCATAAATTCACCGTCACTTATCCAGCTAGCGTGTCGCTGTGGCACAATGATCATCTGTTTGTAGCGCATAGTGGCCAAGTCATTACCCAAGAGTTCATGACGCCGCTGCGCGTTTGGAGCGGAGAAGTCGCCGTTCGCACCGCCGTCTGGCAGATTTGGCAGTCTGATCCGCTACGCGCGACCGCGGCTAGTTGGACAGAGCTGTAATAGATGCCCAAGCCCCAAAACCCCCACCTCGGGTGACGCGAGGTGAGGAGAGATTTAGAAACAGGCTGTAATTATTTAACTTTTTCAACAAAAGTCAGGGCAAAGCCCGTCTTGCCAGCTCGACCGGTGCGGCCAATCCGGTGCACATAGTCAGCATACGTCTGCGGCTCGGCGTAGTTAATGACGTGCGTGATATCCGGCACATCAATACCGCGAGCAGCAACGTCAGTAGCCACCAGTACATTCGTCGTATTGGATTTGAACTCGCGTAGCGTACGACTGCGGGCACCCTGAGTCTTGCCACCGTGAATCGAATCAGCGGCGAAACCACGGTCGCTAAGCGCCTTGCCCAGACGATCGGCACCATATTTCGTCTCGTGGAAAATCAGGACCTTCTTGGCCGTTTCGTCAATCAATAAATCATGCAGTAATTCGATTTTTTCATCTTTACTGCCATAGAACACGACATTTTGTTCGACCATGTCGGTCGTTTCAGCTGACTTGACCGATACCGTAACCGGGTCATTAGTGAACTCGGCAACCAGCGCCTTGATCTTGGCATCGAGTGTCGCCGAAAACAGAAAGTTCTGCCGATCATCCGACATTTCGCCTAAGATCAGCCGGACATCGTTTACAAAGCCCATATCGAGCATACGATCGAATTCGTCGAGCACCACCATATTAAATTTCGACAGATCGAGCGTACCACGCTGAATGTGATCTTTGACACGGCCAGGCGTACCGATAACAACCTCTGGATCATCACCCAGAGCCATCAGTTGGGGCCGCATATTCACGCCACCAATCAGCGTCGCGCCGAACAGGCCCGAGCCCTTGGCGACGCTTTTCATTTCAATTTCGATCTGTTCAGCCAGTTCGCGCGTCGGCGCCAAAATCAGCGCTTTGCTGCCCGGTTCAGCGAGCAGGCGATGCAGCACTGGCACAGAAAAGGCCAGGGTTTTGCCGGTACCGGTATTTGCGATACCAATAATATCGCTACCAACCAGCGCCACCGGGATCGATTGGTCCTGAATCGGGGACGGCGTAGCAATGCCACGCCCGGCGATGTTCTGTTTCAGTCGGTTATCGATCGCAAAATCGTTAAAGGTATGCTGTGCTTGGTAGGCTTCCTCGACAACAACGGGTTTGGCGGGCTTAACATAGCGCGAGTGATGGATCGATTCACCGTTTGATCGGCCAGATTTCTTGCCCGAGTTCTGACGGTGACGATAGGGCGCACCAGATCGGCGGGCGCCATAGTTAGTCGCGTGGCCTCCGCCACGACGCTGACGATTTTGATAAGACATGTTTATCCTTTCAGTGGGTTTACGTGTGTGCGAAAAATGAAATCAGCACAACGTCAACCGAGCGAAATCATAAATCAACCTAACCATTATAGCACAATCAATAACAAAAATCAATAGCGACGACGTCGAAACGACTCTACACTTCTATATCAATAATCATCGGCAAATGATCTGACACCTCGATGTCTGGCACGCGGAAGCTCGCTACACCTAAATCTGGCGAGACGAATGTATAATCAGCAAAAGGCTGCTTGTTATCTGGATAGCGGGCCCAGGCAAGGTGGTTTCTCGTAGTCGGAATAGCATAGTCTGCAATTAGATTTCGCCAACCCGCCGCAGCAAAATTTTGCACACTACGAGTCTCGGGCAGTAAATTGAAGTCACCGCACACTACAGACGGAGTTTTATGATCGCTGAGCCACGATATGATCCGTTCTGTTTGTTGTAATCTCCATTTATTATCCAGCTTGTCGCCCGGATACGCTATGCCGTGGACATTGACGACGGTCAGATGTTTACCGTTGATTTCCACCTCTACCGCTAGCGCTTCACCTATATCATCGCCATCTCGCGCAAAGAGCGGGCAGTGACGCAGTTGTTTAATAGGTGGTTTGGTGATCGTATAGAGGCAATGATCATTATGGGATTCTACAGATTTCCTCACCATAGTTACCTGAAATTCTGTAGTATCGAACAATTCAGTTATAATCTCTTCCATATTATCGCCATCTGCCTCTTGAAAGCAAAAAATATCCGTGGTGGTCAATTGTGATAATAAAAATGTTCGTAGTTCGTCTTTGCACTCGCCGCGCCAAGCATTCAATGATAGGATTTTCATTTGCGAAACTATTTTAGCATAATTTCATAGGCCTAGCTCACTGATAAAAAATGCCATGGTAGGTAAGTACTTGTCGGGGTTATTTTGTAAATCCCGTTTCATATCCACCATATCAACCCATGCAAGTTCATCTACTTCCTCGATCTGCCTGACAAAATTATTAATGTCACAATCAACAGTGCCAGAATACCACTGCGTAAAGTGTTTCCTTGCGCGGTTGACATATAATTTCTTGGTTTTCGTAAACTCCGCGCCCGTTAGACCGATTTCTTCCTCGGCTTCCTTGTAGATGTTACTGTCGTATGTTTCACCTTCTTCGATAGTGCCAGCAACAGCGGGACCCCACAATCCAGGGTGATTACCTTTGGTCATTGCTCGCTTGGCCAGCAGCGCCTGTCCTCGCGAATTAGTCAGCCACAGGGCAGATACCCGATAAATATCGGTAGAGTAGTCGATTTCCGAGCGTTCTTTTACACCAACCAGTTCGTCATGTTCGTTAACGATTTGAATTTTCATTATTCCTCCTGGCTCATCGATTTTACCTGCGTCATAAAGCCATTATATCATTTGTCATTCAACCGCTTAGGAGGGAAAGTTGCATTTTATGCATAAGTGTGATATAATATGATCGTGAATAAGACCCCCCCCCTCGCGGCTCTTTGTCTGGCTCAGAATTCGGCGGATTAACCGTCAGTACCTATGCAACATTTACCGGTGATCCAGAGGGTGATGAGTGGGGCGACGTCACTCCGCTAGGTGTGCTGGGACCATCAACCTTTGACCCTCGGGCGGGCGAGTTATCATTCAATTACTACCTCACACGCGGAGGGCATCACGATACCCTTTATGAGTCGATCCCAGGGAGACGGCCAGGCCACTATCAGCCACTGACCTCGTCAGGAGTTCCTCTTTATGAACTGTCGGCCAAAGGCTTTGTGGTTGAAGATTCCTCTAGTGTTATATTCGGTTATCAGAAAAATTTGAATGGGAACTCTCGCTCTTACGCAGGCCGCATTGCTCGGATGAGCGCAGTTGGGTTGTGGCTCGCTATGCACAATATTGATAGTATCAGTAGAACCCCTAATAGTAGAATTCCGTTAGCACCTATAGGCAGTGAATTAGCAAAATTACCCGAGCACATACGTGATCAAATGCGGACAGCCGGCAACGGACATCTGGTTGTTAAATCGTAAATGCATTAAAAAATATCCAACAAAAAATCGCTCGTGAGAGCGACATTTCTGGAAAAATCCCGATTTTGGTGGGCGAGGAGGGACTTGAACCCTCACGAGCGTAAAGCTCACAAGATTTTGAGTCTAGCGCGTCTACCAATTCCGCCACTCGCCCATACATTGATTGTTAGTGTGGCTGACTATCCAAGACGCGGCGCGTCTACGATCTTCTAATTTTGGGCCGCCACTCGCCCGAAAACCTCATTATTCTATCATAAAGTATCCTGACAAATCAAAAAATGGTAAAATGATAAGCATGAACCCAACTGATCCGTTCAAACCCATCACCAGCCGGCCAACCACCGTGCCACCGCCACGCCCAGCCGTTGACCAATCGCGTCATGCCGTGGCTGATGTGGCACGTAGTCAAATCGATCAGATATTTGGCACAGACGGCCAACCGAACAATACGATTTCGCACAGCAATCAGCCGATGATTAATCGACCGGCCGTAACCGCGACGCCAACCGTCGTGCCCACATCAGTACCTACACCTGCACCAACTCAACAACCCGAACCGGCAGAACCAGCAGTTCAGTCAACAGCACCTGCGCCTGTCAGTGACGATAGCGAAGCTCACCGCAATTACCATAGTGCCTGGCAAGACTATTACAAAACCTATTACGAACGCTATTACATTTCTGAACTATCACAGCAAAAACAACGTTTCGCCGCCGGGCAGGCCTCTATCAAAGACAATTCAGATGACGGCAGTTTTACCCAGCAAGAAGCCATCGATGAACTAAAGGGTAGTCTGCGTCACAAAATCACCGCCCGGGCTAAAAAGGTCAGGAAATCACGTCATTTTGTGCCAGCAGTTGCCGCGGTAGTGGTGTTGCTGCTCGCGGCCTTTGTGCAATACAACGGGCTCCTGTTTGCCCAGGTTTCGGCCTTTGTCAGCCCTGGTTCGTCAACCAGCCAAGACATCATCATCGGCACCGGCGCTGATCAAGAGGTCGGTTCTGATCCACGCCTAATTATTCCCAAGATCAGTGTTAACGCACCAGTGGTCTATGGACTCGACGACCTCAGTGAAGATAGCGCTCAGGAAGCGCTACAGAGTGGCGTCATTCATTATCCAATTACCGGTGCTAACGCCTTGCCGGGTCAGAAGGGTAATACTGTGATCCTGGGTCACAGTTCGGCTGATTTTTTCGAACCGGGTGATTATAAATTCATCTTTGTCCAGCTGAACCGTCTGACGACGGGCGATCTATTCTATCTGGACTACGAAGGCACTCGCTACACATACCGCGTTAATAAAACCGAGATCATCAGTCCAACCGATATTGGCAAGCTCGCCATTGGCGACGACAAGCCCTATGCAACGTTGATTACCTGCGATCCACCCGGTACCGCCAAAAATCGCCTGGTGATCTATGCCGAACAGATCTCGCCAGATCCCAGCAAAACAACCGTTAATCAGGACGCTAACAATTCCGCGACCGCCGATAATTCAATTGTTGGTAATCCACCAACGCTGTTTGAACAGATTTTTGGACGTTAATTAACGAATAATTTGGAGCGTTGCAGGCCGGTGGCACTGCCTTTGGTGTCGAAACTGAATAGATATTTTTCATCACGACTGAGCGTGACTCGACCGGTACCACTAACGATATCTTCGCTATTCGAGCCGTCAAACTCGACCAGGGTGATTTTATGATTCGATGTGTCGACGATATGAGTATCATCCGCCCACTGCGGCACGCCGTGCAATTCACCCAGTGCAAACGAATAGTTGTCGTTGGTGTCAAGGTCAAAATTGACCAGTTTGTTTTGATAGCCAGCAACCACAAACCGACCGCTCGGACTAAAATCGAGCCAATCAATACCGCCCGGACTGTTCAAATAAATCGGATTAATCGCACGGTCTTCGTTCAGAGGATCGGTATAGATTGCCACCGTCTCGCCACGTGCCACCACCAGGTAATTCTGATCGCGATAGCGTGTTACCCCAGCCCATGTCGTTTCGATCTTGTCATAGGTTTTGACAGTTTTTACTTGACCATCATTATACATGCCAACCGTTTGAATCGTTTGATTATCCTTGGTAGTGGTTGCAACAAAGGTAATCAGGTTATTTTCCGACAGCCGATAGCTGGAAACACCTGTCGCTAGTGGCGCACTGGTTGTCTGATTCGAAGCGTCAAATTTGCGTAAATCACTGCCTGTCAAGGCAAAAAATACCTGTCCAGATGTTCCTGAAAAATGCGGATCGCTAATGTCCAGACCAAAATCTTTGGTCAGGTTTTTGGTTGTCGTAGCATTTTCGCGATCAACGCGCAGATATTCAGTCCGGTCGCCGACCTGATGCTGGATAAATATATAGCGTGATCCCAGGTCCCACTCGACAATAGAGAACGCTTCGTGTTGATCAACCGTTGGCGCTGTGATCTGATTAGGATCAATGCTGATTTCTGAAAAACGCACATTTTTCGGATCGGAAATATCAGCGAGCGTCAGTCGGTAAACGCCATTTACTCGCTCGTTATCACTGGTACGAATCAGCAACCAGTGTTGATTCGGTGACTCGAGCATTTCCTGGATACCAGAGAATGTTTTAACTTGGTCAGTAGTAATACTATTCGGAATCAAACGAATATAATCGAGCCATAATACTTCGCTGGGATCTAAATTAACAGTTTTTTGCCAAACGCGGTAGCCAATCTTTGAAATCTCTATATTATTCTCGCCAGCTGGCACATTTTCGCGTGTTGTGGTCTTGCCGGACAAGGGTACACCGTTAATTTTAACCGTAGCACCCGTCGGAAAACTATCAAATTGAATGAGTGCCACCTGGGTCAATTTGCCACCGTCAAAGTCAAATCGAAAGCCCATCGCCCAGGCTAACGACAATAGTACGCCCAGTACAGCCATGAGTGTCATTGCTCCGTAGGTGAATGATCTGATAGCTAGTTGTTGCCGACGCGTTCGTTTCTTGTGCAAAGCCGACTCCTTTATATGTGGTGGTTAGCCTTTATATTTTATGGTGCAATCATCAAAAAAGCAAGTATTGCGCTGGGATTACGGTTTTGCTAAAATAGTCCTATAATCATGTCATCCAGAGGGAAGTGGCGACAGTAACAGGTGAAAAGGGGATAAATGGGTAAAGTGATCATTAATGGCAAGACGTATGACTCATTAACTGGTTTACAAATCAGGAGCGAGAGTCAGGTAGAATCGCCAGTGCTGGTAGCGAGCGAGATTGCCGTCGAACCCGAACAGGCACCTATCGCAGCGCCCATCACCAAAGCCACTTCGCCAAAGGCCAAGCGCGTTTCCAAACAGGAGCGCCTGGCCGCTGCCATCGCCGGGGAATTCGCGAGCGATGAACGTAGTCAGCGCGAACCAGCACGAAAGACCGCCAAAACAAAAATTGCTGCCGATACAGACAAAGCTCCAGCGTGGATTGCTAACTTTGTCGAAGGTCACGAACCAGTCGAGATTGAACCCATTCGTCGGGCCGAGCCAGTTGAGACCGCCCAGCAGAACAAGCAACGCGATCATAGCCCAGCTGAACATTATAATCGCAATCGCGCGCAGCGTTCCCAAACCCTGAATCGACGTTTTGTGAAAAAACCAGCCGTCGAGGCCCATGTAGCCGTCAACCGCCAGCGAGCGACGACGATCACCAAACATCCCAATGTTCATCGCTTTGCGCCAGACGTCGTCAAGAAAGCCACTCCTCTGGTCAAAACACCGCAGGTCACAGCCTCGGCCAAAAAAGCCCCGGCTCCTATCATTCCCGACATTCCATTTACGCCAGCGGTCAGTCACCATGTTGCCAAGAAGCTCGTTACCCAGACGGCGCCCACCGCCGCTTTGTCGAGTAGTGAGCTCAAAGATTTCCTGATCAAGAACCAGCTCGATCAGCCAATCGATCAAAAAGCGCAAAAAAAGGCCGAGAAATCAGCAGCAAAATTCGGCACCAGACGTCGTTTCACTAGAACCAGCCTCGTTACGGCTGCTTTGGCTTTCGCCGTCCTGGGCGGTTACATGACCTATATCAACATGCCATCACTCAGCGTTCGCGTCGCAGCCAGTCGCGCTGGCATCGATACTAGTTCGCCGTACACACCGAGTGGGTATTCACTGGATGGTCCCGTAGCCTATTCGCCCGGACATCTAACCATTAAATATAAATCGAATTCAGGCAGCGCCGGTTATTCAATCAGTGAGCAAAACACCGCGCTCAGTAGCCAGGAGGCTTTTAATAGCCTGGAAAGCGGTACGAGTCACACGACCACCGACCTAGACGGTATCACCATCTATCACTACGGCGACAATGCTAGCTGGGTGAAAAATGGCGTACTCTACACGCTGAATGGTAATGCTTTGCTAAGCGACGATCAAATTGTCAAGATCGTTCAGAGCGTTTAGACGAAACGGCGACTTCGTGTTATAATAACAGATATGATTGTTAGAACTCGTTTTGCACCGAGCCCAACTGGTTTTTTGCACGTGGGCGGCATTCGTACCGCATTATTTGCGTTTTTGGTCGCTCGCCAAGCTGGTGGTCAATTTGTATTACGTTTCGAAGACACTGACAAGAAACGCGAAGTCTCCGGCAGCGCTGAGCATCTCATTGCCAGCCTGCAGGCAATCGGCATCGAATACGATGAGGGTCCGGATATTGGCGGACCGTATGCGCCCTATATCCAGAGTCAGCGACTCGATCATTATCAGGTTTGGGCACAGAAATTGATTGACATGGGCCGAGCGTATGCCGATCCTTATACCCCAGAGCAGTTGCAGACTTTTCGCGACGAAGCGATGGCCGCCAAGCGCGCCTTTCGCTACCGCGACCACCGCCCAGAAAATCCACCCGTCTGGGATGGCAAACAGCCACTGCGGTTCAAGTCCGAACCAACAAGCTATACCTATCACGATGAAGTCATGGGAGATATCACCACCAGCCCAGAAGTGGTTGATGATTTTATCCTGATCAAGTCCGACGGTTATCCGACCTACAATTTTGCTCACATCATCGATGATGCTGAAATGGCCATCACCCACGTCATTCGCGGCCAAGAATTCATTTCGTCGATGCCAAACTATCTAGCGCTGTACGAAGCCCTCGGTTTGGAGCGACCGATATTTGCCCATCTACCGCATATTATGAATGAGCAGGGAAACAAAAAGCTCGGTAAACGCGACGGTGCCAAAGACGTGCTGGACTATATCCGTGATGGCTATTTGCCCGAAACTATGATGAGTTTTATCGCCAGTCTAGGTTGGAACGACGGCACCGAACAGGAAGTCTTTACCAAACAGGAGTTGATCGAAAAATTCAGTCTGACCAGAGTCCAACGCAGTGGCGCACGTTTCGACGAAAAGCGCCTACTGTGGATGAACGGACAGTTTATTCGTGAGCTGTCACTGGACGAGCTATCAAGTTGCGCCGAACCTTTCTGGCCAAGATCGGCCGCGGGGACTCCGGAAAGCTACAAAAAACAGGTACTTGCTCTGGCGCAGGATCGCCTCAAAACCCTCGGGGATCTATCCGGCCTGACCAGCTACTTTTTCGAGGAGCCGACTCCGAATCCTGAACTAATCACTGACAACAAGCAACTAAAAAAGCTAGCTGCCGAGGAAGTCAAGCAGTTGATTGAGGCTGCGACGCAAGCGCTAGCTGGTTTAACCGACTGGACGGCCGATTCGATTCAAGCCTGTCTGAACCAACTGCTCGAGACAACAGGCCAAAAACCCGGCATTTTGTTTAGCCTGGTCCGCATCGCTACCACCTGGGCGCCGTTTAGCCCACAACTAGACAGCACGCTGGCACTGCTAGGGCGCGAACGGACCTTGCGACGGCTCGCTGATTTCAGCAATCTTTAGGTCAAAACTCCCACCGAAACAGACTAAAAGCGTAACGCGAGGTGTGCTACACTTTTTTTAGTGAGCACACCGGGAGTGGTCTGTTGAGGTGGAGGGTTTTGAGGTTCAGGTTTACTATACTTGCATAGCACAAAGCGTATGCGCTATAATATTGTGGTATGAGCGCCATGAAAAAGCTATCTGACATCGCGCCGCTCTCAGAAAAACACCATTCCGAGAAACCGCCCGTCAAAAAACCTGCCGGCAGTCACAAACAGCCGAGCTTGTTAAAGGACCGAGCAGTCGCGAAACTAGCGAAGCATCGTCGCTGGATTATTATAGCCTCGATCCTGGCTGTCGGCATCGTAACTGCCTTTGTCATTTATCATTTTGTGTCCGGTACTACCGATTTCAAGGGTGCCGGCGTCAAACATCCCGATCAAGCTGACCAAGCCACCAAATACTACTCGCCGCTCACTGGACGGGAAGTCTCGAACCAAGCTGCTACCAAACGTTCAGTTTTGGCTGTGATGATCGAAAACTCGCCCGAAGCCCGCCCGCAATCAGGACTAAAAGATGCCGGTGTTGTATTCGAAGCTGTCGCTGAGGGCGGCATCACGCGATTTATCGCCCTCTACCAAGACAACGAACCATCATTGATCGGCCCGGTTCGCAGTGTACGACCGTACTATCTCGACTGGGCGGCAGCCTTTTCACCAGCAGTTGCTCATGTCGGTGGTTCGCCCGAGGCGCTGAACATGCTACGAAGCGGCAGTTATGGCGTCGATCTCGACCAATTTGCCAATGGAGCAGCCTATTGGCGCGCCAAGGATCGCCGCGC
This sequence comes from uncultured Candidatus Saccharibacteria bacterium, assembly GCA_964633435.1. Lineage (GTDB taxonomy): Bacteria > Patescibacteriota > Saccharimonadia > Saccharimonadales > Saccharimonadaceae. Next base: position 16,505 of record CAZWHA010000002.1, on the reverse strand, counting down.
GCCACACAACGTCTATACCGATTATTCACACCTAGCAGGCCTAGCCAGCAACAAAGGCAAAACCAGTTCCGACTTTAGTGGACTCACTAGGCAAGCAGTTGACAGTACAGCTAAAACCGACGGCGAAGCCGCCACCACTATCAAATTAGCCGTCAGCACTGGTCAATTCGCCGTGTCATATGCCTATGACACCGATAGTCATACGTACCTTCGTTACCAGGGCAATGTCGCTCACCAAGACCGTGAAAAAGGCCAAGTCACCCCTGATGTCGTCATCGCCCTGCAGGTTAATCAAACTTTGCAATCCGATCGTCTTCATAACACCATCGCCACTATCGGCAGCGGCGGATGTTACGTCTTCCAGGACGGCACCGTCACGAAAGGCACTTGGCACAAGGACAGTCCAACCTCACAGCTAACACTACTGGACGAAGCTGGCCAGCCAATCCAGCTAAAACGCGGCCAGACTTGGATCACGGCCGTCGCCAATGGAAAGGCCATCACCTGGGAATGAGCGAGCAACGCGATGATATGGTGTTGCCGCGGCTTTCGGATTTCTACCCGCGCCTGTTTAGCCGCAGTTGGCTAATGTTTTTATTTTCAGAAATGATCGTCGTCAGCATTGTGGTAGCAATTTTTAGGATTGCGGTTGGGCCGCTCGGATCAGAATCGGCTTTTTTGGTGGCACTGGTTGGCCTAGTACTCATTCAATCGCTCGCTAGTTATCTACTGCTGCGCTACGCATTGAAACCGACTGATGTTATCATGCGTGCGATGGTACAGACAAGCGGCGAACCATCGACCGGTACGCCGCCTGATCGCAATACGCGTGGCTTTCAGAAAAACGGTCTAGCCAACATCCTCGACATCATCTACGCGAAAGATTGCACCGCAGCCGGCGACCTGCGACACCCCGAAGATGCGTTTCGCATTAAACTACTCGAAACACTGCCAATTGGCATGATCGCTCTCAATAATCATAACCGCGTTATCGCCAAAAACTCTCGCGCGCCAGTCTATGTTGACGAAGAGGGCACCACTAACATTCAACTGGACTTTTCGACGGTCAGTGACTCACTAGGTCAGTGGTTGAAAAAGGTTTCCGAAGAGCAAATATCGGCCGAAAAACTGTGGTCACGTATTCCAAATGTGGCGCCGGGCGGGACAACTGAACGGCGATTATTTGACGTTTTAGCTCATTATAAAAAGAACGCGCCCACTGGCATCGAAACGATTATCGTCACGGTTGATCGTACCGAGGAATATGCCGACGAGGAAGCTAACTTGGATTTTATCGCCTTAGCGGCTCACGAACTACGCGGTCCAGTAACGGTAATTCGCGGCTATCTCGACATCCTCGACGAGCAGCTCGTTAATCAGCTCAGTCCCGATCAGCATCAGTTAATTGACCGACTAAATGTTAGTGCCAAGCGTCTGGCTTCCTATATCAGCAATATTTTGAATGCCAGCCGCTACGACCGCAAACACCTCCAACTAACGCTGCGCGAAACATCGCTTACTAGTATTATCGATGACATCAGGGACGATCTGGAACTACGCGCCCGAACCTTGAATCGTCAAATCGTGTGGCAACTGCCGCAGGACCTACCAACCATTGCTGCTGACCAATCATCGATTGACGAAGTCGTATCAAACTTGATCGATAACGCTATCAAATACAGTCGCGACGGTGGCAGTATCGAGGTCGGTGCGACCATCGATGGCCAATTTGTCGCTATTTCGATCAGAGATCACGGTATTGGTATTCCCGAAAATGTTGCTAGCAACTTGTTCAGTAAATTCTATCGATCACATCGCACTCGGGATGCTGTTAGCGGCACTGGTCTGGGACTCTATATCTCGCGTGCTATTGTCGAGAGTCACGGTGGCAGTATCGAGGTCGAGTCACGCGAAGGCGAAGGCTCGCTGTTTACTTTTACCTTGCCAATTTACGCTAGCGTCGCCGATAAACTAAACGGCGTAGGTAGCAACAGCGAGCTGATCAGCGACAAAGACAACAGTGGTTGGATTGATAACCATTCTAGGGTGAAAAAGTAATCTGATGGAAAACGCGAGCATAGCCCCAAAACGCATCCTGATTATCGAGGATGATCGGTTTATCGGTGAAATGTACGGCCAAGCGCTCAGCGCCGCTGGTTTTGCTGTCGAGTGGGCCGCCGATGGCGAAGCTGGTCTGGCTGCCGCCAAAAAGCATCTGTTTGATTTGATTTTGCTCGACATTATGCTGCCAGGCAAAATGGGCAGTGAAATCCTGCATGAACTAAAATCTGATCCTCAGACAACCAGTAGCCATGTCATCGTCACGACGAATTTCGAACAAGACAAGGAGTCGCGTGCGGTGATGGAGTCCCAGGTTGACGCCTATCTCATCAAAGCCGACATCACTCCGCGCCGCTTGGTCGAAATCGTGCGAAGCGTGATATAATACTCGACAAGGTCTCATCGTCTAACGGTTAGGACATCAGGTTCTCATCCTGACAATCGGGGTTCGATTCCCCGTGAGATCACCAAATCGGAATTATGGAAACAGCTCATTATAGGATGAGCTGTTTTTGTGCTATTATTTGACAAACTAACCACAAGAGGTTATAATTGAGAGATGACTGGACGCACAGAACCACCGCTAGAGCGAGGCACTCGAATCGGCCCCTACGAGGTCGATGAACTGGTGGCAAAAACGCGCGCTTCTCGTGTTGTCCGAGCTACTTACCCCAGAACAGGAAAACTCGTAGCCGTAAAAGTACCGACCAAAAACGGTGTGGATCGACTAGTGAATGAGATCATAATTCATCGTCGCCTACGACGAGCAAGAGTAAGTGACCACCTACTCGGAGTGCATAGTGCAGGCACTTGGGAGGGAGTTCCTTTTCTCGCAACCCCGTGGCAACTAAACGGAACATTGTACGAGCGACTCCCCGCGCCACCAGGGGATGCAGGGCAGCACGATGCGACAACTCCACTGCCAACCCCGCAGGATCTTCAGCGCAATCTACGGATCATAGCTGGCGGTATCGCGGGGGTAGTGGCGCTGAACGGGGCCGGATTCATTCATTGCGACGTCAAACCCTCCAACGTCGCCGTTGATGACAACCACACAGGAATACTATTTGATTTTGGTGTAACAGTATCAGCTAAAAACGCGTCGCACACAGACGAAAAAGACGAAGGAATAGTATTTGGCTCACCGAATCAGAGCGTCCCACCGGAAGTCTATAGGGGCAGCGATACCGCATCGCCCGCCCGTGATGTGTGGGCGATGGGCGTAACAGCATTTCGCGCCCTGACCGGAACCAATCCATTTGGCGAAATCTATTCATGGGATCCCGAGGGTTATGATCGAGTCAACAGAACGCCGGACATAACACTCGGCGATTTTCACCCTAACGCACCATCCGATCTCCGCCGCGTTGTTACAAAGGCTCTGAACCCAGATCCCAAAAAGCGCCCTTCGATCGACGAAATGCGAGATATCTTTGACCAAGCCGCCAGCCAAGACGGCATCTTTGAGCGGTGATGTGACCGACGATAATGCTAGTGAGATTTTCCTGTTTCGTGCTACAATGGACTCGGAACTTTCAATAGAGGAGTTACCAGATATCATTTCGAAGGGTGGGCAAAACGTTTAATAGTCTGTTTAAGAAAAAGCAGGGTCACGACCAAAAATCCAGCACCGCTGGATTATCGAGTAAAGCTGACGCTGTCATTAACACCATTTCCGACGGCGTCGCCGTTATTAATCAGGATGGTGTTATTAAACTATTCAACAAATCAGCCGCCGACATGACTGGTTGGGCAGCTCAGGATGCACTAGAGTTAAACTTTAACAGTATTTTTCAATTTTTCGACGCCAGCGAACATCCGGTCGACAACCAGCAGAATCCAATTTTGATCGCCATGAATGCCGCCCATCCCGCCAAACTTGACGGTGTCCTGTTGAAAACCAATTCCGGTAAATATATCCAGGTGGGCATCCAAGCCACGCCGATTAGCGACAATTCGGATGATAAACATGGCGAAGGACCAGCTCGCCCCAACGTCGTCGTGACCTTTCGCGATGTAACGATCCAACAGCAGGAACTGCATCAGCAGTCAGATTTTGTTAGCACGGCCAGTCACGAAATGCGCACACCTGTCGCTATTATCGAAGGCTATCTGGGTATGCTGATGAATCCAGATACGGCTAGTGTCGACGCCCGTGGTTTGGTATACGCAACAAAGGCTCACGAAGCCGCCCAGCATCTAGGGCGCCTATTTCAGGACCTACTAGACATCACTAAACTTGACGACAATCGGATGCGCAACAAGCCGATTTTGGTCGATGCTGGCGCTGCCGCACGTCAATCGGTCGATCAGCTGCAGAGCCAGGCTGGCGCCAAAGACCTCAAGCTCCTCTATGAAACTACTGGGCAACTCGAACCGATGTATATCATCTATGCCGACCTCGATCATCTGCAGGAAATCCTCGATAACCTGATCGGGAATGCCATCAAATACACCCGGACGGGCTCGATCAAGGTTGCAGTCAGTGATGCCAATAATCGAGTACGAATCTCGGTCACCGACACTGGTATCGGTATACCATCAGAGGACGTCCCGCATTTGTTTCAGAAATTCTACCGTGTTGATAGCAGTGACACACGCGAAATCGGTGGTACCGGGCTGGGTCTCTATCTCATTAAAAAGCTGGCTGAGCATATGGGTGGCAAAGTCGGCGTCGCTAGTGAATATGGCCAGGGCTCGACATTTTGGGTAGAATTTGAACGACTAAACCGTGAACAGGCTCTGGCAAAAGCCCGTGAGATAAAATTAAGGGACCAGTCATAATGACCTTTACAGCGCAAAAAAACATTAGTATAATGGGAGAGAAATGACGAAAATTCTCTTGGTAGAAGATGACAAAGCGCTACGCGAAATTTACGGCGTGCGCCTACTGGCCGAGGGTTACGATATCGTCAGCGCCAGCGACGGCGAAGAAGCCCTGACTAATGCCATCAATGAGCATCCTGACTTGATTATTAGTGATGTTATGATGCCGAAAATCAGCGGGTTTGAGATGATCGATTTGCTGCGCACTAACGAAAAGACCCGCGATATTAAAATTATTGTCATGTCGGCTCTGGGTGGGGAATCACAAAAGGAACGTGGTCGACAGCTCGGAGCTGATCGTTACCTCGTGAAATCCCAGGTCGGGATTGAAGACGTCGTCGCTACAGTTAAACAAGTCTTGGCCGAACCGCCGCGAACTGCCGCCAGTCCAGCCAATGTCCAGCCAGAATCAGCGCCCACTCCAGTGCCAACATCGACATCCCCGGCAACGCCAAATCCTGCAGTTACACAGCCAAATCAATCGCCCTTTAACCCGATTCAAGCCACTAGTCCCAGCACGACTGCTGCGGTAGCGCCACCAGCATTGCCTAGTACACCACCCAGCGTGCCGACCATTATCACTACTCCCTCTGTGCCGCAGGTCACGGCGCCGAACGCCAATAATCCAACTTTGCCACCGATACCATTACCAACCCCACAGCCGCTACAGCAATCACAGCCAGCTGCTCCGACACCGACCAGCACGCCACCAGCATCAACCGAATCTGCGGTTGAGCCTCAACTTTCGCCGCAAACCGAAGCCGAACCAGTCCTAGCTCCCAGCGCCATGCCAGCCACTGGCGGTATCAAGGTCATTCAGCCAACCGGCACCTCACTGAACCCTAAAATTGACATTGACAACCTGCTGGCCAGAGAAGAAGCCTCGGCCATTGCTCCCGGCCTCAATATGAATCCTAGTCCAGCCGCTGAACCACTTCACATTGAGCCAGGCTCGGAACAGGTCAGTACGATTAGTATCGACCCCAATGGTGTGATTAACCTCGACGCCTCCACTGACGCAGCTAGCTAGTTGGCACCTATTTTGTGTCAGCTCGTGATAGAATAGGCCTATGCGACTGAACAAATTTATAGCTACTGCTACCGGCACCTCACGGCGCGAAGCCGATCTGTTGATCGCGTCCGGACGAATCACTATCGACGGCACGGTTGCCACTCTTGGCGATCGAGCATCGGATGGCTCGACAGTACAGCTCGACCATCGGCAACTCACTCTGCCGACCGAATCAACCCTGATCATGCTGTATAAGCCCGTTGGTTACGTCAGCTCTCGGCGTGCCCAAGCCCGCGATGCTCGGACACTTTATGAACTACTACCACCCGAATTACAGAAACTGAAAACCGTTGGTCGGCTGGACCAGAACAGTTCGGGACTGATCCTGCTGACCGATAACGGTGATTTTGCATTCCAAATGACGCATCCCAAGTTCGCCAAAACTAAAGTCTACGAGGTTGCACTCGATCAGCCGCTCGAACCACTCCATCAACAAATGATTGCGGATATCGGCGTTACGCTCGAGGATGGCCCGTCCCGACTACATCTCGAAAAGCTTGATGATCAGCGTAAAACGTGGCGCGTCACTATGAGCGAAGGGCGCAATCGACAGATTCGTCGCACCTTTCGAGCCTTGGGCTACACGGTGACAAAACTCCATCGCACCCATTTCGGCAATTTCGCACTCGGCAACCTGAAACCTGGTCAATGGCAAAAGTTGGACGGCGTGGTATAATCTTTTAGTAAAACTATGAGAGAGCCTAACCTGTTAGCACGCCAATTCACCGACCAGTTGCGGGCCATTAGCGATGCTCAGGCACGCGAAAAGGCTAACGCTGAAACTGCCGAAAAACTACACGTCTCAACCACTGGGGCAGGCCTGACATTCCTCTATGAGAGCCTGCGCAATGCCTCGGAAAATGCTGACGAAAAATTACTCCTACAGCGAGCCATTCGGCGCTTTTTCAAACGGGCCTATTTAACGCCAGATAATAGCAATCTCGGCGACGCTGGCGCTGAACTCGTTACGGAACTGACGCTGGCTGGCTATCTCGAAAACGACAGTGTAATGCTCACCACTATCAACGATATCACTGCTATCGTCCGCAATTATTCAAAAACCAGGCAACAACTCCTGCAGCGTTTTCCACGCGATACTGTCGAGCGCTGGACATTAGAGCCGATGGCCGCCGCCATTGAATCGCAGTTACGGGATCATCGAACGAGTCTAGCCTTTACCGATCTAGCCTATAACTATTTCCTGAATGCCATCGACGCCGATAGCTTTTTTGACGGGCAAAAACCAACTAGCTACGAAGCAGTGTTATTCGTCGCCATCGGCAGTACTCTGACCAAAAACGACCCGGCCGCTATTCGATTCAACCTGCTGAGCCGCTACCAGATCTCTCCATCAAAAGCCGTTGAATTTGCCAAGTTTAACACACAGATCGATCAAGTTTTTGCTAGCCCGTCTCTGGAAAAAATCAAACACTTAATCGACCGCAATGGTGCCTCGTTGCGGATTTTGCTGCGTGCTCTGCACAGCAACGACAAACTCGCCGCGCAGCTCGGTAGCGAAAAGGCCTTCCTTGGCCCCTACGACTCGGCAATTTCCGAATCATACCACACTGTCAGCGAAACGATCAACCGTGGTATTATTCGCAGCGTGATTTTCCTGATCATCAGCAAATTCATTATCGGTATCGCCATTGAGGTACCCTACGACTTGATAGTTAACGGTCATATCATCTGGATAGCCTTGGCCGTAAACCTTCTAGCGCCACCACTATATATGATCGCGCTGCGTCTGACCCTACTGATGCCGTCGGCCGAAAATACTCGAGCCTTACACCGTACCATGACGCGTATCCTGTTTGAACCAGTGCCGACCAAGCCATTCCTCGGCGTCAGACCGAAAAAGAAGTTCGGGGTCGGCTATAATGTCGCCTATACTTTGGCTATCATCGCTGTCTTTGGCGGCTTTGGCTATCTGCTGGTGCGCTACGCACAGTTTGAATGGATTCACCTCGTGATCTTCTTTACCTTTATCAGCACCGCAAGCTTCCTTGGTTTCCGCCTGTCGCGTGCCATTCGCGAAATCGAAGTGGGCGAGGAAGCCCAAACCAGCGTTACCATGCTGCGTGACTTCCTGTACATGCCATTTGTTGCCGTCGGTCGCCGCATCAGTGAAACCTATTCGCAGTTTAATGTTATTTCACGGTTCCTCGATATGTTCGTTGAACTGCCACTCAAAACCATCCTCGGTTTCATACGGCAGTGGGGCAATTTCCTCAGCGCCAAAAAAGACAGTTTTTAACTCTTGGTTAGGCCTTCGCCGTTGACGTTATTTTAGAACGGTGGTAATATTAGACCATCACTTTAGCGATAACGAGGTGAAAGGAGTTTTGTTATGATAAACCCTAATAATGGTCAACGCGGCGGTAATCGAGGGATATCTGGTCTAGCGGTCGTAGGCTTGGCAGCTTCAACCGCTTTGGTACTTGTCGGTTGCACCAGCCCAGGCAGTGCGACATCGAACAACTCAACACCAGTCGCCTCGGCACCAGCCACCAACGAAACCCCAACGCCGACAGCCAGCGAAGCACAAACCCCACCACCCGTCGAAGCGGTCAATTTGAACACACCGCGAATCGAGATCGGAGAGAGCCTGGCTCCGGACTTTATCGAGAAACTACAGACATCGATTGACGCCAATATACCACAAACTCTGACTCTCGCTGGCGAATCAGATACTTATAGCAGCGGCACACTCACTATCCAGAACAACAAACAGTTTACTATTACGGGAACGATTGGCGGCTTGACCACCTTTACTGCAACCACCACCCGAGGCGACAAGCCTATCCGCAATGGCAAGGATAGAGACGGTGAACCCATCACCAGAGCCACCCAAGTTCTGACTATGAAATCCAGCAAGGGCACAACGGTAACGGTGGTGAGTAGCGGTCTCGATCTCTTTGGTGGCAGTTTTGACTCTTGGAACCAAGGCATCGACAACTTGAAACAAGTTGTTGCTAGCGTCAAAGCCTGGAAGCCCGGCGGACCAAACGAGCTTGGTGTGGAGAAACAGCCCGATCCACCAGTTCTGCTTAACACAAGAAACTTTATGCATTTTGAGCCCACCCAGCAAGCAACGAGTGAATTTCCAACCCATGTACTCGTCAGTAGCATCGATCCAAATGGTGGTACTCACTACAATACTGTTGGTTTCAAACTTTCGAGAGAAAATAATGACAACGACAAGGTCCTCGCTAATCTATCGCCGAAACAAGTTGCGGCCTTGGCGGAGCAATACAAGGTTGACGCACCGCTAGAGAACCAAGCAACCTATCCCAAGAACGTGAGGGAACTCTTTGCATTCCTACATGTCAACCTACAGGATATTGCTTAGTCTGCTGCAATTCGATTGCCCGATACCTCTATCGCAATTGGCTAAAGTTTGATATACTATCCCCGTTATGTCAAGTCGTTTACCTACCGTTGCCATCGTTGGGCACGCCAATGCGGGCAAGTCCTCGCTCTTTAATCGTCTGGTTCGCGCTAAACAAGCCATCGTGGCGGCCGAAGCTGGCACGACGCGTGACAATGTGATCGGCACCGTCGATTTGGGCGATCGCCAGTTCCGCGTTGTCGATACTGCCGGTTTGAAACCGGCCGAAGACGAATTTGAAGCCTCGATCCAGCATCAGATAGAGGATGCCGTTGAGCTAGCTGATGCAATCGTTTTGGTAGTCGACAGCACAAACTATCCCGGACAGAAGGATCGCGACTTGGCCAAAAAAATCCTGCGTGGCCAGAAACCAACCTTTCTCGCCATCAACAAAACCGATCTAAAGGAAAGCTTGAAAATCGACGAATTTCGTCGTCTCGGCATCAAAAACATGCTGCCGATCAGTGCTGAACACAATACTGGCATTCGACAGCTGATCGATAAACTGGCCGCCGTTTTACCAAAGTCTAAGGAGCAGGCTGATGACGATACTCTAAAAATTGCTTTGATCGGTCGGCCAAACGTTGGCAAGTCAAACCTATTTAACCGCCTGGCCGGCAAGCAGCAGGCAATCGTCGCGCCGATTGCTGGCACGACTCGTGACGTTAATCGCGTTACCGTACGTTATCATGGTCAGTCGATTGAACTGCTCGATACGGCCGGTGTTCGGCGACCGGGTAAAATTGAACGAGGGATTGAACAGTTTTCCGTTCTGCGCACCGTCGCGTCGATCGACGAGGCCGACATTTGCTTATTATTAATGGATGTTAGCGAACTGAGCACCGGTATCGATCAAAAACTTGCCGGCATGATTGCCGAGGCTGGCAAGGGGCTCGTCATTGTTGTCAGTAAATGGGATAGTGTCGAGGGTAAAGACGCCTTTACTCGCGACGCTCTAGCGCCCCAAATCGCCGCGGCGTTCGATTTTGTACCATGGGCGCCGCTGATTTTTACTAGCTCGGTCACTGGCCAGAACGTGTCCAAGATTTTTGAATTAGTTTCCCAGATTGCCGACGAGCGCAATCGCACTATTACGACCCGCAAATTGAATAATTTGTTACAACAAGCCATCCTAAAACATCCGCCAGCCGGGCTGAAAAACACTCATCCGAAATTTCGCTACATCGTGCAAACCGACGTCAGGCCACCGTGGTTTGTCATTTACGGCAGTAATTTCAAATTTATTCACTGGTCCTATAAACGCTATATTGAACGCCAATTCAGAAACGAATTTGGTTTCGGCGGCACACCTATCAAATTTAGTTTTCGTGACGAAAAGCAAATCAAAGCCAACCGTGCAAAGTCAATCGAATCATGAAATTAATTGTTGGCCTCGGTAATCCAGGTACTGAATACGCGAAAACTCGCCATAATTTTGGCTGGATGATGCTCGATCGACTGGCACGGGACCTTGGTGCTTCGTGGCAAACCAAAACCAAGTTCCAGAGTCAGGTCGCTGAAACTGCTATCGACGACGAAAAAATCTTGCTCGTTAAACCAACCACCTTTTACAATCTATCCGGGATAGCCATCCGCGCCATCAGAGATTTCTATCAGCTCGACAACCGCGACATTTTAGTCGTTCACGACGAAATGGCACTGCCGATTGGGGCGATCCGCACCAGAGTCGGCGGGAGCGATGCGGGTAACAATGGCATCAAGAGCCTGATAGAGCATCTCGGTCCCGATTTTGCCAAAATACGCATCGGCAGCGGGCAAGCCCCCGGCGCCAACGGCGACGCCCGGCCGACAGAGCAGCACCGCGACCACGTCCTGTCGCGCCCAACCGCCAGCGAGGCCGACCTCCTGGACACCTTAGAACCACATATTCGGCATATCATTACCGAGTTTGCTGGCGGTCATTTTTTAGAAACCACCCATTCGGTTAATTCGTAGCTGATTGGCTCACATAGGCATCTAGGATACTCGCCATCTGGCGCAAACTCGACATTCCGTTCGGGTCTTGCCGTATGCCTTTTATAACTATGTCCAATCGCCGGAAATTCCGGTTTTGAGCACATAACAGCTGAAATACTTTGCTCGTCAAGTCGTCCGGTACGCCAGCTTTCTGCACCAAATCATCCCAATCGCCACCGGCGTCGATATACGTACGAACCATCGTCCGCAGATCCCCGACGACCAATCGACCGTTATATTCTGGTAGTTCTGGCGATTCAATAGAGTTCGTTACAGGAGCAATGATGGGCACTGTCGGTAAAACCAGTCTAATAGCACGTTCCGACAATCCCAGAATATCTTCGCGACGCATCACCGCTACCGTGCCCGAATTCGGCGTCGGCAGCTTTTCCTGATCACTGATCACCCTGAGCCATTCCGGGTCCGACCGTCCACCTATGGCAACCATTTGGGCCCGATGAACCTGTAAATCCTGCTCTACGATTCCCTTGATACCGGCCCGGACAGCAGGCGAGTGACTACTGGGGCCTAAACGTTGAACGAGCGCCAGACGACTAACATCCTCAAAGGTACAGACCGTCGAGAGTGGATTGGGTTTAGCAGAACCAAACCTATCAAGCCATGGCTTCATTCGCCTGGCACTGCCAAGTCTGATTTCCAGCAGTTCGGCCACATCCGCCAACTGAAAGCCCTCGGTCCACCCCCCCCCTCGTTGGTCCGGAGCCTTTAGTGTGTCCAGCCAATTGGCATACGCCGCCTCTCTATCTCCATTCAGCCGTTCGCTATCTGCCGCCATAACACCTTTCTCTTTAGATTAGTCTAAATTCTACAACTAAAAACTAATTTCGTCAAATCAAAAAACCGCCAGCAAGGGTGGGCATCGCTGGCGGTTATGTGACCCTTCGACGCACCCGACTGGGTAGAACTAGGTTCAAGCGCGACCCACCTCACACTTGGGGTCCGCCGGTCAAAGGGGTTAGATACGCGCCGATTGTCACTGTTTAACGCCTGCATGTCATAATTGTCATGCAAACTGAGGTGACGAAAGTGGAGGGTAGATACTTTCATCCGCGCGTAGCCTAACACATTTTGGTTGTGTTAAAATGGGGGTATAAGGTGCTTCTCGCATGAATTTCATACGATAACGCTGAACATTGTATCACACTTAATTTCATTTGTCAACACTTTTTGAATAAATCATGAATAAGGTCAAGCAAATCTCACCCCTGAATCATCCTTTGCTTCAGCGTGTATCTGTTATTGACAAGCCCGCTACTAACATTTGGTATATAGGCGAAATCGCTGCCGAATGGGCGGATCGGCCGACCGTCGCCATTGTCGGCTCGCGCAAACCAACTGATTACGGTCGCAGTGTTACTCTGAAATTAGCCTCAGCTTTGGCGGCACGGGGCGTGATTATCGTCAGCGGGCTCGCCCTGGGGCATGACGCTTTGGCTGCCCGCGGAGCGCTCGATGCCAGCGGTACGACCATTGCAGTAATCGGCAATGGACTGAACAATATTCACCCGCGTTCGAATACTTTACTGGCCAAGGAAATTATCGAGAAAGGTGGGGTAATCCTGTCAGAATACGAACCAGATTATCCAGTCTATAAACAGAATTTCCTGGAACGCAACCGGTTGATCACCGCCCTCAGTGATATCACCGTCGTGGTCGAGGCCGGCGAGCGATCCGGCACCCTCAACACCGCGGCGCACGCCTTGGCGCAAAACCGCGAATTAATGGCCGTACCCGGTAATATTACTTCGCCGCTGTCGATTGGCTGTAATCGATTGATTGCCCAGGGTGCCGAACCGGTTCTATCGGCCGATGATATTATCGAGAAACTGCGGCAAATTCACGCCAGCCGCGGGAATAATCAGGCTACTCGCTATCTGCTAGATAAAACTACCGCCACGTCGACCAACCCGACCGGCAGCAATCAGACCGAGACGAAAATCCTACGCACTATCGCCAGTGGCATTAGCGATGGCGATGAGATCCTGAAAGCCACGAGGTTAGATCCGAGTGATTATAACGTAGCCCTGACCATGCTCGAACTAGACGGCCGCATTCAACCGCTCGGCGCCAATCGTTGGACGATAAAATAGTCTGTTGAGGTGGGGTTCTAAGATTAGAATTGGCCAAATTTGACATAAATTATTAAAAGTGATATAATGTTACTTAATATGGCAAAGCGTGAGTCAGGTTACGGTAACCCAATGGATTTTAGGAATGCTTCTAGTATTCTAGCTGCTAATGACTTTTCAGACAGAACCACTGCCAGGCCGCCTAAAAGTATAACCGAATCACCGATTGATGGCTCAGTGACACTCAGAGTAGGCAGGATCTATAGCATGTATCGTCAAGCTGTTAGTAACATCTTACAGGAGAACCACGCTACCAAGGCCAGAGCTAAAAAAGAGGGCAATGTCTTTCATTTGACTGCTAATTTCCCAGATGTCGATAGCGCCGAACTAGCACTTGCAGCAATTCGCGAGATTACTCATCAACACCGCAGTTAATCACGACCTATTTGCGCAAAGCCGACTTTTGCGCTACACTGGGCCGCGTATGTCGAAAACAATAAACAATTTGGTTATTGTCGAGTCCCCGGCCAAAGCCAGTACCATTGCTGGCTATTTGGGTCCGGATTTTACGGTGAAATCGAGCGTCGGCCATATCCGTAGTATCGCTAAAAAACCAAAAGGGGATCAGCCGCCGATTGATACCGATGGTGATTTTGCCACGATCTATGAAATTGATCCGGAAAAGAAAAAGACGGTCAGCGAGCTCAAGAAACTAGCTCGTGAAGCCAAAACCGTCTGGCTGGCCACTGACGAAGACCGCGAAGGCGAAGCGATTGCTTGGCATCTCTGCGAAGTCCTCGGTCTCGATCCGACCAAAACTAATCGCATCGTCTTTCACGAAATCACGAAAGGCGCTATTGACGCCGCTATCAAAGCGCCGCGCACCGTCGATATGAGCCTGGTTCAGGCCCAGCAAGCACGGCAGATCCTCGATCGCTTAGTTGGATTCGAACTCAGTCCAGTAGTCTGGCGCAAAGTACCTGGCGGCAAATCTGCCGGTCGCGTCCAGAGTCCAGCCGTTCGTTTGCTCGTCGAGCGCGAACGCGAAATTGCCGCGTTCGAGAGCTCGTTTACCTTTAAAGTTACCGGTGAGTTCACGAAACAGGGCGATTCATTAAAAGCCACCTTGTCAGCCGAGTTTGACGACGAAGCGTCCGCCACGGCCTTTTTGCAATCACTTGATGGTACGAGCTTCACCGTATCCGATATCGAGACCAAAGCCGCCAGCCGCAATCCTTTGCCGCCATTTACAACCTCGACACTGCAGCAGGATGCGAACGCCCGGCTCGGCTATGGCGCCCGCACCACTATGAGCGCCGCCCAGAGTCTGTACCAGGCCGGTTTTATCACCTACATGCGTACCGATTCCCTGAATTTGTCGGCCCAGGCACTCGGCCAGATTGGCAATTACGTTACCGATACGTTTGGCAAAGAGTATCACCAAGTTCGCAAGTACAAAACCAAATCGTCCGGCGCACAGGAAGCTCACGAAGCGATTCGCCCAACCAGTATCGGTCGCGAAACGGTTGATAGCGACCCGCGGGCGCAAAAACTATATGATTTGATTCGTCGTCGCACACTGGCTTCGCAAATGGCCAGCGCCAAGCTCGAGCGCACCACCGCGACTATCACAATCAGTGACCATGCCGAAACCTTCATCGCCAAGGGCGAAGTGGTGTTATTCGACGGCTTCCTAAAAGTTTACGGCGCAGCCAAAGACGAGTTATTGCCGCCGCTCACCGCCGGGGATCAATTAACCGCTAATCAGATTACCGCTCGTCAGACCTTTGCCCGGCCACCCGCTCGCTACACCGAGGGTTCGCTGGTTAAAAAGCTTGAGGAGCTCGGTATTGGCCGTCCCTCGACCTACGCCACGATTATTAACACGATTCAAACTCGCGGTTACGCTGAAAAGGGCGATAGCGACGGAATGGAACGTGAAGCCATCGAGCTGACGTGGCCAGCGACAGCTATTGCTTCTGGCGAAGCCTCTTCGGTTGCGAAAGCCATCATCACCGAAAAAACCGGCTCGACCAAAGGCAAGCTCGTCCCAACTTCGTCCGGATCGGTCGTCAGCGACTTCCTCGGCAATCATTTTGCCAATATCGTCGACTATGACTTTACTGCTCAGGTCGAAACCGAACTCGACGAAATTGCCGCCGATAAACTAGATAAAACCGCCATGTTGCGCCAGTTCTATGACCCATTCCACCAGCAAATCGACCAGTCCAAAACTATCGACCGATTCCAGGTAGCACAGGCCAGGGAACTCGGCGTCGATCCAAAATCCGGTGAAATCGTACTGGCTCGGGTTGGCCGTTTTGGCCCAATGTTACAGATGGGGGATAACAGTGATCCAGCTAAAAAGCCGCGTTTTGCCAACTTGCCCAGGGGTACGACGCTCGAAACTATCCAGCTCGATGCTGCGCTCGAAATGTTCAAACTACCGCGTCTGCTCGGTCAGACCGAGGATGGACAGGATATCATGGCCAATATTGGCCGATTCGGCCCCTACATCAAGGTCGGCTCGGCGTTTGTTAGTATCAAGCCACTTGACCCATTTGACATTACGCTCGACCAAGCCCGCGAACTCTATGCCAAAAAGCTGGCCGACGATGCCGACAAGAACATCGCCGAATTTGACAATGGTATCAAAATCTTGAAAGGTCGCTATGGCCCCTATATCACCGACGGCACCAAAAACGCCAAAATCCCCAAAGACCGCGAGCCTGGCTCTATCACCGCAGAAGAGGCGAAAGAGCTAATTGCAGCCGCCCCAGACAAGCCAAAACGACGTCGTTTCTCTAAAAAATAATTTCACATTATTAAATATTTATTGTCAATATTGACTTTTATAGCATTGCAAGTAGTAAAACTATTGGTTCAGAACACAAAAAACACTAACTTGAAACGCTTTGACAAAGACCTTGCTTAAAAGAAAAGTTTGTCGTATAATAGGGACAACGTGGGAAAAATTACAGTTAATATTGCGAAAGTAATGCAAAGGAGACAAAATGGCTGAGGCGCCCGTTAGTGGAAACCAATTCGAAGAAGTCGCGAGCAAAGTGCTCGACGTGATCGACCGACC
>CAZWHA010000001.1:51965-275053 GCA_964633435.1 uncultured Candidatus Saccharibacteria bacterium | reverse complement strand
CCCCCCCCCCAAGGGAAAAAGTCAAGGGGGGAGGGATTTTGGCGAGGACGCCAAAAAGTCCCCCGCTTACACAGGGGACCTTACTCGCGTCACATTGATAGCTCTAGATCAAACGGCTATTTTTTCTGATCGTCGACGACTTCGCCTTCGACTGCATCATCTGACTTTTTATCATCAGACTCGGCACCCTCAGTTTCGCCCTTTGTCGCGTCGGCCTGCTGGTAGAGCTTAGCGCCAATCGATTGAACACGTTCGCTCAAGGTTTTATAGGCTTCCTCGAGTTCGTCCTTGTCCTCTGATTTAAGTTTGTCCTCGGCTTCTTTGACGGCGCCTTCGATGGCTTTTTTGTCCTCGTCAGAAATCTTGTCCTTGAACTCGTCTGGCATCTTTTTGCTGGTATAGATCAGCTGTTCGAGTTGATTGCGAGCTTCGATCAGTTCGCGCTTCTTCTTGTCGTCATCAGCGTGAGCTTCGGCCTCAGCCTGGGCCTTGGCAATATCCTCTTTACTGAGGTTACCGCTGTTTTGAATAGTAATGGACTGTTCCTTGCCCGTGCCCTTGTCCTTGGCCGTGACATTCAAGATGCCATTGGCGTCGAGGTTAAAGGTAACTTCAACCTGCGGCACGCCGCGCGGTGCCGGAGCAATGCCATCCAGGATGAATTTACCAAGTGATTTGTTATCGCTGGCAAACTCTCGCTCACCCTGCAGGACATGAATTTCGACTTGAGGCTGATTGTCGGCTGCAGTCGAGAACGTCTCTGATTTACTGGTTGGAATGGTACTGTTGCGTTCAATTAGTTTAGTACTAACACCGCCCATGGTTTCGATACCGAGTGACAACGGCGTCACATCGAGCAGCAGCACATCCTTGACATCACCAGACAGCACACCGCCCTGAATGGCCGCACCGATTGCCACGACTTCGTCTGGGTTTACGCCAGCCATTGGCTCGCGACCAAAGATCTGTTTGACCTTTTCAATTACAGCTGGCATACGAGTCATACCACCAACCAGCACCACTTCGTTGATGTCGCTGGCCTTTAGCTTGGCGTCTTTGAGCGCCTTCTCGCAAGGCTCAGCTAGTCGGTTTAGGAGATCTGCAACTAGTTCTTCTAATTTCGCTCGAGTCAGTTTGGTTTCAAAATGCTTTGGACCGTCGCTGTCCGCCGTAATAAATGGCAGGTTAACTTCGTACTCGTTGGTCGAACTGAGTTCTTTTTTGGCTTTTTCCGCTTCATCCTTGAGACGCTGCATGGCAGCTTTGTCGCCCTTTAGATCGATACCAGTTTCGGCCTTGAACGTATCCAGGAAGTAATTGACAATGCGGTTATCAAAGTCCTCGCCACCGAGGTGCGTATCACCATTGGTTGACTTGACCTCGAACACGCCGTCGCCCAGCTCGAGAATCGAGACATCAAAGGTACCACCACCGAGGTCAAAGACCGCAATCTTTTCCTCTTTGTTCTTTTCCAGACCATAGGCCAGAGCCGCCGCCGTCGGTTCGTTAATAATGCGTTTAACCTCGAGACCAGCGATTTTACCGGCATCTTTGGTGGCTTGGCGCTGACTATCGTCAAAGTAAGCCGGCACGGTAATGACCGCTTCGGTGACTGGCTGACCCAGAAATGCCTCGGCATCGGCCTTCAGTTTGCCGAGAATCATAGCGCTAATTTCCTCTGGCGTGTAGACTTTGCCGTCCAGCTCAACTGCCGCATTGCCGTCTTTGTCGACGATCTTGTACGGCATAATCTTGATATCGTCCTGAACCTCTTTGTCGCTAAATTTGCGACCAATCAGACGCTTGATGCCGTAAATCGTATTTTCGGCATTGACGACGCGTTGGCGCTGGGCGACCTGCCCAACCAGGCGTTCGCCCTTTTTCAGACCGACCACGCTCGGCGTAGTACGATTGCCCTCTTTGTTCGTAATGACCTCTGGTTTACCCGCCAACAAATACGCTATAGCGCTGTTGGTCGTACCGAGATCAATCCCGATAATTGTTCCCATAGTGCTCCTTTCATTAATAGTTACCCATCCGAACAATCACCTAGGTGATGATTGTTGATGTATCTATTGTAGCGCAATTAGCACTCTCGTGTCAAGAGTGCTAATTGTTGTGGTTTATACAACTATCAAAGAAATTGGCGTAATTCCGACAAATTATGGATGACAAAAGTCGGTTTTGGGTCGAGATCATCAATTAGTCCGGCTTCGCCCCAAGAATCATACAGACAGCTATCGATCCCGACATTGCTGGCCAATTGAATGTCAGCCGACAAGCTGTTGCCAATCAGTAAATATTGCCGAGGATCGGCACCAAAGTGGCTAAATACTGGGGTCAACATGTCAGGCTTGGGCTTGATTACACCGGTATTCAGCGGAGAGAACACGGCTGCAAAATGATCCGCTACGCCAGCTCGTTGCAATTTATGCTCAGCAATGTCATGTACTCCGTCGGTCACCGCCAGTAGGGTGTATTTGGCCGCTAAATAATCGAGTGTTGATAAGAGATTTTCGGCAGGCACAACTTTTTCCCGTAGTGCCATTTCAAAGATATTGAGCAGCTCGTAGGCTCTGGCTAGCGTCACCGCATCTGCCGAGAAGAGCTCTATAAAACGCTGCGCCCGCAACCACTCGCCACGATTACGGCCATAATCATCCAGCCCTCCGTCGCAGTAAACAGCCGGCACTTCGATCTGCCCGGCACGGTGTCGGTTCCAAAAATCCAGTTCTAGCTCTCCCCATCTCGCAAAATCAGTGTCATGATACGTTTCGCCTTGGGCCACCGAAACTTGCTCTAGGCCGTACATCACGCTGAACCTTTCCTGGATCAGCGTGTCGTCGATATCGAACAACAGGGTAGTATAACGCTTCATAAAGACACTACTGACGCGTGACTTTGACCATAGCTTCGCGGAGAGGCTGGCCATCAATCAGATAGCCTGGCTGTAATTCCTCGGCAACAACCTCTGTGTCGCCATCCGAGCCTTCGTCAAATTGCACGGCGTGATGAAGGTCTGGGTTAAACGGCGTACCGGGTGTGGCAGTAATCCGTGTTACACTCAATGATTCGAGCGTCTTGTCGAGCTTTTTCGATAATCCTGCAACACCCTGCACCCAAGAATTGTCAGCTAGTTCGGCAGGGATATGCTGGACGGCGCGCTCGACATCATCAATGACTGGTAATAATTTCGCCACCATTTCCTTTTGACCGTAGTCGCGTGCAGCTTGCTTTTCGACCTCGACACGTTTGCGGTAATTTTCGAAATCAGCTCTAGTGCGCTGGATATCGGCAGTCAGTTCGGCGAGCTCTTGCTCTTTCTCGTCAGGCTTCTTTTTGGTCATTTTTGCTCCTAATCTTGTCTAAATAATCTTGTAAACCTTTCATCCAATCGTTATCCTGGATGTCTAGCGGATGTAATTCATCAATATCGAACCACTCAAATTTATCATGACTGTCGCCAATATCAATAATACCCCCGTCGAATTTTGCTTCGTAGCCGATCGCGAAAATCCTTGTTTCCTGTTCGCTCAGGTCACCAATTTTTTCTATCCTCGAGACCTGGAAAAAGGTATCTGTGGGTTTTAGATCAGAGTATTTGACATTCTCGCCCAACTCTTCCTTTAATTTGCGAGCCACGATCTCTGTTAAATCTTTCTGAAACTCGTGAGTCTGAATTCGGCCGCCTGGTAACTCCCAGTTGCCCCAGATATCATGGGTCAGCAAAACCCTATTGCCGTCGCGTAGGAAAACTTTTACCGCTACAAAGTACAGGGCTTTGCCATTAAACTCCATCCTATAAAACCCTTTCTAGCATTTTTCCCGTTTGTGATACCAGCGACATGACACGGGCGTAGCTCTGCCTAGTAGGGCCAAGTACGCCTATATAACTGCGATCAGAATAAGGGCTCTGAAAGCGACTGATGATCAGACTGACCCCGCTATCGCGGCCAATCGGATTTTCGCTGCCGATAAAAACATTCAGTGTTTCGTTGGGCGCCGTTTCGCGGAGCCACGGTTCCAGATTATCCAGCAGCCGCGCCACATCCCGAACATGTTCCCCGCCATTGAATTCCGGCTGAGCGAACAGATTGCCGATGCCCGATAGATACAGTTGATCGCCAATCGTAGCCAAACCTAAGTTATGGGTCAGATCGACTAGTGAATCCACTGCGGTACGAATCGCATGATCGGCTCGACTATGACCACCAATCCTGGATTCAATGGCTTTGGTATGACGATCCTCGTAGCTGGGAATGCTACTGCCCTCGACGATACTATTGACGTACAGTCGGTAGCCTTTGTCAGTTGGAATGCGACCAGCGCTAGTATGTGGCTGGGCGATATACCCCATTTCCTCTAACTTGGCCATTTCCGAACGAATCGTCGCCGAACTGACGCCAAATAATCTGGCCAGTAGTACCGAACCAACTGGGGCAGCCAGCTCAGCATGTTGTTCGATAATAGCTGCCAAAATCTTGGCTTGACGTTCGGTCATCATAATTCTATTTTAGCCGATTAGCACTGTAGCGTCAAGAGTGCCAATTTGCCCAGTTTTGTCTGTTACGATATAATTTATCCATGGAAGACAAAATTGCAGAGATTAAAAAGTGGCTCGGTACTGGTTCGATTAATATTTTTGGCATTCAATTTTCAGGAAAAGACACCGTCGGTAAACGACTAGCTGACGCAATCGGCGCAGAATTTTTGAGTAGTGGTGATATCGTTAGATCCGCCAGAGATAATTCCAAAGATAGCAACATCAGACGCGCCGCCCAGGTCTCTGAAAGCGGAGCTCTGACACCCATGGATGAGTTTTTAGAACTCATTGTTCCCTATATGTACGACGAAAAAATAGTCGGGAAAGCTCTGGTTCTCAGCTCGGTCGGACGGTGGATCGGCGAAGAAGGCCCGGTACTCGAGGCTTTGCGAAAGGGCGAGCATGACACCAAAGCCGTTTTATTGCTCAACGTTTCCGAAGACGAAGTTTGGCACCGCTGGCGCGAAGCCCAGGGCGATACGCGAAATACCGGCAGAACGGACGACATGGACGAAGAGAAAGTCGCGAAACGAATCAGTGAGTTCAGAGATAAAACTCTACCCGTCATTCAAGTTTACAGAAAAATGGAAATCTTGTTAGACATCAACGGCCAACAAGACCGAGATACAGTCTTTAGCGATGTCATTGACCGCTTGTACGCATTTGCTACTAGAGAATAGTTGTTATTTACTTCGTTTTCTGGTCAGCGTGGACAAAGAATTTTTGGAGTGCCCGCAACAGATGGCGTTCGGCATCGTTCGGATCACCGCTACGTCTATTCCGCGCTGCAGCCTGTCGAATACGACCAATAGGATGAGGAGTCTCCAAAGCCACCGTTCTCTTCGTGCGGTCCGTAGGATCATTGCTATGTAGTCGTATCCCAAAAAACAAGGCTAGCCGCCTCATTTCATCAGGGCTGACGTTTTGTTTAGTGCAAAATGCTTTGATAGTAGCATCGCTAGTGCCGTCTCGCCGTTGATTATAAATAAAATAACGCATAGCTTCTATCTCGGCTATTTGATTAGGCGTGAACACCAGGGAAGCCTCTAGTAGATCTTTGGCCTGCTCCCTGGTGATATCAGTTTGTTTGATGAGCGCGGTTAACACGTTCGATCGTAACTCAGCTAGCGTCGGTTCTTTGGCGGACTCAGGTGTCTCTTTCGTAGACCTAGTACCACGAGTAGCGGATGGCGTAATCTCCGGCTCGGGAGCTATTGGCGCTGTAGTGATGATAGTCGGGGCATCTTCTCGTACTGAAGGAACATCGTCAAATATTACCTCGGCGATAGGCTCGTCGTCAACTACAATAGGATGGCCTTTTTCGGGTTCTATTTCTATTTCTGACTCTGATTCTGGTGCTGAATTCAGAGCGGTGCCCGGAGCCGACGGTTCTCGATGCGCCGTCGCGAGCCTCATAGCATTAGCCTTGCGATCTCGTGACCATTTCTGACGGGTAAAAGTTTCGATTTCCCTGATGACCGCCGCATCTCCCCCGGGCCAGGCAGATCCTAGTAGCGATTCGGCATCGCAAATGTCTTGCAGCCTACTGGGCTGGCCCAAGCGAGCAGCTAATAGCAAGAGACGATCGCGGCTCGTTGGTTCTGGCTCTTTGGGCAGCTTATCTTGCCATTCACTAGATGGTATTCTATTCAGATCATCCTGTACGTACCTCAGAGCAACCGCTAAACTACCTACCCCCCCCCTGCCGGTAGGCGTGGCACCTGCTCTAGTTGATCCGCCACCTCTCGCAATTCGCCCGCCAGTATTCTCGCCCCTGTTTCCGCCATGCTGTTCACCTCTCTATTATGTAGATGCCTAGTATTCTACCAAGCCCTCTGGCAGCATGCAAGCACAAGCAAAAAGAGACCCGTTTCTCGGGCCTCTTTTCGACTAGCTGTTAGACTATTTTGCGCGAGCTTTGACGCCGCCGTAAACGCTGGCGCCGTAGCCATAACCCAGGTTGGCAGCAGCTGTCTTGTTTTGAGCTGGCTGCTGTTGAGTCACTTTACTGGCGCCTTTGATCAGAGACTGCGCAATCATGCCGCCACCGGCGACAAAAAGTGCCATAGCCGCAGTATGACGAAGGAATTGTTTGCGGGTCATCTGTTTTGCCGCGAAGTCTTGTAGTTGGGGTGGTATCTGAATCTTCATATTTTTTTTATCCCTATAACTTTTATTATATTAACGTTTTCCATTATATAACCATGATTTTAATAATACAAGACTTTTTCCACAGGTATTTTATGGATTTTTATAGCGAGCGAGCTTCGTCGAGTCGGATCATTGGTCGTTCCAAGTTGCCCAATAAAAAACCGTCGACCGACTGGGATTGGCGTTTTGGGACCTGGAGTGCGCGATTCTGAATCAAGGTGCGCTGTGGCGTGGGTGCCTGGAGGCTAACTGGCTTGGCCGGTAACAGTGGTCGATGTTGCGGCTGACCAGCCGGAGCAATCCCGTCCATGCTGTACTTGATCTTGGGAATATTACTAGGCGCCTGCAAAACCGGTCTGCTATGAGCAGCGTTAACGACAGCTGCCTGCACTGGTGTCGGACGCGGCGGGTTCACTGGCGCCCGAGCCGGGACGGCCGGTTTCGGCGCAGAAACGGCAACTAACCGAGCTCGCGCCCTAGCCTCAGCACGACGGCGGCGACCTTTGAGCCAGATCGAAATAATGCCAACCTGATACATTACAACAATGGGCGAAGCGAGCAATATCTGATTCAGAGCATCTGGGGTTGGTGAAATAATAGCCGCAATAATAAACGATATCAAGAGGATTTTCCCCTGGTATTTCATCAGGTTTTTGGGATTTAGCGGGCTAGCGCCGTTGATGATCAACATCAGGAGCGGAATCTGGAATAGTAATGCCCCAGCGATCATATAGGTCATAATAAACGAAAAATACGAATCTATCGTCAACATTGGGTTAATGTTATAGAGGTTAAAGCCCGTCAAGAAATAGAGAGCTGCCGGCAAACTGACGTAGTAAGCAAATAACATACCGGTCACCGCCAGCACCATCGAAGCTATAGTGTAGCCTACGGCGATGCGAATGGTGATTTTTCGCATAGCTGGCATAATGAAACGGTAGACATTGTAGATAATCGCTGGCAACGCAAAAACCAAGCCAACATATAGACAGACCTGGATAATAAAGCTAAAAGCACCGCCCGGAGTCAAATAGACCAATTGATGATCTTTGCCGAGTGGAGCTAACAAAAAATTAGCGATCTTGTCAAAAAACGGATATGTTGCCGAAGCCGCTATCAGAAACACGACGGCTACCGCAAACAACCGATTCCTCAGTTCACGGACATGATCCATAAACGTTGGCATGGTCGCTGCGGTAGAACCATCGGAGCCAAGCTGAGCGCTAGGCTTTGTTGTCGTCCTGTTTTTTGCTCGCTGATTTCTTGTCATCGTCCTTTGTCCCATCCTTCATTGAGCTACGCAATTCTTTGGCCGAGCTACCGATACTGCGAGCTAGTTCTGGTAGCTTTTTAGCTCCAAATAACAGTAGTAGAATAACTAAAATTACTACTAGTTCTGGTACGCCGATATTTGGCATTTCGTACACCTCCCTTGATTATTATTATGGACTGTAATAGTATATATGGTAATGCCTATAAAGTCAAAGGAGGGTTATGGCGAAAAGTTATCTTGGGATGTCGACATTGTTCGCTGAGGTCTACAACTGTGGTGCATATGGTGTTGGCAACTATAACGAGAACACTTGTACGACATCGGGCGCACCAGGAGCACCGTCAACGGGCGTCGTCGGTGTCGAAACGGTCGGCGGAGCGGGCATCGGCCTAGCACTAGTTATCCTGGCAGTCATTGTCATGAACTTCCGAAAGAAAAAAGCTACAAAATAGTCCTGTCTGCAGAAACGCAATTACCGACCAGAGTATCAATCTTCTGGTCGGTTTTTTGATAGATTCTATCGTTAAACTTGATTTTATTATTGATTTGTGGTATAATGAAGAGATATGGCCACAATCGAAGATCTCCACCGTCATCGAGACGAGCTCCGTGGCGACCTAGAAGCGCTCAACCTCGAGTTCTATCCGGATATTGGCACTATAACTGGAAATCCGACCGCTATTTGGGAGAGCGTCTGCAAAAGTGTCCGCTCCACCAAAGACGCGATGCTGCCACCAAAAGAGGCGAACCGAACAGCAATTCGTGAAATGATTAGAACTGATTTTGCAAGGAGGGTATTCGATGCACTCGCGACAACGCCAGATGGATTCTTTCAGGGTAACGACACCGGGCTTGGCGCCTGCGCCGAGGCCGAACTCAAATTCCTCGCCGCAACCAAGCCTGAAATCATAGACAGGCGCAAGAAACAGCCAGTAGTCATCCTCGAGCACGATGGGGGTCCGGTCGGCATCCTCAAACGAGTCGGTGAGCAGAGTATTCTCGGCCTTGCAGAGGCTCCGGGACTGAATGAAGGCATCATATCTGGTTTTTCCTATAGCAATACCATAGCCAGGGGTGAAGCGGTCCTCGCTGCAGCCAACAGAGCGTCGCGTACTCACTACGGCTCGACACTAAAGGCAGTCGCCATATCACTGAAAGACATAGAATTTTTCGTTGGCGCACCAAGACCTATCAGAGGCAGTACGTTTGGATTGGATCGCAACATTATAGATGACTTTAACGATTGTCGACCATTTGGTCGTCGCATTGTTGGTCTGGACGAGATGAAAACCTAGCCGAACGTCTTGTCGGCAAGTACATCCAGGCCCAACGCACACGGCGAGCTGGCGAGATCGCCCTCGATATCCTTGGAGAGTACGTATCAGAGCTCGACCTGCGATACTAGCATGAACTACTCTCGGCTAATCACGCTTCAACATCACCGTAAATGCTTCTGATGGAATGTCGACTTTGCCGAAGCGCTTCATGCGCTTTTTGCCTTTGGCTTGCTTGGCCAGGACTTTCTTTTTACGACTAACATCGCCGCCGTAGAGGCCGGTCGTGACGTCTTTGCGATAGGCGCTGAGGTCTTCGCGGGCGATGAATTTGCCGCCAATCGCTGCCTGTAAACTAACCTGGAAATTCTGACGCGGGATAACGTCTTTGAGTTTTTTGACCGTTTCGCGACCTAGACTCTGTGACTCGGAGCGGTGCGTCATCACCGATAATGCATCGACGATTTCCCCAGCAACATAGAAATCAACCCGGACTAGATCCTCTATCCGGTAATCTGCTAGCTCATAGTTGAATGATCCGTAGCCGCTGGTCACCGATTTCAGCTGATCGTAAAAATCAGTCAATAGGTTGGCGAGTGGCGCCTCGAAACTAACCAATGCACGTTCGTCGATATAACTAAGGTTCTTTTGCCGGCCACGTTTGCTGACGATTAGTTGGATCACGGCACCGACATAGGGTTGTGGCACCACAATTTCGCCCTTGATCCACGGTTCGGCGATTTCCTTTACTTTGGTCATCTCGGGCAATTCTGAAGCTGATTTGATATCCAGTTTTTCGCCACTCACTAGCGTCACGTGATAATCCGTACTCGGGTTCGTGATGACCAGATCCAGATCGTATTCTCGCTCCAACCGCTCGCGAATGATGTCCATATGGAGCAGCCCCAGGAAACCAATACGCACACCAAAACCCAGGACCGGTGAGTTTTCTGGTTCGAACTGCAATGCGCTATCGCTGAGGCTGAGTTTTTCGACCGCGTCTTTTAACTCCTGGTAGAATTCGTTACTAACAGGGAAGAAGCCGGCGTAGACAAAAGGCTTGACATCTTTGTAGCCGGGTAGGGGTTCGACAATTACTTTACTCATTTTCGCGCTTACTCCGCTCCAAATACCGTAATAACATCAAGGCGATTCGCTCTTCTTGCATTGCCCCATCTATAATCATTCGCCGTACTTCGTCGTAGCTGAACCATAGGTCAGTTTCTATTTGCTCGCCATTTTCCAGCTGCTGACCATCATCGCGTTTCGTGAACTGCGTCGCTGCAAAGACATATAGATCCCACTCGACCGTCGTTCCGAGAGTCGATTTACTCACTAATTTTGGATGCCGGATATCATAGCCTGTTTCCTCTCGCGCCTCCTGAATAACTTTTGCCGTTGCCGGCTCCAAAATATCCGCCCCGGCATCCCGAAACGTTTCGTATTCTGCCAGCAAATCAAACACTTTACCGCCTGGTAAACGAAAATCGTAGTCGTTCAGCTCGGCGCGAAACTCGCGTGTCAGCAAGATCTTGCCCGCCGCCTGATCGTCCAGAATCAGCCGCACACCTGGCGCACGCGAGGCTACTTCCCAGCCTTTTTCATTCTGCGAAATTTCAAAGATTTTGCCACGATATGCTACTGTCCAAGTGCTCTTTATCATTTCGCCTCCTTGGTAAAATACTTCCTGAGCGTTACCGTATCACCTACTTTCGCATCGCGGGTGGTTTTGAGATTCGTGACGATGTAACCGATTTCACCAGTCTGCATAACGGGTTCGGCCGTCATACCAGGAGCAAGTTTACCGATTTCGAGTGCCAAACCATGAGCGCCCGTCGCCATCATATAAATCTGATCATTTTTATGCAATTGACCATCAACCACACGAATATAGAGAATCACCCCACGATAATCATCATAATAACTATCGAAAATCAGGGCTCTCGTCGGGGCGCCAGTTTCGCCGCGCGGGGCAGGGACACGTTTAAGAATGGCCGCCAGAACTTGGTCAACATTTTCGCCAGTCTTAGCACTGATTTTAATGATTTCCGACTCGTCACAGCCGAGCAAATTAATGACTTCTTTGCTAACTCGCGGCACATCGGCAGCCGGCAAATCGACCTTGTTGAGCACTGGGATGATCGTCAAATCTTGCTCCATCGCGAGATAGACGTTCGCGAGTGTCTGCGCCTGAATCCCCTGACTGGCATCGACTACCAAAATTGCACCCTCGCAGGCCTGTAAACTACGTGACACCTCGTAGCTAAAATCCACATGGCCTGGCGTGTCAATCAGATTCAAATCATAGCCCTGGTACTGCATGCGAACTGGGGTCAATTTAATCGTAATACCCTTTTCCCGCTCGAGATCCATCGAATCGAGCAACTGGGA
The DNA here is from genome assembly GCA_964633435.1 of uncultured Candidatus Saccharibacteria bacterium. Taxonomy (GTDB): domain Bacteria; phylum Patescibacteriota; class Saccharimonadia; order Saccharimonadales; family Saccharimonadaceae. The sequence goes on along the minus strand of CAZWHA010000001.1, from coordinate 263,421 downwards.
TTTCATATCGCGTTGCTGGACGGTGCCTGTCAGCTCCATCATGCGATCGGCCAGGGTTGATTTGCCGTGATCAATATGGGCAATAATACAAAAGTTGCGAATTTTCTCCATTGATGGTTCTATTCTACCACAGTTAGTCACTGGTAGGGTTGCGACTCACCCACGATTTACCAAAAATCAGCTTCTTGACATGACGCAAAACCGGACCAGCTTCGTCGAGTTTAAACCGTTTTGACAGCCAGGTATAAAATGCCATGCTGATAATCCCGATGATGGCTAGCTGCGGCAGGACCATCAACATAGTTTGGTTAGAGAACTCGAGACCAATGAACTTGACCAGTGCATAGGTCATCACCGACATAATCATCGTCGCCACCGCCATTCGACCAATACCCGACCAGAAATCGCGGTTAAACAGTGTCGGGATGCGCTTTGCCATAATCAGGAACAAGGCCACCACCTCGAAAGCGGCCCAAGCCACCTGAGCCCAAGCAATCCCAACCGCTCCAGCCTGCAAGCCAAAGATCAGCCATAGCTGCAACGCAATCGCCAGTGATAGACCCACTACAGAAATAATCAGAGGTGTTCTGGTGTCTTGCTGGGCGTAAAAACTCCGGGACGCAATGTGGTACACCGAACGCAGTAGAATCACGATGCAGAGCACGCCGAACAGATCAACAATCAGCTGATCACTACCGCGGGCAATGATACTAACAACGTAGCCGCGAGCAAAGAAAGCGATGGCCGCTACTGGCATCGAAATCCAGATGATCACTCGCAAAATCGAACGAAGCTCGCGGGCAAACAGGTCAGGTCGTCCCTGACCGAGACGCTCTGTCATCTGCGGAAAGGCCGCTGTGGAAATCGCCACGCCAATCAGATTAATCGGCATCGAGTAGAGCGTTGTCGCCTGGTTATAGGCGCGAATTGTACCCTGGCCCATACGGCTAGCCAGATTCATATTGACCATTGAGCTAACATAATCGAGACCCTGGTCAGCCGAGCGCGCCGGTAGTAACGACAAGACTTTACGAAAGCCCCGGTTCTTCCAAAAGATCTTGAGCTGATAGTTAAAGCCCAGGCCAATCAAACCGAGTGAGCTAATCAGCAACTGCAATACTGCACCGAGCACCACACCGAGCGCCACTCCCATGATGCCGCCCGCAAACACTTGATGACCAAAAATCGTAATGCCGTTCGTAAACCAGGTAGCGCCAATAATGATACCCAGGTTATAAATCGCTGGCGCTAGGGCGAAAAAGACAAATCGGCCGACCGCCTGTTGGATCGACGAAATCACTGCTGAGATTGCAAACAGGAACGGATTGATAGCAATGACCCGCATCATACTGATCGCCAAGGCCTGGCCCGATTCGCTCATGCCAGGACCGATGACGTATTTTACCAAAAATGGGGCGAAAATAATGATCAGAATCGATGCCGCCAGAGTAATGAGCGCCATAAAGTTAATCACCGACGACGACAATTGCCAGGCTGATTCACGATTATTCTTGGACAGTCGGCCGTTAAAGACTGGGATAAACGTTACGCTAAGCGCGCCACTAACCAGCAACAGAAACATGAAATCAGGGATTGAAAAAGCTGCCGTGTACGCATCGATACCAACTTTGTAGGTGTCAAAATACATACTATTGAGCAGGCGATCGCGGTAAATACCGAGAAGTGCCGAAATCAAGGTCGAACTCGCCAGCAGCACCGCCACAAACTTCATTGGAATTTTGCTGTTAGCTCTGGCAATTGCGGTCAGGGCTCGATTGCGACGACGCGCCTTGCGCTCGGCCGATTCTTGTCTGGCCTCTTGCTCGGCCGCCTGTTCAGCTAGCTCGGCACGACTGGTGTAATCCGACAATAATTCGCCAGCGGGCTGTTCGCGTTGAACGAGCCCGCCGGATTCATGGTTGTCGTGATCGTGCGTCGTCACTATTCTACACTCCTAATACAGCTTGGCAGAATCTGGCAACGTGGCGCCGCTAAAGATTTTCTTGACCGCATCACCATCGAGCGTTTCTTCACGAAGTAAGGCGTCCTTGATCGATTCGAGATACTTGCGGTTTTCGCTGATAACAGCACGTGCGCGGTTAGCGGCTTCTTCGATCAGTTCATTGATTTCACGGTCGATTTCCTCGGCCGTTTTGTCGCTATAGGGTTTTTCGCGAGCAATGCGGTCCATCATCAAACCGCCTTCGTCCTCGTGAAAGACTTGGTCACGAAGCTTGCTGCCCATGCCTTGCTCGACGATCATATCGCGAGCCACTGCCGTCGCGCTCCGCAGATCGGAGCCAGCACCAGTTGTGATTTTATCGCGACCATAAATGATCTCCTCGGCGATACGGCCACCCAGCGCTCGGGCCAAAATATCTTTGAACTCAACCACCGAAGTATAGGGACGATCCTCTGGCGGAATAGTCCAGGTTACGCCACCGGTGCCGCCACGCGGAATAATGGTGACTTTGTGGACATCGTCGCTGTCAGGCAGCACTTGTGCGACCAAGGCGTGACCGCCTTCGTGATAAGCCGTCAGCTCGCGGTCTCGCTCGTTCATAACTTTGTTTTTGCGCTCTGGACCAATCGCGACCTTTTCAAAAGCAGCGGTCAGGTCATCGTTGTTAATGATCTTGCGATTCTGGCGTGCAGCGCGAATGGCGGCTTCGTTGGCAATATTGGCCAAGTCGGCACCGCTCGAGCCAGCGGTTTTAGCAGCTAGCGAATCCAGATCGACATCTTTTTCAGCTGGCTTTTTCTCGAAATGAACCTTTAAAATGGCCAGGCGATCTTTGCGCTCTGGTAGGGAAATGTTGACGCGTCGATCAAAGCGACCCGGGCGCAGCAAGGCTGGATCCAACACATCAGCTCGGTTAGTAGCAGCGAGGACAATGACATTCTGACCCGTTTCAAATCCGTCCATCTCCACCAAGATCTGGTTGAGGGTTTGTTCGCGCTCGTCATGTCCGCCACCCATACCAGAGCCGCGACGACGGCCGACCGCATCAATTTCGTCAATAAAGATAATGCACGGCGCGTTCTTTTTCGCTTTTTCAAACAGATCGCGTACTCGACTAGCACCGACACCAACAAACATCTCGACAAACTCGGAGCCGCTGATTGAAAAGAACGGCACGTCGGCCTCACCAGCCACCGCGCGAGCCAGCATCGTTTTACCAGTACCTGGAGGCCCAACTAGCAGCACGCCCTTTGGAATCTTGGCGCCAACATCAGCAAATTTCTTGGGGTGGCGCAGAAAATCGACGACTTCAACGAGGTCTTCTTTTGACTCTTCGTTGCCGGCAATTTCTGCAAATTTAGTTTGCTTTTTATCCTTGCCATACAGTTTAGCCTTGCTGCGGCCAAAGCCCATCGATTGATTGTTCTGCGCACCGGCCGACCGCATCATCCAGACAAACAATCCGACGATAACCAGGCCTGTAATTACCAGACTGACGACGTTCCAGATCAGATCGCCACTGACATCAGGAGCTTTGACAGTGTATTCAACTTTGCTGATATTCAGGCCTTGTTCGCTCGCACTAGCGCCACTAGGAATGCGCGATTTCAGGCTAGGATTCGATTCGGCCTTGCCGTCTTTACCATTCAGTGTCACGGTTAATTCAGAGCCGCTCTCGACAATTTTTGCAACTTGACCGTCATTCACTCGACCAACCAGGTCACTAAATGAAACTTCTTTTAACTTGGCCGCTGGTTGCATTGAAGCATAGACCATAAGTCCTAGCAAGATAATAATCGTGTAAAAGATCGTGTTTTTGAGCCAGCGCGATTTCTTTGGCGGCTCGGGCGCACGGCCCGCCGGAAGCTTTTGATTTGTTCTCATTCAACTATTGTAGCATATGTCGATCAGCGATTTCTAAACTAACTATGTTATGATCAAACTGCGGCGCGTCACCTGAATGTTGATCGCATGGAATAGTAGTTGTTTGCCGTTTTTGGCGGCTTTGGCGAACCATAGGACTCGTCCGAGTTGCGGGCGTGTTAATCGTCGCTCGGTGGCGCGATGTAGCAGCTCAAGCGCGACTGTTTCCGGCGCCATGATCAACCAGTAGCGCGGGAGGACAATGTTATGAGATTCTGACGTTACAACCGAATGAAATAGCTGTTCGATGTCAGATTCGATAACTTTGCGAAGTTGCCGTTGCCGATGATAAAGCTCGACCAATTTGTGACGATTGTCTGGTGTCATCGTAACCAGTCTGTCCCGGATACGATTACGAAAATAGTGCGAAGAAAAATTCGTGGCATCTTCGGACCAGTCGAGATCGTGATCAATGGCGTAACTGGTAATGTCGACCTTTGTCATGTCGAGTAGTGGCCGTTTAATCCGGCTATTCATTGGCGCCAGTCCACGCCAGCTCGTACCGCGTAACAGATTAATCACGATTGTCTCTAACAGATCATCTTGGTGATGGGCGGTCACTATACTCCCGTCTTTTGCAACTGAGCGTAAAAATTCGTAACGTCTTTCTCTGGCCGTGGACTCGCTAGAATCAGCTCCCAACTTGGCTGAACCGGCTACAAATGTAACCTCGTACCGACGGCATAGTTGCCTAACAAATGCCAGATCCTCGTTAGATTCGGGTCGAATTCCATGATCAAAATGCGCTACCATAAAATCCTCTGGCCAAGAAGCCCCATCAAAATGAAGCTCTCTAAACTCACGGTCATGAGCCACCATATCGAGCAGTACGACTGAGTCAATACCGCCCGAAACTGCTAGGACATATTTCACTCTGCTATTATACTACCACCCTAGAAACAATTGAGACACGCCCTCCCGACGACGTGTCTCAATTGGTTTATATGGTAATCCGACAACTAGCTAACGAGTTTGCCATCACGCAGTTGGAACGAGACGTCGGTTCGACCCGCGATATCGAGATCGTGCGTCACCACAACGATGGTCACATTTTCAGCCCGCGACAGTTGGTGCAACAGACCAAAGATCATCTTGCCCGTGTTCGCGTCCAAATTACCCGTTGGCTCGTCAGCCAAAATCAGATCGGGTTTGTTGGCCAGTGCTCTAGCTACTGCTACGCGCTGCTGTTCACCACCCGACAAACGGCCTGGCTTTCGAATGTGTTTAGTATCGTCGAGTCCGACCTCGCGCAACAGCTCCGCTGCGCGCTCCAGCCGCCGCTTCTTGGCTGTGCCAGCAAATTCCATTGGCAGACAGACATTTTCGAGTGCCGTCAAGTTTGGAATTAGCTGGTAGTTTTGAAACACAAAGCCGATCTTTTTGCCACGATATTCACTGAGCTTTTTACCCCAGATTTTCGAGACGTCTTGGCCACCGACTTCGATCGTGCCGACTGTCGGCTTGTCGAGAGCGCCAAGCATAGACAGTAGGGTAGACTTGCCCGAACCACTTTTACCGACGATGCTAGCGAACACGCCGTCACTCACCTCGAAACTCACGTCATCAACCGCATGCACCGGTTGGCCATCACCGCCACGAAATGTTTTCTGCAAATTTGATACTTTTAACATAGCTACTCCTTTCTATTCTGCCCTTACTGCTTCGGCGGGTCGGACTCGCATGACGATCAGACTAGCGGTGCTGGCACCGACCAGGGCAATCACCATAGCCGAACCAAGTGCGTAGAGGACAATGTTCCAGTCAAGCTGCGCCGTAATCGTCGACACATCATTCGACACGCTGCTAAAGCCACGCTGCACGAAGTTGCCAGGGCCGCCGCGCATATTCCCCGGTCCCTCGGTCTGGCTAGTTTCTGATGATGACGAGTTAACGAGTGAGCTGGTGAGCGGACCAGATGCCAACACGCCCACACCGATACCAATGATCGAAGCCAGCAATGTCAAGGTCAAGCTCTCGACCGCAAACATCTTGATAATCGACGATGATTTAGCGCCAATCGCCTTTAGGACACCGACTTCGCCGCGTCGTTCGCGAACGATCATCAGCATCGCCAGCAGGATAATCACCGCTGCCGCAACGGCACAAGCTAGCAAGCTAAAGACACTAGTGGTTTTGATACTCTCGAGCGAGTCTAGCGCAGTCTGTGCATTGTCAGCGTCGCTCGTCACATCCGCTCGGTTGTTGCCATCGTCGTCCTTGCCAAGCGCTGTTGTAATGGCAGATGTTGCCGTATTGGTATTTTCGACATTATCGACTACTGCCGTAATACTACTAATAGTATCAGTATTATCGCTAATCGCTTGCAACGTCGCTAGCGGCACAATGATGGCTGAACCTACCGACAAGTTCCGCCCCATACCCTCTCTACTCGAATCATCGCTCGAACTAGTGCTACTGATGATACCTTTGACCGTGAAAGTTTTGCCATAGAGCGTAAAGGTCGAACCAACGCTCAGATTATTTTTCTCGGCAAGCTGATCCCCAATCAGCGCCACATAGTCTGAACTGATGCCGTCAATAGTTTCGCCGTCAGAAATCTCAGCCTCGCCTAGGCTTGAAATACTGACCGCCGCATCAGTCGTGCCGGTTACTCCAATCGGAAACGTCATATTAGCGGGTATATTGCTGACATTACCAGAATCGTCATTCGAATTCCTGGTTGGAGTCGGGCTGGTCAGGTTAGTGTCTTCGTCAGTAGTCGCACGCTCCGATAGGGTAGCCACGACTTTCGTAATATGGTCGACCGATTTGACGCTGGTCAGGTCATTATTGGTTAGACTCGTGCTTTCGCCGCTGTTTGAGTTATTACCTCCACCGCTAAAGCCACCAAAGCCAAAACTGCGTGCGCCAGCCGGGCTGATGGTGATATTGTTACCAATCGAGCTCTTGACCTCTGAGATCTTTTTGTCAACCGCTTGGCGAGCTACTAACATGGCTAGTGTTAAACCAACCGCTAACGCCAAGATCAGCACTATCGACACAGTGCGAATGCCATTCCTAAAGGCATTTCTGACACCACGCGAAACATTGTTCATCCTTGTCAATCCTTTCTTTAATTACCACTAGAGGATAATCGTCAAGCCTGGGGCTTGGCTGAAAAAGTAATCATAAACCGCGCGCCTTTGTCTGGATTGTTATCAGCCATAATAGTGACGCCAATCCGTTTTGCCAGGTGCTGCGCCAGCGACAGACCGAGTCCATAGCCATTGCTCGTTCGCGATTGCTCGGCCCGATAAAAGCGATCAAAGATATGGGGCAGGTCGACCGCCGCAATACCAGGTCCCTGATCAATCACTAATAGACCATTCTGGTCACCCTTGATCGTAACCCTTGATCCCGCCGGACTATATTTAATGGCATTATCAACGATGATTGACAGGATTTCTGTGAGAGCACTGTTGCTGGTTATGATTGATTGGGGCGAAACATCGATCGCCAGTGTGATACGTTTGGCTTGGGCGGCTTTGCGGTTAGCATCGACCGCCTCGGTCGCAATTGACGCCAAATTAACCTCTGTCATGACGACAGCTTCTTCTTGATTTAGTTCTAGTAGATAGTTGGTGAGATCCCGCATTTTGCCGATTTCGTCGAGGTTGCTTTCGACTTGGTCCCGCAGTTGCTTGATGGTAGGATTTTTAGCACGCAAGGTTACCTCGTTTTCCATCGCCATCGCCGCAAGTGGCGTCCGTAACTCATGACTGGCGTCACTGACAAAACGCACCTGGTCCTCCATGGCCTTTTCGATCGGGCGCAACGTCCATTTCGCCAAGAAGTAACTGCCAGCCATCCCCACCATCAGGATAATAACGTTTACTACAATCAGCGCTACGGTGATGCGCAGGTTAGCACTGTCGATCCGTTGTTGGAATAATGACTGTAATGTGTCATTGCCAATAGATACCTGGTTCATCATCGGCGGCAAGTGATCGAATGGTCGGCTGATTTCCTGGGTCGCCACAAAAGCAATCACGATGCTAAAGGCAATTGAAATCAACATCAGAATGCCAGTGTAGGTGGCAGTCAGTTTCAATCGGGCACTTCCAAACAGTTTCATTATTTATCCTCTAGTCTATACCCAAAGCCGCGCAACGTATGTAGCAACGGTCGATCCTTAAACGGTTTATCAATCTTGTGACGCAACGAGCTGATGTAGGCCTCGACCGTGTTTGGCAGCACATCAGCATCAAAGTCCCAGACATGATTGATAATTTTATCCTTGCTAACCACCCAGCCCTGGTTACGCATCAGATATTCCAACAAAGCAAACTCAGTGCTCGTTAGTCGAATCGATGTTTTACCGCGATAAACCGCGTAGCTCACTGTATCAAGTGTCAGATCGCCAACTTTTAGCACATTATCAACCGCATCCTGTGGTCGGCGCAGCAGGGCTCTGATTCGCGCCAGCAGCTCCTCGAAACTAAATGGTTTAACCAGGTAGTCATCGGCACCGGCATTCAGACCCTCGACTCGATCGCGAATCTGTGATTTAGCGGTCAACATGATAATCGGGGTCGTGATTTTGTTCGACCGGATTTGTCGACAGATTTCGACACCATCCATACCGGGCAACATGCGGTCCAGAATAATAACGTCATATTCATCGCCCAATGCTGACGCCAGACCCGATTCACCGTCGTCACAAACCTCGACTACAAACTTTTCCTGTTTTAGCCCGCGCGATAGGGCACCGGCAATTTTTGGCTCGTCCTCTACTAGTAATATTTTCATAATGACCATAGTGTACCACGCCGAGACTGAATGCTAGCTGAATCATGTCGCTGCTGCTAGCGCACACGAGCGCAGGCCAGTCGCAAGGCTTCGGCCCAGGAGCCGAAGGGCGGCGCTAGTTCGGCGATATCGTACGCTGTCAGGCCCTTGTCGATAGCTAGCGCTGCTGCCGTAATCGTCTCGGCCGCATGCGGCGCCATAATAGTTGCACCGAGCAAAGTTCCCTTGGTATCGGTCAGCACCTTGCCAAACCCCAAGCCAAAATTTGCCACGTTAGCTCGCGTAATCGCATTGTTTAGCACTACGGAGCGATGAAATTTGATATCTTCGCGCACCAGATCAATCTCGGTCGCACCGACTATCGCAATTTCTGGCGAAGTCCATGTCGTCTGCGGCAGGCTAGGGCGGTGAAGGGCTACTGGCGTTCTACTCCACAGATTGCGAGCCACAACTTTGCTCTCACCCAAGGCCGCCTGAGTCGATACCGAACGCCCCGTCACAGCGCCAGCGGCAAAAATATGTCGTGACGAGGTCGCCAAGTACTCGTTAGTGCGAATGCCCGACCGATCATGGTCGATGCCAGCGTTATCGAGGCCAATGTCAATATTCGGACTCCAGCCGGCTGTAACCAAGACTTTTTCAACTTTGATCGAATGCTCATGTTCACCCGATAAATAACTCACCCTGGTGAGCGGGCTTTCCTGTTTGACAGCTACGATACTAGCCGAAGTGATGATCTCCATGCCCCGCTGCCGACGAAAAATATCTGATAGAGCCTCTGAAACTTCATCATCCTGTTCTGGTAGAATGCGTTTTTTGGCTTCGAGTAGATAGACTTTCGTGCCAAAGATCGCAAATAATTCCGCCAATTGGACACCCGTGGCGCCAGCACCAATCACCAGCAAAGTTTTCGGTGGACGAATCAAATCAACAGCCGTCTCGGCCGTGACATAATCAATAGTGTCGAGGCCAGGAATCGTCGGGATCGTCGGCGAGGCGCCAGTGGCGATCAGGATTTTTTCGGCCGACAAATGCCGCCGGGCAATTGATAGTTGATTGGGCGATAGAAAATGTGCCCGACCTCTAAATACACTAATCCCTCGGCCACGCAAATAGTCACCCGTTGAAGCCACGCCCGAACGCTTCACAACCAGATCTTTCCAGTTTTTAATGCTAGGATAGTTATACCCCACCGTACTAGTCCGAATGCCGTACGCCGCCGCGCGGCGAGCCTCATCAAAAGCGTGCGCTGCGGTCAAGAGCGCCTGGAGCGGCACATCACCGACCGTTGGCGCCGAACCACCTAATGTTCCCTGTTCGATAATGGCAACTCGCTTGCCCGCCCGAGCTGCCGACTCGGCCGCGAGCGATCCCGCCGGTCCACTGCCGATCACGATCAGGTCATAATCGTAGCTTGCTTTTGCCATAACGCCTCCTAAAACATCCTCTTTTCATTCTCGTAAAAATAGGCAGCCTCGGGGTCATAATCAGCCAGCGCTGCCGCCGTTTGCAAACGTAGTTCGTGAGCAGTAAACTCGGTTTTATTGCCCAGCCAGGTTTCGATGCGCCCTATCACGTGCGCTGCAAAATCCTCGGCTTGACCAATCAAGCCATGATTTGCCAAAGTTGCCTGTTTCACGGCGGTCGCCAGCCGATCACTGTCGTAATCTTCCTTTCTGATAACATGGCTATTCATATGGAGGTCCTCCTTTATAATTCGTAAACGAGCAAGAATATGCTCAGGGTAATCATTACTATACCAGCCGACAACTGTAAAAACCGTTTGTTGCGTTCACGCCAGCGCTGGATCGTCGCAATTTTCCGGCCACGCGCGTACAGCAAAGCCAGAATGATCAGTGGGCTAGTGGCCAGTAGTGTATAAACAATCATAGCCGAGTAATAAGCGCTACCGTCAAGGCCCATCGCCAGATAAGCCGCTATCATCAGAGGGAAAATAATGAAAACTAGTTCCAGCAGAACCGCCGCCCCGCCCAACAGAAAACTGCCGCGGTTGCTATGCGTTTGTTTGGTTACGGCATAGAGCCGCTTAGCAAAGCGACGCGGCAGCCAGAGTCGCGTACCCTTTGGATCGTATCGATAATAAAACAATAAAACTGCAAAACCGGCCATCATCAAAGCCGATATCAGCACCAGGAGTGTAACGTTATCACCGCTCCAGTAGTCGATCGTTCGGAACAGCCAAGCCAGCAGCACGAACAGTGCAGCTGTCACTACCATCGAACCCAGTACATAGCTAGCCACCAGCGTGCCGTGGCCACGCCGCGGCTGACGATTCGCTAACGAAGCCCCCGATAACAGCGTCAACACACCGAGACTCAGGCTAAAGCTAGCCTGAATAATTGCAGCTACGACGATTGGTAGCCAGATTGCCATCATCAGAGTATTTGTGTCCATTTTTTCGTTACTTCTCCTTGGTGTCATATTTTAGCACTAACGCTATGAAAACACAAATAAATTTGTTATAATCAAGCAGACTATTAACCTATTAATGAAAGGTTTCTCATGAGTATTAATTGCGTATATAACGGTGATACCCCCCCCCATCGGGCCATGACGTCGTCTTGCCGCCCAAGCGTCGGCGATGCCTACGGGCCAAAAGCGCCGAAGTTGCGCTCGTTCTAACCAGTATTCCGGTAGATCCATCACCGGAAAGAAGCCGAGTAGTCATGCTGCCTGGCGACCCGCACGAGGACAGCGCCATCGACCTAAGCGCAACAGAGCTGCCAGCCAGGTAAATTAGTCAAAAAATAGTTGACAATTACAGTGATAGTTGTATTAAGCTTGACAAATTGAACATAATTTGCTAATATAGAGAGCGTCAAGTTACATAATACAAAAAAGGAACAAACAACATGGCAAACACTAGCAACAATAACTCAGAAACTTTGAACGAAGATGTCGCGGCAAGGATTGCGCGTATGAAAGAGTTTGGCGCCGCTCGATTATTGCAGTTAGCTAACGTCGATCTAGCGGCTTAGGCTTGGTTTGCGTTTTGACTAATCATCTGATACAATCGAGGAGCTGGTCGAGGCACCGTAGCTCAGTTGGTTAGAGCGTAGGACTCATAAGCCTGAGGTCGCTGGTTCGATCCCAGCCGGTGCTACCAAGTTTTTTATATATCGCGGGGTGGAGCAGTCTGGTCAGCTCGCTTGGCTCATAACCAAGAGGTCGTTGGTTCAAATCCAACCCCCGCCACCAAGTAAAGTAGGTCATCATCGGATGGCCTTTTTTACTTGGAATCCTTGACAAGCCGCTAGAGCTTATAGTAAACTGAGCGTACTATGAATAAAACAACAACCAAAAAGTCCGCCAGTAAATCTAACAAATCAGCCAAATCATCACATCACCTTAAAGGTGCATTGATTATCCTGTTCGGCTTTCTGATCATCGCCGTTTTGGGAACTTTTATGATAAATAAAATCACTGAACAACAACGCCTCGATCGGATCTATTCCATCTATCAGAACATCCACGCCAGTTTTGACGAAGGCTATCTGATCGGTGAACAGAACGTCTTTGGCGATAAGCGCGTTTACGATTACGACAAGAGTCGGAGCTACTCGTCAAGTATTGTCTACTACTATGGCGCAAACGTCGACAAAACCGCTGCCGAGTTACGACAAAAGATTGAGGCAGCCGGGTTCAAATATATCGGCGAGCCGTATCCGGGCAGCAATGATATCCAGTACCATTTCAAATCGGATAAAGGCGAATATGTCCGTCTGAGCGTATCCAGCAAGCCGCGTAACAATGCTATCATGGATGCTAATCTGATGAAGCAAGATGACTCGGCCGCAATTGACATGGATGCCAACGCTGGTCCATCCGTTGTCACGCTCAAAGTCAATCTCGACGACAACAACGAATAGATCCGGTTCGTCAGATTATAGTATACTGTTAGACTATGATCGCCGATATTACTGTCACCGAAAAGTCATTCGGACCAAAACTTCTCATGAGCAATGTGAAGTTTTCGGTCGATGATAGCGAAAAAGTCGGCATTATCGGTCGCAACGGAGTTGGAAAATCGACACTGTTCGGCATCCTGGCGGGTACTGATACTGATTTTACTGGCGATATTATCTACAAGCGTGGCACAACAGTAGTAGCAACCGCTCAGGAACACCATGCTATGGGCGACACCACCGTGCTCCAATATGTACTCGCTGGCCTGCCGGAATATTCGGCTCTGAGCCACATCATCGAAACCTATCCAATAACCATGGGTGATGACATGAAAAAGATCGAGGAGTACACTGCTGCCCTGCAACGCTTTGACGATAAGGGTTTTTACCAGATCGAGGAACAAATCGAACGTGAGCTAGCCAATTTCCAGCTGCCCGACGTGGCGCATCGGCCTTTCTCTACCCTGTCCGGTGGCCAAAAACGTCTCGTCGAAGTTGTCAAAATCATGCACTCCGATGCTCATTTAGCGCTCGTCGACGAGCCAACCAATCACATGGATTATGTCGCCAAAACACAATTTATCGAATGGTTAAAAGGCGCACGCGAGGCCGTCCTCATTATCACGCACGATCGCGACGTCCTAGCCGAAGTCGATCGAATCATAGAGTTAAAAGATGGCGGAAGTGCCAGTTACAAGGGCAACTATGACGCCTATTTGAAACAAAACGCGGTATCAACCGGTTCACAAATGAACGAATTCGAGCTCATCGAAAAACGGATCGTCAACCTCAAACAGAAAGTAATCGACTATCAGCGTCTCAAGGAAAAATCGCGCAATCCCGGCACGATCCAGAAATTCAAACGGCTCGAAGAAACTTCGCGCAAAGAATTGGCCGAACTCCAGGCCAAGGAAAAGCCGACGTTCTGGATCGACAAGGAATCAGTAGAAAATTTGAACTACAAAGTCGCGGGACAATACGACAAATTCAAGGCTCGCAATGTTCGCATCAATCTAAAAGATGACAGTTCGCGCAGCAAACACGTGCTCGTCAGTGCGCGCGACTTGGCATTGGGATATGGCGAGGCTGTGTTATTCGAAGGTATCAACATCGATCTACGCGAAGGTGAAGCAGTGGAGCTACGTGGTCGAAATGGCGCGGGTAAAACCACGCTCATCAAACGGCTGCTCGGTAGCACTTCGTCAACTGTGTTTAGTGGCGAATTAAAACTCGACCCCCAGGTTCGCGTCGGTATTTATGAACAAGAGGTTTCACCGACCTATTTCGATTTACCGCTCGATGAGGCAATTGAGCGTATGTATCTCGATCGAAATCTCGCTATCACTACCACCAAAATTCGCCAGCTCATGAGCGATTATCTGTTTACCGAGGGGGATGGAAAAATTCCGATCAGACGCCTCAGCGGTGGACAAAAAGCCCGTTTTCAGTTGATTACCATGCTGGCAAACGATCCGCAGCTACTCATCCTCGACGAGCCAACGAATCACCTAGACTTGCCAAGTATCGAGGAACTCGAAACCGCGCTTGCCAAATATAACGGCGCTATCCTGTATGTTAGCCATGACAGTTATTTCCGGTCCAAGATCGGTGGCGAGTTGGTCGAGTTAAAACGCTAGCCTACTCAGTGTGGGGGTTGCCCTATTTTGCATACTCGATCGCACGGGTTTCGCGGATGACATTCACTTTGATCGTGCCAGGATACTGCATGGTTGATTCAATCTTGTTAGCGATATCACGCGACAGCTTGATGGCGCTGAGATCGTCAATGCGCTCTGGCTTGACGATAACCCGAACTTCGCGACCCGCTGAAATGGCATACGCTTTGTCGATACCATCAAAGCTAACCGCAACGTTCTCGAGATCACGCATACGCTCGATAAAGTTCTCGGCACTAATATTGCGAGCTCCGGGACGAGCCGCCGACAGCGCATCGCAGACACGGACCACAATGGCCTCTGGCGTCGTAGCCTCGATATCGTCATGGTGGGCTTCGATAGCGTGCGCAATTGCTTCGCTCATGCCATATTTACGGGCCAGCTCGGCACCAATGTGATGATGCTTGCCTTCGATGCGATGCGTTACGGCCTTGCCAACATCATGCAGCAACGTAGCGATCTTGGTCGTGCGAACATCAGCGCCAACTTCTTCGGCGATGATACCAGCCAATTGCGCCATTTCGGTCGAATGTTTCAGCACGTTCTGACCATAGCTAGTACGGAATTTGAGTTCACCGAGCAAGCGCAGCATTTCTGGTGGAATACCGACGACGCCCGCCTCGCGAGCAGCGTCCTCACCAGCCCGAACGATCTCTTTGTCGATTTGCTTCTGTGCCTTTTCGACGACTTCCTCGATACGGGCGGGATGAATGCGACCGTCTTTCATTAACATTTCGAGTGCCAAGCGCGCCGTTTGGCGACGCACCGGATCAAAGCTCGATAGAATAATCATACCTGGCGTATCGTCGACCAGAATGTCGACACCAGTTGCGCGCTGGAGAGCCTGAATATTGCGGCCCTCTTTGCCGATGATACGGCCCTTCATCTCTTCGTCGGCCAGTTCGACTGCAGTTACGGTACGTTCGGAGGTGACGTCGCTGGCCATGCGCTCCATGGCAGTTAGGATTACCATTTGGGCTTTTTCTTCAGCGTTATCCTCGGCCTCACGCTGCAATTTAGTAACCAAACCCGTCAAATCACCTTTGATATCGCGTTCAGTCATAGCCATCAGTTTTTCAGCGGCTTCAGTCTTTGATAATTTAGCAATTTTTTCGAGTTTTTCCTGCTGTTTATCACGAATGTCGCGGACTTCATCTTTTAGCTTGTCGATATCCGATTCCGAGGCGCGAATTTTCTCGGCTCGTTTGTCGAGCTCTTCGATTTTTGAGACGATGGCGTGTTCGCGTTCGGCGACTTTGTCTTCGGACTTTTTCAGATCACGACGCAATTCATCGGCTTCTTTCTTGGCTGTTTCACTGGCCTTTAGGATAATATCGCTGGCTTTGTTTTGCGCGCTCGCTAGGATTTTATCGGCCTTGGCACCTTTTTGCGCACTCTGTACTTTTGTATACGCAAATGCGCCGCCACCGCCCACCGCCAAGCTAATGAGCGCAGTTAGAATTATTTCCATAATCACCTTTCCGCTGCCCGGCACTCAGCGGGACGTATCTTTATCCTCACTCACACTGGTTCGGATGACGCCCGCAGCCGGGGCTAACTGATTCAAATTAACGTAAATGGTTGTGTCATTAGGTACAACCATATCTAGTATAACACGAGGGGGGCCGCCGGCCCATAACAGCCACCTATTTCTTTGGCATAGTAATAGTAGCTGAGGCACCGTACTCTGGCAACACAATTTTGTCATCATTACCACTAGCCAGTTTTGCTAAACCAGCCTTTAGCCAATCTTCGCCATTTGTGCCAACGATCGGAATTTGGTTCGCATAGGCCAGTGCATTCGCCGTCGTGATCCCGATCCGTAGACCCGTAAAGCTGCCAGGACCCTGGAATGCAATGATGCCGGTTAGGTCGTTATATTTTCCGTCAATCAGCTGGTCAATTTCGCCGGGTAAATCCCGTGCTAATGTCCGGCCAGCCGGCCAAAGTTTCTGCTGTTCGATCGTTCCATTTGCATGTAACAGATAAAGTTCTGCGTCGCTAGAATCAGTTTTGAGAGCTAAAATCACTTTATCTGTCTCCCCTGAGCGCCAAGCGAACCCGTTCGGCGGTTGGTTTATTGGTGGGCACGCTCGCTAGTGCGGTCGTTGCATCAGCTAAATTAAAGCCGAGCGCCATGAGTGCATCGAGTGCTTCGTCACCGGCCAAGTTAGTCATCGCGCCAGTTTCGGTATCGCGAGTCGGGATATAAGTCGGTGCGCCAACTTTATCGCGCAGATCAACCGTAACACGCTCGGCAGTTTTCTTGCCCACACCCGAGGCTCTAGCGATGAATGTGACGTCAGCACTGGCAATCGCACTACGGACCGCTTCGCTTTCGCCAAGCGACAAGATCGCAAGCGCTGCTTTCGGCCCTACCCCCTGCACGGTGATCAATAATTCAAACAGCCGCTTGCCCGTTAAACTCGAAAAGCCATAGAGCTCCTCGGCCTGTTCGCGAACATGATGGTAGGTGTAAAACTTGATCTCTCCGCCCGGATTTGCCTGATCATAATCGGTGTTCGCTACCTGAACTTCATAACCGATACCTCCGACATCGACTACTACCGAACCTAGGAATTTTTCGATAACTTTGCCATTTACGAATGCAATCATCCAGCTATTATAACATTAGGAACCGAGCGAAAAGATTGTTTGCAAGTTTTTTCCGAGGTTGCGACGTGTTGCATTAGTACATAACATTCGCTAGTATCGAGACCTATGACGCAGAGGCTTCCGTGAGTTCAGCTAATTTCTTTGCAGTTGCAATGTTGCGAATCGTTACGTGCTCGTACAATGTACTGCCGACAAGTTTTTGCAAGCTGCCTTTTGACTGATTTTGGCGAGTAATATTCGCGAGCACTGCACCCTCAACATAGATCATCTTCTCGATCTCTGGCTTGTGACCCAATTTTTCTAAAATATCTGGCGTATTAGCAGTGTCAAACAAATATAGTACGTCAGATTTTTGGCCAGATTTATCAGGCTTTGGCGAATCGTTTGTCCAATCCGCAGGAATGGCTGCTGCGATTGCTTTAACTGTAGCCCCGGTCAATACCAGTGTAGGAATAGTGAATCCAAAATGTTTCTCGAGTGCTGCCTGTATGTCATTCGTCTTTGGCTCGCTGTCGCTCGTAAACACTGCGTTGCCCGAATTAATATAAATTACCACGTCGCGAAAACCGAGATCTTCTAGTACTTTCTGGAACTCGGCCTTCGGCACACGGTGATTACCACCAACATTTACTCCACGCAGCAGTACGACATATTTCATCCTTCTATCTTACCACGTAGTCTCTCGTAGATTAGCGATTGGTCCGCGTCATCATATCGTGCGTAATCGCCGCCGCCAGCGCATCAGCACAGTCATCTGGCTTGGGCGCGGTTCTTAGATTCAAATGGACCCGCACCATTTCCTGGACTTGTTTTTTGTCGGCCCGGCCATAACCCGTCAAGGTTTGTTTGATCTGGAGCGGTGTGTATTCGTAGATCGGCATATCAGCTTTGGCGCCCGCCAACATGGCAACACCACGCGCATGCGACACGCTAATCGCCGTCGTAATATTACGGGAAAAAAACAACTTTTCGATCGACATCACGTCTGGTTGGGTTGCGGCAATGATCTCTGTCAAGCTGTCATAGATATCAACCAAACGTTCCGTGAGTGGCGTGTGTGCCGGTGTCGTCACCACACCAGCATCAACCATCAGCGGCGGCTTGCCTTTTATAACGTCAATGACGCCAAAACCTAAGATACCCGTGCCAGGATCGATACCAATGATTCGCATATACCAATTCTAGCACGCTCTAGCGGACGGTCAGAAATTGCGTACGGAATTTGCGGATCAATTGACCGAGCTCCATGCGGTATTGAAACAGCAATATAACAGTTGTGGCTGCCAGGACGCCCAAGGCCGCCACCATCAGATGCTGACTCGTATTCGATGGTGGACCAGGATCCACTGCAAACTGCGCGGCAGCAGTTTCAATGATTTTACGACAACGATTCGTTTCGGTGTTGCGCTCATAGCCATCGGCGCAGGGTTTCAAGGTCGAAACAGTCGCCGCAATTTTCCGACAGCGGTTGGTTTCCGGGTTGCGCTCCTGGCCCTCTTTGCAAGGCGTCAGGGTTGAGGCGGTTTCGAGTTTTCGGCAACGATTAGTAGCCTGGTTGCGATACTGCCCGGCTGGACAAGTTGCCGGCCCAGTCGCTACGACAATTTTGTTGCAACGACCTGTTTCCAGATTGCGGTAGTAGCCGTCCTGACAGGTCGGGTATTCCTGATAAATATTCACTAGTCCTGGTGTCGCCGCATGGGTTTGCGCCCAGCTGCCGTCAATGATTGACCACGACGTACCCTGGGCCAGGTCAGCATAATCGACACTATCTATCTCCAACTCGCCATCCGAGCTATAGAAATAAACGGTGCCCGACGTCGTTTTCGTTAGTGTAAGCGTCGTATCAGCTAGCTTCACCACTCGAAAAGCACCTGGAGCTAGAGTTTCGTCCTCGAAGGCAAAATAGTTCGTCGCACTACGATTGGTCATTAGCTGACAACCACTCAAATTAACTGGCTGATCGCTGACATTCACTAGCTCGATAAACTGGTCATCCACATTAGCACCAATTTCCGATAATTTTACCCCGTCACAGTGATTGACCGGCGGATTCTGATTAATAATGCCCGGGCTTGGCTGTTTCGACACCTGCCATACCTGATCCAACAGCCACCATGAAGTGCCGGCTGCTAGAGTCGGATACTCCACGGCGTGAAATTCTGTCAGACCATCGCTCGATACGACATATACCGTCCCAGCCACAGTTTTCGACAGTGTTAGTTCAGTGTCAGCGATCAAAATCGTTTGTAGTTCTCCGACATCGAGCGTTTCATTCCCAAATGAAAAATACTTGCTGGTGCTGCGATTCGTCATTAACCGACAGTCTTTTACACTAATTGGTTGATCGGCTTGATTAGTTAGCTCAACGAACTGCTGATCGTACTGTTTGCCATCAGGATTAGCGCCGATTTCCACGATTTTCAGCGCTTCACAGTCCAAATTGATCGGTTCATCGGGTGGCATTGGCACTTCGTCGACCGGAGGACCGCTGATCAAATTAGCCTGTCCGGGCGTCGGATCCATACTCTGCCAAACACCGTTGGTCAGCGACCAGGACTTGTTGGTTTTTTGTGAATTATACGACACGCTGTCAATCGCGAGGCTGCTTGGGTCGAGCAGCTGGACTTGACGATCGATTGAAGGGTTCTTGGTCAGCTGCAAGCCGACACTGTCCGATAGGAATAGGGCATAATAACCGCCGGGCGGAATATATAGTTCGGACGAGAAGGTGTGGCTGGTTGTCTTGATGCTATACTGCGCCGTCAACGCATAGCCAGCCAAACTTTGCTCTACCGAACCACAATTAATTAGTTCGATAAATTGATCGGTCAAATTAGCACCGATCTCGGTAATTTTGAATGTATTGCAGGTTTCAGGCGGCTCGGCCTGGACCGGCATCGGCAAGCTAGTCAGAACTAGTAGCGATGCTAGAACAAGCATGAGCTTTTTCATGTAGCCATTGTATACAAAGTATCAGCCAGTCGCAAGCTTTGGTTTTAGGGCGATTTTGTTATACAATGAATGTTATGGAGGAGCAGTCAGAGGACAGGCCTGTCGCCTACGACGCAGAAGGTCGACCGCTGTATCATCATCCAGAGTCAGCGGATACACCGGTGCCAGATCAGACACCGCCGTCTCCTGCCGCGCCTGAACCAGCCGCTCCAATCTCTAGTCCCACCCTGACTCCTGAACCAACGACCACCGACGAATCAACACCAATACCACCGGATATACAGAAAAAACATGATGAATCGGTCGCTAATTATCCCGAACTCGATATCGGGGCCAGTGAGTACGTCGTCATTGATGTTGAACGGTCAATTTTTGGACTGGTTCTCATTTGGGGAGTAGTATGTGCGGCTTTTATGGCCTTTATTATCGGAACAGTTCTGATTTCAGGCTCGATCAACGGCAGCCCATATGTGTTGCTGATTGGATTTTCGCTAGCGGTGGCTTGTTTTGTCGGCGGACTGATTGCAACGTACGTTTACAACCAAAACTACTTTATCGTGACGAGCGAGCGTGTCATCGCGAACATTCAGATCTCACCCTTTGCGCGAATGAACCAAAATGTCGAACTGGAACATATCGAAGACTGTAGCTACAGTCAGAGCGGCGCTTTTCAGACACTACTAAATTATGGTTCAATTCGCCTCAGCACGGTCGGCGACGAGCACACTTATCGTTTCAATTTTGTCCGCAATCCTAGCGAACAATTCCAAGTCGTTAATCGCGTCGTCCAGGCGGTCGACGAAGGCGAGCCAACCAAGTATCGGCACTAGCTACTTTTTAGCTGGTGACGTTCTAGTGAACGCCTCTTCGGTTTCCATGTCAGCCGTCAATTTAAATTTCAGGCAATGACCAGCTTCGTTACAACTGCTCGGCACATATTTGTAATTACAGTCGCCATCAACGGCCTGCTCGTCGTTAAAATCTGTATAAGTGCAGTTATCGCCGTCCAGTGTAAAACCGTCTGGATCAGTAAATAGAGTTGGGTCAACTGATGGCAGGACATCGCGAGAAATGGTTTGTGGATAATAGCTGTGCTGCTGGTAATAGACCTCTGTCAGGCCATAATACATCGCATTGATGGCTGTTTTCCTGGTCTGGTCGCGACCGGCCGCCTCCATATTGTTGCGCTGAATAACGAAAAAGACCGCCAACGTGACCAACACGATGAGCGCCACTATCAACTCGATCGCTGTAAACCCCGCTTGTTTTTTCATGCTTTACCCATTGTAGCACATGTTAGGATTGCCGCCCAAACAGGAAATCCATCCATTGTTCAAAGTTCGACTTTTCTGACGTTAGGCCAGTATTTCCAGTGCTATTATTGTTACTTTCGGCACTGAAACGCGGCAAGACCACGAGATGTTCACCCGGATTCGCTTTGCCTAGTAGTGCCCGTGCCTGCAGCTCCAGAAATTCATCCGTCTGATAATACGCTTGTTGTAGCCGCAGGGTTTCATTCTGTAGCTCGAGAACTTGATTATCCAATCGAGCCTGTTGAACTTGCTTTTCCAGGTCGTAATTTTTCGTTAGAACATTAATCGTCGACCACGCCCAACTAAGCGCCAGCACCATCGCCACCAGCAGCGCAATGTTGTCGAGGGTCAGATGCTTTTTGATATCCGAAAAATCAGTCGGTAAACGCATATGTTTATTGTAACATGATAGATCAGTTACTGGAAATGAGCGACGTTATTCCTTTTCAATCATCTTCGTGATCCGAGCTTGAGTGCTTTGCCAGAAAGACACCTCGGCAACTGCAGGATCCTGCGCCTGGGTTGTTGCAATCAGGTGCTCGGCATAGCGCATGGTAAACGAAGGATCCATGTAGCCAGCAGCAGGCCGCGGGACTTGCTGCCGAAAGGCCGCCACATCATCCAGCAGCCCATGCTGCCTAGCTAGCCTAAACAGCTCATCTGGCAATTTGCGCTGTCGATCCAGCGGGAAGAAACCGAGCCAGAGGCGCAGTGCGGGCGACAATGGAGCGTTCGCATTAATCGTCGTTAGATCCTGGAACCGATTGCCGACATTAACGGCCAGTCCGCCGACCCGGTGCTGCATGATAGCAGGACGACTGGTCTGAGAATTACTCGTCTCTTCGTAGCGAAAGAACCGCATCCAGAGCGGCAAAGCTCCGTCGAGCGGTGGCGCCGTTGATGGAATGACCTCGTCATCGGGCTGATGTGCTAATCGATCCAATGCTTCCGCTGGATCTGGACATGTTACTGCCGCCAACCGCAGGCCATATGTGCCAAACGGCTGCTTCTTGCCGGGATATAAAAGATGCACTTGGGCTTCAAGTGCATCTTCTCGATTAACGAGTTCATCGATCAGTGGGGCTTTTGGTTTGGTATTCACGGTCATAGTCTCTCCTTCTTTACATCATAGTTGCCGCAGTGATTTTTTCAATTTTATCACAGATGTCAAACCAGGCGCAACCGCGACAAAACTAAGTGGAATATTCTACACTATACCAGTGCCATTCCAGGTGCCTATCGAACTCCACACCACAGTTGCGCCATTCCAGGTGCCGATGGGATGGTGTGGCGACGATAGCGTGCCGCTTGCGTAGCCTATCAGTGAATCGCCATGCGCACCGGGATCATAGAGTAGCCCAACAGTATACCCAATGAACGAATCAGCACTAACGGGATCGATAAGCGCACTCGTAGTGTAGCCTATTAAAGAGTCAAGCATGGGCGCACTACGCCTTTGCCTTTATCCCGTAGGCTCGCTCGCCTGCTGTCAGGCCGGTGAACGTATACGGGCTCGTGACATTCGTGGCCACCCGCGTGAAATCACCTTGTGCTGGTGAGGCGCCGCTTGCGATCCAGGCTTCGTACGAGCTAGCGCCCGGCACCGCAGCCCACGTCACCACCTGCGAGCCGTCCGACCCGCCGACCGTAGAAGGATTGGTGGCAGCACCAAGCATCACCACCGGAGTGGCAAGTTGTTCGACGATGTCATCAATTTCACCGCCCGCGCCATTATTGAGCTGTATATCGTCCCACCCCATGGTATACGCCGAAGCTGCTGAAGTGAGCACACCGATATCAGCTCCGATGACAGCATCGGTACCCGTATTAGAGGTTGATGATGTCCAGGTTGATCCGAGCTGCGTGACCCAAGCGCCACTGGATTCAGCATATATTTTAGCGATAACATTTGAGCTCGTCGTAGACCCCCCGACAACCTGTAGCGTCACGCGGTACTTTGCACCAGCAGTCAGTGGGTTCGTGATCTGTGTGGTAGTGCCGCTTGCGTCACCAATGACTAGCCGCGATTCGGTGTTGATATTAAGAGTGAGCCGCCAAGTACCCGATGCATTGGGAAATCCAAGGATAATGAAGGCAGATGCCGGTGTCGCTGGCATGGTGAAAACGCCAGAGAACTGCCAGGTTGTAGCCGAGGCAGCAAGCGGATAGCGACGGAAGCTATTCTGCCCAGAGGCGTTGATAAACCGAGCGCCCAAATTACCATGCGCCTTGTGTGCCGCCGAGAAAACCGAGGTCGAACCTCCGTTGACGCTGGCCGCGCTCGAGCCTGAGTTAGCGTTAGTGAGGGCTGCGCCATCCGGTCCGGTTTCAAATAAATAACGAGTTAGTGCCATAGTTAGTATCCTTTCGATTAATTAATCCAGTTTGCTGCTGGTAAATATGCTACCGGTAAACCATTGCTCGTGACATCCGAGCGGCGCTGCACGCCCGCGGTGGTATATACATTTGCGCTGACCGTATTTGGTGTCCAGCCGTTGGGCGAGCATTCTACATCTGTAAGGCTGACTTTGATTGACCCGCCGGACGGGTTCATATTTAGGTGAAATTTACTCAGCGACGAATCCAGTATCATCTTTCCCGTATTCCAGTTCAGCACAAAGTCGCCATCGTTTTCTTCAAGGTTCAGGCCGGTGCGATTGCAGTCCATCCAAACGCTTTCAAACACATTCGTTTTGCCAGCACGCCAAAAGGTAAACATACCGTAATTTGGACGGCTAGAGCGCACATGACGCACCGTACCACCCTGGGTGCGGTTCCACATAATGGGCGATGGGCCGTTATTACTGACGAAATCGCAATGCTCAACCAAATAAGTACCCGAGTTAAAGCCCAAGCCACCAGTTTCTCCGTTCGGCACACCCTCGTTGCCACGCCAGCAGCCATCAAAGTGAATACGCTTCACCGTCTTCAGCGTTCCGCCGTTCATGGTTAGGCCACTGTACTGAACGCCACCAAAATCGCGACTGCGTAAGGTAAAGTTTGCAAAAAAAGGACTAGCGCTTTCGCAAGCTACCAGTACGCACTGAGCCCCCACCATGTCGGCCGAGGAGCCATCAGTCATGTAGCGCTTCTGGAATTGCTGGCCAGCTGGCTCGTTCTGGAGGATAGGCCAGCGGCCTTGCGACCAGCTTGACTGCGAAGGCTGTATCACGACGCCTGGGCCAAGGCCAATAACCCCGCGCCTGGCGCGGCACATCGAGAACCAGTTGCGCGGGTTGGAGACGATCGGATAGCGCGAGCCGTCTTTTAGGCCGTTCGGCCCGACACCATCGACTTCGGCCACACCGCCAGCCATAAAGCCATTGGATGAATTAATGAGGTACGGGTCTTCGCGCTCTGGCAGGACCAGGATGTCGTTTTCACCTAAGTTATTGGCAAACACCGTTTCGAGGTCGGTATTACCAAACGTCCACATCACATAATTGGCACCAGCTGGCGCACCAAGCGCTGTTCGTGCCTCGGCGAGCGTGGCGAACGATTGCGGCCGAAACACCGTATCCGTCATGGACAAATCAATCGGCGGCAACCCAACTCCTACTAACTGCTGTTCAGTCGTAAGCGTGCGCAGCTGCGTCATGGCGCTACCGGCGGATTAAGGCTGATGATGTGATCGCCCGGTAGCCAATCGGTCGGCTGCGGGACAGGGTCAGTCAGGCCGGCGTCAAATGTCACCGGGAACGGCGAGCTGCCACGAGCTTGCCAAGCACTGCCACTATAAAAACGCATGTTACTACTCCCCGCCACCCCATTCCTCCACTTACTCAGACTACCATCATAGGTAAGGATGTTGTCTTGACTAGGGTTGTTAAAGTATACGTCTGATGCGGCACTGAGTGAGCCGCCTACTCCTGGGCTGGACATGATTAGTTTACGTGTTCCTTTTCTCTACCGTGATGGCAGTTAGTGTTGGTGGTGCCGTCAGCAGCTTGGTGGCTGAGAAGGCTGGTATGTATGATACGTATTCAGAAGACTTTATGTAGCTTGTGTTTAGCATGCTTCTATGATACCCCCCCCCCCCCCATTGATTGTGTCAAGGGAAATAGAGTAACCATGTTACAATGGTCATGTTCGGGGCGTAGCTCAGGGGTTAGAGCAGTCGGCTCATAACCGATTGGTCGCTGGTTCGAACCCAGCCGCCCCGACCAGGTTTTATTTTAATCTCTGTACGTATTATCATTGGCAGCCGCCATTTGCGGATCCCAATAGTATGGCTGTTCGGCAATCTCATCACTATTATCAGGGGATTTTGGCAGGAAATGATCGAGTATTAGATAGCGTTCTGCCTCTGGCAGCTTCAACTGATGTACTGCTATATAGTGTCCTGGACCTTTGTAGACTTTGCCGTCTATATAGAGCTTGTCATTGCCGTAGCCTTTTTGCCGCTGCCTATTGTCTCTGTCGGCGATAGCCTGGGTTAGTTTGGCGACAAATTCACGACCAAACGGACTTTCGACACCATTCAGTACCACCGCTGGTCGTAGACCATCATTATTAAGCGCCACAACACCACCGAGGGCAGTTTCACCAGCAATGCGCGCTACCCCTGCATCGACACCAGGTTCATTCCCGATATCTGGGATAAACAAGGTA
Source organism: uncultured Candidatus Saccharibacteria bacterium (assembly GCA_964633435.1). Classification (GTDB taxonomy): domain Bacteria; phylum Patescibacteriota; class Saccharimonadia; order Saccharimonadales; family Saccharimonadaceae. The sequence goes on along the minus strand of CAZWHA010000001.1, from coordinate 237,689 downwards.
TCCTGTTGATGTGGCGCTATACTCATACTGCTATTATAGCATAAATGTAATAAAAATGCAACTAAAAACGCGCCTCCGATAGAGAGGCGCGCAGTCTGAAACTAGTGTAAATTACCCTATTTCTTGGTCTTTTTGATGGTCAGGAAACCATTGCGTGGGTTCTCGACCACTTCGTAGCCAGCTGGCAATTCAGTTGGGGTGCCCTTGCCGCCTTCGACTTTGGCAAAGAAGTAGATACGCTGCTCACGGCCGCCACGTAGCACGACGTCCTTGTAATGCAAAAAGTATTCAACCCCCTTAGAGTTAGTGTGTGTGTAAGTTGCCATAATTGTCCTCCTTACTTTACTTACATACCCCAGATTACAGCACCGGACTTTCCCTGTCAACCCCTTTTTAGAATTTTAAAGAAAAAGCGTTTTCAGAGGGATCGATATTTAAATTTCAGGACAACTCGCAGAACAAGCACCAGGAGCAGACGCAAGATGATGGTTAGTGCTAGTAAGAGACAGATAGTCAGTGTAATACCGGCAGCGTCGAGACTCCAGCGGGTTGGCGAGAATTCGATGTAATAGGCGTCTGGACTGATCGATTCGGCTTCGCTGTAACCGCTCTCGCCACTAGCACCGATTTTGTCAGCGATACATTTGGCCCGAGCTCGGGAGCCACCGCTATACCAAGCCGAAGCACATTCCTCTGTCACCCGCTGATACAAACTATTATCGATATCAACCGGCTTGGCCGCATCGAGTGCTCGCTGGACCGCCTGATCGTACAAGGTCTGAAGTGGCAATCGTGGCACCGTGCTGTTCATGTGATGTGCCATAAAATTCTGGAGCTTTTTGGCAGCCTTTTCGACTTTGACGACATCACCAGTAGCATCGGCAGCTTTTAGGTCTTCGTATAAATCGAGCGCTCCCAAGCTATTGAGCCGCAAAAAAGCCGCCGCCAGTAGCGAAAAAATCAACAGTACTACGAGCATCTGCCAGATTTTGATACCACGCAGAAATTTCAACAGACGAGCGCTGCGTTTTACAGCATCGCCGTGACCCACATGAGAGTATTTTTGACCAGGCCAATTCCACCCCTTCATTAATGAAAATTATACCATACAATGATAAAATGGTGGCCATGAATATCTATATATCCGGTATTGGCGGCGCAGGACTGGGCCCCTTGGCAGAGATCGCCCAGGATGCTGGCTACTTGGTACGTGGATCAGATCTACAGCCTTCGCTAGCAACACGCGAGCTCGAGGCACGCGGCGTGAGCATTGTGTACGACCAGTCAGCCGACAATATCGCGCGAGCCCATGCCGAGCGGCCAATTGATTGGTTTGTTTATACCTCGGCATTACCTGAAACGGCTGAGGAATTGCAATTTGTTCGGCAACACCAGATCAAGGCTAGCAAACGAGGTGAATTCCTGGCAGAACTGATCATCAGTCACGACCTGGAATTAATCGCTGTCGCTGGTACGCACGGCAAGACGACCACGACAGCACTACTGGTGTGGGTATTGAAACAATTAGGTATACCCGTCAGCTATTCGATCGGTACGACACTGCCCTTTGGCGCTAGTGGTGAATTCGATCCGGCGGCACGATACTTTGTCTACGAAGCCGACGAATATGATCGCAACTTTCTCCATTTCTGGCCGAGCATTAGCTTGTTGCCGTCAGTTGACTATGATCACATCGACATCTATCCGACAGTCGACGACTACCGAGCAGCATTTCGACAATTCGTCAGTCAAAGTGATCGTACCGTATTATGGCGAAAAACTGCCGATTATTTGGAAATTGAACCCGGCACCAGCGACCTGACGATTCTAGACGGCACTGTTTCGATGAGTGACATTAACCTGCCAGGCAACATCATGCGTGCCAACGCTAAACTAGTACTCGAAACATTGCGACAAACCCTGGATGACTTTGACGAGGATCGTGTCAAAGCGATCCTGGCGGCTTTTCCTGGATCAGACCGCCGGTTTGAAAAATTGGACGAAAACCTGTACACCGATTACGGACACCACCCCATCGAAATCGCGGCAACCCTGGAAAAAGCCCGTGAATTAGCCAATAAAGTAATAGTCGTTTACCAGCCACATCAGAATCTGCGGCAGGCCGAAATTATGGAGCATGGCGGGTACGGCGCAGCCTTTCGGGACGCCGACCACGTCTATTGGGTGCCGACCTATTTGGTGCGAGCAGATCTGTTAGATGGCGCGCCGGCGGTTCTCGCGCCAGCCGATTTAATGGCCAACCTGGAAAATCCCGAGGTAGCCGAACCAGCCGAACTAGATGATGCACTGTGGCGCAACGCTCAGCATCACTTGAGCCAGGGAGATTTAGTGCTATTTATGGGCGCTGGTCCGATTGACGACTGGCTGCGTCAGCGGCTGTCAGCGGCGAAAACTGCGCAAAATTGATCGTTAGACCTTCACTGACAAACCGCTGTTCGTAACTGGTCATGATTTTAGCCTGGCTAGAAACCGTTGAATCATGGAGGTTACGAGTGACGATCTCTGATTTCCAGCCCTGTTCGTCAAACTGCTCGAGTGACCACTCAAATAGTTTGTTACTGTCGGTTTTAAAATTCAGTATACCACCTGGTTGTAATAGCTGCCGATAGTAATTCAGATAGCGTGGTGCCGTCAGACGATGCTTGGCATCGGGTTTGCGTGGATACGGATCGGGAAACGTAATCCAGATTTCGCTGGCCATATGATCTGGCACGATTTCGTTAATTTTCGCAATATCACTACGGACAAAATAAATATTGCTGAGGCCGAGGCGATCGGCCTCGCGAGCGCCCTGATACAAGCGGTCACCCTTGATATCGACCGCAATAAAAGTTCGCTCTGGCTGCGAACGAGCGAGCTCAACCGAAAACAATGCCGAGCCAGCACCAATTTCGACCGTCAGATTAGTCACACCCGCCAACCTAGCGTCACGCACAACCCCCCCCCACTGCTCAATATGAAAGCACGTCGCGAGCTCGTCGAACTTGGCAAACTTGTATAATTTGCGGCGCCTGGTAATCACAAAATCCTCTGGATGACTATGACCATCAGATCGCAATGTTTCAACCGAACCATTTTCTGCAAAACGAATAATACGCGATGGCTGGTTATTTTCGCTCTCATCACCGTCGACGTACAGGCTAACTGCATCGCCAAAATAAGCTTTGGCCTCTTTAATATTTCGCGCCGGTAACTGATCTGGCAAATTAGCGCTCGGCGCACAGAGCGGACCAGTTTGTTTTAACAGATCTCGTAGCCGTTGATCCTGCGGCACGCGAAAACAGATCGCAAATTTGCCAAAACGCGTGTCAGCTAGCCACGGCGCTGGCGAACCAGTAGCTGATAAAATCACCGAAGTGGCAAAACCGGCCGACCAAATACCGGTTAGTCGCGCCCGAACTTTGGCACGCAGCTGGACAATACTAGCTACCGTGTCGACGCTATCAGCCAATACAATAAAGCCCTGTTCGGGTGCCCGATCGCGAACTGCATGGAGTCGTTCAACCGCTGATCGATCCAATGCTGATGCAAATATACCGTAAATGGTATCGCTTTTCATAACGACTAGCTCGCCGCGCCGCAAAGTATCAATTATGTCAGAATCATTGGTCGCCATAGAATTATTGCTGATCAGTTAACTGATTACCCTCGGAATTAACGGTGAGACCCAGGTTATCATCATCGATATCAGCCTCATCATAGTTATTGGTTTTATCGAGCTTGTTTTTAATCGCTTCATAACGACTACGAAAATCTTTGATGGCAGCAGCATCGAGATTGCCAGTTGGCGAGAACGCCTTGGTGCTGCTATTATCGTCATCAACCTCGCTGCGAACACTTTCGTAACCTGGGCGACTGAGATCGAGCTTCGCCGCGCCGCTGGACTGGTATAATCCCATGCTGACCGCTGTGATAACGATCGCTATCAGGACCGAGCCGATAATAAAAACGAGCAATTGATTGCCGAGGGCCCATGACTTTAGCTTGGAAAATTTCATAGCCCAGCCTCGTGAATTAACGTATCAAACTTGTCATAGTAGGTTCTAACATGGGTGTTCAGAGTGTCGATGTCGGAACGCAGCACCGCTCGGGCCGTCCGCGTCCGTTCTAGCTGGACGTAGAATTCGGCTGGATGATCAGTGCACTTGATACTGATGGCCTGCGCTATCGTGTCGTCATAAACATCATAGTGACTACGAAAATCATCAAAACCCTTGGAAAAATCAGCCGTCACTGTCGTCAATTCTGGCGCCGCAATTTGGTTGGTTGCCAAGCGCGCATTCATCGCGAACATCAGATTGAGAGCTTCGGTGTAATCGTGACCACGATTGATACGCACCACCGCATCGGCTTTTTCGATCTGCAATAAGGTCGTCTGAGCAATACCGCAATTATCACGAATCAAGCTCTCGCTCGGCATGGCCATGACCGTCCGAGAGGCAAAAACATCCGTCACAAGGACGGCGAGCATCACGAAAACGATAGCTTTTTTCACTATGCATATTGTACCATAAAGACATAGGGTTGAACAGTGATCTGCGATACAATAGGACACATGAGTCAGCGAATCTATCGGCAACGACGCAGCTTAGCGATTGCCATCATCGGCCTGTTTATCGCGGCAATACTGGCGTATAATGGCTGGTCCAGCCAAACACCTGTCGAAATAGCAAATCCGGTAAATAATACCCCAGGCAATACCGAGCAACCACTGGCACGTGACAGTCTGGCGCAGCTCACTGTCAAGGGCCGAGCGCCAAAAACTGGTTATAAACGGTCTGAGTTTGGCAATGGTTGGGCTGCCTGGAAAACTTGCGACACCCGTCAGCGTATTTTGGCACGTGATTTAACGGCGATTACGCTGGGCGATAACGGTTGCACAGTACTGAGCGGTGTACTGAACGATCCTTATACTGCAACAACGATCGATTTCAAGCGTGGCTCTGGCACGTCGAGCCTGGTCCAGATTGATCACGTGGTGGCCCTGTCGGATGCTTGGCAAAAGGGTGCTCAGGGGTGGACCGCCGCCAAGCGTGAAGCCCTAGCCAATGACGATTTGGAGCTACTCGCGGTTAGCGGGACCGCCAACCAACAAAAGTCTGATGGCGATGCCGCCACCTGGCTGCCGAAAAATAAAGCGTTTCGCTGTCAGTATATTGCCCGCCAAATTGCTGTTAAAGTCAAATATGCATTATGGGTGACGCAGGCCGAGCATGACGTCATGAGTCGCGTACTCGAAACCTGTCCTGAGCAGCGTTTGCCGGCACCGTAGTGCTATAATTAGTGTATGAAAATACAGAAGTTTCGCCATGCTTGCCTAGAGCTCATCAAAGACGGCGTGTCGTTAGTTATCGACCCAGGTGAATGGTCTACTGATTTCGAGCCGAACAAACACATCGTCGGCGTAGTCGTTACACACGAACATTCGGATCATTTTGATAAAGATCAATTGCAACAAATCATTGCTAAAAATCCCGCAGTTCGTATTGTCGCCCATACCGATATCATCACGCAACTGGATGACATCGTGGCCGAAAAACAGCCGGTGGCTGTCGGTGAGACTGTGACGGTTGGTCCGTTTCAACTACAGTTCACCGGTGGTACGCATGCCACTATTCACCCCGATTACCCCGTACCGGCCAACCTCGGCGTCATTGTTAATGACGGTGAATTATATTATCCGGGTGACTCGTTCGTCGTGCCAGACTGTCCAGTTAAAACGTTGGCTGTGCCGGCCAGTGCTCCATGGATGAAAATCGCCGAAGCGATGGGCTTTATCACGACAGTAAAACCAGAGGTCTGTTTCCCCACCCATAATGCATTGCTATCGACCGAGGGTCAACAACTTGCCAACGCCTGGCTGGAAAAAGCTGCTGTGTCAGTTGGTGCGACGTATACAGTTCTATAGCTTCTCGAGCGCCGTATCGTTATGTTTATTCGATGGACGCGACCGTAACGTGATATAGGTCGAGATAATAACGACGTACACTGGAAACAGCAGGGTCTCGACAGTAAAATTAGTCAGCGACATGATTGCAAATACACCCGAAACCGCAAACAACCCCCACGCCCAGCGTGATTCGGAGGAGGGATCGACGTGCAATTTACGAATCGTTAGTACCGAGGCGATGCCATCTGCCACGAGCGCCAGGATCACTCCGACGAGGCCGTCCTCGGTTATGAATAGCCATCCAATCGCTGCCAGCGCCAATACCAACATCACCATATCGAATCGACTCTTGCCGCCAACGCCGTATTTGAGCGCTAACAGGAACGCCACTACTGGACCGATCAATTCGCCCGCCGTAAACAGCACTGCCCCATCCTCAATAATAGCCGTCCAGAAATAGGTAACGCCGAGGAGTGTCCAGATGAACCACGATACTCGTTCGGGCTTGACCTTGCCCTGCAACGTTTCAATAACATAGGGAACATTCGCAGCATCGATAGGCCAAGCGCAATGATTCCTGCGATTTCAGGCATAGGCTATAATCCGAGTTCTTTGAGCTGGGCTGGGTCAATATGGGCTGGACTGTTCATCATAACATCCTGGCCACTGCCGTTTTTCGGAAAGGCTACTATCTCGCGAATATTGCTCTCCCCCATTAGTTCCATAAACATACGATCAACGCCATACGCACAGCCAGCATGCGGCGGTGCACCATATTTAAAGGCGTTTAACATCGCACCAAATTTTTCCTCGACGTATTCGGGGGTAAAGTCGAGTAGCCCAAAAACTTTGTAGAGGATTTCTGGGTTATGGTTGCGTACTCCACCCGAACAGATTTCATAGCCATTCATGACCATGTCGTATTGATCGGCCAGGATTTCGAGCTTGTTATCGGTCTGTTCAAGGATTTCTAGTCCGCCCTTTGGCATGCTAAATGGGTTATGGCCAAAATCCATTTTGCCTGTTTTCTCGTCCAGTTCATAAAACGGGAAATCGACGATCCAACAGAGTGCCACCGTATTCGGGTCTTTTAGATCAAAATGATCGGCAAACTCGCTGCGCAGTCGACCGAGGACTTTGTTCACAAGACTGCGCCTGTCAGCACCAAAGAACACCGCGTCACCATCCACAGCACCAGTTTTTTCCTTGACAGCGGCAAGTTCGGCTTCGCTCATGAATTTGGCAATTGGCGACTGCACTTCGCCGTCTCTATAGGTCAGGTAGGCAAGGCCGCCCGCACCTTCGGATTTCGCGATGTCAGTAAAGTTATCGATCTGGCTGCGACTAAGACTCGCGCCATCTTTCACGCAAATCGCTTTGACAGCACCGCCGCCAGCGACGGCATTTTTGAACACACCAAATCCTGAATCAGCAAAGATATCGCTGAGGTCAACCAGCTCCATGTCGAACCGTAAGTCAGGTTTGTCGCTGCCGTAACGCTCCATGGCTTCGAGATACGGAATACGCGGCACGTCAGTTGATAGCAATTTCTTGCCTGCAAAATCGGTCACGAGGCTCTGAATCATTGGGTCCATCAGACTCCGGACTTCTTCGCCATCCTCAACAAAAGCCATCTCGAGATCGAGCTGGTAGAACTCGCCGTACAATCGATCTGCCCGCGGATCTTCGTCGCGAAAACAAGCCGCAAATTGGTAGTAGCGTGGCACGCCACCAACCATCAATAACTGTTTGAATTGTTGCGGCGCCTGTGGCAGGGCATAAAACTGACCTGGCTGCAGCCGTGATGGAATCAAGAAATCACGCGCTCCCTCGGGGCTGCTGTTCGCCAGAATCGGCGTCGCTATCTCGAAGAAATCGTTCTTTTCCATGTAACTGCGCAGGTACTTATACATTTCAGCCCGTTTCGCGAGCATATTTTGCATTTTCGGGCGACGCAGATCGAGGTAACGATATTTGAGACGGAGATCCTCGCCAGCTTGAGCCTCGGCGAATGGTTGGATTGGCAGTGTTTCGGCACGATTCAGAATCGTTAGTTCTGCCGCGATCACCTCAATATCACCCGATATAATCTTGGAATTTTTGAGCGACTGTTCACGCTCGACAACCTGGCCTGTCACGCTGATAACGTATTCATCGCGTAGGCTTTCGGCAGCAGCAAAAACTGCCTGGTTGTCCGGATGAAACACCAGCTGCGCTAAGCCAGTATGATCACGTAAATCAATAAACAATAAACCGCCGTGATCGCGACGCGAATGCACCCAGCCCTTGACTGTAACGGTTTCGCCAATTTTTCCGGATAATTCTGAAACCAATGTCCTCATATTCTAACCTTTCCTAAATCAGAGACTATTGTACCATACGTCCCAGCGTTACGCTGCTAATTTGCGTTCGTGATCGCGTTTGATTTTGCTCGATATATCAGCCGCTAGTTGGCTCGCGCGGTCGAACACCACCTCACCAGTCGTAATACTTGGTTTAATAGCCGGCACAACCAGGTTTAGTCCGTCGGCTACAGCCTGGCCCATGTCGCCATCCGAGAGGTCTTCGACCAGCTGAGTAGCCTGGCCGATTTCTTTAGCTAACGCATTGACGGAGTTCACTGCAATTTTGTCAGGTAGCGGCAATACCAGCTCGACAACACCGAGCAGACCGGGGTCATTATCCGGTAGAGCTATTAGCTCTGATTTTTCAGGATGAGCGTCGTCAAAAGTCGGATCTGTTTGCATATATACTGCTAGCATTGCCATCATTGTTTTGCGATTTTTGTCGTTATGGTTCTGTAGTTCGGGATGGTTACTATCGAGACGCTCGCCTGTCATAATTACCTCTCTCACAGTTACCCTCTCATTATAGCAAAAAAGTGTCACTTTGTCAAGTAAAACCCCTGTAATTATGCCTGGAGCTAGCTAAAAATCGTTCTGATTAACGAGCTCAGCGTCACCATGCCAACCACTTTGTCGTCCTTGGCAACGAGCAGGACTGAGCTGTGATATTCCGCCATGTGCTGTAGCGCGGCCTCGAGGGACATCGTCTGATCGATAACGGGCGGGACTTTGCGCATGACATCGGCTAGTGATTTTTCCTGTTGATCGAGCGGCAACACATCGTCCAAATACAGTAGTCCAACAGCGTGATCAATACTACCGTTAATAACTGGGAAAACTTTATGGCCAGAGGAAAACAACTCGTCGAGGAGTTTCGGCGTCAGGCTGTCCCGACTGTGAATAAAACCGATATCGGCACGCGGCGTCATGACCGATTTAACCGTTTGGGTTCTAAAGTTGAGTGTGTTTTTCACCAAGTTTTTGCTGTGATCATCGAGAAAATCACCGTTATCAATGAGATGCAGTAGCTCAGTTTCAGAGCCAATCTGTGGCTCATCGCCTACGATGACGAGCCTGCCAAGTGGGCCAGTCCAGGCAAAATAGTGATATAGCAGGGCCAGATTTCGCTCAATTATCGTTGCCATCGTACCGTGCAACAAGCGCCCGATCAGCCACGCGACGAGGATCGCGCCACAAGCCGCCGCGCCGCCGGCCCAGATACCCCACTTGGTCACTGACAACCCAGTTAATAAAATCGCCATCACGAGCGCCAGAAATCGCACGAACAGCAATAATCCAGGATAGATATCGAGAAAACGCGTCAGTTCACGGTATTTTTTATTATGTTCGGCCAGTCGATTGATTTCAAAACGCGACTGCTCTGATCGAAAACGAAAGGCCAGTAAACCAATGAGGAGTATTCCAGTTAACAATAGTAGCAGAACGTCCATATCGGTATTATAGCATAAGCAAGGATTATGTTATACTGGTCACCACGAAGAGGAGGTATATGAATAGACGGTTATGGATTGTATTTGCAGTGCTCGTGCTCGGCGCCCTGGGCGGTTTGATATTGTGGAAGAACGCCAATGATGACACCGGCACGGCCTATGTCGAGCACCTCGACGGCGGCAGGCTCCTGACAGTTGATAACATCGTCACAGCCAAGAATAAAGCTGCTAATGACGGCAAGGTCGCCAGCGATTTTAGTGTCGACAAGAGCACGATCATTCCCGATCATTTCTTAGGCAAAAAAGACTCCAAAGTTATTGTCATCGAATACGAAGATTTTGCCTGTAGCGCCTGCAATGGCTTTGCAACCTCGGCCAACCAGATTCATGACGAATACAAGGACAAGGTTCTATTCATCTACCGCAATTTTAACATCGGTCAAAACACGTCGACACTATCCGAGAGCGCGGCCGAGGCAGCTTTCCTGTTGGGCGGCGAGGAAACCTATTGGAAAATGCATGATTTGATCTTTAGCGACGAAACTTGCGTCGAAGGCAATGACAAAACCGTCTGTCACGACACATTGGTTAATTATGCTGGGCAGATCGGGCTCGACACCAACAAGTTCAAGGAAACGCTGACTAACTACCTAGAAAACGGTATTCAGGCCAAAATTCAGCGCGACAAGAGGCTTGGCCGCAATGCCGGTGTCGAAGCCACGCCAACCTGGTTTATTAACGGCGAAAAAGCTGAAGGTGCCAACGCCTCCAACATGCGTAGCCTGATCGAAGCAGCACTGGAATCAACCAAAAACTAGAACCAGTGTCGTCGTTTGGCGAACACAATGATTGCTACGATAGCCGCAATTGTGCCCGTGATAATCGCAAAGAAAGCCCATGACTGATCCTGGATCGGCAGATGAATATTCATGCCGTACATACCAAATACGACATTCGGCAGCGCGATAAAGAACGTTGCCGCCGTGAGGGCTTTCATAGTTCTGTTCAGCGAATTATTCGACAGTGCGGCATAGGCTTCGCGGACACTGACAATCCGTGCCACGTTAGTATTGCAAGTGTGAATTGACTGCTCGACCGACAGCACAATGTCCTCGATCAGATCACGGTCATTGTTCGTCAGTGTCAAGTGTTTCGAGGTAGCGAGCCGCCGCATGAGCGGTACAATTGGCCCCAAAGCACTCGTAAAACTATTGATCTGTTCCTCGACCATGACGAAACGAATAAAATCTTCCGTTTCGAGCTTATTATGACGCATTTTATCGATCAGTTTCTTGACCGATTCGCTCTGACCTTTAATATATAGTTCGTATTCAGTAAAAATCTGGTTGAGAATTTGCAGCAGCGTAGCCTTTGACGAACGCATCGACAGGGTAACATTCGCACCCAAGAAATCGAGATTGTCGAATTTGACCGGCGACACAGTAAGGAGATCGGCTTCGCTATAGATGAGCAGCAAAGGACACGTCGAAGTTGAACCGTTTTTATTCATCTTGGGCCAGCGGACGTACAGGTAGTCATGTGTACCGTCGTGGTCGAGGCGGGGCGATTCGTGGATATCGAGCGCATCGCTCAGATTACCAGGTTTGAGTCCGAATCGATCAGTAGCAGCATCGAGCTCCTCTAAACTCGGATCCTCGAGCGATATCCAACTATTAGCAACGGCACGTAATTCAGTTGGCGTGATAGTTTTGCGCGCCAACTCGCCATTCGAGGCTTTGGAAAAGACTTCTATCATGATTCATATTATAGCGCTTGTGCTTATCCTTAGCAATTACCTATGAATACAAGGTGATTTAGTCGTCTTCTTGATACCCCCTATCAGCGAAAATTGTCAAAGAGAACGTCAGTTTATTAGCCGCACAATGCCGAGTGATTTTTCAGTATGGAAGCTCTTGACGATGGCTTGATTTCGTTTCAGCCATTCATCGGTGGCTCGCGCGGTGCCCGGCAATGCTTCGCTGTCATAGTCATCAACCACAATTGTCGCGCCCGGCGAGAAACGGCCCTCACAAGCCTGAAAACTGTCTCTAATGCTGTCATAAAAATCACCGTCAAAAAATGCGAAGCTGATTCTGCCAGGCATATCACCTGGGACTAGATCGCTAAACCAAGCCTTTTTTATTACCGGAGCCGGCAGATTATTTTTCGCAAAAGTCCTGACTAATTCTGATTTTGCGGCACGCAGCTCACCCGCTACAAACTGATCACCAACGGTAGAATTGTCCTCGTTGGCTTTCGGCGGTAAACCCTCAAAACTGTCATACAAATATAAGGTTCGACGTTCGCCGCGTTCTCGCAACAGCCGGGCCAAGAACAGACTCGTCGTACCCTTGTAACAGCCCAGTTCGGCAACATCGCCCTCGACACCCAGACGTAGCACATCATCTAACTCGCGTAGAATAACGCGGAGCTCTGGTACATCAACCTGATCAGAGATCAATGAAAACTTCTTTAATAGAGCATCAATCATATTACTCATTATACATAGTACAATGGTTAGTATGAAATCTATCATTCACTACTGGAAATTTTCACTGACCATCATCGTTGGTATAAGTGCGCTGATACTAGCGTTTGGCGCAGGGCAAGCTGAGCTGGCGCAGTGGCTAGTTAGCGGCTACGCCATTCTGATCGCCATCATTCTGTCGATTGACATGTTTCAGACGCTACGTTCCGGTAGCTACGGTGTCGATATCCTGGCAATTACTGCTATTGGAGCTACAATCGCAGTCGGACAGTTTTGGGCAGCCCTAGTGATTGTCCTGATGCTAACGGGTGGCGAAACGTTAGAGGATTTTGCCGATCGTCGCGCTAAGCGAGAATTATCTGCCCTATTAGACCGAGCTCCGCAGATTGCACATATTGTGCGTGGTCAAGACATCATTGACGTGCCAGTTACTGATGTTCAGCCTGGTCAGACTTTAATTGTCAAGCCCCACGAGGTAGTGCCAGTCGATGGTGATCTGTTGTCAGACAAGGCTACGTTCGACGAAAGCAGCCTGACTGGCGAATCATTACCTGTCAACCGACAAGCCGGCGATAGCGTCCTATCGGGATCTCTGAATGGCAGTTCCGCTATTCGCATCAAGGCGACTGCCACCGCCAAAGATTCGCAGTACGAACAAATTATCAAACTCGTCCGCGAGGCCGAATCTGATCCGGCACCATTCGTGCGTCTCGCCGACCGCTATGCAGTACCTTTTACGCTCATCGCCTATGGCATTGCTGGGACAGCTTGGTATCTGTCTGGCGATCCGGTGCGATTTGCCGAGGTCCTCGTCGTCGCAAGTCCCTGTCCACTTATTCTAGCAGCACCGATCGCGATTATATCCGGTATGAGCCGTGCCAGCAAACATGGTATCATCGTCAAAAGCGGCGCGGTAATCGAAAAGATCGCCGCCGCGAACGTTTTCGCCCTCGACAAGACCGGCACGCTGACTCACGGCGAAGTAGCTGTCAGTCAGATTCTGTCGACCGATTCAGTAACAGAGAAAGAGTTAGCCAGCCTCGCCGCCAGCGCCGAAGCTGGTAGTTCACATATCCTGGCCACCTCCCTCCTCGCCTATACCAAGAAGCACCGGATCGCATTAGCTCCGGCTAGCAAAGTTCGCGAAATCACTGGTGACGGCATTTTTGCCACAGTAGCGAACCATAAAATGCTCGTTGGCAAGGCAGCTTTCCTACGAAAGAACAAGGTAACGGGCCTACATCGCCTATCAACCGAGGCATCACAAACTGCTATTCACGTTGCTAGAGATGGTAACTATATCGGAACGATTTACTTTGCCGATATTGTGAGACCTGATACCAAGTCAACTATTCAAAAACTGCGTAAATTAGGCGTTGCTACCATAGCCATGTTAACGGGTGACAAGCTCGCTACCGCTCGAAACATTGCTGCCGAGGCTGGCGTCGACCAGGTCTACGCTGATCTGTTACCTGCCGACAAAGTAAAGGTTATAAAGAAGCTCTCATCCGGCAAGAACACTGTCGTGATGGTCGGTGATGGCGTTAACGACGCGCCAGTTCTGGCCGCAGCCGACATTGGTATCGCGATGGGTGCACGCGGTAGCACTGCTGCCAGCGAATCTGCTGATGCCGTCATTATGCTAGACCGGATCGACCGCGTATCAATGCTTCGTGACATTTCTGGGCATAGCATTCATATTGCTCTGCAATCAGTCTGGGTTGGCATTCTTTTATGCTTGGTTCTGATGGTAATTGCCGCACTAGGCAACATACCAGCACTCGTCGGAGCGGGCCTCCAAGAACTCATTGACGTCGTCGTGATCTTTAACGCTCTACGCGCACACCGGGGCGGCAGGACCCGCAGCAGTTAATTTATTCGCGCCACATGCGCATCGGATTTGGTCCGGTGGGCGTCTTTTTGAACGAGATAGCTTCGGGATCTTTAGTGGCCTGCGAATTCGATCGATTGTCTGGATTGGCCTTCGCGGCTGGGCGGCGACCGCCAAATGATTGGCTGGACGCTTGTTGTTGCGAGGCGTTATTGCCTTTTCGAGCCGCAAAATGCGCTGAACCGCCACCGCGAATACGCGCCATTTCTTGCTTTTCAAAGTCCGAATCACGTCGCTCGTTATTGTCACGAGGGCCTTTGCCACCCGAATTATTGCCACCGCCAATTTCGTTTACTACTGGGATAACAATCGGGGTACGCCGCGTCTGGTCATATAGAATTTGGGTGATTTCGTCGCGCAGATCGTGCTTGAACGCTTCCATGTCAACACGCCTTGAAGCATAAGCCCGTGATGCCTTTTGCCGGACATACTGGCGAATTGAATCAATCAGGTGTTCACTGTCACGTAGATAGATAAAACCACGCGAGATGATATCGGGGCTCGATAGTAATCGACCGGTTCCTCGCTGAATCGTCAGTACCACAACAAAGATACCTTCGGTCGACATGTGAATGCGATCTTTCAGCACGACTTCTGATACAATCGCGCCAGCATCGTCATACATTACACTGCCAACATGCACGCGGTTGACGCGCTTGGCGGTGCCGTCATGGTAAAACTCAACCACGTCACCGGCATCACAAACAAAGATATTGTCACGTGGAATACCACACTCCTGCTCAGCAATTTCAGCATTATGGACGAGGAACGTAAAATCGCCGTGATTAGGGAAATAGAATTTTGGATTCAGCGCCGTAATATACGTGATAAAGTCATCGTGATAGCCGTGACCACCCAAGTGAACCGCACCAACATCATAGTTAGCGGCGTTGTTACGCGAAATTACATCGCAGCCTTCGCGGATCAGATTATCCTCCATCGTGGCAATGTGGGCTTCGTTACCCGGGATGCGGGACGAACTGAGAACAATAATATCGCTATTTTTGATCTTGATAAAGCGATGGGCGCCGCTGGCCATGCGGTTCAAAACGGCGTTCAACTCACCTT
Organism: uncultured Candidatus Saccharibacteria bacterium; assembly: GCA_964633435.1. Taxonomy (GTDB): domain Bacteria; phylum Patescibacteriota; class Saccharimonadia; order Saccharimonadales; family Saccharimonadaceae. The sequence continues at coordinate 222,535 of CAZWHA010000001.1, read as the reverse complement.
GGTTACCAGTACAGACAATACAAACTTTGTCATCTGGTAGCTTTACAGCATCCTCAAGTTTAATGACTGTATTTGGCGGGATCTTTAGATCGCCAGTGCGAATCGCAATTTCGACGTTATTAATCATTGAAAAGCCCGCTACTGCGACTTTGCGACCGCGTGCGGCAGCTTCGTTCATCACTGTTTGAATGCGGTGAATCTGCGATGAAAAAGACGAGACAATAATTCGAGAGTTATGGAACTTGTCCATAATTTGACCAAAACTCATACGGATTTCGGCCTCGGTACTCTCGTTATGACCCGGGACTTCACAGCTGGTCGATTCGTTGACGAGTAGCAGGATGTTTTCCTTGGTTGCAATTTCGGTGAAACGCTCCATGTCGAATTTGCGGCCATCCAGCGGGTCCTCTTGGAAACGCCAGTCTCCCGAAAAGACCACGACACCGACTGGCGTGCGCACCACAATGGCGGCACTGTCGGGAATTGAGTGATTAACCCGGACAAACTCAATCGAGAAATGCTTACCAATTTTGGTAATATCGTGATTCTCGGGGCTCATTTCGTGATATTCCGGCTCAAAACCGCCGCTCGATTCCTCCATGTTCTTTTTCAGCATGTTGATGGTAAATTTTGTCGCATACACTGGGGCCGGGATCTTGGGTATCAGGTGGTGAAAGGCGCCGATATGATCGAGGTGTCCATGCGTAAACAGCACCGCCTTGATGTTATCTTTGCGCTCTTCTAGGTACGTAATATCTGGCACAATATAGTTGATGCCCGGATAATCATCGCCCGGGAATAAAAAGCCCATATCGACCACTACAATCTCGTCGTCATATTCGAGCGCAGTCGTATTGCGACCAATTTCGGTACCACCAACTGGGATAACTCGGAGAGCCGGTTGGTTACCGTTTTTCTGGCCTTGCTTGAAAAAGGTCGTGCTATACTGTTCACCATCAAAACCATTGTAGATTGATTTATTGACTGGTACATCAATCGCGTACTGCGATGCCTGTAGTTTAACATTCTCGCTAATGCGACGCTGTGCACGTAGTACCTCGCCCTTGCGGGTTTTAGTAGCATCGAGCACTGTGTTACCGGTTTTGCGCCGAGTATTTGGACGTTTTGACAGGTCGTCCGCCTGAGTTTCAGCCATTCTACGTTGGCCCATACATATTCTCCTTTTCTTTCGTTTCGCCTTTGATTCTCAAATAGTTTGGATAAGTCCTAGTAAAAGAGTGCGATTATCGCTTTGGTAACTACAGTATAGCAAAGATTGCTAAAAAAAGCAAGTCTTAGACAATACTGCCTGTCTGAACCCCTGTTGCTGCAGCATTGATGCCGGTTGTAGTCGGATGCAATCCGTCAGTAGTGTAGCTAGGAGCACGCCAGATACCAGAATTACGGGCAGTTTCGACTTGGTCGGCGATTTCCCAGTAGGCATAAAGCGGATGACCAGCTTGTCCTGCAAGGAGCGCTCCTGAAGTGCCAGGCGCAACTGCTGCGCCGCTGACAATCGGTGCACCGGCACGCAGCCAATCATTGAACTGGACCCGTCGAGATTCGACTGTAGCGTTCACGGGCGTCTGGTTGCCAACTGTGGCCCAACTATCGGTACTATTTGTATGCGGCGTGATAGTTGTTTGAATGACACGCCTGCCACTACTCGCCTGTTGATTCCAAATCGTGAGTAGGTTTGCCTGTAGTTGTGCGACAGTGCGGCCGTCACCTAGGTCGTTACGGCCATACTCAACGATCGTCGTAGTCGAATCACCGTTAAATAGCCAGCTCTTGGCGCGACGACCCGTCCCGTCCAGGGCCCAATAAGCACGATCACCGGCCACCGCAGCATTGATAGCACCGTAGCTACCATCAAGGCCCTTTTCGATATATCCCAGCGTGCCTAACGCTGAGTTATAGGCAATTGAGTCACCGAGGATCAGCGGTGCAGCGTTCGAATGATCACCTGTTACCACTGCTGGCATATAGATGCCAGTACTGGCGCTGGCGCCACTGGTGATTTTGGCCGAGCCAGCCGTCGCCTGGTTGCTCCCGCTCGCCCACCAACCACTATAGACCAGCGTTGGATACCACTGCGTACCAGATACGTAGGTCTGGACATCAAACGATTGTCCAGCGGTCATAGCTACTGGTATCCAGTCAGTCTGTACCCATGCCCCGCCATTCACTGTCCACGACACGTTGCCGCTCACCGTTACGACAGTGCCGGTTGAGGAACCAGGTCCAAAAACTAGGGCTTGAACCGTCACCGACGCAGCATTATTGTTATCCGTACAGTATGGCGATGCTTTGTAGCTCGAATTATACCAGTTCATAAATGTCAGACGAATCTTGGTCACGGTAGCCTGAGTTTTGTAGGTAAATCGTGAAGTACCGGCGGTCGTATTGGCTGGCATGTCAGCGAGTGTGTGTTGATTGAGCGTCATCGTACGACCATAGAGCAGCCCAAGCGGCGTCTCCTCAATCGGCGGCGTTTCGGTCTGACCACGCCAGGCGCCAGCATGCTTGGTGCCAGCTATCTGGCCAATTAGTGTAGCGATGGTTCCGGAGAGAGCCGTAGCGTTAGTATGCAGAGCAGCCTGGGCAGTCGTCACTTCGTAATTACTATCAATTGGTGACGGATTGGATGTGCCTGAGCCCTTGGCGTTGATTTCGATGCCATTTGCATTGAGCGACGTGGCTGAGCGCATGGCTGTATGAGTCGAATACACCACTGGCGTCGAGCTGCCGACTGTGGTAGGCGGAAATATATAGGGGTATGGAAATGTCGTCGTTGGCGCAGTGGTCCAGTGAAAGACGTTGGCGGTCATGTTGGCACCGTAGCTTGCAAGTAGCTGATTGGTGCCCCCAGACTGCATTTGCTGGTCATCAATACAAAATATCGCATAGGCATTAGCCGGCGTGTCAGCCACAATGTTGTTATGGATGTCGATATCATTGATTTGCCAGGTCATATAGGTGCTGTACATGGCGTGGCCAAGAGGATAGCGGCCGTCGAGGCCATACGACGTATTGGCCGGGCGGCGAGCTTCTTGGTAGACAGCTAGCGGACGGCGGTCGCCATTGCCAAGGTTGGAGGTATCAGGGGTAAGTCGCTCAGAAAGCGCGCCGCAGTTTACGATAGTATTGTTCCAAACCTGCATATTGTCGGTGTTATTTACCTTGACAGCTTCAGACGGACAGTCGACAAAGAGGTTATTGGCACAAATACCAGTGCCACTGATTTCAAAGAACGCGCAGGTATCTTTGAGGCGGAAAAAATCATTATTGTAAACATTCATATCGTAGACCGACATGTCAAACCACATGCCTTTGCATTTGCTGTCGCGAAGAATACTATTGCTCAGTGTGACATGTTGCGATTGCGTCACCTTGATACAACCAGAATCAGGACTGGAGTTGAAGTTTTCGGTGTTGGTGTATTCGATAAGCACCTTATCAAACGTCAGATTGTCAGAACGATACCCACCCATAGCACGGTAGCCAGCTCGACTGACCGTGACATGTCGAATGGTATTACCATGACATTGGTTGGACGTGAGTGCCATGGTAGCGATATCTTGGATAACAACGTTTTCGATCAGCGAGTTTGTCGTATTATTGTTGCCGTCGATTCGCAGAATAGAATACTGCGGTAAAGCATTACCGTAGCGGCGTACGCCAACACCACGGAGTGTCAGGCCACTATAACCCACACCGAGATTCAAAAATACGTGCAGATCAGTGACATTGACGGTTTTACCGCTGGGGTTAGTACCGATATAGAGCCGCGTTGGCGTAAAAATCTTGTTGCTGGCCGTCGTGCCGTCGACAAAGAATGTGCCGGTCGTTACCTCGCCGAGCGAACCAACTTGTGTCAGCGCCACGCCATCGACAAAGACTTGCTCGGGGAATGGTGCACACGGATAGTTATCATTAATCCACTTCCAGCCAGGGTCCGTGCCGTCGTTAGCACCACTTGTGGCCGTCGGACTATGATCGAAGACTTTGGTCCACGGAATATACCATGTTGAACCAGACTGTGTCCAGCCGGTCTGCGTACTGGAACCGTCGAACCACACAGCTTCGCCTGGATAGTTCTGGATGGTGAGGTTGTTTTTGGTTACTTGCACCCCAATTGCCGAGGTGTGACTGCTCCCGCCCTCGTGATAGACACCAGCGCGTAGCACAATCGTCTTGCCAGCCGTGGCAGCAGTGATGGCTCGCCCCAGTGTACGATATGGCGCTCCGCTTGCCCCTGTTCCACTTGTATCATTGCCTGTCGTAGCGACATAGATAGCATCGCCTGGTACAGTATAAGCGGCTGCACCAACAGCTACCGAACCAGCATCTGCTGTCGGGCTAGTACTGCCAGGTAGTGATTGTCGCAAGACTCGCTGTAGACGTCGGGCAAATCCAGTCATCAATATACCTCGTTAACCCACCGTTACTGTTACTGTCGAGTCAGCGTCAACGTATGCCGCATTTGTGGTCAGCACCACTGGCTTCTGCGTCGTATTGGAACCGCGGGTAATATTGCGAACGATGACAGAGCCGCCAGTGATACGTATAAAGGGCGGTGGCGAGGATGCCTGGTCGGTGTACACTTGCACGCAGCCGCCGTCAATCAGATGGTTACCACCAGTGATGTGTATGTAGCCTTCAGAAGCGCGTCCGGTAGCGCTTGGGTCTTTCATGGCATACCCGTACCACTTGTTACGCAAGATGGCCGAACCGCCTGTTAGGCGTATCAGTTCACCGGCGCACCACATATAGTTCGGTCCCGACCCAGGGGAGGGGCGGCCTTCGATCGTCAAGTTATCAAGTGCGATGCCGCCAGCTCCACCACTGAGCTGCAGGACGGTTGTCGGCGAACCAGTGATATACATCGGGCCAATCGTCGTTTTGGACAGCGTCCCAAGCCGCACCATCGCTGGGAGTGCCGCTTTGGCTGCGTAAGTTGTGGCAGTCCAAGCGTTCATCTCAAAGAACCCACCATCTGTCCATAGGGTATTGTCCGAGCCAACAATATACCAAGCAGTGTTCGTCATATTGTTGTAGTAGGTCGTGCCAGTGATCGTCGTCCCAAGCATCGGCCCCCAATAAACGTGATTGAACTGGTCGGCACAAACGTTATGGAGTGAATTATAGGCCCAGATAGAGCCCGAGGAGTCCATCGGGTTGTCGGCAAACAGCGAGATGGATGTAACCCCCTCGAATGCAATATTACTCATGCTCCAGCCTTTGGTGCCGTTCTCGTTGGTACCGCGCGGTGATGTCTGAAAGACAGCTGTACCGCCAGTTGCTCGGGCATAAATTGGGCAGTTATGGCCGAATTCTGTCTGCACGGCAGCCCCGCCCACCAGCGATACACCAGCCGGAATCAAGAACGGAGTTGAGCCGGCATCAATCGTAGCACCGGGAGTTAGTACCAGCGCTGGTTTCGGGTTCATGGCGCCAACGGCCGATAATGCATTACGAAACTTATCAGAATAAGAGGCGCCGCTAAACGATGCTGCCTCGACCTCGCCTAGACGCCCTGAGCCACCACCCGCTAGCGTCGCATTCACCCAGTAGCTACCGCTACGCTGAATCATCTGTCCGTCTGCTGGACTACTAAATAGTACATCGCTCGCTGCACTGAGCGATCCGCCTACTCCTGGACTTCCCATATTATCTTCCCTCCATAAAAGTTACCATATCACCCTGCTATTACCTGTTGGATATGCTATATCTTCATTCTGCGTACCGAGTACTGCATCCTTCCATCGAATGCGAATCGCGTTGCCATCCGCGCTCAGAGGTCGCGTCACATGAGCAATACCCGCCGTCTGATACAGCATCGGGAAGGTAACAGCGGCAGCAGTAGCTTTGCGGTAGTGCGGACTGTACAGTTCCAATACGCCGCCGGACTGAGTAATTGCGCCATTGGCTGTCGTGACATACCCCAAATCTGTACTGTACATCGTCACATGCCCACCGGTAATATCAATGACTGGACGAGTGGCTGGATTGCCAGTTGCCCGCCCTTCGAACGTTCCACCATACACGCTAATCGCCCGTGCAATTGGCCCTGTGACGCGCATACCCAGCCAGTCGTTTTCAGCCGTAATGAACATGTAGCCAATGTTCGACTTTTCCAGGTAGTCAAAGTGGATAATCGGATTGCCATTACCCGCAACCGACGCTGGCGAGTTGGAATTCAAATAGCCACTCATCCAAAAAGAGTTGTCAGAGCCGCCAACATGTATAGGCGTGTTTTGGTAGTTCAGTACCGTCCAGTGACCAGAGAATACCACCTGCGTACAAGTAAACTTCTGTGCAGCATTACCAAGCACCGTGTTAAACCCATCAAATGATAGCGAATGAAACAGGCCAGGATAAATCGACTGCGTTGAGCCATTGGTATTGTGCCACCACTGCGAGCCTGCCGAGCCAGAAAAGGAGATGTTGGCGAACAATACTTCCTGATAGGTCCCTGACTGCACAAACAGCGACGAAGTGCCAGTGCCACAGTTCACCGTGACTTTATGGGGGACGAGATTGCCACCGCCAATTTCCTGGTTTTTGGGGCCATCACTGCCGCTATGGTCTGGTCCAATCGCTCGCATACCAGAGAAGACAGCAATCGGTGTCGAGAGCGGGCCGAATGTACGTGCCGGATACTGCAAGATAGGTTTGCGCGAAGCACTGGCCGCGGCGGCCCAGGCTGCGACATGTTTGGCGTTATCATTTGCACCAGGAAAATCATCAATTTGCAAAATACTCGTTGGGATTGTGTCGCCTCCGCCAGTTGAAGTAGCATTTACCCAATACCCGCTACTGCGCTGAATGACTTGCCCATCTGTGGGACTATTGAACAGTACGTCGCTTGCGGCACTCAGTGAGCCGCCTACTCCTGGACTTCCCATATCTTATTTACCCTCCATGAAAGATACCATGCTACACGCTCACCATCGACATATCTGGACAGTAAAAGGAGTTTTCGGATGAGTTAGGTCCAGAGTATGCACTCTGGTATCGCGGGCGAGTCGACCAGGCTTCGCCTTCGTGACGCGTTGCGCCCATCACTAGCAACCTGCCGCCAGAGTGGTAGATACAGGGCTGCGTATCGGCCATTGGCGAACGGTAAAAGTTAGGTGAATAGAAGGTCCATTCACCGCCAGTCATGTGTACCGGTCCACCTTCAGCTGCATCCGGGCTTTGCATCGCCTGACCAATACTTGGGCCAAAGAAGGCCCCTGAACCACCCTCAAGACGAATTACCGTTCCTGGGGCCGCTAAGTTGTCGTTTGATGACTTATAGCCCTCAAACGTCCCGCCGAAAAAGCGCAGGCCATGACCAGAATTGCCAGTTACCTTTAGTCCACGCCATCCATTTAATGAAGAGGTGAAAATATAGCCAACATCTGTCTTGGTTAAGTTATCAAATAGCAACTGATAATCGTTATCTGCATAGGTACCAGTCTGTAGAGGACTACTGGATGGGCCTATATTGATATAGCCGCCTACCCATAGCTGATTGTCCGCACCGCCGAGGTTAAACTGAGTATCCCAGAGGTTATTGGCTGTCCAGTGGCCCGAAAAAATGACTTGTGTCATCAGACACTTACGGTCCTTGCGACCGAATACTCCACGCATAAAGTTAAAACTCAGGGCATGGAATTGTGAGGCGTAAAGCGTGCCACTCGTCACATCGATAAATTGGTGAACCGATGAACCAGCATTCCCCTGAACGGCAAAATTGGCCATATAGATATCGAATAAATTTCCGCCTGGCGTTACCCACCACGAACTCGTCCCAGAGGTTACGCTCGCCCCAAGGTTGATACGCGTCGAAACAAACTGTCCGCTTGATTGTTCAAGGTTCTGTGGCCCAGCAATGGTACCGACCAGCTTGAGCCCCGAATAAAGTTGTCGCGTTTGATTGAATGTATGCGTACGAGCACCGAGGCGTATCGCCGGCATACCAGTCGCCCCCTGTTGCCAGGTGATAGCCGCTGTTAGTTTAGCATCGTCATTGGCGCCGCTAAAGCTATCGAGGGAGCGCGTGCCGTCCGCAATGCCCGCCGTCGACTCTGCATTCACCCAGTAGCTACCGCTACGCTGAATCATCTGTCCCTCTGCTGGGCTGTTGAAGAGTACGTCGCTGGCCGCGCCGATTGATCCACCTACTCCTGGGCTCCCCATAGCTTACCTCCTTATAACTCTTATGATTTATTATATAACATTACCATCGCTTCACCAACCTATCTCGGTATTAGCTAGCTACATCCGCCCGAATAAACACCGGCTGGCCGCGCCGCGCTAGGCTGACATCGAGCGACGTTGCCGACCACTTATTGCCGTCTAGGTCGTAGGTAGCGCCAGTCGTCGGGAATGGCCCGCGACCATTGATGGTCATGAGATTATCGGTCCGTATGATATAAAACTTCCAGGTAAAGCCGTAATCGCGTTGATTGTCATCCATCCAAGTGTTGTCGCGACATTCCAGGTCATACGGCGCGTCCGGGCCGTTATGTATTGAGCACTCTGATGTCGCCTTGACACCGTTGTCGCCACCCCATATGAAGTTATTGTTAAAATGCACGTCGCTGACATGATAATAAGCCTCTGTTTTGGCCATGAGTACCTGGCCAATTTGTGGATATCTGTTGTTCGCTGAACTATCGAGCGCAGGCGAGCCGAGTGCATTGAATTTATAGCCATAAAAGGCATTGCCGACAATATGGATGTTGGTGCCACTATGCACCTGCACCCCATCGTTATGCGTCCCATCAGCATGAATACCGCCGTCATTGGCAAACCACGAGAGATTGCCTATCCAGCTGCCAAGTATCTGCACATTTGCCGCAGCTGCATACTGATTTGCCACCGCGCAGCCATCGACAGTATGCTCGATATGGCAGCGTTCGACCGTATAGTCATGTCCGTACACGGCATCTCGAGAATAACTATAGGTGCTCGGACTGAAAGTGCAGCGATAAAAGCGAATATTGCTACAATTTGCCCCTGAACACTGGGCCATACCGCCTGGCGTATTGTTGCCGCCGGCCGAAAAATAGCAATTGATAAACGTCACGTTAGCGGCGTTGATAGTGATATACTGTGTGATATTTTGGTTCTGAATTACTGTACCATTGGTTGTAATGGTTGTCGGGCCACTGTAGGTCGTACGAGCAACGCTTGGATATACGCCGACGTTCACATCCGGCTGAGGGATGGTAACGCCCAGTATAAAATTGTCTGACGCAGCCACTGCACCTCTCGAAAGTCGTCTTGCAGCGATACTCATATGCGTATTCCCAACTCTAGACAAGGAATTGTATCCGGAACGTTTAACGAACTGAAAGGTATAATATTATCAGCTGCCGTACTTACCTCTATGTCGCCTCCCAGCATTCACTCCTCCTCGGTTCAGCTTATATTACTTATGTATAGATTACCATAATAGACGTCAACAAACTAGGGCTACTAGTTATTAATTCCGCCTGGCGATATTGTTACAAGCGATCCAGTTTGCTCGTTAGTATTTTGAGAGTATATACCACTAGGAATATTCGTGCCCTTGATGATGTACGTACCTGGGCCCGAAGATGCTTGTACGGGAGGTGAGCTTGTGTCGTTATCGACGCTCAGTCGATAGGATTGGTTCCAGTTACTGCCAGTGCGGGTCGTGAATTTATTACGGCGAATGACAGTAGTCGCAAAATCATTTGGCAAGCTGGATCGATACGAGTGATTGATGCCGTGGTTGCCACCAGCTATCCAATTATCTTCGATGAGGACGTTTTCGATTTTCCAGCCATCATCATTGGAAACTTCCTGTTGTAGCATAATTCCAGCGCCAAAGAAGTCATCGCCAGCATTGTACCCACCTGGCCATGTGAGATATCCGGTCATGTCGCGCTGACCGCCAATGTAATTGCCGCGAATTGTGAGGTTACGACCAAAATTGGTTTGAAATCCATCAGCATGCGGTTGTCCGTCCTTGGGTGGTACGACATTATTTTCATAATACCCGGCATGCACCCAGCATTGCTGCAATAGATGTTCTTGATTCTGGACCGTTGCAGCGCTTGCAACGGCAGGATCAGGCCCAATCCAGTTCCATGGATCGTGGATATTGCGAACTTCACTGCGATACATTTTGATATTGCCTCCATGAATACCGAAAGCCAGATGAGACAGCTTTGGCTCGCTACGCTGGGTGACCCATGGCATAGGATCGATGACTGAATCCCAGATTTCAAACTTTTGCGGGTTAGCACCGAAGTTGCGGATGATGCCAGGATCACTAACGACAACCGTCGATGGTTTAGGGCCAGCAAACCAGCACTCGCGAAACACCACACCAGCAACCGACACGCGAACTTGCCCCCAGAAACGCCGACCATAGTAGATGCCTGGCGTCGAAATAGTGATGACCTGTCCACTCGAGGGATTGACATCAGTCCAGTTCGCGACAGTGTAAGGGCCGGTGGTATCCGGACCAGGTTTATATGCGCCAGCAATCAAATTGTCACGATTAGATCTGTAGCCAGCGGCAGCTTGGTATGCTCGACGAGTCCGTGTCACCTACACTTCCCTACCCCAACCAAGGTGAGGGATCGTACCAGGGACAGCTGGCGGCTGAGCGGGTAAGCTCACATAGGGACCTATAAAACCACTGGCATTCTGGACGATCTCGATTTCGTCCAAGTAAAACGGTGTTGCATAGGTAGTACTCGAAGCTATTTTGCCAAACCGTGCCCAGGCAATGGGGTCGGTGCCGAGATTGGCCGTAGAAGTCGAAAAACTGTCGACAGCAGTCGGGTTGTCGAGCACATAGTACGCAGCTTGAATCGTACCAGTTGTCGCCGTGCCGCCAAGGCTAGCAAATAACTCAAATCGATACCATGTATTCAGTGATAGTGGCGCTGCAGCCTGCCAGATAACTGTGCTCGTGGCATCCAGTACACACAGCCTACCATTCAAATTAACCGCCAACCACGCAAGTTGCAAAAACCCGCCTGGCCCCGTCGTAAACTGAGCAAAGGGATTAAGTTCGGCCGGATTAGCAGTAAAATAGAAATAAAAGCGCATAGCGGCAGCGTTCGTGTGAAGGCCACGCCAAGTGACAATATTGTCACTTCCACTCACTGCCTGGAACTGGTACGAAAGTGTGCCGTGTGCCGCCTGCGTATTTGAAAAGCTAATCTGGCCGGCCTGGGTAAAGCTTTGAAAAAACCTGCTTGTCGCATTGCCGCTATTGGCAATGGTGAGCGCGGTACCATTCGTACCAAAATCAGCATTATTGCCCAGTTCGAGCGGACCGACAAGCGCTGGATCCGCTGGACCAAGGTAGCCTTCGTTTGATATAGCAATGTCGTCCAGATAGTAGGTGTAGTTAGACGTCGCAGAACCAACAATGCCATATCGCGCCAAGGAAATGCCCGTACCATTTGGAGCCGTGTTGAATGAGCTTGTCGATGTCATAATCTCAGCCGGATAAGGCGAATCAGCCTCGGTAAAAATCTTCACTACCGAAGAACCAGTCGTTGCATGTGAGACAAGCATGGCTTCAAGCCGAAGCCAGCGGCCTACTGGTAGTGAAATAGTTGAAACGCCCATAGAGGCAGATACGGAATCGCGAATACTGAGCCGTCCATCGTTACGAAAACCAAAGCTCCATACCGCCTGCGTGCCGTCAGACAGTTCTAGAAAACGAAATGATGCTGATGGTAGCGCGGGCAAGTAAACATAAAAACGCGCGTAGGTCGTAGTCGAGGGCTGAAGGTTTTGCCATTCAACCTTTACATCAGTCACCGTTGCGCCAAGCGTCATTTTGTAGGAAAGTGCGCTGCGTGCCGGGCTGTTCGCATAGGTAATACTGCCATTTGTGCCAATTGCGATAAAATCCCAATCAACTCCCGAAACAGCATCACCGCTGGCTGTATAGCTTACAGCGGCGCCATTCGTTCCACCGTTAGCATTATTACGAAACGTCGTCATAGGCTATTGCAACCTTATCGATACCGTCAAGTCCGAGCCAGCCACACTTGAGCCAATCTGAACAACACTAACGGTGATATAGTCGCCACTAACAAATGTCGTGGTTGTCGGTGTACCACCGAGAGCCGTATAGGTACCAGCCGTAATAGTCGGACGGTTGGCAGGGCTACCGCTATAGATAGAGGTGCCGTTTTTGAGCACATCGACGATCAGGCTCGCGCCAGTTGGTGCGGTGCCGACCGAAGCGCGAACACGCGTGATCGTGCGAGACGATTCGATGTAGACCCTTCCCTGTCCGGCGGTCACATAGGCTGCACCAGAAACTGAGAATGGAATATACAGGTCGACACCTGGGGGATCTATCCAGGCACCGTCGCCGCGCCAATAGGTGGTCGCCGAGGCATTGGTGCCAGAATTCAGCTTGGATACCGGCACATTGCCGCTGACATCGCTCTGGGTGATAGCAAGCAGCGTTTTGGTCTGGGCTACTGTCAAGTCAGCAGCATTCGCGGCCGAACCGGTGTTGTTGCCCTTGATGGTACTCGCAGCCATCTGCGCCGCTTTGGCATTGGTAACAGCATTATTGGCAATCGTAGCCGCAAAGCTGCCAGTACCGCTACCAGTCACATCGCCAGTGAGCGTGATCGTTTGGTCGCCAGTATTAGTACCCGTCACAGCGTTCAGTTTCGTCTTGTCCGCAGCAGTCAGTACACCAGCGTTCGTTGTATCAGCCGCCGGAAGTACAGCAGAAAGGCCAGTTGAAGATTGCACTGTCACGGTTGTAGCGTTACGTGTAAAGCTTAGGTCGGTAGCACTATTTGGTCCCGTTGCGCCAGTAGCGCCATTGCTACCAGCAGTTCCAGTTGGACCAGTAAAGCCTTGTGGCCCCTGGCTACCAGTCGCACCCGTGGCTCCATTAGAGCCGGCTGTTCCGGTTGCACCTGTCGCGCCTTGGGGACCAGTGGCGCCGGTAGCACCATTGGTTCCTGCGGTGCCTGGATTACCCTGAGCGCCGGTAGCACCTTGGACGCCAGCGGCTCCGGTGGCACCCTGAGGACCAGTGAAGCCTTGCGGACCACGGATTTCGCCAACGTCAGTCCAAGCAGTGCCGTTCCAGACATGAAGATGGCCATTGTCTTCGGTGAGGTAGCCCTGGCCAGCATCACCGGGGGTAAGACCCGTTGGTAAGTTCGCTGCCGTAGGAACAGAACCCATGATAGTAACGCTAGTACCATCTTGTCCGGTTGCACCTGTCGCGCCTTGGGGACCAGTGGCACCGGTCGCGCCATTGGTTCCTGCGGTGCCAGTTGGACCGGTGAAACCTTGCGGTCCCTGGCTACCAGTCGCACCCGTGGCTCCATTAGAGCCAGCAGGACCTTGTGATCCAGTGGCACCTTGGACACCATTCGTGCCAGTTGGGCCTTGTGGACCCGTTGCACCAGTTTGTCCAGTTGTACCAGTAGAGCCGGTGGCACCTTGCTGTCCTGCAGCACCTGATGCACCCGTCGCGCCTGGGTTGCCTTGCGGACCAGTAGCGCCAGTGGCGCCTGGTGAACCACCACCAGAGTTTAGTTTGGATTGGACTGCGGGATCGAGGGCTGATTCGGGAATAGAAGCAGGAGCAATAGTAGTAGAAGTGACAACACCGGGTTTTAGCGTGCCATCCGATTCGTGTGAGGCGGCGAGGTAGTCATTGAGGATTTGTCCCCAACTGCCTTCGTCACCACCGGGTGTAGGGAGACGAGTCATAAGATAGTTTCCTTTGATTGGGTGGTAAACATAGTGATCATAACGTAGCCTTTGCCCTCCATGTTATAGTAATGCTTATATCCAGTTTACCCCCCCCCTGGGTAGATGTCAAGAGGCATATATTAGACACCTTCTGTCATGATTGATAGTACAAAATCACGATCTTGCACACGTTTCAGGATATCGGGCAGTTTCGCAAAATCGTCCATCAGCGTTTCCCGCATGGCACCGTTATACAGAGCGGCCGCTGGATGAAATAGTGGTAATACAACGATTGACAGCTCCTGACCATCAAATTCTATGCTAATGCGCTTTGGTCGGCCATGAACTGTCGAAATTTTAGCATCAGGCAAAAAATACTCCATCGAGTGTCGCCCCAACGTCGCCACGATTTTTGGTTTAATAATGTCGAGTTGACGCCACAGAAACGGCCAAAACGCAGCCTTTTCCTCTGGCAAAGGGTCACGGTTATTTGGCGGACGATACTTGACGATATTCGTAATGTAAACATCCGATCGGTCCATTTCAGCATGAGCTAGCATCTCGTTCAGAAACTTGCCTGCCGCCCCAACGAACGGTAATCCCTGCTCGTCCTCGTTTTTACCGGGCGCTTCGCCGATAAAAACCACCTCGGCGTTCAGATTGCCATCGCCCATCACCAAATTGTGTGCCTGGGCGGCTAGTTCCGGGCAAATATTGCCGTTAATAATGTCCTGTTTGATCTGGTCCAGCTGCTCGGCTTTGTCCATGAATACTCTCCTTGCTACTGATAGATGGCTAATTCCACCATTATTGTTAGCGTATCAGAACCGCGTAGCACCGTCAAGGTGACTTTGTCGCCCGGCATCATGGCACTGATTAACGATGACAGCTGCAGCGAACTGGTCAGTTTCGTGCCGTTCACTGCTGTAATAATATCGCCATCACGCAGGCCAGCTTTGTCGGCCGGGCTGCCCGACATGATTGCTGGACTGCTGTTCGTGCTCTTTAGATAGGCACCCTCACTGACCGGTAGGCTGTTTTCTTTAGCTATAGCTGGCGTCAGTGTCAGATAGCGAACACCGGTATAAGCCCGTTCAACCGTGCCGTTTTTTAGCACGCTGGCCATAACACCTCTGGTTTCATTGGTGGGAATCGAGAACCCAACGCCTTGAGCATCCTCGACAATCGCTGTGTTAATGCCAATTACTTTGCCGTCTAGTGTCACCAGCGGGCCACCGGAGTTACCGTGATTAATTGCCGCATCGGTCTGTAGCAAATTGGTCAGCGTCTCGGTCTGGTTTGAATTTTCATCGATCTGAGCCGTAATCGTGCGACCCGTACCACTGATAATACCACTGGTCACCGTGTTCTGATATTCACCCAGGGCATTGCCGATAGCAATAACCCGCGAACCAACTGCTACTGACGAGCTATCGCCAAACTCAGCCGGAGTCAGACCGCTGACATTGTTGATCTTTAGAAAGGCAATGTCGTTCAAGGGATCACGGCCAACGACTTTGACATCGTTATATTCGGTGCCGTCCTTGGTCACAACTGTTACCGAGCTGGTATTTTCACCAATCACATGTTTATTAGTGATAATATAGCCATCGTTACTGATGATAACACCGGTGCCGGCACTGGAGGTTTCAGAGATATCGCCGAACCACCAACTAGAACGGTCGCCGTTGCTACTAGTACCGTTAGCGACAATTGATACCACACTAGGACTGACCTTTTCAACAACTTTGGCAATTGCTTCACCTTCGGTAGCAATCATTGTAGTAGTAACATCGGCGTTGGAACCTGCCGTATTACTGCGCTGACTGAATAGTGAGAATACTGCAGCACCCGACAGACCGGATAAAAAAGCTAAAACGATCAGGGCAATGGCCGTGATCGTTTTTAGCTTGTGATTGGCTTTTTTCGGGGCTGGATAACTGGACGTCAACCCGCTAGCTGCGTTTGGCTCAACCGCTTGATCGTGTTGATAGTCTACTGTATGTCCCATTTGTTTATCCATCTCGTTATATTACCAGCCAAAGCTGAAGGCTAACTGGCGGACAACTTTCCAGAGAAACAGTTCCCCAGACTAGGATTCGCTCTTGCCGTTAGCCTTGTCAGTCAAATAGCGACCCAGATCATTCATGACACCACTAAACTCTACTGCATCATAGAGTTTTTCCATGTTGTCTTTCCAAGTACTGTCTGCACCAGTCAAATCGGTGCTGAGTTTTGAAACTTTGGTGTAGAGTGATGAATCATAGTTGCCGGAATTGACCGCGTCAACATAAGCTTCGATAGCGCTGATAAACTGCGGCAAGACGGTGTTGATCTCGTCAATGTAATCTTTGTTGACCTTTTGTTTGAGGTCGAGCGCCTTGAGCTTGCCCTCGTATTCTTTCAGAACAGCGATGGTTTGTGTAGTATCGCTGTAGGATACGTTACTGAGCTCATTAACCAGCGGATGAATCTTGTCAAGATACTCAATCTCGGCATTGACGAATGTATCGAGGTCGGCCTTTTCAGTTTTAGCCTTTTGGTAGTAATCGGCCGCCTTTTTATCATTCTTGATGGCTTTGGCGTTACCTAGTTCGGTAAAGTTCTTGTCCAGTGTTGACAGATTCGTTTTTAGCTTGTCAAGTTTACCAGCAGCTTGTTCATTGGTGTCATAGCCGCTTACATATACCGCCGCGATCGTATTATAGACACTCACGGCCGATTTAGCCTGGCTCTGCGCAGCACTGTAGTCCTGTCGGCTGACGCCACCCATCAACATAACGAGCAGCAAGGTAATTAAACCGGCGATCAACACACCACCACCGATCACGAGACCGAGAATCAGGCCTTTTTTGGACTTCTTGGGTGGAGTTGGATCAGTCGACATCACGCCACCTGCAGCAGCTGGAAAACTGCTATCGGTTGGCTGATCAGGGGTTGCAGTCACTACTGGATCGGCGACGGGCTGCGAAGCGCCCGTATCAACAGTGTTAGATGGGTCTGGGCTAGGAACAGCGCTTGGCTGATCATTGAGTGGATTTTGCGGTTCATTGGGATTCATAATTCTCCTTATGCTTTAATGATGTATCTATTGTATCACAAGAAATGAGCCTCGTCAGGAAAAAATCAGTATGACTTTCCCCTGACACACCGTTCGGCTAAGCCAGATCGGCTGGTTTCATACTGAGAGACAGGCGGCCACGATCGTCGATGGCCATCAGTTTAACACGAACCTTGTCGCCTTCCTTCATGACATCGGTGACTTTCTCGACACGCTGGTCGCTCATAGCAGAGATATGACACATGCCATCAATACCGGGCATGATATTGATAAATGCGCCAAAGTCTTTGATACTGACGACGGTGCCTTCGTAGATTTTGCCAACTTCGGGCTCCTCGGTCAGAGATTTGACCCAAGCGATTGCTTTCGCCATCTTCTCTGGATCGTTTGAAGCAAAAGTGATCAAGCCGTCTTCTTTGATGTCGATTTCGGCGCCAGTTTCAGAAGTAATCTTGTTAATCGTTTCACCGCCCTTGCCAATGACCGCCCCGATCTTGTCTGGGTTGATCTTTAACTTTTCAATACGCGGCGCATACGGCGACAGACCATCGCGTGGACCTGGCAAGGTCTCAAGCATCGATTCCAGAATCTGAGCCCGAGCTTCCTTGGCCTGATCGAGAGCCGTTTTCAGTACATCGGCCGGCAAGCCATGGACTTTCATGTCCATCTGAAGCGCCGTGATGCCTTCGCTGGTACCCGTTACCTTGAAATCCATATCGCCAGCGAAATCTTCTTGGTCGGCTAGGTCGGTGAGTACGTAATAGTTGTCACCGTCAACCATCAGACCCATTGCCACGCCACTGACTGGTCGTTTTAGTGGCACACCAGCATCCATAAGAGCGAGGCATGATGAACAGGTTGCTGCCATCGACGTCGAGCCGTTTTGGCTCATGATTTCAGTGACAGAACGAATCGCATAGGGAAAGTCCTCTTCGCTCGGTAGGACCGCAGTCAAGGCGCGCTCGGCTAGATAGCCGTGGCCAATTTCGCGTCGACCCGGGCTGCCGAGACGCTTGACTTCACCAACCGTGTAGCCTGGTGCATTATAGTGATGCATATAGCGGCGTTCGCCATCGCTCACTTCCATCGTATCAACCAGCTGTGCATAACTGAGCGGTGCGAGCGTCACAATATTCATGGCCTGGGTTAAACCACGCGTAAATAGGCTCGAACCGTGGGTACGCGGCAGAACACCAACCTCTGAACTGAGATCGCGAATCTGTTTCAAGCTACGGCCGTCTGGACGTACGCCTTTTTCGACGATACCTTTTCGAACATCCTGATGCATCGCTAGGGCAAAGGCTTCAGCGTATTCACCTTTTAGTTCTTTCCACTCGTCCTCGCTATGATCAGCAGAAAAGTGCTCGACGTATTCCTCTTTTAATTTCGCTAGGAGTTCATTGCGCTCTGGATATGGTCGATGTAGATCATCGGTCAACTTGTCAGCCAGCCAAGTAGTGGCGGCTTTTTGAATGTCTTCGTTTGGTTTCACCAGTTCGTATTCTTGCTCG
Organism: uncultured Candidatus Saccharibacteria bacterium; assembly: GCA_964633435.1. Taxonomy (GTDB): domain Bacteria; phylum Patescibacteriota; class Saccharimonadia; order Saccharimonadales; family Saccharimonadaceae. Next base: position 204,238 of record CAZWHA010000001.1, on the reverse strand, counting down.
ACAGGGGCCACCGCTTTACGCAGTTCTTTTTGCAACTTGATCGCTGGCTGGATCTGTTGGTGCGCCCAAGCAATTGCCTCAGCAACTACATCTTCACTAACTTCACTCGCGCCAGCCTCAACCATCATAATGCCTGATTCTGAGCCAGCCACAAACAGATCGAGTTTGTTATTCACCATCGCTTCGCGGGAGAGGAAGCTCGCAAATTTGCCATTTTCGTCCAAGCCCACACGCAACCCAGCGACAGGGCCGTCATACGGCGTACCAGTAATCATCAGTGCAGCACTGGCCGCCACCATGGCGACGGCATCAGGACGAAAACTCGGGTCCATCGACAACACACTGGCAACCAACTGACATTCGTTGCGGTAGCCCTTCGGAAACAGCGGTCGAATCGGTCGGTCGATCAGACGGCCGATCAGGATAGCTTCATCTGATGGTCGGCCTTCGCGTTTAATAAAGCGTGATCCACTAATTTTGCCAGCGGCATAAAACTTTTCCTCGTAGTCAATTGACAGTGGAAAATAGTCCAGATTAGGGTTAACGGGACCAGTTTGCGCTGTACCGAGCACGACAGTGTCGCCATATTTGACGAGTACTGAGGCGCTGGTACGAAACCCAACACGATTAACCTCGAGCGTCAGGGGACGACCCATCCACTCGGTTGATACGGCAATAATCTCTTTGCCAGTTTGAATGACCTTTGTCATTAAAACTCCTTCCTTGCAGGCGTCAGTAGCGGGTATTTCTGGCAGATGATCTCTGCAAAAAGTATCCGACGCCGACGCTAGCTTTAACTTTGCTTACCTCTTGATTATATCATGAACCGACTCGACTTGCTATGGAGAAATGAGTCTGTTAGAATGAAATCATCATTAATTATAGGAGGAACCTATCATGAGCCCATACTATTACAGCTATAACTACGGCAGTTCGTCCAGCGGCAACGACGCGGTGTTTATCGTCTTTACCATCTTGTTCCTGCTCATCGGCATCGCTAGTTACGTTATTACTGGCATCTTTCTGAGCAAGATTTTTAAAAAGCTCGGTACAACACCTGAATGGTCAGCCTGGGTGCCATTTTACGGTCAGTGGAAATTCTACGAAGCCGGCGGCCAGTTCGGCTGGTGGATGTTTGTACCCGGTGCCAATGCCGCATTTGCCGTAATGGCAGCCTATAATATCGGCCTAAGGTTTGGCAAGAGTGACAACTGGGTATTGTTCTTTATTTTCTTGGCCCCAGTTTGGTTGATTATTCTCGGCCTAGATGATGCCAAGCTCGTCAGTAATCCTCGACCAGGCCTCAGCCTAAACGGCGCAGCACCAGCCCAGAGTAAAAAGAAGTAACGAAAAGTCCCCGGGTAACCTAAAACCGCCTCATACGAGGCGGTTTTTAGTGGTCGAGTTACCGATTATTTGCGCAGACCGAGGGTCTCGATGACCTTCTTGTACTGAGCAAAATCGTTCTTTTCCAGTGAACGCAGCAATTTCTTGCGACGGCCAACCATCTGGAGCAAACCGCGTCGGGCCATAAAGTCATGCTTGTTAGACTTTAAATGCTCGGTGATCTCGTTGATACGCGCCGTCAAAATCGCCACCTGTGCAGCTGGTGAACCAACGTCACTCTTGTGCACCTGCGTCGACTTGATCGCCGCTAGTTTATCCTCTTTTGTAATCATCGTGCAATAGTTTAGCAGATTTTCGGGCGAAGCGCAAGGGGTGATCAAAACCGCAGCTCTGAAATATCCATCTCCACTGGAAAGCCAAATAGAATCGCACTTACGCCGTCACCACCGTAACACTATCATCGGCATCGACTAGCCCTGCTTGCGATTGCTTACGATGGGCTTACCCGTCCACGAGCCTTGGACGACTGAGAAATTATGCCGTCGGGTAAAAATTGCTGTCACTGCCGACGACAAGCATTTGCATATCTTCCCAGGGCAGATACTGGAGGAAATCTTTGCCGCTAAACCCGCTTGGGTAGCAGTTCTGAACACCGGGTTCGGCGCGCATCCCAAATGAGTTGCCGGTCATGTCAACGAGGATGATACCATACTCACGGAAGCCCCTGACAAACATATCAAACATCGGCCGCCATGATACCGGCATCCCAGAGGGGTACGTGGCGATATAGTCAGCTGGCAATCTGAGGCGGCTGCCGTTAGGTAACCAGGTGCGCGAGGCGCCATCCCAGCCAGTTGCCGGCCAGACAGCCGGTGCCCTATCGCCACTCATAGAGGCCGGGAGAGGATACAGCGCAAAGCCCATCGGATGAGTGATAACACCATTGACCATGTCGCTGATACGCAAGATGTGGTGACTCATTGGAATATGTGAAGCGCTAGCCATATAGGTAGACAGCTCCAGCACGCCGTCGGGACCGTATCCCCAGTATTTGGTGTTTCCACTGGGATCAGTGACGAGATCGACTGCCGCGAAGCTCGGCATAGCTTGGCTGGTAACATCGGCCTGCCACGTGCGCGTGATCGGATGGGCTGAAAGACGATTGTTTACTCCAGTGAGGCGTCCGGCATACCGTGCCGTCCATATGGCTGGCTGGCCGGCAGTGGCATTTTGCTCGGGGCTTTTCGCACCCCATAGCTCCCAGATGCGGCCAAAATACTGCGGGTCATTTGGCCTGCCCGGCCACTTCCAGTCGGGGTCATATAGGTGAATTGTGCCGTCTGTGTCGTCAGTAGGATGAAGACCCGGCGGCAGCGGAAACCCTTCCTGGAACATCGCTCTGTCTTTAACCGCTAACGAACTCATGTCGGTTGCTTTGCTCCCGACCAGTGTAATTGGTTGGAGCGGATATTGCGACGAGTCGATGACGTTGAGAGTTGCCGTCCAGGCCGCATAGTTGAGCATTGGCCAGGCCTGCACGGAAGTGCCGGTTGCGTATTGACGGACATTATAGACGATATCAGCAACCGCCGTCGCCGAATCAGGGTGAATGGCGGTATTTGCCGGCATCGGGGTATTCGCCCAACTGCCATTGCCATCGCCGCCAAACATCTCACTGATGCGGTGGCCATTGGGGCCGATACTGGTGCCTTGGAACACAGGGGTATTCGCTCGTTGTAGTCGTCGCGCTGAAATTGCCATAGTTATAGTATGTCCTTATCTTTCGTCAAAAAATACTAGTGCTTTAGTACTGTTCTAGCTGGTGATGATAGCCCTTGCGGTTATCTTGCTTCTATGATACCCCCCCCCCCGATGAGAGTTGTCAAGGGGGGTTAAATAATTCTACGACTGAGACCTTTTCAAATCTCTCATCCATTTAGACTAGAACAGTTGCTGATACTTTGCAGCTGCATTCGGGTTGTTAGTAGTTGGCCAGATGCGGCATTCATTCCAGGTATTAAAGATTGCTTCGCCAGCGAGCTGCCCCGGTCCTGGATTATAAGGATCGACCGGTGCAATGGATGCAAAATGTTGATACATTTTCTCAATAAAGAATGGGTTATCGACGGGCGATTGGTCGCGGCGATCAGACAATCCCCACTCTGGATGACTAATAGGTTTGCCAAGGCTCGTCGCATATGCCGTCCAGGCACCGATACCGCGTGGCCCCAATGACCCGGCATAGCCGTTATATGTCATATCCCATTCAGCCTGCGTTTTGATGTTACCATCGTTACCGTCAGCCGCCCATGCGTCGTACAGGTCAACGCCAAGGATATCGAAGTAGCCAGTCCCAGCGGCGTTCACCATGTCGTAGATCGTAGCACCGGCACCCGATTGTGGACCGCCCGCAAATGGCAAAACAATACGCACGTCGCGACTACCTTTGCGTGTCCGGACGATGTTTGCCATGCGTTTCCATGCCTGGCCAAAGGCCGTCAGCTGGCCGTTGATCGACCAATCCATCCAGGTGCCGTTAAATTCGTAAGCAAACGAAAGCTGCACTTGTTTTTTGTTGCCCCATTGCTGCACAATCGTGTCAATCATGTTAGTCCAATAAGTGTCAAGGCCGCCAGAGGCAGCCTGCGACCACGTCGTCCCTACTGGCCAGCCCGAAGAGAGGTTGATCACTTCGCTGTAGTTATAGTCGTTAAACCAACCGAGCGCGACTTGGTTGTGCGAGGTGTAGCCTTCTGGATAAGTCCAAATGGTTGCGTAGGTAACGGGCGTGCCGCGCCAGGCACCGAACTTGGCAGGGTCGGCATTATTGATGTGGTTGTCGTCGCCGGCCCCACTCAACCAATTTGAACCTGCGACAGTACCGCCGGTCGTCGTGCCGGTGACATTGGCCGTATTGCTGGTGCCGCCCGCCTGGTAATTGGCCGTTAGCGTGTAGGTATAGGATACGCCTGCTGTACGCCCGGTATCGTTGTATGTCGTTGTGCCAGCAGCAGGGCTAGCAATCACGCTCCCGTCGCGACGCAGCGTGTAACCACTGATTGCTGCTCCACTATATGCCCAGGCCAGCGAAACAGTCGTATTGGTCGTCGCAGTAGTGCGAAAATTACTGATTGCACCGACAGGAATACTGGCATCAAGCGTGCCGTACGCCTCCACTTCCCAGATAGAATTACCGTAAGAGTCATTCCAGCGATCAGCGCCAGAAATGCGCAAATAGCGTCCTTTTGGCGTGGCCGAAAAGGATGTATAGTCAATTGTTTGCCGCTGAGTATTATTGGTAATGCCAGTGTAAATAGTCGTCCACGATGAGCCATCCAGCGACACCGACAAGGTGTAGTTTTTGATCGTATCACCAGCCCAAATAATGCGCAGGCTCGAAAGGGTATAAACGCCTTCGAGATCGACCGTAGCATTGACCGGACTTTGATTGCGAGAAATCCAACGAGTATTTTCGTTTTGGTCTGTCATGCTCCCAACGACAAAACCAGGCTCAGTAATAGAGTCGGCTACATCAGATGCAAAAACCTTGCCAATCAGCAGATTTACCCCCGGCGCAGTGATGTAGGCAGCACCTTGTTGTAATCTTCGTGCGAACCTGCTCATGCATTATCAATAGTACCATATCTATACCCCCCCCGTCAACGATACTACTCACTCCTGTCATACTAATGATCCTGCCTAGATTACTGTTACTGTGTCGTCTGCGTCGAGCGTGCCACCAACGTGTAGCACGCGTGGCTTGCCCGTCCAGCTACCGCTGCGCATGATATTGTGCACGCGCACTTCACCGCCACTAACATAGACAAGAGGGACAGTTTCAGCCACCCCCGTAGCACGCTCGTAGGTAGCGCCGTCTATCAGCACCTGTCCGCCAGTCACATGGATCATGCCCTGGCTGTTACCGCCATTTGCTGTCGGGTTGGTCATACCAAAGGCTATCCATGGATCGCGGAACCTTACCGTACCGCCCTCGACGCGAATCACATTGCCATAGCATGGATCATCGGCATTTTGGCCTTCATACGAACCGCCAAAGAAGCAAAGTCCAGGACTGTTGCCACTACAACGAATACCTAGGTCACCATTACGCGCCGTACAGTAGATATACCCGATGTTAGTCTTGCCCAGAGTGTCAAAGCGCATAATATAGCCACCATTACCTACGGTTGCTGAACCGATATTTATCCAGCCACCCATCCAAAATGAACAGTCCGAACCACCAATATGAAACTGCGGCATTCCCACCGTAGCATCATACGAATTACACCCCCAAAACCCAGTGAAACTGACGGCGGTCATGAGCGCTTTTTGCGACGGCGTGCCAAACACGTGGCGCATGCCATAAAAATTCAGCGAGCGGAATTCTGCGGAATATATCGTGCCGCTTGGCTGATGCCAGAACTGCGCGTTATTGTTTGAGGTAAAGTTGAGATCAGCCACAGTGACAGCATAAATATTCCCGGCATGAACAAATAATGCGTTATTGCCTGTTGTAATACCGGCCTGGAGGTTGATGCGATGATTCACATTCGCGCCCCCACTTACTTCATAGTTCTTGGCGCTCGACGCACCCGGGCCAGGTCCAACCAGCTTCATACCAGTAAACGGTACGCGGCCACCTTGGTTGAGGTTGACTTGACGAGCCGGAAACTGTATCCAAGGAATACGTGATTGAGCGGCCGCATAGGTTAGAGCCGCCGTAAACTTTGCATCATCATTCGCACCAGCAAAGTCATCGAGTTGGACGATACCACCGCTAGTGCTACCTGTTGGCATGGCATTCACCCAATAACTGCCGCTACGCTGAATCGTTTGCCCGTCTGCGGGACTGTCAAATAACACGTCACTTGCGGCGCCGAGCGATCCGCCTACTCCTGGACTTCCCATGATCTTGTAACCTCCTCGTAATAACTGTTTGTGGTTACTTCTATTATACCCCCCCCCCTGGGTTTAGTGTCAAATAATATATACTAAATTTGGACCGAAACAGCGTCCGCTACATCGTAGTCACCGACTTTGGTACGACGCAGTTCGGTGGTATAGGCGCCAGTACCGAGCGCGCCGCCAATATCCTGGGCCAGAGTGCGAATATAGGTTCCCGACGAGACATGAGTGCGAATCTTTACGGTTGGGTAGCGATACTCCATCAGTTCAATCGCATAAATAGTAACCTGACGCGGTGGCATATCGACAGCTTGGCCCGACCGCGCCAGTTTGTAGGCACGCTGGCCGTTCACTTTGATCGCGGAAAAGGCCGGTGGCGTCTGAGTGATATGGCCAATAAATTGATATAAAACCTCTCTGACCCGCGCTTCATCTGGAATACTGGCAACGCTGTGTGCCGTGATCTCGCCCTCGGGATCACCGGTCGAAGACGTCGCGCCGAGTATGATCGTGGCCTCGTAGACTTTGTCAAGTTTCGAAAACTCGCCGGCGCGCCTGGTGTATGTACCGCTCAGTAAAATCATGAGTCCGGTAGCAAACGGGTCCAGTGTGCCAGTATGGCCAACCTTGACCTTTTTCCCCGCCTGTTCGGATAACTGACGACGAATCCTGGCGACAACGCCAAATGACGATATGCCAGCCGGTTTGTCAGCTAAAATAATCTGATCGAACGGTTCCATGCCGACCATTGTACCATCAGGCACCACGATTACTGGCCAGGAATACGGTACTGTGTCGGATCATCAGGGACGGTATTGACAGGGGGGAAGAGTGAGCCATCTGGCTGCGTCATTGTCTCTGGCTCTGCTGGAACTGGTGGAAAACTAATAGTAGATTCAGTCGCCGTCGCTGGCGGCAATGTTCCGACATCTGGTAAGGGCAATGGTGGTGGAGGCGGAAGTGGCAAATCAAAGTTAGCCGGTGGCAGAGGCGGCATATTACTGGCAGCCGGTGTTGTATCGAGAGCGACAGGTGACGACGATGCGGCCTCTGCTGCCGCAGTCTGTGCATCGTTCACCTGGCCAGCCGTCGTTTCGGCAGCTTGAGCCGCGGACAGCGCAGTCGATAACGCATCACTCGGTTCAGGTGCTGGCGCGATATCGGACGACAAGGTCGGCACAGTGATTGGCGCCGGGGCGGGTACTGGCGGTTTAATAGGCGTGGTTGTCGGCTGGGCGTCAATCATTGGTGGCGCCGTATGATACAGCTCGGAAGGTCCTGGCATGGCCGCCGACATTAGATTTGGCGACGACGGCTCATCGGGCTGCAAGGCTGAATTGAGAGGATTAGCGATCTTTTCCTCAACATAGGGCACGCCGTGTGATAACTGGGGTGCCTCAGTAGTAGCAGTACTCAGATCGTCGAGAACTGATTGGGAATTATTAGCTGACACAACATTGTCGAGTGCAGCCTCGGCCTGGTGAATCTCGGCGACCGGTGTGATAGTTTCGGTTGGCGTAGTGGCTTGGTTAGCCAAATCAGCCTCAGTTAACTGAGCCTGAGCCGTCGCCAGCGCATCGGCGCTCTGTTGCTCGGCAAAACGCTTGCTTTCCGATTCAACCATATCATCCAGGTTAATCTCTAGTTCGGGCTGTTCCGACGTCGTCTCTGCCCGATCGGGCACGATAATTTCGTCGTGGTTTAAAGATAGCTCGTTTGCACCGCTATCGTTTGATGGCGCTTTGGTGACCGTATTGCTAGGGGGCGCCAGACCTTCGGTCGCTGCCGATAATTCAGAAGAAATCAGCTGCTGATTAGCGCCTTTGGCCATCAAGTTAGCCGCCAGAGTCATGACCGCTGGTGACGTTTTCTCGTTTCGGAACTGATCAGTGGCAGCAACGATACCCGTGAGCAGTGCTGTCGCGGTCTGTTCATCGAGCAGCGGCCTGTCCTTGGCGTCAAGATCGCCGACTAGCCCGGCCGCCATTTCTGAAAAGCTACTGGCGTCTGATTTCTGCCAGTTGATTGATCCCAGCGAACCTTTGTCGGTATCGATATTGATGGTCGCCACAGTAGCGTCGTGAAAAATCCTGCCATGCGCCGCAATCGCCGCATCCAGGTCTTCCTTTTTGTCGACACCAATCGCCAGCACTAATTCGACGTTGAATTCGCCTTCGCTGAAACTGAGGTCCGATTCCGAAATCGTCGTGCGATACGGCGTAATCAGGACTTTGACAATGTCACCGTCGACCTTGAAACGCAGGCGATCGGCCTTTTCCTTGTCCAGTGAAATGATAAAATCACGTAAACCATCGGCGTTGCTCTCAAAGGTCTTTTCCGGTTCCAGGAAATTAATCGCAGGCGGAATGACACCGCTAAACACTGCAGTGGCGTGTTTGTCCATTTTATCGAGCGCTAATGTCAACGCCAACGCTGCCGCCAATTGATCCACGCTCGGATCGCGCGACACCGTAATCAGGATGTTGCTGAGGGATTTGATCTTGGCCGTGATCTGCGACTGAGCAGATTTATCGGTCGACGGTTTTGGTTTATCGTTCATTTTTACTGGTCCTTTGCGGGTAATTTTACCATAACCGTTCGAGTGAAGTCAAATGGTTAACTCAAAACTCCCACCGAAACAGACTAAAAGCGTAACGCGAGGTGTGCTACACTTTTTTAGTGAGCACACCGGGAGTGGTCTGTTGAGGTGGAGGGTTTTGGAGGTTTAAGATTAACTTGCTTGACTTTTTATCATTATAGTTGTATAATGTAGACATGAGCGAAACAACGCCATTTCATCCCTATGGACCCGAGGCTGTCACAATCAATCTATCGACTGGGTTTGACGACGGACGTCTCGATGACAGCGGTGAATTAGCATTAGTGACAGAGTTTCGGCACTACATTTATGCGCAAGTCGGCGGTGCAGTGCTGTCGTTCTCTCGTATTATTATCCCACCTGGCGCCCGCCCAAATTCAACCGATCCAAAAAACCTCTATATTGTCCGTAACCTGTCATCGCCCGACGCGTCGCTGCTGGTTCCCGACGGACTGGTTCGCGTCAAGCAAAACATGCTCGGTGGTCGCATCGCGATGATCGGTGGGGGCCAGCTGGGGCTGCCACCATCACTGCCACAGCGATTCCGGTTCCGGATCGGCGCACTGGCCCGGAACGTTCACTTCCGAGCTGAAGAGGGCGACGATATCCGTATCGCACTTCACCCCGAGGACGCAAGAGGCATTGTGTCGCCAAAGCAACGGTTTGTCCTAAATAATGGCGTGCCAGTGGCAACCTTGGCATCAGCACAAGGTCATTGGCTACGCGACGATGACGAGTAGATTTGACCTCTGGGCAATTTTGCTGTATAATCGCGAGGTTAAACGATAACGCGTCTACGGTCCTAGGATCGCCGCGAAAGGAGTAATTCTATGCCGATTATCAAATCAGCAGTTAAAAAAATGCGCCAAGACCAAAAGCGCTACGCGCAGAATCTGCGCACCAAGCGCGCACTGCGCACCGCTGTTAAGGCATTTGAGGCCAAGCCAACTTTTGACAGCTTGCGCGAGGTTCAGAGTAAAATCGACACCGCGGTCAAGAAAAACGTGCTAACCAAAGCCGCCGCCGCTCGCCGTATGTCACATTTGTCAGCAGCCGCCAAAGCTGCTGGGGTCAAGGTACCCGCCGGCAAGAAAGCAGCCGCTAAAACCCCTGCAACCAAAACTGCCACTACCAAGCCAGCTGCTAAAAAGGCGCCAGCCAAGGCCGCAACTACTGCCAAGAAAGCGCCGGCCAAAAAACCCGCTGCTAAAAAAGCCTAAGCTGCCTGCCAATTACTAGCTCGTCACGGCCTTCTGTCCTGGCGAGCTTTTAGATTCGACCAAGGGTCGCCGCAATCAACGCCCAGGCTTCGGCTGGACGAGATAATTTAATGTTGGCATCAGCTGACGCCAGAGATGTGGCGATCTGTTTGATGCGAGCTTTTTGCTCGGTGCTATCACCCAATCGCCGCGCCAGATCGCCCATTTTCGACAACTGGAAAGGATGGATTTTTAATCTGGAGGCAAGGTCGTTCTGGCCGGCACCATGCACCACTGCAGCCAGAGCAAAAGCTTGGCTAGCGAGCAATCCCATAAATTTGTTCGGGTCCTCTAGCTCGGCCAATTTGGCCAGTTCAGCAAGGGCTGTTTCATGCCGGCCCATCAAGGCCTGTTCAAAAATCGTAAACGCGTTAGCCTCGAGATTTGGTTCAACGTAATTACGGATTAACTGGACAGTTACTACCTGGTCCAATGTCCGCAATTTCGCGACCTCAGTCGCCAGTCGCCATTGATCACCGCTGGTAGCCGCTATCAACTCGTCGATTGCTGCCGATTGGTACTCGAGACCGTTTGCCGCCAGCTCACGTCCCAGCCACTCGGCAAGTTCTCGGCCCTTTAGTAGCTGAAATTCCTTGACAGTGGCGACTGCTTTTAGTGCCTTGAACGTTCTCGTGCGTTTATCTGGCGAGGCAGCGGCAATCATGAGCGACGTTCCGTCAGCTACCCGCCCCAGATTCTCACCCAGCAGCACCCATGCAGCACTGTTCCGATCGATGTCCTCTAGCAATAGTAAGCGTTCAGGTGCGAACAAATTAGCATTGACAATGTCGGCGATTATTCGCTGCGGCTCGATATCACTACAGGTAATCTGATCGACCGCGTCAGCACCGTATTTCGCCGCAAAAGCCGTCGTCAATTCATCAACGGCACGTTTGCGCAGCAAATCATTCTCGCCATAATAAAGGTAAATCACCCCTCTATTGTACTGGATTTTGACGGTAGCATGAAATCGGGCAACTGGCCCGTATTAATGGCCAGGGCGGCAATCGCCTTTTGATCGTCAGAATAATCAAACATACCGTTATCGCCGCCGTCTTCTGGATGATAGCCGACCTTGCGGTTAGGATAGAGCAATCCCAAAATGGCATATTGTGGCATCACCGGCGTCTCGGTAAAGGTGGCGTCGTTATGAGCATTAGAAGCTTTCGCTTCAGCCTGGTCCTGTTCGGTGCCAGCGGTTTCGTCTGGATAATACTGTTCGCGAAGCGTTGCGAGGAGTGATTCCCGCCGAGCCCGAACGAAGCCAATAATAGCTGCTCTTTCTGTAAGGTCGAGGCCGTTCGCGAGACGAGCAGCTAGGGCTGCTAGTTGATATCGATCATACTGGCCAGCATGGGCGTCCCACCGGACAATCTCATCTCTCGCCGACCCCCCCCCATCAAAGTTATCCGGCGATCTGTCGGCGATAGCAGTTGGGATGATTCCTACATCTATGGCCATAGTGTATGTCTTTAACTTACTCTCCCGTTATACCACAACCGTAATTATTTGTCTATAGGTTCAGTGGGTGTCGGTTGGCAATAGGGACAAATATGTGTACCGCGGCCAGCTACCCGGATTTTTTCGATGATACTACCGCAGCGTGGGCAAGCCAAGCCCTCGCGACGGAACACATTAGCAAATAAGTCGAGATAATTACCCCTGGATCCATCAGCTTTGACATAATTTTGCATAGTGCTACCACCAGATTCGAGAGATGCAGTCATAGCCTGGATAGCACCTTGCAGGACAGTCCCGAGCTGACCATCGCTCAGATCGCGGACTCTGGTTAATGGATGAATCTTAGCTATCCATAATGCTTCATCGGCATAAATATTACCGATACCAGCAATGACCGATTGATCCAAAATGGCCGCCTTGATCGTGGTCTTATTACGACGCCTCACTCTCGTTAGGAATTCCTCTAAAGGACTGCCGGTTAACGGTTCTGGACCGAGTTTACTGATGAATGATAACTCGTTAATCGTGACTGTCGGTAGTAGTTTTATCCAACCAAATTTACGCTGATCATTGAAAAATAATTTCGTACCATCATCAAAGGTGAAGTAGGCCCTCGTTGATTTATTTGGTAGATCTTCGACGAATGATTCGTTTGGGTGACCGCCAGCCCAGTTGTTCGTACCGCGTACAACGATCTGACCAGTCATTTTCAGATGGATTACTAATGAATAGTCTGTTGACAGGTCTACAATCAGCACTTTTGCTCGGCGACGCACCTCTGTGATTGTTGCCCCAGCTATAAACTGTGACGCATCGTTAGTTGAGCCGTGAAAAGACTTTTCGTTCAAGACAATGACGTCTATAATCTGCCGGCCAATCAGTATCGGCCCTAAACCACGTCGTATAGTCTCAACTTCGGGCAATTCGGGCATGTTCGTCCTCAATAACCTTCGCGAGATCTGATTTCAGAGTTAGCACATCTCTATAGACAATAGCGTGCATGCCAGCAGTTTCGGCGCCCATAGTATTACGACTGGCGTCGTCAACAAACACGCATTCATGCGGGATAACACCTAGGCGTTCGGCAGCAAGTCGATAGATCTCTTTGTCTGGCTTGATTAAGCGAACATTGTACGACAATACCACATCATCAAAATAGGTTTTCATATCGCTAGGCGAAAAGAAGCTTTCGACTAGTCCGCCCGCTGCATTGCTGAGCATGCTAACCTTATAATTCCGGCGAAGCTCTAGAACAAATGATAGTAATTCATCATTACGACGAGCTCTTGCATGTGCAGCCTCAATCCTAGCTCGACTACCGCCGAGAAACGGCAGAATCTGCTCGTCTCGCTCGGTGTTTGTAATTTCACCCCTATCAGCCGCAGCGCCAATTGAGCGAGCTAGCTGCCTATCCTTATCCGGCAGATCAGCATAGAGCGTATCATATACTGAATCGACCAGTACACCAAAATGGTCAAAAATAATTGCTTTTATCATATGCCGCCAGTACTACCAAATCCGCCAGTACCCCGATCGGTGTCCGACAGCTCTGCAACCTCTTCCCAGTCGACCGTCTCGTGTTTAGCAACGATACCTTGGGCGATACGCATGCCTGGCTCTATTGCAAAATCAGCAATACCGTTGTTCACGAGGCCGATCATCATTTCACCACGATAATCAGCATCAATCGTACCGATCGCGTTGACCGGTAAAACTCGGTGTTTAAAGGCTAGGCCGCTGCGCGGGCGAATCTGCAATTCATAGCCCATCGGAATTTCAACCGCTACCCCAGTTGAGACGATCTCCATAGCACCCGGCTTGATCACCACCGGTTCGGTGGTTGCTGCATGAAAATCAAAGCCCGCTGCCCCAGTCGTTTGATATTCGGGTAATAGCGCGTCATCTCGTACCCTCTTTATCCTGACCTTCATTTATTCCCCCAGCTCGTCAACTGAACTAATCAGCACATCGCGTGGACGACTGCCGTCCTGTGGGCCAATAACACCGTTTTCTTCCATTTCCTCCATGATACGGGCGGCCTTGCTATAGCCAATGCGGAGACGGCGCTGCAACAGTGAGGTACTAGCTTTGCGGGCCTCGATCACGACGCGCACGGCGTCCTTGTATTCATCATCACCCGCCCCATCAAAGTCCATCACTACGCCACCGCGATCATTGATCTGCACCTGCTGCGACACAATATCGGCGTTGTATTCAGGCGGTCGCTGCATACGAAGATAATCAGTGATTTTGACCACTTCTTCGTCTGACAGGAAGGCGCCCTGAACACGTTTTGGCTTCGACATTGACGGCGTCAGCAGCAACATATCACCCTGACCGAGTAACTTTTCCGCACCGGCCTGATCCAAAATTGTCCGCGAGTCAACCTGACTCGCTACCGTAAAGGCGATTCGAGCCGGTACGTTGGCTTTGATGAGGCCAGTGATCACGTTGACCGACGGCCGCTGAGTTGCCAGCACCAAATGAATGCCAACAGCCCGAGCTTTTTGGGCGATACGGACAATCAGCGCCTCGACATCGCGCTTGGCCATCATCATCAGATCGGCCATCTCGTCGATGACAATCACAATGTATGGCATAGCTTCACCCGTCTGTTTCTGATTGTATGATTTGATGTCACGAACTCGCTCTTCACTGAGCAAGGTATAGCGCCGCTCCATTTCGCCCACCGCCCATTTCAAGGCGCTGATCGTCTTTTCCGGCTCGGTGATAACGGGCGTCAACAGATGCGGAATGTCGTCATAGGGTCGCATTTCAACTTGTTTCGGATCGACCAGAATCAGTTTCATGTCGGCTGGCGAATTGCGATACAATAGCGAACAGAGTAGCGAGTTCAACATCACCGATTTACCGGAACCAGTTTGACCAGCAATCACGACATGTGGCATCTTGTTTAATTCGCCAATCACCGGATCACCTGAAATATCGAGACCGATCGAGAAGGCTAGTGGTTCACGGTCACTCTTCCAGGCAGCGGAATTTAGAATGCCATAGAGTCGCACGTCGGCTGGCTTCATGTTAGGCACCTCGATACCAACCGAGCGCTTACCAGGAATTGGCGCTTCAATGCGTAACGTTGGCGCAGCCAGGTTGAGGGCTAGCGAACTATCGAGGGCAGTAATGCGCGACAACTTCACCCCGCTCGGCGGTTTCAATGTATACTGCGTGACCTTGGGACCAATATTAGCGCCTTCCATCTCGACGTTAATATTAAACTCGGCCAGAGTATCATGAATAATTTCAGCGTTGTGTTTGACGTCACCTGGATCAGCCGGGTTTTGCTTTTTCGCCAGCAGATCAAGTGATGGAAATTCCCAATCGGGATCCGAAGCCATGGTCAGTGCGGTCTTTTCCTCGACCTTGACCTTGGTTTTTTCACGCGATTCTAGATCGTCATGCCGGTTATCAAGGTCGACAGTCTCTACGCCTTTGTTGAGTTTCAGTTTCGAGGGCTGGTGCGCTACCGCTTCGCTGATCTTGACACCTTTGGCAATTTTGGCATTCTGCTCGTCAATCGCAGCGTCTTCGCGCCGGAAAAAATTCAGTATCCGGGCAAAAACAACCTTTGGTTCGACACTGAGCACAAACAACGACAGCACCAGGATCAGCACTGATAAAATCAATGCAGCCATCGGCACACTGAGAAAACGCAGCAGCGTGCTGGCCGTAATCCAGCCAAAAATACCACCACCGTTGCCTGCGAAAGCTTCGGCCTGTTTGGTCGGGTCCTCAATCAACAGCTGGAATAGGCCAGAGAAAAAGATTGTAAATAGAATCGTCGCTACCCAGATAACACTCGGCAAGCGATTGTCCTCGCTCCGGAAAATCTGAATGGCTTGCCACAGGAAGACAAACGGTACGATAAAGGCCGTCCAGCCAATCACCCAGCGCAGGCCACCCGCAAAACTAATCGGAAAAATACCACCGATATCGAACAAACCGAGGGTGATAATCAGGGCAACAATAATTAGAAATAATGCGCCGACCTGTGACCAAAACCCGCTGGGCACGCTGTGTTCAGCCCTGTCAACTTTCTTGGCATTTTTCGGCGGACGACCCGGCCCGCGCTTCTTGGCACTCATAGTTTAATTATAACACTGACGAGACGAGGGACAAAACTTATTTACCAACCACCACCGCCTCCGCCGCCGCCTCCACCACCGGAGAAACCGCCGCCGCCCGAACCGCCCGAAGAGGACGAACTAGCGCCACTGGAATTAATCGAAGTTGTCATGGTATTTAATGACTGAGCAAAGGCTACGGCGCTGAATGTTGCAAAATTCGAACCGCTAAACCAGTCGGGCGAAGCCTGAGATGATTCGTATAACTGACCGAGTCGTTGATTCCACTCCTTTTCCTGACCGAATAAAATCGCATAGGGCAGTAAACGTTCATAGAGCTTGACCATTTGTTTCGAATCATTTGGATCAACCCCAGATTTTTCGGCACCTTCTGGGCTCTGCAGCATCCGCAGGCGTTCAATTTCAGCAACCGATATATACATTTTGAGCCCCAGCAAATATCGTTTCAATTTCAATCCTTCGTCGGTCAGCACCCGCATACTATAGCCGAGAATATAGATAGTGATCGCGATGACAAAGAGCGGGATACTGACAGAGATAATACCGAGGATTAACGCTACGTGGCCGAGCCGATAGATCCGTTTTGCCGCAGCCTTGTCTTTGACCTTTAGACCATAGTTGATATCCATCAACACTCTCGTTTTCATAGGATTGTCCCGCAGCTTGGTTGCAATCGATATATTTTTCGTCAGATCCTTGGTATTCACTTCTCTGCCGACCTCGGTAGTACCGAACAGGTCTTTTAGGATTTCCTGCTCCTCGGACCGCAGTAACTGACCGATTGGACGCATGATTTTGAATGTATATTCGGCTGGCCGAAACAGACTTTTTGGCCTAGTTTCGTAAATCGTGATGAAATGCCGTACCGCCAAATCAACTAGCTGTGCTGCAAAGGCTTTGTTGGAATATACCATGTCTGCCACCACAGTAACGCTAGCATTAGCGGGCGGAGTGTATTCTGGAATGATTGTACCGAGCTCTTTTCGGCGAGTCGATATGGCGACAACCTTGACGATAGCTATGACTAACATGGCGAACGCCAGCGGCAGTGTCGCTAATTGCAACCACTGCCAGTACATCATTACTTTTTCAGAGAGAGATTGCTGATACACGCCAAACGTGCCTTTGTGAAATCCAACTGCGACCGTAATATTATCACCTGCCGCTAGATTTTTTGCCGCAGCCGTCAACGTTGCGCCATCTTGTGTTAGTATACAGGTAGTGGACGCTTGGTATTGCCCCTGATAACATGTCGTATGTCCGCTGAGTGATTCGACCAGGTCAGCGTCAACTTTTAGCTGGACGTCTAGTGAATTGATAGGCACAGCCCAAGCCGTACCATTAGTATCCCAGTAGAATTCGTCACGGCCAGTATCAGCAAAAAATTTGGTGACATCGCGTTGCTGATAGGTAATATTGTACGTTTGACTACCATAAACATAGGCATCGGCGTCGCCAATCCGCAGCACAGTATAGTCGCCACTCTGATATGTGGTGTAATGACGATTCGCCCCCGAACCGTCCTGGACCGCGGTAATGTTTAAGCTGGTCGAATGGCCATCATAATCAGTCGGGATATAACGCTCGATACCATGATTGACGCTGCCCACCGCCGGGAATTCTGCGGTAATAATTTCGTTGGTCGTCAACATCGATCGCCGTTCGTTATCGCGACTTAAATGATAGTTGATATGGTAACTGGATATCGTAAAGGCGTTCAGGTCATTAGCTCGAACAGTCGTCGTTAGTCCAGTGCTCGTTAATAGTGATACTGTAGCCGTCAAGATCACGAAAAGTATTCGCTTCATATGAGAACATTGTAGCATAAACACTCTCAGTGCACAGACAGAAACGGCCTAGCTAATCACATCTAACGCCGCTGCAACCTTGCTGGTCGCTTCGCCACCGTCAATCATCGTGCCATCTAGCTGCAGATCTTTCATAAAGAACAGTTCGGCAGTTGACTCTAGGTTCATTTTTACCACTGGCGCTAGTTCGCGAATAGCCGCGACGGCCTTGGAGCCACCCGACCAACCATAGGACACGACGATGACTGACTTGTCATTCCATTCCGCAAACAGTGAATCGATAGCGTTCTTTTCAATAGCAGATAGGTTGTGATTGTATTCTGGAGTCACCAGCACAACAATATCCGAGCCGCTAACTAGGTTACCCCACTCGCGAACGATTTCGTTTTCGACCTTGTAATCCGGATTAGACGGCGCATGCTCATTGTCAAAAAACGGCAGCTTCAGCTCGGCCAAATCAACAGTTTCGACCGTGATATCCTCGCGATTTCCTAAGTCTGCATTAACAAGCGCCGTTACTTTGTCGGCGACACGACCTTTCCTGGCGCTACCGATCACGACTAATACTTTCTTCATTTTCCTCCTTTATTTAGCGAAAAGTTTTATCATTATTTCGCTACTATGATACCACAGTTACCGAAAAACAGGCGAGCTCTACTCGCCTGTTTAGCAGTTTTTTCAGTTATTTATTCAGAGCTACGCACACGAAATGCCAAACCGATATTCAGAGCACCACTCATCAGCATGTAGAAGCCGAGGGCCCAGACAAAGACGAGGCCAGAGGCAACTGGATGCGCCAAAACCGTAAGGCCAGCAACGACACCGAATGCGCCGAGGATGAGGTAGAACCAACGATTAGCTTTGACATCAGCATCACCCGAAAACAGCCCGACTAAGACATCGACCACTCCACGAGCGATTAATGTAAAGCCGACAGTTAGGATGATGACGGCTGCTGAAACATCTGGGTTGCGAAGCAAAAAGATACCGAGACCCAAGGCTGCTAGGCTAAAGATCGATTCAACCCACCACAAACCAGCGCGACCAACACCGAGGAAACTGTGCACCAGGCTGACGAGACCCCATACCAGCACAAACACACCGAACAATTTAATAAAGACCACAGCGGTCAAGCCAGGCCAAAACAACGCCGCAATACCGAACAGAGCTGTCATCACACCTTCGACAACCAAGACTCCGGCCAGCGTATCACGCACTTTGTTATCTAACTCGTGCTTTGCCATACCATCACCTCCTTTTCGTGATTAATGACTGTAGTCACAGTATACAACCTGAAAGCCAGCTTGTCTATTACTAATTGAATAGAATGCCCCTAACACTTATAATTGATAATAATGCCAGGAAAGAAATTAACTGTTCCAAAAGCTATTAGAGCCAACGTTGTCAAAACTGTTGGATTGGTAGCTGTTAAACCACGCAGTCCCGATGAGACTTTTGCGGAATTATTTCACAGTACCCAGACTAAAAATATCCTTGGAGACAATAAAGCATTCGTTGATCTGGTGCCAAAAAAAGCACCGGCAATGGTACTAAAAGCCTATCAACTTGAAGCACAACAGCCTGATTTTAATTTAGAAGATTTCATTGGGCGTAATTTTTATAATCTAACAAAGACAAAAGATCGATCGGTAGATCAACCGAACCTGAATCCAGAACAGCATATTAAACAGCTCTGGGGCGACCTTACCGTCACTAACCGACGTGACCGCGGCTCACTCCTAGCGCTGCCATATGAGTACATTGTACCAGGCGGACGTTTTCAAGAGCAGTTCTATTGGGATAGTTATTTTATTATGCTCGGCCTTGCTACCGAGAACCAATGGCGCTTGATCGAAGGCATGATGAAAAATTATACCTATATGATTCGCCGTTTTGGCTTGATTCCAACAGCTAATCGCTCCTACTTTCTAACCCGTTCCCAACCGCCATTCTTTTCTCATATGGTTGAGCTACTCAGTCAACATCGCGACGACTACGCCACTGTTGAATATTTGCCTTATCTGCTAAAGGAGCGGCAGTTTTGGATGCGCGGCAGCCGCAAACTACACTCTGACTACCAAGCCATGCGGCGTGTCGTCAGATTACCGGATGACTTGATTCTCAACCGCTACTTCGACGACCGGCCGTCACCTCGACCCGAATCATATATCCAAGATATCGAAACGGTCTCTACTGTCACTACGGAGCAGTATGACAGTATGTATCTGCATTTGCGAGCCGCCGCCGAATCTGGTTGGGATTTTAGCTCGCGCTGGCTTGCTGACTCGCATGACCTGGGCACTATTCATACCACCGATATTGTGCCGATTGATCTGAATTGTCTGCTCTATCATTTGGAATCGACTATTGCCAAAGCGTATCGACTGATCAAACAACATAAACTCGCTAAAACCTATGAGACCGTCGCTGCGTCCCGAGCGGCTGCTATCGAGCAATATTGTTGGAACGAACAGCACCAATTCTTCCATGATTATGATTTCGTACGCCGCGAAGCCACCCCGTCTGCCACCTTGGCTGCTATGTTCCCACTCTATGTCGGTCTAGCTAGTCGCAAACAGGCTGCCGCCGTGGCTACCAGACTCGAACAAGATTTTCTACGAGCAGGAGGCTTGGCGACCACACTTATCGAGAACGACCAACAGTGGGACATGCCGAATGGCTGGGCACCGCTCCATTATGTGACGATCAAAGGGTTGGAACGCTACGGTCATCAAAAGCTAGCCGATACAATCAGGCAGCGCTGGCTCGCAACCAATCGTCTGGTTTTTGAACGCCATCACAAATTTATCGAGAAATACGACGTCGTCCATCCCGGTGAACTGGGAGGTGGCGGTGAATATGAGCTCCAGGACGGCTTTGGTTGGACTAATGGCGTGTTCGAAACTTTAAGCGACACCTCTTTACACTAGCCGTCGAATAAACTATAGTGGAAAGTAGCCGTGGAAGTGTTATGACAGACCAACCATTACAGATTATTATTTTTGGCATTACCGGTGATTTAGCGCGACGCAAGTTGTTGCCAGCGCTATATCATCTGATCGAGGCCGGTGAACTGCCCGCACATACCAGAATCATTGGTATTAGCCGCCAAACTGGCAAAGAGAAAGAATTGCTAGCCAGCATGGCGCGCTTTATTGCAGAACCCGTCGAGTCGCGAATTCTGAATAAGTTAGCTCGGATGATTACTATTCGAAAAATGGATGTAACGGACAGCCGGGATTATAAAAACCTGCTGTCCGACCTACGCGAAACTGCTATGTCTGGATCACAGCGACTCTATTATCTGTCGATTCCGGCTCAGGCTTTCCCTACTATTGTTGGCAATCTCGGTCGCTCGGGTCATAACAAAAAGTTCCGCGCCGAATCCTGTCCGCCGAAACTGTTGGTCGAAAAACCATTCGGTCATGATACTGATTCGGCAAAACAGCTGATTGCTCTGACCAAGGAGCATTTCGACGAGACACAGATTTTCCGGATTGATCATTACCTAGCCAAGGAAACTGCTCAAAACATCCTGACCTTTCGATTTGAAAATCCCCTGTTCGAGTCGATTTGGAACTCGCGACACGTGGCTTCGATCAGAGTCGCCGCCATGGAGACTATTGGTATCGAGGGTCGCGGCGTGTTTTATGATCAGACTGGGGCACTGCGTGATATCATCCAGAGCCATCTGCTACAAGTTTTAGCGCTAATTACGATGGAGCGACCACTAAATTTTGGTAGTGCCGAGATCCATCGCAGCAAACAGCGCCTACTCGACAGTATTATGCCAATCGAAGCCGACGAGGTAGCCAAGCGGACAGCGCGTGGCCAGTACGAAGGTTACCGCATCGAAGCCGAGAGCCCAGACTCGACAACCGAAACCTTTGCGCGTCTAAACCTGACAATTAATAATGAACAGTGGCGCAAAACGCCGATTATACTCGAGGCAGGCAAAGGCATGTTCGGTAAATACACCGAGGCTTTGGTCACTTTTCGTGCCACCGAAGACGCCGCTGGTCCGAATGCATTGATTTTCCGTCTACAACCCAACGAAGGTATCACCATTGAACTCCAGGCCAAGAAGCCTGGGACTTCGAACGCTACTGATACCGTCACGATGGATTTTGACTATGACCGATCATTCACCGATCGCCAGGCCGAGGCCTACGAACGTGTCATTGTGGACGCCATTCGCGGCGATCAGTCACTGTTTGCCTCGAGCCGCGAGGTCATGACGTCTTGGCGCATCATCCAAACTATTTTGGACAGCTGGCAATATGGCAGTGCTGATCTGATAACCTACCCGCTCGGAACTTCGCCGGACAATTTATCGTCGTGATATAATGAGTACCATGAAAGAGCCCGGTAGTCCCGCTCGGGAGCAAGATATATTTCATTCATCGATTAGTTTTAATAGCCTGTCGGCTCTTTGTGCGCTCATTTTGATCATCGGAACCATCATGTCCGATGCCGATCAGACTGGTTTTGCAGGTCTAATGCTGTTTGCTGTCTTGCTAATCCTACCGATGCTAGTGATTGCTTTTGTCTATAATTTGCGATTGGTCATGATTGCCAGCCAGCGTCGTCGAAAAGCTTACGCGGTAGCAGCGACAATTGTCACTGGCGTCGTAGCCGTAGGGCTGTTTGGATTTTTTATTTATAATACCAGTAATTAGCTTAAAATCACGGCTTTCCCGAGGACAACAAAAACTCCTCCGCACGTGGGAGGAGTTTTGAACGTAGCCTAGATTCTCTACGCAAATGCATTACCGACAAGCGAGCCATACCAGTTGGTACCGCCGTCAATTGACTCGAATACAACGATATCAACAGCGTTTGCAGCAGTGCTGATGGTTGGCGCAGTACCGCCGGCCCATTTAGCACTAGCTGGCCACGTTACCGCGCGGTTACCAGTAGCGTTCTGTTTCAGGTAGATAGCAAACGAACAGGCTTTACCGCTGGTTGCTCCTGAAAAAGTAAAGGTGGTGGTCGCCACATTCAGCGTCACGTTAAAAACATTGCCGTTAGCGAGGTTGAGTGTCGTGCTGGCAGTTGAAGTAATGGTTGAAACATTCTCAACACCACCGTTTGACGCCAGAGCGACCTTGCCAGTTGCTGGTATGTTTGACCAATAACTGGCTCCTCGTATAAACAAATCGTCTTGTGTTGGGTTATTGAGCGAAACATCTGAGGCTGCGCTGATTGTTCCGCCTACTCCTGGACTTCCCATAGTATCTTTATTCCTCCCTTATTACACCGTGTACCAGTTAGTACCATCTGATTCATAATCCATACTCGACCAACCAGCATTCAGCGTTGCCATAGTCGGCTCACCGCCGTCGAGCATACCGCCGTTTGGTGTCGTGATAAGGATTGAGTTACCAGCGACTGCATTACGTTTGACGCGGACACGAGCATTTGCGGCCGGTGCTGGCAATTGAACCGTAATAGCATTTGATGTTGGGGTTGCAACAATCCAGTCGCCGTTTGCCGCTGCAACCGACGAAGCAGTAATGGCGCGAATATTCCAGCTTGAACTACCGCCACTAGGAGTTACCCACTGTGTGGCATAATTTGTAGCTGATGTCTTTGCGAGCACCTGGCCTGTTGTGCCGCCAGTCGGAACACCTTGTCCCGTTGCTCCCGTCGCACCCTGACTACCAGCACTACCCGTAGGACCAGTGAAGCCTTGTGCTCCGGTTGCACCAGTTGCGCCGTTAGAGCCAGCCGTTCCTGATGCACCCGTGGCACCAGTTTGGCCAGTGGTTCCCGTTGGACCAGTAGCACCAGCAGGACCAGGAACTGTTGAGGCAGCGCCAGTGGCACCAGTGGTGCCTTGGAGGCCTTGGGGACCGGTGGCACCTTGAGGGCCGGTTGCACCAACTGTACTAGCAGGACCTGGGTCACCCTGAGGACCTTGGGGTCCAGTAGCTCCTGTTGAACCAGCAGGACCAGGAACTGTTGAGGCAGCGCCAGTGGCACCAGTGGTGCCTTGGAGGCCTTGGGGACCGGTGGCACCTTGTGAACCAGTGGCACCGGTTTGGCCGTTAGTGCCAGGGGTGCCCTGTGGGCCTTGAGCGCCAGTAGCGCCTTGAGGACCTGACGCACCGGTAGCACCGGGGGTACCTTGCGGGCCAGTTGCACCGGTGGAACCCTGTTGACCTGCAATAGTGTTTAGTTTGTCTTGGACGTCTTGATCAAGGTTAGCTTCGGTAATGGCGTTATTGGCAATGATGGTAGCGTCTACCACATTGGGTTTTAGGGTGCCATCTGGTTTATGGGCGGCGCTTAGGTAGTCATTGAGGATTTGTCCCCAGTTGCCTTCGTCACCACCGGGTGTGGGTAGTCTGACCATAGATTTGTTATTTCACCTCCGTTAATTAATAATGCTTATTCTATTTTAACAGCTGTTCTATTGATAGGCAAGAGTTTAATCCAAACTCTCAATATATTGGCGCATTTTCAGAGCTGCCGTGGCGCCGTCCCCAACGGCCGCAGCGATCTGCATTGTAGCACCTTCTCTGACATCGCCAGCCACAAAGACGCCTGGCATCGAGGTTTCGAGGTTTGCGTTGGCTTTGACAAAACCCTGCTCGTCCAGTTCGATATCGCTACCCGCCAAGAACCAGGTATTTGGTATCAAACCGATAAAGATAAAGATGCCGTCAGCATGTACCGTACTCTGTTCATCGGTATGTTTATTACGAATCTTTGCACCGACAACAACATCATTCTCGGCCACAATTTCATCGACCAGCACGTTAGTATGGACAGTAATTTTATCGCTCGCGGCTTCTAGTTTACGTAGTAACACCTCTGAGGCACGCAGTTCGCTGCGTACTAATAAGTCAATGTGTGTGGCAAACCGAGTCAGAAACAGAGCCTCTTGGACACCACTGTTGCCGCCACCGACCACAATCAGGCGCTTGTCTTTGTAGAAAGCCCCGTCGCAGGTGGCACAGTAATGAACACCTTTTGCAAAATATTCTTCTTCGCCCGGCACGCCCAGTTTACGATGATCACTGCCCGTCGCAATCAGCACCGACCGAGCCAATACTTCATTACCGTCAACTGACAGTTTAATACTATTACCCGATCGCTCAATCTTTTCGACAGTACCAAATTCGATGTTAGCACCAAAACGTTCGGCTTGACCACGCAGCTCATCTGCCAAACGAAGTCCTTCGATACCCTGAGCGTAGCCCGGATAGTTATCGATCCAGTCAGTCGTGGCTGCCAAACCACCGACAATCGCCTTTTCGTACAGCACTGTTTCGATTTCTTCGCGGGTCGTATAAATCGCGGCTGTGAGCGCCGCCGGCCCAGCCCCAATCATTACCACGTCATGAATAGTTTGTTCTGTCATATCTACTATTATAGCATGTGCTATTGGCCATTCGTGGCGAAACGGACGGCTTTGTATGATGCATTATTATTAATGGAGTCATAAATCGATACGCTGTCCAGCTGTCGCCAACCGTGAGCAATCGACGGCGGTTCGATCTGGCCATCGCCAACACTACCAAAATACCAAATGATAGGATGCTGTCGAGTAAAAGCGTCTAGATCCTTGATCTTGAACTGATCATGGTCCTTTAGCATATCGAGCGAACCATAGATATATTCTGTCGTCTGATTCAGGAAGTAAACTGGGTGCTCGTCGCTCGTATAAAATACCGCTTCATAAAAAATCCATGGATCAGTCGCGACCAGCGGTTCACCCGGTTTGGCTTTTTCGGCAATGGCTGCCACCAGCTCTTTAGTGCGGATGGAAGTATTCGACGCCTTGTTGTAATTACCATAGTAATACACGCGGTCGATGCCGATACCAAACGACACCAGAATCAGCCCGCTCATAATGATCGGCAAGAGGCCGAATTTATTACGGTTTTTGCGACCATGCGCAACAACCACCGCCAGCACCAGGCTGACGGCGACAATCGATGGCATCAGGTAGCGATCATTAAACGACGGTGTCAGTGGCGGCATCGATAACAACAGCAGGATCAGAGGCGGGAACACCGCCAGGCTGCCGATCAGTAATAGGTTTTGGCGAGCTTTCTTGGCTGTTAGGTGTCGATAAGCACGGTACAGCAATACCACCGCTCCGACTACGATCACAAAATAGAGAAGTGCCAGCCACGATTGAACTTTATCATGGTCGAGGTAGAACAAGATGTTCGTAAAGTAGTTCGTCAAGGTATCTGCCGATATGGCCGGAATCCAAAATCCCGCCTGCAGGGAGCTGATCTGATGAATCGCCGTCGGCAGCCATACTGCGAAAATCGCCACTGCTAATACATGAGTCCAGATCCAAGATTTATTAAAGAATTCCTGACATAATTTTTTGCCGCGTTTACCATCCATTCGAATGATCATAAACCGCCACAGCCAATGCGCCAGCCACACCAGTGCCACATAATAATGCGTCAACATGCCGGCCACAATCAGCGCACCATATGCCGCCCAATAGCGCCGTCGATTCGTCGCCATCGCTCGCACTAACACATAGGTCGCAGCCAGTACAATCGCCGTTACCAAGGTATACATCCGAGCCTCGGCGCCGAACCGCACCAGCATTGGAGACAGAGCTAGCAACCACACACCGAGTATTGCACTGCGACGACCAAATAGCTTCTTTAGCAGCAAAAATCCTAGGATAATTGTCACGACACCAAACACTAAACTAAACGATCTGAAGCCGGCTTCGGTCGTCCCAAATACCGAGGTCCAAACCTTTATTAGCCAATAATATAATGGTGGATGCATGTCGTTGCCGGTGTAATGAGCGATATCGGCAAAGTTAAATCGGACGATATAGGCAGTAAACGCTTCGTCAAACCAAATTGACCACGTCGATAACCGAGTGCCAACCAGACCAATATAGGCCGTGATCGCCGCTACTAGCACCGCCATGTCAATATGCGGCCAGACCGCAACTTTCAGGCCAAAGTCTTTACAGCGACTGATGAATCTATTCATAGTGTTATCTCTATCATAGCATATGGGTCGATGTGATATAATCCTCTTGTGATTAACAAGTCTAAAACCTCAAACCGACTCTATGAAATAAATACTGCGACCTATCTGCATGCCCTGTCGGACCGCCATAGTCAAACTATAACTTTAGCAACCATTCCGGGCGAAGAACTAGCCCGTATTGCAGCCAGCGGTTTCGATGCCGTGTGGCTAATGGGTATCTGGCAACGCAGCCGAGTCGCAATCGAACTAGCCCTCGCGAATCAACCGCTCCTCGACGAAGCCCGAGAACTACTACCAGATTTTAGGACAAACAGTGACATTATTGGCTCAGCCTACTCGATCAAATCTTACACAGTTAATCAACAATTCGGCGGCGAGTCAGAACTACTTGCGCTGCGACAACGACTAGCCGAGCACGGCCTGGGGCTGATCCTAGATTTTGTGCCAAATCACACGGGCTTTGATCATGATTGGATCACATCACATCCCGAATATTACATCCAGGGGAATCAGGAGCAACTCACCGCTCATCCCGAACGGTATCGCCAGGTCGGCGAACTGATTATCGCTAACGGCCGTGACCCTAAACTCGGCAGCTGGTCAGATGTCGCCCAACTAAATGCCTTTGCTGCCTCCTATCGACAGGCCAGTATCGAAATGCTCGATTATATCGCCACGCTCTGTGACGGCGTGCGCTGTGATATGGCAATGTTGCTGACAAATGACATCTTTGCTGGTACGTGGGGTGATAGTGCTGGTATTATTCCTGGAACCGAGTATTGGCAAGAGGTTATTACGGCAGTTCGTCGTTCACATGGTGACTTCGTATTCATCGCCGAATGCTATTGGAAAACTACAAAACTGCTCCTCGATCAGGGTTTTGACTATTGCTATGACAAAGATTTTTATGACCTACTGACCAAAGGCTCGGCTGCTGTAGTGGTCAAACATCTAACGGATAATGTTGACGTTCTAGCCCGTCAGGTGTATTTCCTAGAGAACCACGACGAACCTAGAGCAGCTGCAACCTTCCCCTTGGAAAAACACAAAGCTATCGCCTACCTAGTAAATTCGCTACCTGGCCTGCTTCTGATCTATGATGGACAATTGACTGGCTACAGTGCCAGAATACCAGTTCACCTCGCCCGTCAGCCAGATGTATTACCGAATCAAGAACTGGCCGGTTACTATAACCTACTTTTTGGTACTTTACCGCACCCTACCTTGCAGTGGCAGTTGTTAGGTAATAGCAATCAAGTCCTGATTGGCTGTAGCGACGATAACACCACCCGAGTGCTTATAAACTATAGTGATTATCCGACCGAAGCATCGGTCGACGGTGCAGTCGTATCGTTAGAGCCGTGGCAAGTGATGATCGTAACCAGCTAGTCATTAGCACCAGCAAACTGGCTATTGTAGAGTCCAGCGTAAAAGCCACTCTGTTTCATAAGGGCCTGATGATCACCCTGTTCAATCACATTGCCGTCTTTCATTACTAGGATCAAATCGGCATCACGAATTGTCGATAAACGATGAGCGATCACAAAGCTCGTCTTGTCCTTCATCAGATTATCCATAGCCTTTTGAATCAGCACTTCGGTGCGAGTATCAACTGAGCTAGTTGCTTCGTCGAGGATTAGCATCGGCGTTTTGGCGAGCATCGCCCGAGCAATCGTCAGTAGCTGCTTTTCGCCCTGGGATATATTATTGGCCTCTTCGTTCAGCTCCATATCATAGCCACTTGGCAACGAATGGACGAAATGATCAACATGAGCTTCTTTGGCAGTTTCTACCATTTGTTCCTCGGTCGCATGCGGTGCGCCATACGTAATGTTATCGCGAATCGTGCCGCTAAACAGCCAGGTATCCTGCAAGACCATGCCAAACAATTTACGGACATCTTCGCGCTTCATGTCTTTTATGCTGATGCCATCAATCGTAATATCGCCGCTACCGACTTCGTAAAAGCGCATCAACAAATTAACAAGGGTTGTTTTACCGGCACCAGTTGGCCCGACAATAGCAATGCGATGACCTGGTTCAATCGTCGCTGACAGACCTTTGATGACCGGTTTTTTCGGATCGTAACCAAACACCACGTTGTTAAAAACCACGCGGCCTGTCACCTGGTCAAGCTTGGCAGGCTTTGCCGTCTCGGCTGACTGTTCTGGTTCGTCGAGGAATTCAAAAACGCGCTCAGCTGCTGCCGCAGTTGACTGCAAAACGTTCGCGATATTTGCGGTTTGCATAATCGGTTGGTTGAATTGCTGGACATATTGGATAAAGGCCTGAATGTCGCCAATCTTTAGATGACCGTTAATGGCCAGCCAACCACCCGCGACCGCTACACCAACGTAACCGAGGTTACCGACAAAGTTCATCAGCGGAAACATCAGGCCGGAAAAGAACTGCGCTCGCCAGGCACTATGATACAACTTGTCGTTAACAGTGTTGAACTTGGCAACTGAAGCCTTTTCGCCATTAAACACTCGCATCACCTGATGACCGGCATACATTTCCTCGACATGACCATTAATATTACCGAGCAGCTCTTGCTGGCGCACAAATTGTACTTGTGATTTTTTGGTGATAAACGCGATGAATCCAAAACTGATCGGCAACACCAGAATAGTAATGATCGTCAACACCCAACTGATACTAAACATCATAACGATGATGCCAATGATCATCACCACCGATGTCACAATTTGCGACAAACTCTGATTGAGCGTCTGCGAAATCGTATCGACGTCGTTAGTCACTCGGCTCAGTACCTCACCATAGGTTCGTTTGTCGAAATAACTAAGGGGTAGGCGATTGATTTTGGTCGATAGATCGCGGCGCAATACATAGGTAACTTTCTGAGTAATATTGGTCATGATCCAACCCTGGATATAGCTGAACAAGGCACTAAATAGGTAGAGACCGAGCAGCAACAGGACGATATCGCGAATCGCCTCAAAGTGAAAGGTTGGCCGAGTTGATAAGTCAAGTGATTTGATAGTATCAAGCTGGCTTTCCGAGATTTTACTTCGTTCGCTTTCTGGCATTTGGTTGATGATATCGGCACCGGTCGTTCCCTTTGGTAACCTCGTGCCCTCTGGTAATTTCGAGGTGATAGTGTCATAGGCTTTCATAGCAACATAATCGTCAACGATCTGATTGGTCGCATGCCCCATGATTTTCGGGCTGGCAATAGCGAACACCGTGCTAGCAATAACGAATACGAGCACAACGGACATTTGCCAAGTATAGGGTTTCAGGTGATGCACCAGTTTTTTGATCGTACCTTTAAAATCACGTGCTTTTTCGGCCGGTGCGCCCGTTGGAGGTGGCCCAAAGCCACCGAAACCACGTGAACGAGACTGAGTTTCAGGTTTTTTATCCATTACTTTGTCTCCTTTCCGTTGGTTGCGATGCCAGCTAATTCCTCGTCAGATAGCTGTGAATAGGCGATTTCCTTATAAACTTTGTTTGATTTCATCAACTGGCCATGCGTACCCTGGCCAACAATTTTGCCCTCGTCGAGCACGATAATCTTGTCAGCATTCATAATAGTGCTGATCCGCTGGCCAACGATCAGAACGGTCTTGTTCTTCGTCTCAGTCTCAAGCGCTTTTCGAAGCGCCGCATCAGTTTTAAAGTCCAGTGCCGAAAACGAATCGTCGAAAATATAGACATTTGGCTTGACCGCCAAGGCCCTAGCAATCGATAATCGTTGTTTTTGCCCGCCCGAGACATTGGCGCCACCCTGGGCGATGTCACTATCAATACCACTCGCAAACTTTTTCACAAATTCGCTGGCTTGAGCGGTTTTTGCTGCTTTGTTGATATCACTCACCGAAGCTTTGTTATTGCCGTAGGCAATGTTACTCTTGACCGTACCCGAAAATAGTACGCCCTTTTGCGGTACATAGCCAATCTGGCTATAGAGGTCCCGGAGCCGTAAATCGCGGACATCGACACCATCGAGCAGCACCTGCCCAGCCGAGACATCGTAAAAGCGGGGAATGAGGCCGATCAGTGTCGATTTACCGCTACCAGTACTGCCGATAAATGCGGTGGTCTGACCTGGTTCAGCTGTAAAATTGATACCCGATAACACCGGGCTATCCGCCTCTGGATAGGTAAAGGTGACATCGCGAAACTCAATTTGACCATGGCCGCTTTTCGCTAGCTTGACCGGTTTTGTCGGATCGTGAATGGTGGGTTTAGTGTCGATTACTTCGCTAACTCGCTTGGCTGAAACACTGGCTCGCGGAACCATGATAAAGATAATCGAAATCATCAGGAACGACATGATCACCTGCGTCGCGTACTGCATAAAGGCCATCATATTACCGATCTCAACACTACCGTCGCTGACGAGCTGCGCCCCAAACCAAACGATTGCTACCAACGCAATGTTCATCAGCAGCATCATAAAGGGCTGCAAAATAATCATTAAACGGTTAACGAATAGGTTGAGCCGCATCAGGTCCTGGTTCACACTATCGAATTTCTTTTCCTCGACCTTTTCATTATTAAAAGCCCGAACCACCCGTAGGCCCGTCAAGTTTTCGCGTGTTACCAGATTCAGTTTATCAACCATTTTTTGCAGGATTTTGAATTTCGGTAGGGCAAAGATAAACAAAAAAGTAATCACTGCTAATAGCGCCACCACCGCCACCGCGATAATCCAACTTAGTTCGGGCGCATTTTGCATGGCATTTTGCAGAGCGCCAATCGCCATAAATGGCGCCATTAATACCAGACGAAAGATCATAACAGATACTGTCTGAATCTGTTGAATATCGTTAGTCGAACGGGTAATCAGTGATGCTGTCGAGAACTTATTAAACTCGGCGATCGAAAAACTTTCAACTTTTTCGAAAACTTTTCGCCTAATGTCACGGGCAAAACCTGTGGCCACACGCGCCGCCAGATAGCCGACTCCAACGGCTGCAATACCACCGCCCAGTGTGATGAGTAACATAATGCCACCATTGATATAGATGGCATTCATATCTTCGCCAATAATACCGTCATTAATAATATGTGCCATATAGTCCGGCAGCTGCAGGTTGGCCATGACCTGTAAATAGGTCAGGATCACTAGTGGGACAATCAGCCACACATATGGTTTTAAATACTTAAACAGTTTTATCATGGTCGAATTTCCTTTGCCCTTTCTACTAATTTTGCCGTTATAGTTTCAATCTGTATTAATTCTTCGTCGGTCAATAGGTCAAACAACCGTGCCATTCGCCCAACGCCACGACGCCGTACTTGCTTTAGGTGTCGCACACCATGGCGTGATAATGCCACATACGCCACCCGTCGATCATTTTCATCCTGAGTTCGCTCGACAAAATCCTTGTCGATCAGACTGTTCAATAATTGCGTCGCGGCACTCTTTGAGACGCCGAGTGTCTCGGCCACCTCGCTCATAGTTTTGGGACCCTCGTGCATCAGCAGCATTAATACCGAAGCCTGCGTCATAGTCACGCCAAAGTGCCGATGCGAAAAGCGGCTACCGTGCGAATAGGCGCGTTTGATAGTGTGGAAATTCTTGAATATGGCTTCGATATGCTGTTCACGATTCATGATCAGCGAATAGTTTAGCAGCTAAACTATTTTGTGTCAACTACTATTCTTGCGATGTCACGATGCCTACATAAAATTATATCGGCTCATCCTCTGCTACCATCTTAAATATTTATTATTTTGGTACAAAAAGTCATTGCGGTTACCCTGTTCGCTATGATATAGTGGTAATGATTAACTTCAAAGAAGGGGTGTAGCTGAGGTGAAAATTAGCATTCTGCGTCGAGGGTTTTATAGTATGGTGATAGTGGCCGTAGTAGCAGTCATGGCACTGCAAGCGATCACCGTTAATGCAGCTAACGAGGATATCTCGACCGTAGCAAACAAGACCGCAACAATTGGCGAGGCAGTAGCAATTACTGATCTATCAATCCTCGGCGATGGTGACGATACTGTTACTGTGGCCTTGCAGGCCCAGCACGGTACCTTTGCCTTTGGTGATGAAATAGCGACCGTAATGGGTGCCGATACTGATTCGGTAACTGTCAGTGGTGCACGCAATGATGTCAACAACACCCTCGTCACCCTGACCTACACCCCAACAGCTCTGGGTGCCGATACCATTGAGATCGACCTTGGAAGCAACGTTACCGGTGTTATCATCGACCCAATCGGTGGACACGCCTATAAAATCATCATTGCTAGCCTGACATGGAATCAAGCCCGCGTTGCTGCAAAGCAACTGGTCTACGGTGGCGTACAGGGCTACCTGGCAAATATCACCAGTGAATCAGAGGACCAGTTCATTGTTGAGCACTTGACTGGTAACGGCTGGATCGGTGCTAGCGATCAGGGCAACGAGGGCGACTGGAAATGGATGGATGGTCCAGAGGCTGATACGTCTTTTTGGTCGGGATATGGGGCTGTGAATGGTGGTCAGCCAGTCCTTGGACCTGGCGATATACCGATGTATAACCATTGGAATTACATAGAGCCAAACAACAGTGGTAACGAAGACTGTGCGGAATATATCGTAGGACAAGGCTGGAACGATCTCAACTGCGATGGCCAGCAGCGTAATTATGTCGTTGAGTTTGGAGCAGCTGAAGTGCCAGACCCAGTGACTAAGCAATTTACGATTACCGCAACCGGCCCCGTGACTAACATTGCAACTTGCGCCGAGCTGATGGCGATCGACGGTGACAATCGCTACGATACCATCACTCTGACAGCCGACATTAACTGCCAGGGGGTAGAAGCTCATCCGTTGATTGGCGGCGAGGATGAGTTCCGTGGCACGTTTAACGGCAATGGCCATACCATCCGTAATGTCACTATAAACGAGGAATCTGGCTGGAACGTAGCATTATTTGCACAGTCAAATGGCGCGACGTTTAAAGATGTAACTCTGAGCAACTTTGCCGTGAGCGGCGAAGGCCGAGTGGCGGCGCTGGTGGGCTATGCATATGGCGCAACAACGGTAGAGAATGTGAAGGTCACCGATGTATCGATAGAGGCAACGACGAGTCGCATCGGTGGATTGATCGGCCAAATTGATACCGGCCAAGCCTCGCACATCACTGGTTCGAGCGTTGACGGCGGCAATATAACGTGTGTTAGTACTGAGTCGGGCTGTAGCATGGTGGGCGGCCTAGTGGGCTATGCAGTTGCCTATGATGGCGGGTCGTTGTTGGTTGAAAAATCGTATAGCAATGTCACTATTAGCTCCGAGAACGAAACGTACGGTAGTGACACTATGGGCGGCCTGATAGGTTTTGTTGATATCTACCAAGAAGAAGAATCGCAGGGTGCATCAGTGACACTGCGCGATGTGTATTCGTGGAGTACGATTGACAACCCGATTGGCTACTACAATGGTGGATTGGTTGGCTACGTACAGACGTACAGTGACTACTCGGCGTACCCGGCTAGCTTTACCATTCAACGCGCCTATGCCTCGGGCGATGTAACCGGGCGTGACATGGTGGGCGGCCTAGTGGGCATGATGTATAACCAAGACAATGGTGCGGCGACATTACAAAATGTGTTTGTGATGGGCAAGGTAGTTGCGACCGAAACAGAGGGTGAGCTGCACCAAGGATCGCTAGTGGGCAATGTCTATGACTTGGCAGTTGGTGAAGGATTCAGTGTTACCGGCGCATACTACGACCAAACTCGTACCACACAAGACACGCCTGGCAATGCCGAGGGCCTGGATGACGAAGCGATGGCTGTGAATGCAGATGGCGAGCAGGCAACGTACTTTATGAACAATACCACCAACGCACCGCTAAACACCTGGGATTTCGACAATATTTGGGTAACAAACGTCAGTACACCACCAACGTTTAGTCCAGTAACTTCTACTAGTGATGGCGACGATAATGATGACAACATTCCAGATTCGGAACAGCCAAATGTCGCTAGCTTTATCAATTCTGTCAACGGCAAACGTGTTGTCGTAGAGTTATCTGACACCTGTTCAATTACCGAAGCTTCGACCGCCGCCGAGAGTACCGCGAAGGCCGATCTGAATTATATTTACGTCAATGGTCTCGTTAGTTTCACCGCGGATTGCACCACCGACAGTACGACAGTAACACTGTATCAGTATGGCATCAATGCCGATGGTGTGGTCGCTCGCAAATTTAACCCTTCGAGTGGCTACTTTACCATTGATAGTGCTGTCATCAGTACTGTCAGTCTCAATGGTCAGTCTGCCGTCAAAGCTGTCTACACTGTCGAAGACAACGGCGAGCTTGATCTCGATCCGCTACCTGGCAAAATCAGCGACCCGGTTGGTCTCGGTCGATTCGTCGTCGGCACACCTAGTACTGGCGTATAAACTGACTACCGATGTACTACTTTCTAGATACATACTTGTTATCAGTAATGTAAAATCTCCGTAGTTCATGCACAGCCTTGCTGATACCAATACGTGGCCCAATCGTCACTAGATTGTCTGGAAGCGGCGGTCGCTGCACGAGCCAAACAGGCGGTTCAGCCAGATAATGGCCGCTCAGTTGTCGGTCAATAGCGAGCGCCTGACAGATTTTTCCGGGGCCATTGGTCACATTAATTCCCGTTTTGCCACGTCGTTGTTCAATAATACCTAACCCCGCGAGCGGTTCAACCGCTCGAATCAGTACCCCAGAGCCATAGCCTGTCTGGCCACAGACAATATTGAGGCAATGATGCATCCCATAGGTGAAATAAACATATAAATGTCCGGCACTTCGAAACATCGCGTCGTTACGTTTCGTCCGTCCATGAAAGGTGTGGCTGGCCTCGTCCGCCTGGTCGTAAGCCTCAGTTTCGACGATTCGTACTCGGATTTGTTGTCCATCGATGTCTCGTACCAGCTCACACCCTAGCAATCGCCGCGCCGCCGCTTCGGCCGATACATCGAGCCAGGAAAAGCCATCTGTAACGCTAACTACTATTGCCCGCTCTCTTCTACGGTGATCTTAGTAACCGAATCGTTTTCGATAGAGAAACTCAAACGACCCTCGACAAATGACATGTCAACTGGCAATGACTCGCCATTGCGTTCTACCACTCTAGCTGGTGTATTTTCAGATTTAGCCCTATCGAGCGCTGCCTGCTCGCTCAGGCCGATATACGCCGCTGTACCACTTTTCGACTGAGATGCATTGGTAAAGGTTTTACCATTAAACGAACACTGTTCTGGATACGACTCCATCACCTGCCCACCTGCAGCCTTGCACTCGCTAAAATTTGTCACTATTTTGCCTGGATTCATGAGCAGCCAAGCCAGTAACGCAGCAAGTAGCGCACCGACACCCACCAGGGTCACTGACCATACCGTTCGCTGTGACGTACCTTTGACCGAGTTTGCCATAGATTATTCTCCTTATGACTTAAAGCACTGTTGCTATTATCTCATATTTTATGACCGCGTGCTACAATGGTAATATCATGAAACTACCGGCTGGTACCGTACACGACAAAGTTCCGAGTGACCTAGCAAAAGCACTGTCCGGGGATAAAAAAGCCTTGGCTGCCTGGTCAGATATTACCCCCCTGGCCCGTAATGAGTGGATCTGTTGGACTATAGCGCCGAAACAGCAAAAGACGCGTGACGAGCATGTCAGCCGAGTCGTCTCAGAACTAAAAGAAGGTATCCGCCGGCCCTGCTGCTGGATGGGCTGTATTCACCGCACCGACAAGGCTATCAGTCCATCGGTCAAGTGGGTGCTCGGCCAAAAGTCAAAGAAAGTGTCGTAACGAGAGTTATTGTCCCCACACTCGGACATAGTCAACCAACATTTGATATTCGCTGCCGTAGCGCTGGTTGGCACCCCAAGCCCGGCCGATATTGAGGATGAGACAGTGGGGCGCGCCACCGTCGTTAGTAGCATAGCCTTTTACCCATACACCGTCGTAGTAGACGTCGCACCAACCGGGCTGACGGTGCAAGCCGTAGGTGTGAAAAGCATTGGACCAGATGCCAGGTACCGTGCCTTGGTTGCTTGCACCGGCACTGGAGTGGTAGTTAACGGTCATGGTCCCCAATCCTTCGGCGATGTCGTTCTCGCCGTTACCCGGCCAGGCCAGGCCGGTCGTCCACCAAGCCGGCCAGTTGTAGATAGTCGTACCATCACCAGGGAAATAGATACGCGCTTCGGCGTAACCGTAGCTAAAGGTAAAGGGGTTAGGCGAGACGTCGTTTGGCGCAGTATTGATCGACGCACCAGACGTTGACGAAGCGAGCGTCAGGCGCAATAATCCGCCTGATACCGAGACATTGGCAGCACTGGTGGCAACATCGTTTTGCGCACTACCCTGAAACCACGACGGCGCCCAACGCGACGTATCGAGCGCAGTGCCATTAAAATTATCCTCAAATGCCGGCGCACCCCAGACGATCCCGGTCGGTCCACCGACTGGCGCTACTGGCCCACCAATGCTGCGTTGCAGTCGTCGAGCAAAGGTCATGCGACGCTCTTGAGCCAAGCGACCTTTGTTTGATCAACGCTCATACTATAGCCCCTTCGCGCCGGAGAAGCGATTCCTTTATTTCTGAACCGTATAGATAGTTGCCGATACCACCATCACTTTTCAAGACTCGGTGACACGGTACGAGCAGGATCAGCCGGTTAAGCCCGCAAATCGTACCAGCAGCCCGGATAGCCGCTGAGTTACCCGAAGCTTCAGCGAGACCCTTGTATGAAATCGTTTGACCATAGGGCACAGCGCTAATCGCTTGCCAGACTTGTTTTTGAAAATCACTGCCCGTTTGCTCTTGTGGAATAGCATCAAGTGCGATCTTGTCACCGTTGTAATAGGCTTGGACAAATTTTTGATACGGGTGATTATGAACTGGTTCCAATGTTACAGATCGCAACTCTTCAGAAAGACGCTTTTTGAGATCTCGTATGTCACCAAAACCCGATGCCCGGGCTATACCATCCTCGTCAAAAATGATATGAAATGTACCGTCTGGCGTATCGTTTGTGGTGTATTGTAGCCAATTAATTTTATCCATAATACTATCCTAGTATACCACTAGTAGTCCGAGCAAAACGATTGCTATGTAGTCATTTACGAGACACATTAGGACGATGGTACTGTTATATAATAGTTGTATGAAGCAAAAATTAATCAATTATCGAATCTTCATATGGGCGTTAGTCGCAGCAATAAGTATGTTGCCTATCAAATACCTCATGCACTATCTAGGCCTGGAATTTATCGAGCAAACTTCACTACATAACAGCGTTGTCTCTAGTGCTATTTTCGTACTAGGCTTTGTACTATCAGCCACGATTGCGGACTACAAAGAAAGTGAGCGAATTCCTGCCGAATTCGCCTCGAATATCGAAGATATGTGGAGCGATGCCAAGCAAATACATAAACAATATCCGACATTTGATTTAGAAGGTTTTCGCAAAAGCCTTATCGAGGTATTAAAAATCTTTCGCGAAGGCACCCGTGTCAATCGCCGCGGCGCCCGACGAGAAATTGCTGACCTCCAGGCTAGTTTTGCCGACATGGAACGCGCCGGGGTGCCACCGAATTTTGTTACAAAATTGAAAACTCAACAAACACAATTGATGCGCAGTTTATTCCGCGTCAACTACATTCAAAAAATTCAATTTATTCCATCGGCCTTTTTCCTGATTAAGACCATCGTCGTTATGATTATCGGTCTACTGCTCTGTACCAACATTGATCCTTTCTATGGTGGACTATTTATTGTTGGCGCTATCACCTTTATTGTGGTATATATGCTCATTTTGATTCATCATATTGCCATTCCATTCCAAGGTAAAGGCGTATCGCGAGATGATGTGAGCCTTTTTCTACTCCGAGAAACTAAAGTTTTTCTTGACTCAGAAGGCAAGACCCAGGACTAACTCTACGCCTCAGAATATGAAGCCGACAATTTGCGATATGATTTAGTAGCAAACGCAACCGCTGCAGCCAGTGCCATAATAAGCCCGGCAACCAAAAATACCAGGGCAATACCGCGTGCCTCGCCCGTGCCGAGCAATGGCTCGAGATGTTTTGCGCCAATTTCGGAATTCGCATATGGAATGATAAAGAACTCGGCAATTGGTGCAATAATAAACGCTGTGATCGGAGCTGCTGCGGATTCAAATGCGGCCGCAAACCCAAATACTCGACCCTGACGTTTATATGGTACGACTCGCTGAATCACTGTTTGTTCGGCCGCTTCAATAGCCGGCACTAGTGCCATATAGAGCCAAATGCCGAGCCCGAACAGCCACCACCATTCGCGAATCGTAAAGAACGCGCCGAGTAAGCCCATGACAATTGCCAGACGCAGTAATGTACGAATTGGGTTTTTGCCGAGGCCGAATTTCGCCACTAAAATTCCACCAATCACAAAACCAGTTCCTGCCACGCCAAACACTATACCCCACATCTCGACCGAAAATAGCGTCAGCCCGTACGGGTCCATCAGCGCCATATATACGCCACCAATAAAATTATTAAAGGTCGAAAAAATCAATAGTGCAAACAAACCTGGTACAGCGGAAATTGCAGCGATACTGCCCCTAATATCAACCTTTTTATTAGCAAGCTCTGGGTCATGCATAACGTCTTTTTCGGGAATATCCACAAAATAGATATGTCCCAGCGCTAGTGTCGTCAGTGCCACAGCAATCACTAGTGTCCAACCCATACCCAGCAATCCAATCGACAAGCCGCTGAACACGCTCGTAACGATAAACCCTATGCCCGACACCGTACCAACTAGACCATTGGCATTAGCACGTTTGTCTTTTGGTACCAGCAGCGTTACTGTGGTAGATAACGCAATATTACGCATATTTTCGACCACAGCACCCACCAGTATGAACCCAGCAAATATCCACAGCAGCGGACTCGATACGTTGAGCAGGGCTTCAGCCTGGAACATATAAATTAGCGCTGCAATAGCAAACGCTATGAGTGTAAATATGCTCGAAAACACAAAGATTGACTTCTTCTTGTGACGATCAACAACAGTGCCAAAAACCAGGCTGAAAAATGCCAATAACAACATATAAGCACCCCCAATAATACCAGTTGCCAGCACTGACTTTGTTTCCAGATAGATCCAAAACACCAAGGCAAACCACAAAAAACTAGTCGTTACATTGGCAATCAACGTATTAACCAGAACCTGATAAAAATGCTTCATTCAGCTATTATACATTAGAATCCGTGTCTAGGAGCCAGCAAGCGATCAGTTCTTGCTAGTATTCTGCAATAATAATCTTATGCTGGTTCATCATCGTTTTATAGGCGTCAGGTTTTTTCATCAGCTCTTCGATGTTATCCGGCACGATCTGCCAGCTCAGACCGTATTTGTCTTTACACCAGCCACACTGTTCGGCTTCGGGAACGCTAGAAAGTTTGCTCCAATAATAATCAATTTCAGCCTGGTCTTTGCAGGGCACTGCAAATGACACCGATTCGTTAAAAGTAAATTCCGGGCCAGCATTAATCGCTACAAAGCGCATACCCAGAACCTCAAACTCAACGGTCAGCGGTTGGCCGGCCAACCCGAGCTGAAAATCGGCCAGACCTTCTTCGGCGCTATTCGGATAATACTCGGTGCTAATAATCTTGCCGTCGGGAAACACCGAAATGTAAAATTCGGCCGCTTCCTGCGCGTTGCCATTAAACCATAAATTAGGGGTTATCTTTTGCATTGCTAGGCTCCTTTCTTGTACGCCTTTTAGTGCTTACTTCCTGATGTTAACGAGATTTTCTTTATCAGAGCTGCTGCCGAGGCAACGATCGTCAGATAAAGCATATAGTTTAGAAAAGGGCCGAAACCGCGGCCGCGGCTACCTTGTTGATACAGGGTGACTTTCGGCGCAGTATCGGGTGGATAGTTGATCGTTATCATTCGAAAAGGATAGCCTCTGTGTTCGACTTCTTGATAGCATAGGGTATTAGCCGGATCCTTTGGACCGCAAAGTGCATCAACGTTGTTCTGGGCAAAAAACGCCGACGAAGCCATCGAGACATTATAGACCACCATTCTGCCACTACTGTGGAGCAAGCTTAGCGCCGTCAATATGCCGGCTATCACGGTAATTAGCACTGAGAATTTCGCAATGTAGCCTATCCTGCTCACTGCATAAACACCAATGACGAAGAGGAAAACTATGGTGAATACGAGGAAATAGTCCATGCACATATTATACATCAAAATAAACTACGAGACGCATCCGGGCAAGCAGTCTTTATCCGGAATCAAAGCGTACATTATTTCGCCGGGCAGGACAGTTCGAAAGCCAGATATTGGATTACGAAACATCCTATCGTCTTCAAGGTTAATACGTGGATCCATCCATTTTCCCTGATAATAAGCGAGATAGTGCCCAACCGGAAACTGTTTCGAGCGACGCAAAAGCACGATCGTTCCTTCCGTTGGTTCAATAGGTTGACCCGATCGAACATGCTTTGAAATATAGCCGAGGCCAAATCGATTTAACTCTTCGCGAAAATGCTTCACGACAAATCGGCTGCTTTTTGCCTGCTCTTCTCCCAAAAATTCTTCTGCTTGCCGATAAGTAAGATCGGCGACAAAAGCAAAACAAGCAATCCCGCAGCCATTAGGCATTTCCTGAGTAATACTTTGTCGCATAAGTCCAAGTATAGACTTTATATTTTTATATACAAGCAATGGTCTCCACGAGAATCAGAATAAAAAAATCGACCGTAATGGTCAATTTCTT
Organism: uncultured Candidatus Saccharibacteria bacterium; assembly: GCA_964633435.1. GTDB lineage: Bacteria > Patescibacteriota > Saccharimonadia > Saccharimonadales > Saccharimonadaceae. The sequence continues at coordinate 163,021 of CAZWHA010000001.1, read as the reverse complement.
ATCCTGGCTCACAACAATAGAGCTAGTTATAACTGCGATAAAGCAAGATTCAATTGTTATTGAACATATGTCGCTAATAGAATAACTGCAAAGAATAATGCGTAATAACCAACTTGAAGCAACAATGCGTATCTAAATCCCCTTTGATTGAGGAGTGCAATAGTAAGCAAAACAAGCATCCCGATTAATGCAATCCACGAAATGATCATCAAGCTAGCCAAGATGCTTTGTCTAGTAGCGATCATGAATATCATCGGTAGCAGCGCAATTCCAGATATGCTAGTTAATATACGGTGGATAGTAGTAATCCTACCTCCACGCTCAGGTATCCATGTACATAATATCTGGAAGATAACTGCTATTGCTGCAAAAACGAGAAAGTATTGAGGCACATTTAGTGATGGTACAAACCAGACTGCAAAAAATAAATATAGAATTGGTAGAGCTACAAGAAATAGTAACGAATATAAGAGTTCAATAACCTTATTGTTGGCTACCCGTTGGCTGAATGTTTTACTTAATCCACCAGGAAGTTTAACTGCGATAACCCCCAAACCAGCTACAAGCAAGATAAACGATAGTAAACCAAGATGTTGCATAACCCTATTATAACTACATAAAAGCAAAAACGCCTCGATTACTCGAAGCGCTTATGCTTGGCTCCGGAGGCCGGATTCGAACCGGCGACCAATTGGTTAACAGCCAACTGCGCTACCGCTGCGCTACTCCGGAACACAGCAGCAATTATACCGATTTTACCGACACCGGTCAAGAGTGAACGGGCGATACGCCAATCCACTAACCCCTGAATACAACCAACAAGGTTCTAAACAATATGTTTATATCCAGCCAAATGCTCCAGTTTTGGACATAATACAGGTCTAGTCGACGACGCTCGTCAAAGCTAATATCACGACGGCCCGACACTACCGCCAAGCCAGTCAGTCCCGATTTCACCGACAGCAAAGCACTCTTTTTATCGTACTGATTTAGTTCATGCGGCACGAGCGCCCGGGGGCCAATCAGACTGATATCGCCTCGTAGCACATTAAACAACTGGGGTAATTCGTCTAGACTAAAGCGGCGAATAAATCGCCCTACTGGCGTCACTCGAAAGTCATTATCGAGCTTGTCACCGTTTTTGCGATATTCCTCTATCAGCTCTGGTCGACCAATCATTTGAAACACCTCTTCGTCCGTTTTGCCATCAAATTTGGCGTAATGCGAGCGGAATTTATAGACCTTGAATCGGCGATTGTAACGTGTTAAACGAACCTGCTGTTTGCCACGCATAAAAACTGGGCCGGCTGGATCGGTAATTTTGACAGCAATAGCGACGATTAGCATAATCGGCGACGCCAGTATCAGCCCAATAGTTCCGAGTGTCAGATCAGTTAGTCGCTTGACAATTCTGCCGTAGCCAGTCATTGATGTGGTGTGAACCTGAATCAGTGGCGAAGCATCGAGGATCTCGATCGAATGGCGCGCCGTCAGCAAGCCTTCAAATGTCGGGGCCTGATAAAAATCATAGTAGTGCTGAGCAGCCAGCTCATAGTTTTTCCCGACATCTTTATGATCAGTCTGAATAATTGCGTCAATTGGCAGCTCAGCTGCAGCAGAACTGAGTGAGCTCATTCGTAAATGACGAAGTTCAGACGGTATAAATTCGCCGCGTGCTACGATACCAGTGACCGCAAAACCAGCATGAGGATGTGTCGAAATAAACTGTGCTAAACTGCCGGTCAACGGCGAATTACCAATAATAATGACGTTTTTGGTACCAATATTTTTTGTCAGCAGCCAAATCCTCAATAGATTGATGGCGGTGCGCAGAATCAACAGAATCAAAAAGCTAATGATCAGTGCATACACGGCAACCAGCTTGGTCGGAAAGAGTGGCACACCTGTGAAAAAGCTAAACGAAATCATCATCATAATACCAAATACAGCCGCTAGGCCCAATCGACCAGACTCGCGAACGGGGTGAGTATAGATGTTCGCTGTGTACAGCCCAAAGGAATAGAACAGGATAATCCAGAGTGGTACCAATGTCAGAATAGAGGTCAAAAACTGAATCGCTGGCATGTCGACATAGAATGGCCGTGGATCAAGCGTAATCCTGAGGATATAGGCGGCAGTAAAGGCCGCAACCAAGGCAAAACAGTCGAGCAGTACCAGGCAAAAACGGAAGATCGTATCGTAACTTTTAGTCATAGTTCCTCAGATAGATTATACAATAAAAGCCCGTTCGGCACAAAAACGATCAGGTAAGCCAGCGACTATCGTTTCAGACCATAGCTAATCGACAACATTATCAACACCAGATAAATATGAATGGCATTAGGATACCCGCTAAAGAACATCCACTGCACCATGAATGCCACGATAATCGCCCACAGCCACTTTTGTCGTCTCGTCACTACAAATAGCCCAGCGATCACCGCCAAGAAGCCGACCAGTCCTACTAAACCTCGCTCGAGCAGAATTTCGACATATTCATTTTGGACAATTTCGCGGGCGCCAATCCGGTCTGGACTGGCCTGATGCATCGCCACACCGGCACCGCCAACGCCGACACCAAACCACATCGTCGATAGATTCTGTTGCCAGGCCATCAGCGCCAAAGCCGAACGATTCACCCGAACATTAGTCGATTCTTCGGCATAACCATCAAATACCGGGTCTTGCTTGCCGTTTTGCTGCGAGGTTTCCTGTTTAGTCTCTGTTGGTATCTTTACAACACCCAGGGTCAGTTGATTAATGCTTTTCGTCACTGCTCCCGAGAATGTTTCTGAAATAGTCGGGTTGATCATTGCCGCCAAACCCTGCATACCCAGAGATGCGACTAGCACCATGAACGACAATCCTGCAAACACGGCGATATTTTTCAGGTGTTTGCGGTGGATAAGTATCAATACCATCAGGCCGATAACTAGTGCGTATATCGCTCCGCGACTCATGGTCAGGAACAATGCCACCAGCATCAGGATCAAACTATCATAGGTATCGTAGATTCGCCACTTTGCCGGAGCAGATAATACTCTATGCGCCACGATCAAGATCGCGGGCAACAACATATTGCCAAAAAACTGTGGCTCAATAGCAAAAACATTTGGTCGTGGAAAACCAAATTGCGTCGCCATGCAACCATCGCACATTAGTGTCACGGACTGGGGCAGCCAAATGCCGGCAAAAAACTGGATAATCGCGAGTCCGCTCATGATAACTGCGGTTCCTACATACACCTGCGCCATTCGCGGCAATAATTTGACCAACTTTTTCTGCTCGGCAATCGCTCCAATCGCCACCAGCCCTAATAATCCAATAATCCCGCTCGTCAGTACACTGCGGAGCGGGTTGACTGACCATAGTGTCGTCAGGCAAGAGTAGACAACGAACGCCCCGACTAGCCATACCCAGCGATTTGTCGCCAACGTTCGCCAGTTTTTTATAATACTCGCCAAGCTCGCTAAGCCCAAAAGGGCCAGGAACGCGAGCGGTAATGAGATTTCGAAATTCATGGTTCCATCCTGGCCGAAGTGGAAATTTGGCCAATAACTAAACCATACAACGACCGGAGCAATCAGCCACAATGCCTCATACAACTTCAACCTTTCAGATATCAATTCTCTTAGACGTTTCATGATTTCAGGTTTTCCTGCACGATCTTTTCCATTTTCCTGACAAATTCGGTTTCGGAAAACTTTTTAGCGCTATCCATGATGACCTGTCTGTCAAAGTCTCGCTTTGCAAATTCGTTCATCGCCTGGGCCAAACTTTCTGCTGTCTGTTCATCGAAAAAGAGTCCGTTGACACCCGGTTCAATAATATCGAGCGCCCCACCTTTTTTCAGGCCAATTAGCGGCGTCCCAGCGGCTAACGATTCAACTGCCGAGATACCAAATGGCTCTAGGCTGGGGAAAATGAAGGCTTTTGCAGCGACAATCTGTTCCACAATTTCACCGATGCCGTTATAACGAGGCAAAAACGTAACGTACTTGCTGTCGGCCGCCACAGCTCTGAGCGCGGTATGTTCTGGGCCATAGCCAATAACGAGCAGATGATTCCTCGTTTTCTTGGCTGCCTCAATAGCAATATCCATTCGCTTCCAACTGACTTGTCGACCGCAAATAATAAAGTGACGTGGCTGATTTGCGACTGTCTTGACTTCTCTAGCCAACTTTCCAATTGTTTCGACATCAACATTTGGCCATACTACTACGCTATCTCGATGATAATACTTCTTTATCTCATCCCGTACATAGGTGGAATTCGCTACCACAATATCCGGTTGCTGCGCCGCTCGGTAGTCGGCGCGTCGCAGTGGACCAACCAGCGCTTTCAGCCCGAACCGGGCCAATGGATTCAATACGCCAAATCCAGGGTTTTCAATATATTGATCGTACAGTGTCCAATAATACTGAGTCGGCGCATGCATATAACTAATGTGCAGCGTATGGGGACCAGTTTTGACCGCTTTGGCTTCTGCGCCCGTGATCGATATCACCACATCATAGTCACTCAGATCGAGCCGCGAAAAATATCGCTGACGCAGAAACGGAATAAACCGCTTTAGCGCCGCCGGCAACCAATTTAACCACCCGGTTCGAACCTCTGCCGTCTTGAACCAGTCAATGGTTTTCGGTCGATACTGCGACGTATAAATCGGCGCCTCTGGGTACAGGTTATGCATAGCCAATATCACCTTCTCAGCTCCACCAGCATCGGTCAGCCAGTCGCAAACAATCGCAACTTTTGGTTGATTATTGGCGGGTATTGATGATTTCATATTACATACATTATAGCGCACCAGACAATGGTCCGATAGGTACACAAATCAGTCTGTATACGGTATAATTATCATATGAAACGAGCTTGTGTGATTGTTCCCGCTTATAACGAATCTCCGGTAATTGCTGACGTGATACGGCAGTCAAAAAAGGTTTTTGATAAAGCCAAAGGCTACACCATAGACATAGTTGTAGTTAATGACGGCTCAAAAGATACTACCTCAGACGAGGCTCGCAAGGGGGGAGCGAGGGTAATTGACCATATCCTTAACTCAGGCGCAGGCGGCGCAACACTCACTGGACTAGCCTATGCTCAACAAAACGATTACGATGCCGCTGCAACTATGGATGCAGATGGTCAGCACGATCCACAGGATGTTCTAAAGGGCTTTGATGAATTATTCAAAACCAATAACGATCTGCTAATTGGCAGTCGATTGATTGATAACAAGGGTATGTCATGGGTCAAAGTTGTCGGCAACTGGGGTTTGAGTTTCGGTACATGGATATTGTTTGGAGTCAAAACCACTGATTCACAATCGGGTTTACGCATATTCGGACCAAATGCACTCGAAAAACTCCGTTGGAATGCCAGTGGCTATGAATTCTGTTCGGAAATGTTATGGCGCGCCAAACAACAAAAGCTCGTGATTAACGAATTCCCCATTAGCGCCATATATACCGACTATTCAAAATCCAAAGGTCAAAATAACTGGAACGGCGTCAATATCGTTAAAACACTAATCCGCTATCGTCTTATGGAGCTATTCGAATGAGATATATTATTTTAGTACTACTAAATTTGCCTATCATCCTCTTGGCGCTGATTAATTTGATTACCAAATACAAACTAAAAAAGATCCCTAAACAAAGGTTTAGGTCTCAGTTATTTATATGGCTGACCTTATTAATTGTGCTCGTCAGTTCGTTCCCGGTATACAATATGATTTCAGGCAGAGAGCCGCTGGATGCTCACGAGCTGAGCCTATTCGATATTGTCCAGACCACAGCAATTATTTTTCTGTTCTATGTTATCAATAGCCAGCGACAGCGAACCGAACAAACCGAACATCGATTGCAAAACCTACATCGAGAGCTTTCCATTAAACTATCTAAAAATAACAAATAGATTGTTTATTTTTTGAATATTAGTTTTGAAAATATAAAATAATTGCTACCGGCAATTCCCGCCATGACTGCGATTTTTGCCAGTACAGGGCTGAGCGACAACCAGTCGGTCAAGCCAAATAGCACGACGTTACTCAAAACAAGATTAATCATTGCCAAGGTAAAGTACATGCCAAACTGTTTTTTTATGCCAGCAGAGCTGTCAAACACCCATAGACGATTCAGCAGATAACTTACGATCAAACCACACAGGAAGCTAATTGTGTTTGCGATCAGTACCTGATGAATAACCCATAATAGCAGCAAAAAAACTCCATACTCGACCGCTGCCGCTGAACCACCAGAAATAATAAAACGGAGTGGCTTTTGATATTTTGCAATAATACTTTTTAACATAGGGTTAATTCAGAAAGTAGATATATTTATATATTGCGATGATTGAGGCTATCAAACACGTTAGCAAGATGCCGACTAGCAAAAACTTGGCCTTGACTTGATCCCTATAATAATTTTGCAAGGGCAGGAGGAGTAATAGCAAAAAAGGAAAGATATAGCGCGCCTGAACACCAACAATAGTATTGCTGCCTACTGGGGAAAAATAAAGATACAGTGCGAGATTAATTACGGCAAAGGTAACGACAAACACACCGATCGATAGAAAGTTTGCCATATACGAACGCGCCTTTGTTATAGTATTTCCGATTGCCGTCTTGCTGTCTTTGATGCCCAGACTGATAACTACCGCCACTACAGCCAAAATACTATAGAGGTACGAAAACCTAACACTATCCCAAACAAAATTACGAAAAGCAACATCATAGAACTTATTCCACACGCCATCAGGAGTGAATCCTAGATACGTTCTCGCCATAGTTGCCGCGAAATCTATAGGATGCGCCAGCATGAGCTGCAATTGCATTCCCCTGCTTGACTCCTCTCCACCATTGGTGCCAACGTAGCTTACTAACTTCATCCAAATTAGGGTCGGTACGACGGCCAACAATAGACTGCCGACGAGAATTATTATCGCTCGCTTATTAAAAGCTTTTCTATTTATTATTGGTATGAGAGCAACTAACGGCGCCAAAGCAAAATAAGTCGGTTTAACCAGGCCAACTCCGGTCAGCAATAGCGTTAGCAAGGTCCCTTGCTTGACTGACATAGCTTTATTGGAATAGGCAATATAGAGAACATAGGAAATAAACAGAGCAACCAGCGAAAACGTCATCGCATCGCCGCCCAGAGCAACAGCCTGCACTACCGACGTAGCCAATAGTCCCATAGTCAACAAGATCCATTTGCCCCTAGGGATGATTTTTATAGCTAGAAACACAATGAGAACATACGCAGCTAGCCCGAACAATCGCGACAACAAAATACCCGAATATACCGAACCACCTAGTGTTTTGTTAATAAAATTGCCAGCAACCTGAGGAATATAGGTAACCGGAGAATAGACTGCAGAGCCATTGAACCCTACGTATACTTTATCACCTGTATACTGAGTATGCTGCCGATATAGACCGAGCGGGGTTATGGTAGACCTATCCAAACCGATACGATTCTCAAACCCATTCTTCTGAATAAATTCTAGCGCGCCGCTATCAATGTATCCACCTGCAACGCTATGAGGGGTTTTACGGCCATCAGGATCCCTCGAAAACAGACCGCCATTTGCCAACTGTTCAACTCTGAAAAAATGCTGATATTCATCACTATTCCAGCCAGGGGGAATAACAAATAGCGCCAAAACACCGAACAGGCTAGCCACTAGTGCAAAAATATACTCTGGGCGTTTTAGTTTATTGATCAGTTTTACCCTCATTGATACCATTATAACATTAGGTTAACGGTAAAAGTCGGGTGGAGCAATTAGTTTCACTGTGCCCCTTGGTTTCGTACTTGGGTCAACCCCATGAAACGTTAAATACGAGTTCACGATCCAATTTCTGCCGTTCAGGTCCCACTGCCCATCACCATAATAAAAATCATCTGCGTTGCCCTTGACTAATTTTGGTGCCTGCATAATTTCAATCGTCTTTTTTCCGGCAGCAATTTGCTCTGATGTGCGGTAATCTCGTTCCTTTGCCACTTTGTCACGCAATGATAATTTTGCGATGTTCTTTACGCCAGAATACATAAATATCGGTAGAGCCACTATTAACAATGCGACGAGCGCTGGCGCCACTACAGTTTTCGCATCCAATTTCTTTGGCCAGGGCGCCACGAGCGCAATATAAATAGCCAGCAGTACTACTGCGACCAGTATACCCGTAACTGGCAATACAAAAATCCTGTCTGGAACATATTCCTGGGTATAATTGTTGAGTGCAAAAATGGGATATGTCGACGCCAGAAAAACAATAATGGCAGACATACCGACATATTGGTGTTTGACCGTCAGCTTTCGTTTGTTTACAAATAACAATATCGAGCCAAATAGAATGGATGCGCCTACAATCCACAGACCTGTTTCAAAAAACATATGAGAAAAGCCTTGTAGCGAATCAACAAACACCCATGTTGGATCGAAATCGGGAGCGGTCGTCCTTCTCGCAACTGACCCAGGCGACAGATAGACAATTAAAAAACCTCCTATCAGTGCGCCCAGGCAAAGACTCAGTTTTATAAAATAATCTCTTTTCCTATACAGAGCACTCAATCCCATACCGAGCGCTACCATGCCAATCATGAATACAGCTGTAGGCTCACTAAAAGTTTGGCCAACCACCAGAGACAAAAAGGCAAGTAGTTTCATAGACAATCCTGTCTTTTTGGTCAGTAAAATATAAATGAATGTTGTGTTTACAAATAAAAAGATAATTGATGCTATATAGACAGTGCTAGAAGTTAGCCATAGATACGCATCGAAAAAGCTTGGCTGCAGAAAAATTATCAGGCACGATAACAGGCCAGCGATAACGCCCTCTAATAAAACACCTCCTTTTAGGATCTTGACCGATCTCAGTAGCCAGAAAATGGATAGGGACAGGGCGATAAACAGTCCCACCGGTATCAATTTAGTTGCTTTCATGCCAAATAAATCATAGCCAACAAATACCACTAGCCACTGAAATAGGCGGCCAGTGTGGTTCATGGCAGCCTCTAGATACGACAGAAATCCTTGTTTATAATAATTATAATACAGCCAATCGTCAGCAATTGGCGATGCCAATAGGCCATAGATTATCAATATAGTAGCCAGGGATGCGACAAATACCGCTAGCAGTAACAAACTAATTTTTCTATTGTTCGCGATTGCCTTTATGATAGTTGTCATTCATCTTATCATACATTATTTCTGTCGTTTTGGGTATAATAGATAGTATGACCAAAGACCTATCCGTCATCATCACTGCCCACCAGGAAGGCATTTTGCTCCACAAAACAGTACTCAGTATCCTCAGGTCGGCTAAACAGCTCGATGAAAAAGGCATATCCTATGAAATAATCCTCAGTCTCGACAATGCAGACGATTCAACCAAAAAATGTGCGTTGAATTGGGCAGACGACCCCAGATTCACTGTTATCCAGGGCTCGTTTGGCAATCCATCAGACAATCGCAACCATGCCGTAAAAAAGGCAACTGCCTCAGTAGTTGCCTTGATTGATGGGGATGATCTCATAACTGAATCGTGGCTCCTATCGGCCTATAACATGCTGTTAAAGCAACGGACGCCCGCCATTATGCGTCCCGCTGTTCATGCTCAATTCGGTTACGAAGAAAAAAACATCACTCTGTGGTTTATGCGTGATTCGTCCACAAAAGCAGCAGATGCTATTCAAATGGCCTATTGGAACCTATGGACAAATACACTTATGACCTACAAAGAGATTCTGGTCAAACATCCCTATCGAGTACCGGAAAATGGCTTTGGATTCGAGGATTATCTATTCTGCGCCGACACACGAGCCGCAGATATTGCGCACCTCACCGTGCCCGATACCGCGCTATTCTATCGACGCAGAGCCGGTTCGGTCAGCTCTGAACACGTTGGTACCGTGCTCGACTATTCAGACCTTTTTGCTATTGCCTTTATAAAGAGCCTTCCCCTGGAAGCGGCCGCACATCGCCCGAGATCGCCCATACAGAGAGTCAAAACAGCCGCTCGACGAGCCTATCGTTTTGCATTTGATACAGCAAAACGTATTGGACCAATTAATCGCCTGATCGCTCCCAGTGCTCGCACCATTCTCTACAAAAATAATCTGAAAAAACTTCCGAACTGGTTCATTCGCGAATGGAAAAAGATCAATGATATCGAAAACCAACTCTGGCCGAGTCGAGGTGAAATTGCAAAAATTCAGTTCCACCCGCTATCGTTTGATCCGTACAACAACTATCTCGGCACCATATATCAAAAACTCTGCCACTCCTTGTCGGGCGATCATCTGGACTATCTCTTTCTCGCCCCAGCTATGAGCGGACGCGGCGGCACAGAAAAGCTCATCGCCAACTACATAAAGGCACTGCAAAAAAACCATCCGAACTGGAAAATTGGCATCCTTTCAACCCAGCTACTGAATGATTCTGCTCGGGATTATTTTCAGAAACTACATGTCGATATGCTAGACTTTGCCAGCCTAACTCACGGTTTAGGAGATTATGAAAAATATATTGTCTGGTCACGGATTCTGATCCAATCAAAAGTCAAACGACTCCATGTCGTCAACGATGACTATTGGTATCACTGGATCTCGAAACACCAAAAATTGCTCATTAACAATCATTACAATATCTACATATCGCTCTTTATGCGCGAATACACTCACGAAAAAGGACGGGTCTTATCCTTTGCCGACCCCGATCTAGTTGCAATCTGGCCAACTGTCACAAAAGTATTCGCAGACAACCAGCGAGTTATCGACAACGCCCTCGAAAATAATGCCTTTGACGCGGAAAAGATGGTTGTTCACTACCAGCCACAGGACATCACTGGGTTAACCCCACCACGACTCATCGACAGCAAAAAGCCTATTCGTGTACTCTGGGCTAGTCGTATTTCCCATCAAAAGCGACCCGATATCCTTAAAAAAGTGGCGGCCAAGCTCGGCAATAATTTTATCGTTGATGTCTACGGTATTATAGAGAAAAAACAATATCGTTCTGATTATTTTAATAATTCAAAAGTCCACTACAGAGGCGCTTTTAACGGTATATCCTCTATACCAACCGCCAACTACGATATCTATCTCTACACCTCCCAAACCGACGGTATCCCAAATATCCTCATGGAAGTCGCTGCCGCTGGCCTGCCGATCGTCGCGAGCAACATTGGCGGTGTAAGCGAGTTTATACGCCACAACAAAACTGGTGTCTTGGTCGAAATGGAAGACATCGATGGTTATGTTAATGCCATTCTGTCTCTGGCGAAAAATCCTGGGCAGGCTACTGAGTTCGTTCGCGAGACTCAGAAATTGATCGATTCACAACATTCTTGGGATGAATTTACCCAGAAAGTCGCCAGAGATATTTCCTAGAGTTTATTTTCGTAGCAGTCGCTTCGCCCGCCGATATATTTGCCCCAATGGGGTTCGTATCATCCCACGAACACTCTTTAGATATTGAATCTCGCCCTCTAGTTCCTCAATTTTCGCATTCTTTTTCGCTACTTCTGCCTCTAAGTATCCAACTGCGTCCAGCCGCGTATGTAGATAACGCTTTACCGCCACTAAGCGCCACATAATGTACCCTGCATAATCACCGTCGAGGACCAGCTGTGTCCCGTCATCATTAGATATGTCTTTTTCGGTAATATGAAAGTAGGGAAATAGGTCTTTGTGGATATAGTTGAAAACTTTTTTATGGACTGCTTTGTCTTTTTCCGACAGCTCAAGAGCATACGTACTGTGTGCCACCGCGCTTTTTCGCAGCGCAGCCTTGATGCTATCGCCGCACCGGCCGTCCCGGATCAACGTGTCTACTATTTTTAATGCCTTGCCGAAATCATAGGCCTTTTCGTTAGAAACCTTGCCCATGGCAGAGGTGTTATTATTAAAATCTACCCTGTAATAATACAACACCTCGTCTACGTACGCCAGCTTAGTCGTGGCCAGCAACACTTTAACGACAAAAACTAAATCCTCGGCAATTTTTAGATTCTCTGGAAAAGATATATCGTGCGCTATTAAAATATCTTTCTTTATGAGCTTGCAAAATGTAGCGTTAACCATAGTTAACAACGAATACGCCGCGTCGACATTGCTCTCCCTGAATGTGAACGACTGTCGTACCGGCAAATTCCGCTGCAACCCTTCTTCTTCGTAACCCAGAGAATGATGTGCAGCATAATCCCCGATCACCATATCAACCCCCGCTACAGCATTTGCATGGGCAACCAGCACCGCTATGGCCTTTGGCGCCAAATAATCATCTGCGTCTACAAATAATACATATTCGCCCTTTGATTTTTCTATACCAGTATTACGCGCCCTAGAGACTCCGCCATTTTCCTTATGTACAACTTTTATTCGCCCATCATCTACCGCATAGCTATCGCACATCCGACCGGACGAATCTATTGCACCATCATCAACCAGAATGATCTCTAGATTTTTATAGGTTTGGGAAAGGATACTTTTAACACACTCTTCTAGGTATTGTTCTACGTTATACACCGGAACAATAACCGACACTAGAGGGTGAGAATTTCGATAATCAAAAAAGGCCTGAATATCTCTTTTTTTACTCACAACCTTGAAAATATCGCTATACTCATCATAAAACACATATTTTTTGTTCGCCTTGTGAATATCGTCCAGTTTACTATTAAACAGCTCTGCTTCTTGTTTGGCCAACCTGTAAGTGGGCATTTTTCGATACTCTTTATCAATATATACCATGAAATGCATTGCGTAATAGTAGGTTATTTCATCCCTATATTTACTACCAAACATTGCTAGCCTTTTTTGATACACGTCTTCCAGAAATTCAAATTTCGAGGTAGGCATACCTTTGTATGAATTCTTATATTCGACCTGAGCTTTGCTCATAATCGAGTCGGGATTCTGCCGATAATAATAAAGTTGATTATTAACAAACGACACTCCATTCATCGTATTTTTATAATAATATACTGACATCAGCTCGTCCTCATTGCTCCGATAGTCTGAAAAATCCCAATCGACTTGTTCTATCAATTTTCGTTTAAACAGCTTTGCCCACGCGGTCTGCAAAAAAAACTTGTTCTCGGGTCGAGCATCAATCAAGTATAGACGTGTTACCGTATCGATATCTTTCATGCAAAAAGATGCTACCCGGGTATCCTTCTTTATAGTATTATCGAAATAGGAAAAACCACATATAGCAATCTCTGTGCCATATTTTGCATTAGCCTCTAGCAGCAACTCTATGTAACGACCGTCGATAACGTCATCGCTATCTACAAAGGCTATCCATTCCCCATGCGCGTGCTCAAATCCTGCTTGTCTTGCAGAGTTTAGGCCGCCATTTTCCTTATGTACAACTTTTATTCGCCCATCATCTACCGCATAGCTATCGCACATCCGACCGGACGAATCTATTGCACCATCATCAACCAGAATGATCTCTAGATTTTTATAGGTTTGGGAAAGGATACTTTTAACACACTCTTCTAGGTATTGTTCTACGTTATACACCGGAACAATAACCGACACTAGAGGGTGAGAATTCATACATTTATGATATCACGTCTGTCGGTTATTTACGCAATTCTCTATACTAAAATTTGCCAAGGAAGCCCCTTGCATTTTCATTCCGCTCGTGCTATTATGTATATTAAGGAGTCACACATATGGGCATGAGAATAAAAAATCCTAAAAAGAAATCGCGAAAAATCTGGATCATCAGTCTGGTTACTATACTACTGGTGGCAAGTGGGGTTGGCGTCTATTCTTTGTGGTTCAAGGGGGCTAGCCAGAAAAATAACGATACTACCAAGAGCCAGTCAAGCGAAAATAATCCTTCCGCCAGCAAAACCGACGAAGACAACGCTACTATCGATTCCTCCGGTCACGAAGCAGAAAAAGATATCGAGGCACCGTATGAAGGTGAAAATACTAATAATAGTCAAAATCTTACCGGTGTCATAACTTACACCGGAGTCACCGATGGTACGCTGATGATCCGCACCACCATCAACCAGACGATCAGTACCGGAACCTGCCGTCTAACTCTGTCAAAGGGCTCGAAAACCGTCACTCGCGACAGTGGTATTGCGCAAAATCCATCATCATCCACCTGCCAGGGTTTTGATGTGTCAACGGCCGAACTCGGTAGCGGCAAGTGGAATATTACTATAACTATTACCAGTGGTGACCGCTCTGGCGAATTGAAAGGCAACGTAACGATTTAGCATTATGATCATCGCACAGCAACGCTCTAAACTCATCTCTCTGCTCGTCGCTTCGGTAGTCGTGTTAGGGGCGATAGTTTTTAGCTGGCTTTCTCCGCAGTCTATCACCAACGCTGCCGACATGAGCAAGTTTGAGGCCGGAAATATCATGTCCGACTCTGTCATGTCGAATCGTAATAGTATGACTGTCCAGCAGATCCAGACCTTTTTGGACAGCAAAAATGCCTGCAACAACACAGATATACACAAGGCAGCTTGGTACCCCACGGTGTCATACAGCATCAAGGACGGCAAATTTGTCTGTATGGCAAAGGAGTCATTCAATGGCGAATCGGCCGCACAAATCATTTGGCAAGCTGGCCAGGATTACAATATTAATCCACAGGTTCTCATTGTATTACTGGAAAAGGAACAGGGTCTAATTACCGACACCTGGCCAAACAGCAGGCAGTATCAAACGGCCACTGGTTATGGTTGTCCGGATACGGCACCGTGCGATGCACAGTATTATGGTCTGAAAAATCAGTTACGACAGGCGGCGAATTTGTTCCGCACCGTCTTAAACGGCGGCTGGAGCAACTACCCTGTTGGCAATGTATATATCCAATATAACCCCAGCGCATCTTGTGGCGGTTCGGTTGTCAATATTAAAAACCGTGCTACCTCCGCCCTCTATCGCTACACCCCCTACCAACCAAACGAAGCCACTAAAAACGTAAGTATAGGTGCCACTGCTCCATGCGGCGCCTACGGTAACAAGAACTTTTGGTGGTTGTTTACAGACTGGTTTGGATCAACTCAAGATCAATATTTCGTAAGTATGGATTCACCAAGACAGCTATACACCACAGAAGATACGATCAAGATAGACCCTGCGACTGGAATAAAGACCGAAGATATTCCAGCAGGACTGATAATTAATTTTCAACAAAAAGCAATCTACAATAAGCAAGTATGTCTACGAACTGCAACCGATACTAGCCTAGATAAAAGAATGTGTGTACTTGAAAGTAATCTATCTGAGATGTTTTCGGGCATGACAACACCGCGAAAACTTATTTCGAAAGAAGATACGATCAAGATAGACCCTGCGACTGGAATAAAGACCGAAGATATTCCAGCAGGACTTGAAATCAACTTCGCACAGCTAAATAATATACCCGGTAATGGTCTATGCCTACGAACTGCAACCGACCAGCAGCTTAATAAGCAAATGTGTATACTGTACGGGAATTTACTTGAAACAAGTCAAGTATTTAGCAATATGGACGCTCCACGCCCTCTAAAAGTAACTAATGATACTAGTAAAATTAACCCAGTGACTAGCAATCCTGTACCCAATCAAATAGTCGCCAACGGACAAACCGTAGAATTTTCATCGAAAAGTACTACCAAGGACGGCCAGTTATGTCTACGAACACATTCAAACACTAAAACCGATAACAATATGTGTATACTCTACAGTAATCTTCAGGAGTTAAGTAACGGTGGCACATCAGACGACTCCAACATCTACGTCAACATGGACATACCTAGAAAACTAAAAACTATCCGAGACACCACCAAGATTGACGCCAAGACTGGCGACCGTTACGACCCTCTTCCTAAGAATCTAGTTATAGAATTTACTATGCGAACAGAGGTTAATGGAAAGCTTTGCCTGAGAACAAAAACTGACGCCTCACTCAACAAGAACTCTTGTGTATTTTATGATGATCTCGATGAGATCTAGTCAGCTTTAATATATTAAAGCTCTATTTAATAACTTTTTGATATATCGAACCGGTAGAGTGATCATTTTTCCTATACGATAGGCCTTTGATTTCTCAATTAACTCGATGTGCTTATTGCTATCGCCGACCATTTTTTGTAGATCTTTGATTTGGATAATATTTCTATTAGATGTCGCCCATGATTGAGACCTACCTTGCAACATAACTTGCATACTGATAATATAATTTATTTCTTCTCTTGAAAAGAGTGTTTTTGGTTTCTGTCGTTCTTTATTGTCCAGCTTGGTGAATATACTTTCTAGCACTTTGTCTATACTATAATTTTCTATAAAACGCTGTCTGTTCTCTGTGTGAAAATTCAGAGCATTCCTGTAGCCTTGTATAATCTCACCTGCAATCTCTCTTGCGCTTTTACGATCGAATCCTCGCCCAGAAAAATTATTTTCGAGGGCCAATTGATAATTATCATTATTCAGATACCCACACCCACCGAAATAGTCGTATAGGTATATAGGAACGCCCGCCACTAGCCCGTACTGAACATTTTTACCAATACCAACAATAGCATCGTACTCTTCCATTAAATCAGCATCTACAAGCCTATAATTCTCACTCCACGAACCAAAATATTCAACTTCAATATCTTCTTGCTCAATATACCGCTTAACATCAACCAACTCCTTGGGTGGGTGATTAGATATTACTGCAATTTTTTTTAACCTCTCACTTTTCTTTTTGACTTGCGAGAATGACACTGGCACTGGGTTTCTATAGTAGTCTACGTCTCTAAAGTCACTTCCTAGGATGCGTCGAATGTTAGCCGTAGTATCATCAGAGATCGAAAGTATCATGTCATATAATTTACCTTCCATCCCCCAAACCACAGGGGCCTCTACGGGTATGCCGACCAATGCTGACATATGAAGGAAAATAAACTTTGGCCTTTTTTTGGCAGAATTTAATTGCTTGACTATAGACAAAGGTAGCACCTGCTGACAGACCCATATATAGTCATAGTCATCAATATCAACGTCTGCTATTTTTAATGTTTTCTCGGTGTCGGTATGAACAAACGACTCAGAAATAACTTCGATTCGTCGCCTACTGAACTCTTCTGCCATCTCACCCTCATATAAATGCGTGAAACACTCAACTCTTGCGCCAAAACTAATTAATTGATCAACTAGCTGTAATATATTAATCTCACTTCCACCATAACCAGATAACCAACAATTAGTTATCAATATTTTTTTATCTTTCAAGATCTGTTTAGTGAATTTTGAACTCTTCATACGGCTTCCAATGCTTATCATTTAAATACTGGCTAGTGCTGACTATGTCAAACTCAATAGCTTTTGGCATCACTATATATTCTTTGGTTCGATCTCGCTTTTTCATCCCAATTTCAACAAAAAATAGTCCGTCAGGAAAAATGTTATCTACTTCTATAGTAACTGTTCGACTCTTTGTAAAATCAAGAGGTTTTGAAATTTTTTCATCAGTGACATATCTGTATACAACCTCTCCACTGTCCTTTTGAATTACAAAAGTAAATACTGCATCTTTGTCATTAAAATTATTCTTGGGCGTTATATTTGTTGTAAATATAATCTTCCCGTTAGACATATTATAGTTTGAGTCAATTTCGAAAAAATCATTGTGCTTTTTATTGGTTACTATTAGGTTCTCTTCGCTATTTAACTCACGATAGATTCTTGCGATATCAATAGGCTTCCCGGTGGTAAATGTATGCCCCTTGTCAATCAAGGCTGCCTTGTTGCAAAACTGCAAAACGTAGTCCATCGCATGCGTCACCAAGATAACTGTCTTTTTGTTTCGTTTTAGTTCGGCAAAGTATTGGAAACACTTCCTCTGAAACGCCTCGTCTCCTACTGCTAGAACCTCATCCAGCACCAAGATATCTGCGTCGGCCTTTATGGCAATCGAAAAGGCTAGGCGCACCTGCATGCCGCTCGAATAATTCTTTAACTTTTGATCCATGAAGTCTTCTAACTCGGCAAATTTCACGATGTCTTCGTACATGGCCGACATTTCTTCGTGCGAGAAGCCCAGCAACGCACCATTTAGATAAATGTTCTCCCGGCCGGTTAGTTCTGGATTAAAACCAACACCCAGTTCAATAAATGGTACCAATTTGCCGTTAACCGTGATCTTTCCCTGGTTCGGGGTGTATATTTGCGAAATCAGTTTTAATAGTGTCGATTTTCCCGACCCATTTCGGCCAACAATCCCGAAAAAATCGCCTTTTTCAACAGTAAAACTAATATCTTTTAGTACCTGTTGCTCCGTATAGCCTTTGATACCTTTCACACGGTTAACAAAAGCCTGTTTGATACCATTTGCCTGTTCAGTCGGCAGATGAAAACTCTTGCTAACATGCTCAACCCGCAGAGCAACGTCGGATGATTTAGACGGTGATTTTGCACTCATATTCTACGCTATATTATAGCACGGAACAGGGTTACGGGCGAGGCATGACCTTGATTATATACTACTTATCAAAGATATCTCGAACGCCCTTTTCCCACGACGCTTTGTCAAAAGTTGTCGACAGTAGTTTTTGAGCGTTAGTAGCTAGTTTTTTACGCAGTTCCGGGCTTTTCATTTTGTCGAGCGCCGCTACGTATTGGTCGGTATCCATGCAATCACGCACCAGTAGTCCGGTCTTGCCATCCTGTATGAAATCTTTAACGCCCCCAACATCAGAGGTAATGATCGGTAAGCCCTTTGATGCTACCTCGAGTAGCATATTTGGCATACCATCAGCATTCGAGGTGTATAGGAAAACGTCATACTGATCAGTCGGCAAGTCGTCAATGCCGTCAAAAGCCCGAACATACGTAACGCCGCTACCTTCAAAAAACTTTCGTGAGTAATGATTTTCTAACTGGCCATAGGCATCCAGGGTGAAATTAGCATCCAATTTTTCCCCGATACTTCGCAACACTTCGGGCAGTTTTTGACCGTTAACTCGGCTCGCCCATAGCACCCGGAGTGGCGAATGATCTTTTATTTCTGGCGCTACAAACACATTGTCTAGGAATTGGTGATGAACGTAGACTTTTTCCTTGGGGATTCCATGCTCCTCATACAACTGTTCTGTCATGCTGGTGTTGTCGGTAACAATCCTATAAGTCACGTCCTGCATAAACGGGATATGTTCGTGAATATAGTCACCAATACGACCATCATTATTTATACTCTCCGTAAATGCAAAGGCGTAAATACAAACATCTCGCTCTCGTATCAGGTTCTTGTACCGCATAGCAAAGTCATAGGCAAACCGAGAGTTGCCGATACAGATTCGTTTAATATTGTTTTGGGTGATAAACATCGCCATAAACGCCATTTTATCTTCGTAATGCAGTCCATCGAGCAATGTCGCGAGGTCAACAAAATCGATTGAGTTGTCCAGCTTGTCCTGCCAGATTGATTGGTGACGATAGGTCTGCAAAAAGGCAATGCGCCATTCTGGATGAGCCCGATGTAGTTCGTTGGCGGTGTTTATAAATACTTTGTCGGCGCCACCGCGAATTAGCCAGGGCACAAAAAACAGTGTGTCGGGCTGTCGGCTGAGTAGCTGCGCGAACTTGACATAGCGCGCACCAATACTGGCATTTGGCATCCATTTTGTCGCCCGATCGAGGACATAGTCAGAAGGAAACGTGACCTTTTCGATTTTGTTGATATTCTTCCACTCCTGGATAATATGGTCTGGTAAATGGACTTTGGTCGAATCCCCCTGGGGGCGAATTTTATTTTTCAGTGTTCTATAGGTTTTGAATGTATTAGCATACACCAGAGCATCGTACATTTTTTCCTTTATAAAGGCTTTCGTGGATCCAGCGAGCGCAGGATTTACCTGACCGCCCTGTGGCACATTTTCGGAACCGATGTCAAGATGTCGCACCGATTCAAAACCAAGGTATTCAGTAGGCGATAAAGTCGCACGATTTCCACTCTGACCACTCAGTAACGAATCCTTGGAAAGGGCATCTTTTCTATAAAACAAAATGGTTTCGGGTGCCACGACATGCTTCACTCCCTGCGCCATGGTGTCGAGTGTCCACTGCCAGTCCTCTGAACCATACGGCCCGCCATTCGGTCTCTGCTGCTGGTTTTCGTAAACACTCTTGTGGCAAAATAGCGGTGACCCATACATATTAGAAGCCATCAGATATAGTCGCTGTTTCAGGGGCGATATATCTGAATTGTCCGTTACGACCGCTCGATCCGCCCCAAAAGTTATGATGTAGTTAATTCGAGCAACGGTCTTTTTATCGCCTTTTACCACATTATAGGAATTAATCAGCCAGTTTTCAGAACACAAGTCATCAGCATCAATACACGATACATATTCGCCGCGTGCCTGACCCATTGCAAAGTTACGCGACCGAGATAACTCACCAAATGTATTTTCATACAATCTAACATTGCTGTCATTTTTGTAGCGAGCAAAGTAATCCTTGGTCGTCTCGTCACCATTGTCGATATGGACGATTATTTCATAGGATAGATTATGCTCTTTCAATTTTTTCGCAGCGCGCAGGACCGATAACATAGTCTTGTGCGCCAACAACCCCTCCTTGTGGGCCGTAATAACTGTCGTAACGTCGACTTTTTCCACTACAACATCTCCGCAAATTTTTTAGAATTTCGTGAAAAATACCGCGCACCCAGTACCGCTATAGCGACAGTAATAACCACAGGCAAGCTAGCTAACCAGATATTATCTATTATGGTCCAGGTCGTTGGAACCGTCGTCGGTGAAACCAGATTATGACGAATATCTTGGATTGATTGGGCTACTGGGTTGAGCATCATTAACTCTTGGGCTTTAAATCCGAGAATCTGGACATTAGCAACCAGTGTTATCGGGTAGATGATTGGCATAGAGTAAAACAGGATTTGCAGCACAACTTCCCAGATATGACCAATGTCTCTGAATTTTACATACAGCGTCGAGAGGAACAGTGCTAAACCAAAGGCCAAAACAAATAACTGTAATATATTGAGTGGTACCAGCAGCACCAGTGAAGTGAAATCAATGCCGCTAAAAAAGGCAAACGCAATCACCACTATCAAATTTATACTGAGCGATATCAGCGAACTCATCATCGCTGATAAAACAATGATGTATTTCGGGAAATTAATCTTGCGTAAAATGTCGCCCCGGCCAACAATTGAATTCATGCCAACATTCGTTGCTTCTGAAAAGAAACTCCAGAGGGATATTCCGAGTAGGAGCACGATAGGATACTGCGGTGTACCGTCGGTAAATTTCAGAAATCGTACAAATACCGTGTACATCACCGCAAACAATAGGAGTGGCTTCAGTACAGACCACAAAATGCCGAGGAATGATCCCTGGTAGCGCAATTTAAAGTCGGTTTTTACCAACTCATATAGTAGAACTCGATTTTTCTTGTCCAGTAGTCCACGGGTTTGCATCGCCATTTATTATACCACGCCATGCTACAATATATCCATGGCAGCGCCACTGTTAAGCATCATCATTCCTGTATGGAACAATTCAAAATCCATAAAGGTTATGGTGGAATCAATTTTGTCGCAATCGTTTCGTAATTTTGAATTACTGTTGATTGATGATGGTTCGACAGACAATACACTGCGAAACTTACGAGATATTGCCACAACCGACGACCGCGTGAAAGTCCACACCAAAAATAACGGCGGTCCATCGAGTGCTCGTAACCTCGGCCTAGCTAAAGCCACCGGTACTTATATCCAATTTTTTGACAGCGATGACATCATTGCCGATCATACACTGACAGTTGTTGCCAACGCTATCACCCAGACTAACAGTGATGTTTTAGTGTCGGGCTGGCAAATCGACCTACAAACAGCAAGGGGTCTCGTTAAAAATTACAAACGAATTCAACCTAGGGAAGAAACCGTCACTAAAAACCTCCCTGAATACATCCTCCGTTCACTCGGCAGCGATGGCACTCTATACAATTTATGGAACAAACTATTCCGTGCCGATATCATCCATGAACATAACCTGCGATTTCGCGAAGATTTACGATTCGGCGAGGATTTATTATTTGCCCTCGACTATTTCAAATATATGCGTAGGCTCAGCATTATTCCCGACATCACCTATCACTACCAAGCTCACAGTGAAACCAGTGTCTTTTCGTCGTCCTCTATTGTTCCAGAATACCGAGCAGCCAATGATGCTGCTATTGTTCAATTTGCTGATCACAAGCTCTCGGCAACCGAACAGAGTCTCTTGCAGTGGCTACGTTGGCGCTGGCTTGCGTCCTATTGGTCGCTGGTAGTTGGGTCAGATAAAGAGTTTAGCGTAAAACGATCCCTGATCCAGCAGTTCCAACCAGAAAAGCTGGGCGCAGCTCGTCTATCAATTATCGGTGGCAAAAAATACGTTATCCAATGCCTGATCATGCTAGCCAGGCTGACCACTACTGGGTCATTATTATTCGGCTGGACGATGAATAAACTAAAAAACGGCGTGATTTTTGTAAAAAACTTTGCAAAACAATAAGTGCTATACTAGACATATGAAAAAACTGATTACTATCATCATCCCATCGTATAACGAGGAAAAGTCGCTGCCATTCATGTTTAAACGACTAGCCGGCCTGGTCGCTAGTAACCGAAATTATGATTTCGAATTTCTATTCGTTAACGACGGCAGCCGCGATCATACACTGTCGATTCTACAAAAAGAATCGGCGAGCAATCCACAGATTTCGTATCTCAATTTTTCGCGGAACTTTGGCAAGGAGATTGCCGTTGCAGCCGGGCTAGATCACGCCAGTGGTGATGCGGTTGTTATCATGGATGCCGATGGACAAGAGCCACCCGAACTAATCCCAGAGATGATCAAATGGTGGGAAAAGGGTTACGATGACGTCTATGCTCGTCGTAGCAGCCGCGACCACGAAAGTTTTATGAAGCGCAATTTTTCCAAACTGTATTATCGCACATTGCAAAAGATGACGCGAGTCGAAATTCAGCTCGATACGGGCGATTTCCGCTTGTTTTCTCGTCGTTGCGTTGACGCCCTGAAACAACTACGTGAAACCTCGCGCCAAAATAAAGCCCTGTTTAGCTGGATTGGTTACCAGAAAAAAGAGATCTTGTTCGAACAGGGTAAACGATCTGCTGGCGAAACCAAATGGAAACTCGGCGCGCTGTCGCCAGGTAATTCGCTCATCAATCTGGCAATTGACGGCCTGACGTCATTTACCACCATACCGCTACGATTTGTGTCAATTCTGGGCGTTCTGGTCAGTTCTGCGGCGTTTGTTTATATTGTTGTCATCATTCTGCAAACCCTGCTAACCGATAGCCACCTAAGCGGCTATCCCTCGACCATGGCCGTTATCCTGTTCCTAGGCGGCGTGCAGCTAGTCAGTCTGGGTGTTATCGGCGAATATGTCGGACGGATCTTTACCGAAACCAAAGGCCGACCACTGTATCTCGTCGAGGAATTTCATAAAGGAAGGATCACTCATGGAGACAAGCCAGCCAGAGTTGGTAAAAAGCTCGACGAGTAAAAAGCCGCTGAAATTTGCTATTATTGGCGTCGCTAATACCGGCCTAGATTTTCTGATTTTGAATATATTGGTGCTAATCGGACTACCGCAAATCGCCGCTAACACTATTTCTACTGGCCTGACTATGACCTTTAGCTTTTTCATGAATAAAAAATGGACATTTAATTCCAATTCCAAAAATTACGCCCGCGAAGTTGGATTATTTATCGCCTTTACGTTATTTGGTTTGTGGGTGATTCAAAACGGAGTTATCTGGCTGATGGTTCATTATATACCACACTTTGGCTTGTCGGATTTGATGGTTCTGAACATCGCGAAACTCGTGGCCAGCGTATTCTCGTTGACTTGGAATTATCTGACCTACGATCGTTTTGTGTTTCGAAAAAAAGTGTCTGCGCCCGTCAATAAACAGAATTAGTCAGCTTTTTTGCTGAGGACGATATGGCGATCACGACCTTCGCCTTCGGACTCGGTAGATAGTTGAGAATAGTCAGCCAGGACTTTGTGCACGACACGACGTTCAGCTGGATTCATTGGTCGTAAATTCATTGATTCGCCCGATTCCAGGACTTCTTTGGCCCATTTTTCAGCCTGTTCGGCAATGCGGTCATTATGACGACGCTTGTAATCGGCGATATCAACATTAACGCGGGTCAGTTCGGCATCCTTTTGGATAAGAGTTGAACGCACGAGAAACTGCAAGCTCCTGAGTGTATCGCCGTTTTTTCCGATCAGCAGGTTGCTGAGATAAGTATTTGGCACATTAATTTCGATAACATCTTCGTCGGCCGTGGCATAGACATCGACATTAATGCCGAAAAATGACAGGGTGTCCTCGACATATTTTTTAGCAAACATTATTGATTCTTCTCGGTTCATCCCGGGTCCTCCTTATTTGGCCTTTATCCGCCGTACCACTGTAGCGCCACCGGAAGGCTCCGGTGTTTTGGTTAGGGATTTTTTGTTTTTAGAGGGTTTAACGGTGACAATTTCCGCTTCGCGGATTTTTTTGGTAGCTTTTTTAGGACTTGGTTCATTCGCCAATTTCATCAACTCTTCGTCGTCTTTTTTCAGCACTATACCTTGCTGAATTACCGCGACGAGTGAGGTTGTTGCGTAATAGAGCATTACAGCGGCCGGCAACGCCAATCCCACCATGAATGTCATAATTGGAAATAGATAGATCATTTTACCAGTAGTCGCTGCCATCATCTCGGCCTGGTCAACTTCTTTGCCGGCGGCGCTATCACGAAACATATCGCGAAGCTTCTTCTTTTCCTTGGGCTGGGGCATGATTTGTTTACTCTGCCAGAACTGCAGGCCCGCCGCCAAAATAGTGATGATCAGAGCCGGGGCGTAATTGCCAGCTGTTTTAGTCAGATCGATTAATCCAAACAAATGTGTCGATCCGCCTGCCAGTAGTTCGGGAATTCTGCCAAAACCATCCAGAAACGGATAAATAAAGGTGTCTGGTGACGTATGATTTGTAGTATTATACTGCGACGCAGTAAAGATCTGTACCACCCGGAAAATTGCGAAAAATACCGGCAACTGAATCAGTAGCACTAGGATCGAGCCGAACGGTTTCACACCGCGCTCACGATAGAGTTCCATCATCAGTTGGCTCTCGAGCATGCGATTGCCCTTGGTCTTTTTCTTTATTTGTTTTAATTCAGGCTGGATAGCACGCATTAATTTCGTTTGGTGGAGCTGTTTTTTAACCAGTGGCCACAGCGCTAATCGCACCAAAATCGTCATGATAATAATAGCGACACCGAAATCTGCGACAAAGTTATAAATCAGGGCTAGTAGGTTAAAAATAGGCTGCGTTAATAAACGATCAAAAATACTCATACTATTATCATATCATCTACAGCGATAAAAGGCTAGGTTACTCGTGTAGTTTAGTAGATTTGATACCAGCAGCTTTTAGGAGCGGTAAGACTTCGATCGATAATTCAGCATGTGTCATGGTCAGAATTTCGCCCGAATAGACACTGATTACCGCGTCGATAGCCGGAGCCTCGATCAATAGAGGCCTGGCGGCTTCGTAGATTCGCCGGCGAATTCGATTGCGTTTGACGGCACTCTTGAACACTTTTTTACTAACGACTACTGCCAGCCTGGGGTGTCGGCGACGGCGATTTTCAGTCCACTTAATAGCCAGGTGTCTAGTGCGTTCGCTTTGGCCGTTTTGAAAAACGTACTTTAAACTACCGTGTCCGTGAAAACGAAATTTTTGAGAAATCATAGTATATAGTATATAGTATACGATAAAAAAATCGCCCGGAGTTTCCGGGACGATCATCTAGGGCTGCTTAGACAGCGATTTTAGCACGCTGCTTGACACGGCGACGCTTTAATACAACTTGACCAGATCGAGTTGACATACGAGCGCGAAAGCCGTGAACACGAGCTCTGCGACGCGTTTTTGGTTGATGGGTTCTCTTTGGCATAACTGTACCATAGTATCAGATATACGGGGTTTTATCAACCTCTCGCCACCGATCCGACACCAACTGTATTATCGCTGAATAGTTTTTCCACAGATATTTCGTTATTTTCCACAATTTTACAGGGGAGATTGTACGGCTGTGGATAATTCAAGCCCTGTTGGCAATAGTTGTTTCATTTTTGCCACAGTTTGTCTAGGGTTGTGGAAAACTTTCATAATCTGTTATAGTAGTTGGCATAGAAAGGTGTTAGTGTGGAGAGTGATCAGGAGAAAATTTGGGAAATAGTGCTAGGTGAAGTGGAGCTGTCTATGCCGCACGCTACGTTCGCGACATGGTTTAAACCCACTTCATTATTAGAAGTCGATGATCAGCATTTCCGCATTCTCGTCAATAACTTTTTCGCTAAAAATCAGTTCGAAAAGAAATTTGACCTGCAAATTAAACAAATTTTGAAAAACAACGGTTTTACCGAACCGACCGTTGAATACATTATAAAGGACAAAAAAGTGAGCCGGACCGAGGCAGTTATGCCGGTCGAATCACAAATTGACTCGATCAATACCGACTCTACTCGAACGGGTCACAAAAATGGCCTAAATCCACGCTATCGGTTTGATAACTTCATTGTCGGAACCTGTAATGACCTAGCTCATGCTGCAGCCCAAGCGGCTGCCAGTATGCCCGGACAGAAATATAATCCAATCTTTATCTATGGCGGCTCCGGCCTTGGTAAAACCCACCTGATCCAGGCTATCGGTAATGAAATTATCGCAAACAATCCGAAAAAACGTGTTCTCTATATTCCGACCGAAACATTTGTCAATGAATTTATTGATCATGTCAGATACAAGAAAAATCGTGATTTTTCGAAAAAATATCGCGAGGTTGATGTGCTGATTGTTGACGATATTCAGTTTATCGCTGGTAAAAAATCCAACCAGGAAGAGTTTTTTAATACTTTTAATGCTCTTCATCAAACCGATCGTCAGATAGTAATTAGTGCCGACCGGCCGCCATCAGAAATACCGGATCTGGCCGATCGTTTGCGTAGTCGTTTTCAGATGGGGATGGCGATTGATGTTGCCCTGCCGGATTTTGAAACACGCTGTGCAATTTTAAAAACCAAGGCTGGGCTCGCCAATAGTCCTCTACCGGACGAAATTATCAGCTTCCTGGCTGATTCGGTGCGAACTAATATTCGCGAGCTCGAGGGAGCCCTGAATCAAGTCCTCGCCTACTGCGAAATGCGCGGTGAACAGCCGACAATTCAACTAGCCGAGGGATTAATTGGTAACATTAAAAATTCTCGCCCCAAACACATCACCGCTAGACAAGTTGTCGACAAAACTGCTAGTTATTTTGATCTCAAGATTGACGAGATCTGCAGCCCGGCGCGCGACCGTCATATAGCCGAACCGAGACAAATGGCTATGTATTTACTACGAAGTGAATTAAAATTAAGTTTTCCAAAAATCGCCCGGGAATTGGGTCGCAAAGACCACACCACTGCCATTCATTCAGTTGAAAAGATCGAGCGAGAGATTAAATTAAATACTCGAGTGCGTCAACAGATCGCCGATTTGCGGGAGGCACTGTATGCCTAGCCCCTCCAACCTGTGTAAAAACTGTGTTTTGATTGTGAACAGGTTTGTTACAAACTGCCAGAAACTTTCCCCATTTATTAACAATTTCAATAATTCACCGTTAGCTATGTGGATAATCGATTTATTATCCGAAGTTTCTCTCCGTTCTGTCCACATGCTGAAAGTGATTCCTCCATCTGTTAAACCTAGGTTATCCACATTTCCCACATGGCTTGTTATTAC
Source organism: uncultured Candidatus Saccharibacteria bacterium (assembly GCA_964633435.1). Taxonomy (GTDB): domain Bacteria; phylum Patescibacteriota; class Saccharimonadia; order Saccharimonadales; family Saccharimonadaceae. Next base: position 135,184 of record CAZWHA010000001.1, on the reverse strand, counting down.
TACTACTAAATTAAAGAAAGGATCTCTATGAAAGTAATTGTGACTCAGGAAAATCTAACAAAAGCTCTCGGTATCGTCAGTCGAACTGCCAGTAGCAGAACTACATTACCGATCTTGGGAAATATCTTGGTAAAAGCCGAGGCTGGTGAATTAGTATTATCTTCAACCAATCTAGAAACCGCTACAACGCAGAAAATTTCTGCCAGCACTGAAACTTCTGGTGTTACTACAGTGCCAGCTCGATTAATTACTGAATTCGTATCGAACCTACCGAAAGTTAATATTGAAATCGAATTAATTGATGACAAAATAAAAATTACGGCCGGTAGTTACAAATCAACTATTAATAGTACTCCAGCTGACGACTTCCCTGCTTTGCCGGAGCTAGCGACCAAAACTACACTTACTATTCCGGCCGAGGAGCTAAAAAAAGCTATTGCCAGCACTTCGTTGGTTGCTAGTTCGGATACGACGCGACCGATCTTGACCGGTGTTTACCTTCATTCGTTTGAAGGTAACCTCTATATGGCTGCCACTGATGGTTACCGGCTAGCCGAAAAGCAGATCATGGCGTTTGACGGCGATATTACTGCGATCATACCGGCCACTACTTTGAATGATGTTTCCCGAGTGCTCGGCGAAGATGTTAAAGAAGTAGCGATTGGTGTTGGTGAAGATCAGGTGGAATTTATCATTGGCCAGACAATTATCAATTCTCGCTTGATTGACGGAAACTTTATTAATTATCGACAATTAATTCCGACCAGTACCGAGACTGAGGCGACAATTGACAGAGCTGAATTGCTTCGAATTACCAAAATCTCTGAATTATTCGCTCGTGAAAGTGCCGGATCGATCACCTTGAATATTAATTCAGCCAAATCAACCCTGAGTGTTCATTCGATCACGTCGGAACTGGGTGAAAATGATGCGGAAACCGAAGCTGAAACCAAAGGTGACGGTACGATTACACTGAATTCAAAATATCTCCTCGACGCTCTAAATCAAATCGATGAAACAACCGTTAAACTACAATTTAACGGAAAATTAGCACCGATCCTGATCACTGCTGATGATAATCTGGATTACAAACACATTATTATGCCGGTAAAGTCGTAGTACAATATTCATATGGCAATCCAGCGTCTCGTTGAACCAACTTTACCTGCTGACGATAATGACGAATCACAGGTTGAAATAACACTGCGTCCACAGAATTTTTCGGATTATGTTGGTCAGGAACGCCTGAAAAAGAACCTACAACTAGCGATCGAAGCTGCTAAAAAGCGCGGTGAACCAATTGATCACGTATTATTATATGGTCCGCCGGGACTCGGCAAGACGACGATGGCTGGTGTGATTGCTAATGAGATGGCGGTGGGTCTAAGGGTGACGGCTGGTCCAGCAATTGAGCGGGCTGGTGACTTGGCGTCGATCCTAACTAATCTCCAGGACGGTGGCATTTTATTTATCGACGAAATTCATCGTCTGAGTCGTGCAGTGGAAGAGATTTTATACTCGGCTATGGAGGATTTTAAACTCGATATTGTGATCGGTAAAGGTCCGGCGGCGCGTTCGGTACGATTGGATCTACCGAAATTCACTGTGATCGGGGCAACTACGCGAACCGGTAGTTTAGCAGCACCACTTCGTGATCGTTTCGGTCATATGTATCGGCTGGAGTTTTATGAACCAAAAGATATTGAAAAGATTATTACTCGTAGCGCCCAGATTCTAAATACTAAAATTGCACCAGTTGCTGCAAAGGCATTGTCAGAGCGCAGTCGTCAGACACCGCGTATTGCTAATCGCCTCTTAAAACGTGTTCGCGACTACGCTGACGTAAACGGTGACGGTATAATTGACGAACCACTGACTGGCGCGGCGTTGGCGATGTTAGAAATTGATCGGCTCGGTCTCGATCCGGCTGATCGGCAGATGCTCGCGGCTATTAATAGTAATTATGGTGATCATCCGGTAGGATTAACCACTATTGCTGCCCTGACTGGTGACGAAGCGACAACCATCGAGGACTTTTACGAACCATATCTACTACAAATCGGTTTTATCGAACGGACACCACGTGGTCGCCGTATCACACCAAAAGCCGTGCGTCACTTGGAAAATAACCCCTAATTTGATACAATAAACCTATAATTTCACGAGGAGGGATTATGGCGAAAAAAGATAATAAAACCATGACTGCGAAATCGACTGATGATGCTGGCAAGGCGGCGGCACTCGGACTAGCGGTTGATCAAATTACCAAGGCCTTTGGCGATGGTTCAATCATGAAGCTCGGTGATGCCTATAAAATCGAGGTTGAAACGGTGCCTTCGGGTACTCTTAGTCTAGATTTAGCGCTCGGTGGCGGCTATCCAAAGGGCCGTATCATCGAGATTTATGGCCCAGAATCGAGCGGTAAAACCACCCTCACTCTCCACGCGATTGCCGAAGTTCAAAAACAAGGCGGTACCGCGGCCTTTATTGATGCCGAGCATGCCCTTGATCCAGCCTATGCCAAGCGTCTCGGGGTTGATACGACAAACCTCCTCGTCAGTCAGCCTGATAACGGCGAGCAAGCACTCGAAATTGTTGAAACGTTGGTGCGTTCTAACGCGGTTGATCTGATCGTGCTCGACTCGGTGGCGGCGTTGGTGCCGCAGGCTGAAATCGATGGTGACATGGGTGATTCCCTACCTGGCCTCCAGGCGCGCTTGATGAGCCAGGCTCTCCGCAAACTAACCGGTATTATCAACAAATCCAAAGCCACCGTGGTCTTTATCAACCAGATTCGCATGAAGATCGGTGTGATGTTTGGTAATCCCGAAACCACCACTGGTGGCAATGCTCTGAAATTCTATGCCTCACAGCGCGTTGATATTCGTCGCATTGGCCAATTAAAGGCCGGTGAGGATATTATCGGTAACCGAGTGCGGGTAAAGGTGGTCAAGAACAAGATCGCCCCACCCTTCCGCCAGGCTGAGTTTGATATTATGTATAACGAAGGTATTTCAACCACGGGTGATGTGCTAGATTTAGCTGCGACACACGATATCGTTGCCAAAGCTGGCGCATTCTATAAATACAACGACGAGACGATTGGCCAAGGTCGCGAAGCTGCGAAACAATATTTGAAAGACAATCCAAAAGTCCTGGCCGAGATCGATAAAAAAGTCCGCGAGAAACTCAAAACCGACGATGAATAAATCATGTCAAAAAATGACAAGCAACAACCAGATATAGGCCCTAATAATGTCTACAGTTTAGATGCGGCGAGATCTCGGCAGCGGAATATTGGTAGAAATGCAGTAACTCAATTTCCTGGTTCCCCTAGGACACGTACGACCAACGCCAAGGCTGTTAGATTATTTCCAGACGAGGAACCGGACTTTTCTGATGACGAGGTAGCTGAACTAGAGGATGCGCTAACTGTTCTGAGTTTAGTATCAGGACATCGCAAAAATGAAATTAATAAGCTACTCGCCGAACTAGGTCGGTCTCATGGTGATCGAGCCGAGAGAGAGGCTACAGTCCGAATTGCTGATTTTATGAGAGACAATCCCAAAGCTAGTTTTGCAGATATTCGCGCTGTTATCCTGGAGTAGCTTATCTTAATATGACGAGGTATTTATGATCATCACCAAAATCTCCCCTGCTATAAAGACACCTGGGCGCTATAACGTGTTTATTGATGGTCAGTTTTCGTTTAGCCTCGACGAAACTCAGCTAGTAAATCTCGGGTTTAAAAAAGGCGATGAAATTTCCGAGAGTCAGTTAGATGAGCTGAAAAACGAGTCTAGCTTTGGCAAGAATTATATTCGCGCCGTTGATCTCATTAGTCGGCGACTACGATCGGAAAAAGAATTGCGTGATTACGCCTGGCGCAAGCAATGGACACCTGATAATACTGATCGAGTTGTTGAGCGGCTTCGTGAACGTGGTTATTTAAATGATGAAAAATTTGCCGAAAGTTTTGTTCGGTCACGCGCTAATACTCGTAATTTTTCTGCCAAACGTATGCAGGTCGAGTTACAGAGAAAAGGTATCAAACCAGAGATAATTGCTCGAGTGATGACGGCGTCGGACGATTATGACGAATCGACGGCATTGAATACATTAATTATGAAAAAACATGGTAAATATGACGACGAACGTAAATTAATCGCTTATTTGGCGCGACAAGGTTTTCGTTACGATGATATCAAAACAGCCCTAGCTGAAAATAACGAACGGTAATTAATCTCGTTCAATATTTTCTGATGCTGGTTTGGGTTTTCGAAATGGGTTTTCGAACGGGATGGCATTTTCGCTTTTGGTCGCGACTTTGCTCGCGACTTGGCTGGTGACGGTTGGCGACTTGACGACGATTTTATCATGATCAATCTCGATAATCTGGTCGCGTGCAACTGTTAAATGAGCCACTCGGAGGCTTTTTGCTAGGGTTGGTTTCAGATAGAGTTGTTGAATTTCGAGATTGTCTGGATCCAGTCCGTAACTTTCGACTTTGCCGAGTTTTCGACCCTGGTCATCGACGACCGGTAATCCCGGCAGTTGAAACTGATAACCAATAACCTCACCCAGCCGCACCATACCGTCTGGCGACATGATGTTATCCGAACTATCAACAATCGCGCCCATTTCCCCAAATTCTCGAATATCCTCAGCAAATAGCACGGCTGGGTTAATATCAACCATTGGACCACTCACATAAAATGCCACAATCCGCAAATTATTCGGATTAATAATCGGTGCGTCAATTTTCGCGAGCGGCTGGCCGGTTTGCAGGCTCATGATGGGTTGATTTAACATTCGCTCTATCGTTATCAGCATAAGCTTATTGTATCACCCCCTATGCTAAAATGGAACCTATGATAATCAAGGATGACCAGTCGATGCGCGAATTCGGCACAAAAATCGGTGCGCTGTTACGTGGCGGCGAAGTGTTTGAGTTGGTTGGTGATGTTGGTGCTGGCAAAACAACGTTTGTTAAGGGTCTGGCAGCCGGCCTGGCTATTGATGATGACGTACAGAGTCCGAGTTTTACGATTAATCGGCGCTACCAGGGGCGTGACGGTTTGTATTTGAGCCATTATGATTTTTATCGGCTGCACGATGCTGGCATTATGGGTATGGAAATTGCCGAAAGCTTGACCGATCCTGGTGCGGTGACGGTTGTGGAATGGGGTGAAAGTGTCAATGATGTGTTGCCAAGTGATCGGATTGTGATTGCTATACACTACCTTCCAGATGAGGGCCGTAATATTGAGATGCGGATACCAAAATCAATCAAGTACTTAGATGATATAATGGTAACGCTATGAAAAACCCTTCAAATTCATCAATTAATAAAACCAAATTCATCTGGCTAGTCGGGGCTGGAATAACTCTAGTTATTCTAATAGTCACGGTTGCTATATTGTTTTTAGGTGGTAAACAAGTTAACAAAGAATCATTGCAAGATGTACCTACCCTCGGCGAAGCCAAACAGGAATTACATGCGGTAGAAAATGAATTAACAGCATTTATTCCGCAAGAGGTTATAACGCAAATATATCCTCAAACAGAGACTTCAAAAACCCTGTTTGAGTGTGAGTCTGGTAGTAATAGGTACTATTGGCCTGGTTCTGAACAGGTAGACATTAAATCCGACACAGACTCAGGCGAAATTATGAGTAAAATGCACGATAATTGGGCCTCGAAATCCGACTGGACTGTTAAATGGGTGGAAAATGATCCTAGTGAAAATATATACCATCTCGATCTGACACGCAAGGACGGACTGCATCTAGCCGTTATGAATCTGGATGGCAATACGAATATACATATATCAGGATTTACGCGGTGTTTTGAATTAGATAACTACAATCCAAACCTAGAATATTAGTTTATTGACAACAGGTTTCTTCTTGCTTTGTAGTACAATAGATCAATCGGGGCGTGGCGCAGCGGTAGCGCGCACGGCTGGGGGCCGTGAGGTCGCTGGTTCAATCCCAGTCGCCCCGACCAGAGATATATTATCAAGACTACTATGAACGCTATTTCAATCAACGACCTAACCAAGACCTTTGGTCGACCTGGTCGGCAGGTCAAGGCTCTCGACAACACTAGTTTCGATGTGCGAGAGGGCTCGATTACGGCTTTTCTCGGTCCAAACGGAGCCGGTAAATCGACGACTATGAATATTCTACTAGGCTTTATTAATGCGACATCGGGTTCAGTAAAGATTTTTGATCAGGATGTAACGGTGAATACAGTCGACACACGTCGCCAGCTCGGATTTTTATCGAATAATTTTGCGCTCGATGCTACATTGACCGTCAGTCAAGAGCTGCGATTTCTGGGGAATTTGGCTGGCAGTTATGACGAAAATTACTCCCGGGAGCTAGCAAAGCGTTTGGATCTTGGCTGGGATGCTAAAATCAGCAGTCTCTCGACTGGTAATTATCAAAAGGTAGCACTGATCTCTGCTCTGCAACATCGACCCAAGCTCTTGGTTTTGGACGAGCCAACCAATGGTCTCGATCCACTAGTCCAGGCTGAATTCAACCAGATGATTCGCGAATTGCACGCCAGCGGCTCAACTGTTTTTATCTCTAGTCATATCCTGAGTGAGGTTTCTGAGCTTTGTGATGAATTTATTTTTATCAAGCGTGGCCGGATTGTCGCCCAAATGACCAAGAAAGAAATCGATGCCCAATCGGGCCAGGTTCTAACGATCAAACCGACTGCTAAAAATCGTGCCAAAGTCCTAAATTTCCTGAACGATAACGATGTCGATTATAGTGTTGGCACGGGCGATCTAGAGCAAACTTTCATGGAATTCTACGACCACGACCTGGTCGAAAAACCGAGGAGGAGTCGTGCTTAGGACTTTGCTCACTAAAACCCTGTTTGAAAAGCGCTGGGTTATTTTGACGTGGTTCGTGGCGGTATTGATTGCGAATTTTGGGATTTCGCTCATTTTTCCACCAATTCGCGACACTATGGGGTCGTTGCTCGGCCAAATTCCCGACAGTATGAAAAATTGGTTTGGCGATGCGGCTACCTGGCAGACATTTGAGGGTTTTGCTGGTCAGGAGATCTTTGGCCAAATGAGCCTGATGGTGATCATTATGGCAATTGTGTTCGGTGCGTCTTTCCTGGCTGGTGACGAGGAGCGGCGGATTACATTGACGGTATTGTCGCGTCCAATGGGTCGACTAAATTTCTATCTCCAAAAATATATGGCGCTCGTGGTCTTTATTTTGATCACCACGATCGGTTTCTATATCGGCGCAGTACTTGGTGGCCTGGTGCTCGGTCAACCAGTACCGTTCGACACTTTTGCAGCCTGTACACTTGTGGTATTTTTGCATTCACTAGCGCTCGGTACGATAACTTTTGCTATCGGAGCTGTCACTGGCAGGAAGAGTTTAGCGGGTATGACGGTTGGTTTTTACGCGTTCCTATCCTATTTTATTGCATCACTCTCTACAGCAACCGATATTGTCGATAAACTGAGCTATGGAGCGCTTTATCGCTATGCCAACGCGCCAGAGATTATCGCCAGTGGTCTAGATGGCCACCGTGTGCTGATTCTGGTCCTCGCGACGCTGATTCCCCTGGTTATTGCGGCGCCAATCTTTCTGCGACGTGATCTGAAAACGAGATAATAAATGCTGGCGGAGAGATGGGGATTTGAACCCCAGATACGGCGCAAACCGCATACACGCTTTCCAAGCGTGCTCCTTCAACCACTCGGACACCTCTCCGTACCCTAATAGTGTAGCAAAAAGTTTAACTACTTGCTACTTAGCTGGCTAGACGATAGAGATCTTGGGCGGCTTTGCCTTCGGCGATAATTTCACCGTGGTAGCCGATAGCCTTTTCGATCGGCGAGAAAGCACCGTCGCCCCAAATGAATTTCTTTACCAAGTTTAGAATTTTTTTACTAGCGCCGGATTTCTTTTCGCTGGCGCTCATTGACTCGCGACTCTCTTTATATTCCTCGGCAGACATTTTGGCGAGCTCGGCCTTTTTCTTTGCGAAATACGCCTGCGAACGGTCATTGCCGGGTGTGCTGTGGCAAGCGCCGCACTCAGGATCACAAGGATCGTAGGTTGTAGTTTCGCCGCAGCAGGGGCACTTGCCGGTTACTCGCCTAGCGCTGAACATGGCGTTGTAGGCTTCTTGGTTCGACTGAACACCGTTTTCACCCGGCGTTGTCGCGCAGTAGCCAGAAAAGTCCGCTCCAACAGCCCGCGCTTCGCCACCAGCCATAGAGTTACTAGAGACCGTTTCGCCTCGACTGGTTTTATCGAGGGCGGCAGCGTAGTTGTAACGAGCCTCCTCGAGTTTTTTGCCCAGCTCCTCGCCCTCGTACGACCATTTTAGACGGGCAATTTCTGCCATGTGATCTTGCAGGCGCTCAGGATTTTCGAGAGCGATATCGAGTGCTTTTTTGTGATTGAGTCCGACACGGCCATAGCTGTGATCTTCCCCGGTCTGTCGTTTCATGGAGTTGTCGTAACCATCAACTAGCCGATCAGCCAGGTCTTCTTCGCCATCCAAAAAGGTATAAAAAGTTGCCAGGATTTGCTCTGAATCATAGTCCTCGGGAATTTCTCTGCCGATTGCCCGTGCCGAACCTCGCAGTGCTTCGCGATTACCGCCGTCGAGCGATATATAGCGACAATGTAACTGACCGTCAGAATTTTCCCAGGCACGCACCATCGTGGTCGCCTTTTCGGTATTATAGCCGCCGATATTTACGGCACCCGAGAGGATTACGTCGGGTGTTGGTGAGTAGACAATCATCTGCGCGCCGTCGGGCAAAGCAGTAGCGGCCACGATTTCTTCTGACTCGATATGGCGACGATAGGCTTCAATCGCCCACTGCGGATTCTGTTTAGCCATTTCCAGAGCTGCAAACTCAGCTTCGCGGGAAATGGTCAGCAGATCTTTACCATCGACCGATGATTCGGTGTGTAGTTTGCCGTCAACATTCTTGAAGCTAATAGGATGATCCATCGGCGCGCGTAGGCGCTCTGCCACATCTGTCATTTCTTCGTATTCGGCAGCGGTATATTCCCCTACCCTTTGTTGATCTAAAACACCGTTCAATGTTACTCCTGCTCGGGATTAACTAGGCATGTTCGCCTAGCAACTCTGGCTGACCGGACTTTCCGTCGTAACACGGTACACCGTTGCGGCACAGCTCGCGAATTTCACACGATTCCGCCAAAGTATCTTTACCTAGGGAGTATTCTATCACACTACATTTAGCGCCCGCAAGTGTAGTTTTTACAATAGATATAGATAAGCGGTTTTGGTGCGCTATTGACAGCTGTCACACATAAAGGCATCGGCTGGATCAACAATTGCCCCAGTGTCAGCCGTCACTCGAGCTGGTTGAAGTTTACCTTGATACTCGGCAATTTTACGAGTGATCTCGGTCAGTTTGTCGCCAAAATCTGGCGCTGAATTATCATATGACTCGGCTTCTGTTAACAGCGCTGCAATATATGGATCTTTGCTCATGTTCTCCTCCTATTTCCCACTATTTACTTCGTAACTGGTATTGGTGCTCTCGAAAAAGTTCACGAGCTCCAGCGTGTCGTTGGCGGCTGCCATCCATTTAGCCGGATTGGCAACGTTGTACTCTGGCTCGAAACCAAGTTCTGTCAGACGGCGGTCGGTCATATGCATAACATATTGGTTGACATAGTCAGCGTTCAGGCCTAGGATGCCGTTTGGCAACATGTCTTCGTTGTATTTCTTTTCCAGCTCGACTGCTTGCAAAATTAATGCGCGAATCTCATCAGCAAATTCCTGAGTCTGGAGTTCTGGATTTTCATCCAAAATTGTCAGTAGCAGGTTGATACCAAAGGTCAAATGCAGGTTTTCGTCGCGTGTGATCCAGTCCAGCAAGCTGCCAACATTGCGCAGCAGATTGCGCTGGCGGAAGCTCATGCCGACCATGAATCCACTGTAGAACCAGATGCCCTCTAACACGATATTATAGGCCACGAGGCTGCGCACGAATTCTTTTTTGCCCTCGAGCGTATAAATATCGAGATGTGGATTCAACATGACTTCGAGATGCTTGTTCTGGAATTCGGCTTTGTCGGCCAAGCTCTTTTTACCAAATCCGGCCTCGTAGATCTCTTTGCGGTCAAATGGAAACGTCTCGATAATGTACTCGAACGTCATGAAGTGGTTGGCCTCTTCCCACATCTGCTTTGATAGGTACAGTTGGGCTTCGGCAGCATTAACGTAGGGGTAAATACCAAAGGCCAGCGACTTGTTGATGAGCAGCTCGTTCGGGTTGAGGTAGCTAATCACCGTTTTGAGCGCATGCTTTTCCTCGTCAGACAGCTTTTCAAAGTCGGCGAGGTCTTGTCCGAGTTGAATCTCGTTCGGGAACCAGGTGTTTGCCACTGCTTGGTTATATAGATCATAGGCCCACTGATAGCGAATGGGATGGAGCGATAGCCCATCGCGTAGTCCCGAGCCTAAAATACCGTGTGTGGGGTGTTGATATGTTGACATAATATTCCTCCTCTTATTTCGTTAGTTATTTTTTCGCAAAGCCAAAGCCACGGGATGCTCCACCGGTGCGAACTTTGGTGGCAGCTATTTTTTCAACCGATACGGTCGTTTGTTCGGATTGATGGCGCGGTTTGACATGCAGATAATAGGTCGTTTTGAGACCGCGTTTCCAGGCTTCGCTGTAAATTTTGACATAGTCGTCGATATCGCGGGTTTCGAGATACATATTACGACTGATTGCTTGGTCGACCCATTTTTGGGCCCGGGCTGCTACCTCGATGAATGCGTAGGGTGATAACTGGAAACTCGTCTTGTATACTGCTTTGACGTTGTCGGGGATGCCGTCAATATTCTGAACATCGCCTTGACTAGCAAAGATTTCGTCTTTCAATGAATCCCACAGGTCGAGGTTTTTCAGTTCACGTACTAGGTTGGGGTTGACTGCCAGAAACTTGCCGGTCAGCGTATTACGACTAAAGATCTGGGCAAATTGCGGATCGATGCCTGGGGTCGTGCCGGCAACCAGTCCGATATTGGCGGTTGGGGCAATTGCCATCAGGGTTGCATTACGCATACCCTTTTTAGCTTTTTGGCGCAGTACATCCCAGTCCAGTCGGGTTTTTCTGTCGACAGTGACTTTGACTTGGCGATCGGCTGCCAGCAGATCGACCGTATCAATCGGCATCAAGCCCTTACTCCAGCCGCTGCCTTTGAAATTCGGGTAACTGCCACGTACTTTGGCCAGGTCTGCTGATTCATCAATAGCGTGGTAGCTGATGAATTCCATGATTTGGTCGATCAAATCATAGGCCGACTCACTCTCATAGCTAAAGCCGAAACGCTCCAACACGTCGGTGAATCCCATGACACCCAGCCCCACTGCACGATTCTCCAGATTGGACCGCATCGCTTCGGGTACTGGTACCTCAGTAATGTCACACAGATTGTCGAGATGCCGGATGGCCGTTTTGGCTGTCACGGCGAGCTGATCCCAATCTATGGTCAGCTTTTTACCGTTCTCGATCAGATGTTTAGCTAGGTTGATACTGGCAAGGTTGCAGACAGCCGTATTCTCGCTATCCTGTGGCAAGGTAATTTCCGTGCAGAGGTTCGAACAGTGAATTGTGCCAGTATTGTTATTGAGCGCCCGGGTGTTGATAGTGTCTTTCCAGGTGAGCCATGGATGGCTGGTCGCCTGAAGCGTGATCAGGATTTGTCGGAACTGCTCCCGCGCTGGGAGCTTCTTGAATACACGCAGCTCACCCGCCTCAGCCTTTGCGATCATCTTTTCGTAGGTCTGCGAAAACTTGCTGCCGTAGCGCTCAGTCAGTTCCGGACATTCAGCTGGATCAAACAGATACCAGTCCTCGTCCTTTTCAACGCGCTTCATAAATTCGTCGCTGATATAGACGGCCGTATTTAGGATACGCGTGCGCATATACGGGTCACCGGAGTTCTGTTTGAGGTCGAGAAACTCTGGGAAATTGAGGTGCCAGTTTTCCATATACATAGCCGCCGCGCCCATTTTCAAACCTTTTCGACTGACGGCGAAAATCGCGGTATCAATCATTTTCATGAATGGGATCGGGCCCGTACTTTCGGTATTGGTGGTTTTGACCGGGCTGCCCGAGGCACGCAATTTTGTCATGGTCATACCGATACCGCCGGTGCCCTTGGCGATCCACATCGCGTCCCGTACGCCTTTGGCGATTGACTCCATGTCATCTTGCACTTCGAGCAAGAAGCAGTTACTGAGTTGGGGGAATTTTCCACCAGCGTTCACTCGCGTCGAACTGCCGGGTAGGTATTCCAGCTTGCTCATCGGTTCATAAAAGGCCAAGGCTGCTGCGGTCGGATCGTCTTCGTTCAACGCCAGTCCCATCGCAATCCGCATATGAGTAAACTGCGGCGTCTCTAGATGGTTTGCTGTGTCGCTTTGTAGACGCAGACTATGTCGACCGCGATTCGTCATCACGCCGATATAGTTCAATAGGTCATCGCGGGCGGGCTCTAGTGCCTCTGCCAGTCGTTTCAGATCAAAGCGTCCATCGGTCATGCGTTTGTCGAGCAGCCCCAGTTTGTCAGCATGGGCAATAAACTGCGGAAATTTCTTTGCATGCAGCTTTTTCAGCTCGGCGGCAGTTTGGTAATCGCCTAAAACGTCTTTGTAGATATTTTTTAACAATAACCTGGCGGCGATTTTGTCATAATCCGGATCGTCTTTGACGTTTTGTAGCGCCGTGTGGATCACGGCTTCGTCTAGCTGTTCACTGGTGATACCGTCAAACAAGGTCAACTGCAATTGCGAAGCAATTTCGACCACTTTTGGTATTTGATCCGGCAAACCTTCGCTGGCTGCGGCTAGTGCCAAATTAATTTTGTTGGCGTCAAACGGTTCGCGACTGCCATCGCGTTTGACTACAGTGATATTCATTACCCTCCTTTTCAGAATTATTTTTGGTGTAGAAAAACCGCCTCGAGGCGGATAAGGAGTTATGCTGATGTAGTGTCGACCCTACAATGCCAATTCCTTGCTCGAGAAAAGCAGACATAGGCAGCCCGGCTTGTCGTAGTAGCTACGCATTACGGTTGCGGCACAGCCATGGAATCGCACCATGTTTCCCTGTTCAAAGCTGAGATCTGATCCTCAGTGTCTACTGGCACCTGATGTGGTTAACACCATATCTAGCGCTTGCTTATGATTATAGTACACTATTTTGATGCTGGCAAGTGTAGTTTTTACAATACCACGTATTAATCAAAGTAGGCGGCGATGACGGCATCCCAGCCCTGGGGATCGAATGGACGATCCTGGCGCTTGTAGTCGCCATGAATAAAAATATCGGCGGTATCTAAATAGCGATCAGCCACGCCACGGCGGAATTTTGGACTAACTTTGTCGTTGATGTCGTACATAAAAGCCGCTCGGATCGCGAGTTTGTCATTGCCGAATCCTGCCTCGGCCAAGGCTTTCAGCCGTCCAATTAACTTGCTGGCGTTACCGCCGCCGCGGTGGAATGCATAACTGACTAGGGCGTCTAGTTGGGATTGTGTAGCGGTCAAGTCGTTTCGCTCTAGGGCGGCAATGACGGGTTGCAAATATTCCCGTTCGATCATCTTTTCCGACAGTCGATCAGCTTCTTCTTTGGTGATGGTGTCACCGAGCTCTGGCTTCTGGTCGTTATCCTCGATCAATATTTCCTGATTTCCTCGGGTGATTACGGTGTTGCTCAAGTAATAGGTTGCGCCGTAGCCAATCGTCAGCGTACCCTGCCCTGCTCCGGCATCACCATAGGTTTCGCTGCGGAATTTTTCGTACGTATGAATAAAGCCACGACCTGATTCACTAATGCCTGCTGAGCCCAGATCGATTATTGGATCAACTGTCCCAAAAACCGACTGCTTTTTGATCGAATCTCTAACAATATTGGCATGCTTGGTAGCGCTAGTGGTATCTGCGTTGTAGTGGTAATGGCCTTTTGACAAGCCCGGCGTACCGCGCAGTGAGTCAACTCGTTCTAGACTAGCGGGAGCTTCTGGGGTTTTGACCTCAATCAATTTGCCCACAGTGTCGGCAATTATGCCTAGCTGTCGATTTATCTCGCTATCGTACGGATAAAGGTTATCGGGATCATCATCCGACTTGCCGCCATCAATAATCGCACCGCTAAAGTCAATCGAATTGCCGTAAAAGTGACTCCTGTCCTGGCGCCCCTTGTGGCTACCGCTGCGATTGGTGAGCTGGCCTGACTGGATCAAGATTGGCTGGCCCTCGAAATAGTTGGCTGGGTCCTGCAAGGCTACTGTCAAAAGTGCTCGAAACATCAGGATATCACGGTTGACCTCGACATCCATTTTGATCTTTTCGTCGTCCAATGTTAGTAACGTCTGTCGATAGGCCGGCTTGCCGTCGGCAGTGTTTTTCAAATCTTTGTAGGCCGATGTTGTTTCGGGCGTGCGGACCGGCTGTTTCGCGGTGGCCTCGTTGCCCGTTGCCTCTAGAATCCACTGTGCTAGCTCGGCGCTCGACATCCGTTCGAATGTATCTTTCCAGTGCTCTAGTGCCTTTGGGGGCGAAGGCTTTCGGTCGAATGCTCCTGTTTCATCCAATACACCCAATGCCGCCGCGGCACCCATGATTCCTGCGCCCGTCAACAGTGTGCGACGAGATATACCGCGTACCACCTCGGCTTCTTGTTCGGAGAGGGGTTGCGCTGGACTGTCGTCAGTCTGTATAAAATCTCGAAATCGCTGAACCAGACCCGTAGCCCGAACTAGCAATCCGTTTTTGCTATGCGGTGCTTTTGGTTGATTTGGTTTTAGATGTTCTGTCATGTTTTTTTCGTAGGGCTTTCTACTTATTCAATATTAGCATAATCGATAATAAAAGTCAATCCCCTCTATCTTATAATATCTTGTAAAATCCAACGTATCACGGTATAATACATCATGAAAATGACCACCACTCGCGAGAACTCTATTTCTGCTACCTCGGCGCGCCGACCGGAGAGGGCGATTTTTTATGCCACCATGATCAGCAATGTGCCGCCGGTGATCGATCTGCGCGGCGTGGAAAAGCACTTTGGCTATGGCGATGCACAAACAGTGGCGCTCGGTGGCCTCGACCTGACAATCGAGCGCGGCGAATTCGTCGCGATTATGGGGCCGAGCGGTTGTGGCAAGACGACGCTGCTGAACATTATCGGACTCCTGGATCAATCGACGAACGGCGAATATCGGCTGAACAGTCGCAATGTGGCTAAATTGCCGCCGGGCCGCAAGGCCAAGATTCGCAATCGCGAAATCGGTTTTGTTTTTCAGAACTTTAACCTAATTCCTAAACTGACCGTCATTGATAATGTAGCTTTGCCTCTCACCTACTCACGCGGCATGAACTATAAACATCAGGAAAAGGCTAGCCGGATCCTAACGACACTCGGCCTACATAGCCGCGAATACTATCTGCCCTATCAGTTGAGTGGTGGCCAGATGCAACGAGTGGCGATTGCCAGGGCGCTAGCCAATGATCCGTCGATTATCTTGGCCGACGAGCCGACAGGTAACCTGGACAGTAAAAATTCGGAAATCATTATGGACGAGCTGACCCGAATTCATCGTGATGGCAACACCATTTTGATGGTGACGCATAATCCCGAACTACTATCCTATGCCAGTCGGGTAATCCATATGAAAGACGGCCAGATTGACCGTGATATCGAACTGGTTGAAAACAAGGCTCACCGGGCAGCGTCAAAATTCAAGTCACAACGCAAAGCCGCACGTAAACGCAGCTGGATTCGGAGGTCAAAATGACGTTATTTGTGGGCTTCAGTCTGGCGCATCGCAGCTTGCGGGCTCATCGATCTAGAACGATTCTGACTATCCTGGGGGTGGTCATCGGTGTCTTTATCGTATCACTGGTGTTGATTGTTAGTGCTGGACTACACCGCAGTATCGCCGATCAGACAGACAAGCTAAATTCGAACTTGGTAGTGGTGCGTTCGGCTGGTGATAGCACGACGGGCATGGAAGCCTTTTCGCCGCTGCGAGTTGCTAATGCTACTACCCTGACGGCGCTCGATTTCGATCGCACGGCCAAAGCTGCGGGCAGCGGTAATGTGGCGCCGATGATGTTTCTGGGCGGATCGGCTAGCAGCGGGTCCAAAAGTTTTGACAATATTACGACTGTGGCAACTAACGAAAACTTGCCGAATGTGCTGGGGATGAACTTGCAGTCTGGCGCTTGGTTTTCCGACAAAGAAGCGGATCGGGCCTGGGTGGTACTCGGCAGCAAACTGGCTTCGGGCTTGCTCGATACTAACCAAGCCATGGGTCAGCACGTTACGATCAAGGGTAAAACCTTTACTGTAGTGGGTATTCTAGAGGGCTCCGATCGACCGATTTCCCTGGCGGGAGTTGATGTCGACAAAGCGGCCTTTATCTCGATGGATAACGGCGTTACCTTTACTGGTGGTACTAAACAGATCGGCCAGATTGTTGTAAAGACCAAGGACGGCCAGACGGCAGCGATGGTTCGATCGGTTACTAGCACCTTGAAAGTTGCTCACAGCGATGATACTGAGTTTGTAGTTCGCCGGGCGGGTGATATTGCCGGCTCGATGGCAGGCTGGCTGACGACACTGACGACAGTTGCTCTGATCTTTGCCGGCATTTCCCTGTTGGTAGGTGGTATCGGCATCATGAATATCATGTTGGTCAGCGTGGCCGAACGTACCCGCGAAATTGGCATCAGAAAGGCCGTTGGGGCAACGAAACGACAGATTTTGGAGCAGTTTTTGCTCGAGGCGCTGATCATGACGCTAGTGGGTGGTATTATTGGACTGTCGTTCGCGTATGGCGCCAGTTATCTGATCAACTTGCAATTTTCGTTGCCAATGGTATTTTCGTGGTGGATATTTGCCATTGGGCTGGGCGTGCCGATTGCGGTTGGGCTGCTGTTTGGGTTGTGGCCAGCGATTCGAGCCGCTCGTCAGGATCCGATTGTGGCGCTGCGACAATATCAATAGTTATTTAGGGTATAATAACTGCTATGCATCATCAACGTATCGTCGTCGTTCACTCACCTCATTCGACCGCTGCGGCGCGTTATAACCATAAAATTAAACCAGCCTTGCAAAAAATCGCTAGCGCATTACACGAAATTGGCCTCAACAACGTGCCCTATTTCGAGGCCAGGGACATAATTGCCAAGGTTCTGCGGGATGGTGACGTGGTGGTGGCGGCTGGCGGCGATGGTCTGGTTAATGTGACGCTTGATGCGGCGCTAGCCTCGGGCCAGTCTGTGACTTGTGCAGTCGTACCGCTCGGCAATTTCAATGACTTTAGTCGAGCTATCAATGGCAGTAGTAGCGATCCAGCCAAGATTCTCGCTAGTCAGCCAGTCGAGTTTCACCCGCTGGATTTGGCAATTAACGGTCAACATCAGTTGTACGGTATGCAGTATATTACGTTTGGCGCCAGTGCTAAATTGACCGAATGGCTGAATGCACCAGCTACCCGTCGGCTGCGGCGGCGTGTTGGCGGCAACAGCGTGCTGTTTGGAACGATCTGTATGTTGAATTATGCTAAAATCTTTGGCAGCCTCGGTAGTATGGAAACAATGCTACCGAATTTTACCAGGAATGGTAAAGTCTATCATGATAACAACATTGGTTTTATGGTGGGTGGTATCGGGGCGTATTTCCAGCCCGAACCTGGTAATCTCCACCTATTTCATCGACAGCTGTGGTTTCACCGAGCAACACTGACGGGCCAAGCTAGCCGCGATGTGCCATACTTGGCCAGCTGGTTCGGTCGGCGTGTACCAGGCGACTTGACCGAGGGCGAAATTCTGACCTTTGCCCAGCCTGCTCGGCTCGTTACCCAGGTCGCTGGCGACAAACTGGTGTTTGACGATGTTACGACAATTGCTTGCGTGCGCAGCAGCAAATCACTCAAACTGTTTGCGCCGAATATTGACAGATTGCCGCGCTAGCCTAGTTGCTTTTTGAACTCTTCGACCAGGGCGACGGGCGTCGGGTTAACTCCGTTTAAGATACCGAGATAGATCGATACAAAATCAGCCAAGATAAAGCCATAGATCATCTGGGCCAGGATGGAATCGCCTTTTAGCTGAACTTCGCTGGCGGCAGGACGTTGACCGCTTAGCAGCTGCTCGGTCAGAGCGAAGCGCTGTTTGATGCGTGGACTGTCGAATGACGAGTGCAGATCGATGATCGCAAACGGTTTTTCGACCGGATGGCTGGACCAGCCGATAAATTCATTGTGGCTGAACTCTGGTAGCTCATTCCACCAAGCCGTATTTTTGGCATTTTCGTTAAAGCTAATTTTCCACTTGAACGCCACTGGTGCGAACAGCGACGACGCATAAATGATCGGAGTCTTGCCGACGCATTTTAGGGCCAACTGCTTGGCGGGATTATCGACGGTTTCAACACTGGGGATTGAGTGGCTGACCACCTCGCTGACAATTTGACACACGTCGTTCACCTCGCCGTAAATGCCTTTGGCAACACCGTAATGTTCCAGGAACCTGGCGATGGCCTTTAACTGAGCGATAGCGCTATAGCGTGGCTGCGGCACCTTCATCAACCGAATGAATGGCAGACCACGCTCCTGGGCGATGTCGATCAACTTGCCGCCGCTGGCCATAACCACGACGGTCGCGCCGCGCTCCTCGGCAAATTCCAGGCTAGCAATCGTTTCCTCGGTGTTACCGCTAAAACTACTGGCGATCACCAGGGTGTTTTCGTCAACCCAGCGTGGTAGTTTGTAATTGCTGACCACTGCAAAAGGAATTTCTAGGTCCAGCCAGTTGGCAGCCAGTTTACCGGGCTGGGCGCTACCGCCCATGCCAGCCAAAACGATTTTGAGTGGGTTGAGTTGGCCGCTATCTGGCTGCTCGAGGACTGCGTCCCAGGCGAGTTGTGCCGCCGAATCGGCAATTACCGTCAAGGCTCCCTGGGGATCGCGTTCAGTAATGAGCTTTATATCATCTAGTATTTCCATGAATTCTCCTTTACATCGTAAAAATGCTTGTGATATAATTGTATCAGATTACAGAAAGGGTGGGAATGGACGAAAACAATAGCCGAGTCGACGACGACGAACTAAATCAAATGATTGCTGATCTAAAGACCAAGCAATCGACTATGGTACCGCCAGTTAGTCCGGCTGGCCCTGTGCCCGTCCCAGTTCCAAACTCTAGTTCTGATGGTACAACGCCAGTCGTTACTCCGCCTATCAGCCCGGTTCCCGAGGATACGGTGGTACCGCCTATCCCACCTGTGCCACCTATGCCTATACCCGCCCCAGAACCAACTCCTGAACCGGCACCAGCTCCGATGCCGATCGAGCCACCAGTAATGCCTCCTGCGCCCACTCCTGTTTCGCCGGCTGGATCGAATCTCGATACCATTAAACAAGACGCCATCTCTGAACTGCGACCATTGGTTGACAAACTAAATCTGCTGCCAGAGGATCGTTTCAATACAATTCTACTGATCATTCGTTCGACTGATGACGTGTCGCTATTGCCGGCCGCCCATACTGCAGCCAAGCAAATTACTGATGACGGCCGACGCGCTCAGGCGCTGCTCGACGTGATCAAGGAAATCGACTTTTTCAAACAGAATAGTCAGTCGTAGTCTAAGTGACTACCGATTGGTTAATCGGTGTTGAGTCGAGTATTTATAGTGGCAATTTTTGCTCGGACATATGGCTTGACACACATTGCGAGGGAGCACTCTCCGCACCTTGCAACCACCTTTTTGGCCACAGGTGTATTGAATTCTCCTCCTATATTGCAAGCTGCCATTGCCAACTGGGTGATAGTATTGCCTTGGCTAATAATCGGACACTCTGGCAACGTTTCTCTCTCTAGTGTGCGGGGTACGACCTTGTTGCGACCTCTGCCGCGGATTATACTCTTACCCATATAACTCCAATTCTCCACCACTTAAATCTTAATGTGGATAGTTTAACAATTTGACGAATCAAAGACAAGGTTGAGCATAAAGGCAGGGGTGATATCAGGTCTTATCGAAGAAGTAGCTAGAACGGATACTACTGGTCTGGGTCGAGTCTATTCAGAGTCTTCTTTACTAGACAGGTCTCGAGAGCGCATTCTCCGCAGCCGGCCTTGACGGCTGCTAGTCGGTCTGCGGTTTTTTTGGCCAAGTTGCTTTCGCCGTTGGTCAAAGCTCGAAATAATAACTGTTGAGCCCGTGTTTTGCCATCTGGCTGATTAAACTGGCGCGGAACCATACATGGTGCCGCCGCTGGATTATCTGGCCAAGCTGCTGCGACGTGGGGGGGGGTATCTGGCTGATTGTCCCTGTAGACATAAGGTCTTGCGGGTGTGCCGCCTGTCGCAGAATTAAGCGAACCATTTCGGCCATGAGTGCTGGGGGTGGACGTTCCTGCAAAATTTCTAGCTTCCATGACTTACATTCTATCATTTTAGCAAATAAAAGTCAAGAGCGCTCCAGATGAAGCGCTCGTTATTGACTGATGTAGTCTAACTTACATCATACCCATGCCGCCCATGTCGGGGGCAGCTGGAGCGGCTTTTGGCTCAGGGATTTCGACGACTAACGCACCCATAGTCATCGCCGTCGATGCAATCGACACTGCGTTTTGGATGGCTTCGCGGGTGACCCGGGCTGGATCAACCACGCCAGCGGCTTTCAGGTCGACCAGACCTTTGTCGGGGCTGTTGACGTCGACCCCTAGGCCAGCTTTGGCGGTTTGAACTTGGGCTAGTAGCGCTTCGGCGTTCAGGCCAGCGTTATTCATCAGCTGTCTGAACGGTGCCATCAGGGCGCCGCGCAGGATTTCAGCACCAGCGCCGTCGCCTTTGATGCTGGTGGCCAGGGTGACTGGCGTGATACCACCGCCTGGCACGATACCACCCTGCAAAGCAGCTTTGACGGCAGCTACGGCGTCGTCGACGCGGTACTTCTTTTCCTCGATTTCGGTTTCGGTCGCGCCACCGACTTTGATGACGGCAACTTTACCACCGAGAGCTGCTGCGCGCTTTTCGAGCTGCTCGCGGTCGTAATCAGATGGAGCGGCTGCGATTTGGGCTCTGATCTGCGTCACTCGCTCGGCGATGGCTTTTTTATCACCAGCACCTTCGATAATCGTGGTTGAATCTTTGCCAACAATAACTTTGCGGGCCGTACCAATAACCTCGAGGCCGACATTGTCAAAGGTCAGGCCTTGGTCCTCAGTGATGACGGTCGCGCCAGTGAGTGTCGCGATATCGGCCAGTGTGTCTTTGCGGCGATCGCCAAAGCTCGGGGCTTTGACCGCGACGGTGTTAAAGACACCTTTCAGGCGGTTCAGGATCAGCACGCCAAGTGCTTCGCCCTCGACTTCGTCGGCAATCAGGACGACGTCCTTTTTACCAGCGGCAGCTAGTTTTTCGAGGATCGGCAGGAACTCCTGGACCGAGCTAACTTTTTTATCGGTGATCACGATCGCGGGCTTGTTGTAGACGGCTTCCATGCGGGTGGTGTCGGTTGCCATATAGGCGCTGACGTAACCACGGTCAAAGGTAAAGCCCTCGACGACCTCAGCCTCCATAGCCAGACCTTGGCCTTCCTCGACGCTGACGACACCTTCGCTACCGATTTTAGCGATGACTTCGGCGATCAGTTTGCCGATTTCGCTGTCACCGGCACTAATCGTAGCCACCTCGGCGACACGGTCTTTTTTGTCATCGATTGGCTCGGCCAATTTGTCGAGCGCTGCCAGAACCTCTGCCCCGGCCTTTTCCACGCCGCGACGTAGTTCCATCGGGTTGTGGCCGGCCGCAATCAAGCGGTTAGCGTTAGCTAAAATTTCATAGGTCAAAACGGTGACGGTCGTGGTGCCATCGCCAGCGGCCTTGTTCATCTTTTTGGCGGCCTGTTTGATGAGCTCGGCACCGACTTTTTCACCCAGGGTTTCCTCGGTCTCCGGCAGATCAACTGCCTCGGCGACAGTCACGCCGTCATGGGTGACACTGGGGCCGCCGTACGTTTTGCCGATCACCACGTTGCGGCCTTTTGGCCCCATAGTGACTTTCACTGCATCGGCTAATTTTTTGGCACCAGCGAGAATCTTCTCGCGGGCCTCATCATCGTAAAAAATTTTCTTTGCCATGTAAATATTCCTCCTTTGATTTCAATTAGGCTACTACTGCTAGGACGTCTTCTTCTTTGGCGATCAGGTATTCGACACCTTCGACCTTGACGTCAGTGGTCGAATACTCGCGGATGATGATCCGATCACCGGGCTTGATTTCGGCGACCTGACTGCCGACGGCGACGACCTTGGCTACGTGCGACTTCTCTTTGGCATTGTCCGGCAGAAACAGTCCAGCTGCGGTTTTGGTCGCGGCCTCTTCCCTGGTGGCGACGACGCGCTCACCGAGCGGCTTTAATGGAACTTTTGTCATATATCCTCCCTCTTTTCCTGTCATAGTTAGTCGCTACTAGAGCGAATACCTCTATTGTAGCGTAAAAAGTTGGCACTTGCAAGCCGAGAGTGCCAGTTTGCGGTCTAAGCAGTAGCAGTACATATAGCGCTATCATTGACAATAGTCATACAATGTGTAGGGGTTGATTTTTTTTTTGTTAATTGATAAGATGATCGACATCTGTCACATAGGGTGGCAGTGTGGAAGAAGGAGTCGACATGACTCATGCTGTTACGGTCAACCGATTCGCGGTGTTGCGCGCCATGCGCGCCGCGCCGGCTCAGACGGATGTCATCGGGATGGTCGACACTCTGGCTGAGATGTTGGGCGCCGACCCCGGGCTGGTTCGTCGCCGGTTCGATGCCCTCATCGCTGACGGCGCTGTCGTCTTCGCATGCGTGCCCGGCCTCGGGTGCTGCGAATCGGGCGGCGAATGCCGTCCGCGCTGGCGGGTCGCGACGCCGGATGAGCACGCAGTGCTGCGTGCCCGCCGGGATCACCCGGCCGGCAAGGCCCGGATCATCCGGGTCCGGACCGAGCGGAAGCGGTCTGGTGGCATCCGCCGCCTCCCGGTGGCTTCTGCTCCCGCGGAACCGGTCGTCGAGGTTGACCCCGGCCCTTGTCACGAGGACTGGTGGGAGGCATGGATCGTTCGGAGCCTGCAGGGCTCCGGACGTCTGGCTGTCGCCTGACCCGCTCAACCCCAGGCTTGTATCAGCCTGAACACCCTGGCACATCGCTGTGCCTGACATGTGTTCAAACGTACCGCCGGCCCGGCGATAAAGAGGGCGACCGACTGATTGCCTGGGACTAAGTAGTTCCGCAAAACGTCGATGCCGATCGTGAACGTGATGCATCTGATCACGATCGAAGGAGCTCTGGCTCCTACCTATTCATCCTGCAACACTATATGCAGCAACAGGCAAAATCGCCTGCGGTCTCAATGAATCTAGGTAGGGGTCGGAGCTCGATCCCTATGAACTTATTTTATTTACCGAGAAACACCGAGGATACCGCGCAATGCGTACATGGTATCCTCCCATTTTTTAACAGCGATAGTATCAATTCCCATCTGGACAACTGGATAATCGTTGCCACCGGGTTGCACCATATCGCCAAAATACAGAATGTCTTCTTTGTTGACGTCTAGCTGCTCCATCAGTTTGGTCATGCCAAACACCTTGTTTGTACCAGGGCGGCAGACATTAATCGTCGTAGTGCCGCCAATTTCGAATTCGAACTGAGGCGCGAGCTCTTTGGCGATAGCGACAATGCTCTTTCGTTTTTCGAAATCAGGATCCCAGGCGTATTTATCCTCGGGAGTTGCCGCTTGGCCGAGGGCCGAAAAGGCTACGAGGCTGATACGATTTTCAATGATCTCACCTGCTGGATTTTCATACCAGTTGCCAGTTTGTTTGCTGGCGGTTTCGAGCGCATCCGTCATCTGTTTGACTTCTTCGTCTGTCAAAGGATAGGAATAGACCAACTCCCAGTCATTTTTTTCGACGTCAAAGCGATAATATTGGGTACCCTGGGCAACCATCAGATGAAAATTGGCGAGTCGTTTTGGTGTACCAGCCTGGCCCATGGGCTTTACGAGCTGATGCAAAAACTGATCGAACTTTTGCCCAGAAATGGCGCATACCTGGAAATAGTCCATACATTCAGCCAGAGTTTCAGCCATGTCGGGTGTCATCGGTGTCTTTGCTACGTTCAGCGTTTCGTCAATATCAAATGCCAAAACCTTTTTCATTGTCCTCCTCGTTAATGTCTCCATTCTATCATATGTGCTAGAATGTTCTCCGACATGATAAACCAACGAGTTCTTGTTTCCGGTGCCGATTATTTCGCGCTCGATGCACCAATTAACCCCTATTATGACGATGAGCCAGTTAACGTGGCGCAGGCCACATCTGACCATACAAAAATTGTCCAAGCGTTCGAACAGGCTGGTATGGAGGTGGTCAAGATTACCCCCCCGCAGGCCTCCCAGGACGGTGTTTACACAGCAAATTGGGGGCTAGTGCGTGGTAATAAAGCCGTGCTGTCGCGATTGCCGAATGCCAGGAAGGCCGAGGAAGCCCATGCCGCCAAGGTATTATCCGATCTCGGCATAGAAGTGATCATAGTGCCAGAGAGTCGGCGTTTTTCTGGTCAAGGCGACGCCCTGCCCTGCGGCCGATTTCTGCTAGCGGGCCAAGGTTATCGTTCGGATCCGCGTGCCCAGGCTTTTGCGGCTGAAACGTTAGGTTACGAGCTCGTACAATTGCAAACTCTACCGCAGTTAGATGCGACTGGACAGCCCCAAGTTAACGCTGTCAGTGGCTGGCCAGATAGTTTTTTCTATGATATCGATCTCGCCCTAGCTGTGCTCCGCGATGATCTGATTGCCTATTGTCCAGAGGCGTTCGATAGTGCTTCGCAGGCCAAGATCGCCGAGTTGCCAATGGACAAGATCGAGGTTAGTTACGACGAAGCGGTGAAAGGTTTTGCCTGCAACCTCGTTTCTACCGGCGAAACTGTTATTATGTCCGGTCACGCACCAAAACTACAGGCTGCTATCGAAAGCCATGGTCTAAAGGCTATCACGCCCGATGTTCAGGAATTACCACGTGGCGGTGGCTATATTCGCTGCGTGTCGCTAACCCTGAATTAGTTTTCGGAGGAGTTTTTCGGTCGTTTTTGCTTCGTTCCAAGGATGTACCCCATCAGCGCGCTCGATGGTTTTCTCGTGGCCTTTGCCGAGCAAGACGACAGCGTCGTCTTTCGATGTCGGCTGTTTCAGGGCAAACTCGATAGCCTCCGTTCGGTCGTGGACCTTGAATAGATTCTGATCCAGTTTCTTGCCAGCATGTTCGGCACCTTCGGCGATTTTCGTGAGGATGGTTTCGCCGTCGATATCACGATCGTCTTCCTCTGTTAAAACCACGACATCAGCGTATTTGCCGGCGATTTCACCCTGGACGAAGCGCTTGCTCTCATCGCGGCGTCCGGCTGAACCGAACATAACTATCAGCTTGCCTTTAGTGGATGAACGCAGGTCACTGAGCAACTTTTCAAAACTGTCCGGCGTGTGGGCAAAGTCGATCACCACTGCAAAATCCTGTCCGGCGTCGATTTGATTCATACGGCCTTCGACCGAAGCCAGCGCCGCAAGTCCGCGCTCGATCTGGTCAGTCGTCAGTTCGTACACAACCCCCACTGCTACTGCAGCTAGCGAGTTATAGACGTTAAACTTGCCCGGAATCGACGATTTGATATGGAGCTTGGTCTGGCCAACTTTGACGTAATAATCGATGCCACTCGGCGATAATTTGATCTGGCGAGCCTGTAAATCGCCCTGTTCGACACCATAGGTAATCGGGTGTTCAATATCGCCTATAAACAGTTCGGCCGAGGGGTCATCAGCGTTAACAATACCGATGCGCTGACCGCCATGAGTCCGTCTGGCATTCTTGAACAGCAATCGCTTGGCATTCAGGTAGTGCCGAAACGTTTTGTGGTAGTCGAGGTGCTCGTGGGTGACATTGGTCATGACCGCCACGTCGATCGGGATACCAAAAGTCCGATACTGCGCCAAAGCATGCGATGTCACCTCGAGTACCAGATATTCAGCGCCAGCGTCACGCATTTCGGCGATACGCTGATTCAGTATGCCGGTACTAACGGTTGTCATATGCTCGACCTGAGGCTTCAGATCATTATTGATACCGTAGGCGACAGTGGTCATCAGACCAACCTTTTTACCAGTTTCCTTTAATAGCGAATGAATCATAAAACACGTTGTCGTTTTACCATTGGTGCCAGTGACGGCGATAACTTTCATGCCGGCGGCTGGGTAATCGTACTTACTGGCGGCTCGAAACGCCTTGGCGCGGTGGTATGGTACGACCATTTTATTGAATCCGGGGACTTTACGAATTAGTTTCTGTGCACTCATAACGTGCCCCATTGTATACCAAACCGGCCTAAAAATCAGTAGAGATCACGATATTTGGTGTGACGAACCGCTATCCGCCATAGGCGTTCGATCAGGCGCCACCGCTGATAAGCCTTTGGTTTTAGAATCTGATCATAGGCTCCAATATGTTCGATAACTGGTGCACCAAAACTCAGTTTGAATGTTGCGAGGCTAGCTAGTCGATGTGATGAATCGTCCAATAGATGATGCGGTGGTGTGCCGCCGAGATCGTAGCGTTGAACCCCTCTTTGTTGTAGATAAGTCATCACTTCCCACTGTAGCAGATGCGAAAAGTGTGCCTTGGTATCACGCCGTGAACCGCCGTCTTTGTAGAGCGCCGTATCCGCGACATGACAGACGAACAGTCCGGCAATCGGCCGTTTGTCATCTGGCGTCCAAACAAAGAAAAACTTTCCCTGATCGTCCTCTATATACTGGCGCCAAAAATTCTCGTAATAAGCTTTGGGGCGAATTTTTAACTTGGCTCTCGCAGCAGTTTCGCGGTACAGATCCCACATCAGGTCAACATTTTTTGGTGAAAAAGCTCCCTCGGAAATCTTTAACTGTTCACGGCGGCCACCCCGAATCGCTCGACGGGCACGTTGCCGGAAACTATCCCAGAGCTCATCCTCGGTTTGGTTCAGATTGATGACGACAGTATTAACGACTGATCCCTGAATATCACCAACTTTTTTCAGGTCACTGCGGACAACTTTTAGTTTTTCCTTGAGGATCGGTGGTTCCATCTTGATGGCGATCACATCGGTCAGCTGTTGACGGTTAATGCGGCAGATTTCGCTCCACTGTTTCGGGTCAATCACGCTGGGGCCACGTGGGATGTAAACGATGCGGCCCAGTCCAGGCAGTTTGCGGATGAGAGCCAGCGCGTATACCAGGCCGGTTTTGGTGTCGTACACCCAATATTCGGCCTGCCACCCCTGCTCAGCCTTGACGGCTGCGAACGCCTTGGTCTGATACGGTTCAGCGCCATGGGGGTTCGTTTGGAGACGCTCGTCCCATTCCTCGATTTCGGTAGTTGTCGCGGGTCGCAGTGCTTGTTTCATCTGACCATTCTATCCCAAAAATGGTATAATCGCACTATGATAAACCAAGATTTGCGACACTTGGCGCTGATTTTAGACGGTAATCGTCGCTGGGGCAAGCAGCGCGGCCTGGCGATGAGCATTGATTTTTACGTGAGGAGCGGTCTGCTGGGTCGAGAGGTGGCACAAGCGGCCTTTGATCGTGGCGTTAATAATTTAACGATTTGGGTTGGTAGCGTCGCCAATCTGACAAAACGACCCGCGCTCGAAATCAAAGCCCTGAATCGGGCGTATGCCAAGTTTTTTGCCGACGCTGGCAATCTAGAATTTCTGCGTGAGCGCCAGGTCCGGGTTGATTGTTTCGGTCGGTGGCGCGACTTATTAGAATCATCGACGATTGATGCCATCGAAAAGACGCTAGAGGCAACCAAGGACTATAGTTCTGGTAAACGCCTCACGATTTTGATTGGTTATGATGGCGCTGACGAGCGTGGTGCTGCGGTGTTGAAGGTTTTGGAGGATCAGGCGAAGTTGCTGTCATCGCGAGATCCTAAGACTTGGCCGAGCGGCCTGCCAGAGTCGCATAGCGACCCTGCGCGGAGCGTATCGAGCGAGATAGCAACGGAGCCCAGTCTTGACGACCTGGTGCAAGCAGCCAACTTACTGCGCAAAAATTCCTGGACTGGTCATTTGCCCGACGTTGATCTGATTATTCGCACTGGCTGCGCCGATGATCCGCATAACAGCGCTGGCTTTTTATCGCTACTGGTCGATCATACCCAGTACGCCTTTCTCGAAACATTGTGGCCTGATTTTACACCGGAAATGTTGTACCAAGAGGTCGATCGCTTTGCCGAACGTGAGCGCCGGATGGGGAAATAACCACGATGACCAATAAACCCATGAGAATCCTCGGCATAGAATCTAGTTGCGATGAAACTGCGGCTGCAGTAGTCGAGGACGGTCGCAGGCTGATTTCTAATGTAGTCAATTCGCAGATCGATATTCATGCTGTCTATGGCGGTGTGGTGCCAGAGGTAGCTGCACGATCGCACCTCGAGGTGGTGCTGCCGGTGATTGACAAGGCCGTTACCGAGGCTGGCGGCTGGGACGAGATCGATGCGATTGCCTGCACAACTATGCCAGGACTGGTCGGATCTCTGTTAATTGGCACGCTGACAGCGCGGACTTTGGCACTGACCAAACCTAAACCGTTCTATCCGATTCACCATGTCGAGGCGCATGTCTACGCGAACTTTCTGCTGGACGAGGCGCCCCAGTTTCCGATGCTGGCGCTGATTGTCAGTGGCGGCCATAGCCAGATCGTACTGTTTCAGGATCACGGCAATTACGAATTAATTGGCCAGACGGCTGATGATGCAGTTGGTGAAGCTTTTGACAAGGTAGCCAAGATCCTCGGCCTGCCCTACCCTGGCGGCCCGTCGATTGCAGGAGCGGCCGAACGGGGTGATCCACGCCGGTTCGACTTTCCCAAGGCCAAGATGGCCAACCAGTATGATTTCTCGTTCTCTGGGCTCAAGACAGCCGTTCTACGGCGTGTTCAGGCTCAGGTGGGTGTCGATCACACTTTTCCATCAAATGAGCTCTCAGCGCGTCTAGACGAGGCTACGCGCAATGATTTTGCAGCGAGCTTTCAACGAGTGGCGGTCGATACCTTGGTGGACAAGGTCATCGCGGCTTTTCACGAATTCCAGCCAAAATCCGTAGTGATCGCTGGCGGCGTGGCGGCGAATCAGGAATTGCGTCGAACCTTGGCTGAACGTTTGCCGATCCCGATCAATTACGCGCCGATGAACCTCTGTACAGACAATGCGGCGATGATTGCGGCACTCGGCTATTATGTCGCCCAAAAAGTATCACCGACTGATCCGCGTCAGATCGAGGTTCAGCCGTCAATTTCGATGACGAAGACGGCTTGGAACCGATAATAGTTTTTTAGCGAAGCGTTTGCCCTTCCCTATGATTTTCCGACCAGTGTATACACTTGGTCGCAGGACTTTTTCAAAACCACCGATATACTCCTCGACCACACCGCCAAAGCCACTCTTGAATTCCAACAAGTGGTTATCGTGGAACTTGCCTTCAATCCAGAAAAAGTTTACACGCGTCACTGTAGTGCCTAGGTATTTTGTCATCATATAATCTTGGAGCCAGGCTCGCCCGTTTAGATGGCGGTAGTGACGATCCATACCACTGAGATACGAAGAAATTTCGTGGCCATGGTGAATAAAAATAGCGCCAGCTATCGGAGTCTGATCATCACTTTTGCGTGCTATCACGAACTGCACATCATCGCCAAAGGCATCGTACATCAGTTGGTAATAGCGTAACTCTCGACCCGATACGCCATTGCGCTCGTCCGAATCATCGATCAAAC
Organism: uncultured Candidatus Saccharibacteria bacterium; assembly: GCA_964633435.1. Lineage (GTDB taxonomy): Bacteria > Patescibacteriota > Saccharimonadia > Saccharimonadales > Saccharimonadaceae. The sequence continues at coordinate 105,263 of CAZWHA010000001.1, read as the reverse complement.
CAACGAGAGTTGGGAGTTCGTCGCGCGTGAGGGTGGTCATGTCAACCTGCCCTTCGGTCTGACGTAGTCTGGCACGCAGGGTTTTGCGGTAACTGGCTCGTAACTGTTCGACGGTTTTGATTCCCGCCAGATCTTTCACGAAAGCCCAGCGCCCTGCTTTCATCTGGTAATTAATAGTTTCGCCCTGATAGGTAAAACCAGCTGCGCCGAATTGTTGCTTTAGGTCTGATCGATCCCAGCTGTCGAGCACGGTACCTTTGTTGTCTCTGATGGACAATAGAATTCTCGGGAAGATTTCAATTTTAATAAAACCTTTTCCGCGTGAAAAGTCAATAACTTGGTCGAGGAAATAGCGGACCAGCTCGGTATTTTCCCAGTCGAGCAATGGGCCATATGGCATCCAAAATTCACCATCCCTGCCGAGCAGTACACCACCCCCAATAATTTTCCCATTCTGTTTAACACCGATAATATAGCTCTGATAGCCCATCTGGCGACGTTTAGCGATGCGTTGAATGCCCTGTAAAAACTGCCCGTCAGGGTGGGCTCGTTCAAAGGTGTCCCAGGCTTTCACTTCTAATTCGCTGAACTGATAACTCATGATTTGCCTCTGATTTTGCTGCCGGCACGTATCGCCCACTTGGCGAGCGGTAAAGCTATCGACCAGAGGTAATACAGCGGCGACAGTGGATAATCCCAAGTGCCGACTAGCTGATTTTCGTGACTAGCAAAATTGCGCTTGAACGTACTGATACCGTCGTTTAGCAGTCCGTTAAAGTCATATTCGCGGACCCCTTCTCTCTTCATTTCTGTAATACAATACCATTTCAGAGCAAAGTTGGCCCGCAGGTTCGTACCCTCTTCGTTAATCCCACCGTAGAGTTCGAATGCTACCGCTGGCGTGACGGCCAGCCAGGTCATGGCAATCGGTTCTCCTGCTTCGTTCCAGACAGCAAACAGCCGCGAAGCTGGACCAAGTTTGGCGGCAATATCTTGGTAATACTGGTCGTTATGGAGGTCGAAACCAGCTCGTTCGGCGGTGTGACGATAAAGTTTTAGGCACTTGTCGATATCTTCGACACCGTTGGCTTCTCTGATCAAATGAACTGCTTCGGTCGATTTCCGAATATCATAGCGGCGCTTGCGCGGGATGTCGGCTAGCAATTCTTCTTCTGATTTAGTCAGGTCGAGGATCAGCGTGCTGGCGAGGAGGATGTCGTGCGAGCTCTGACGCCAGCCTTTGGGGCGTGCCATCCTCTGCCAGTGCGGTTCAATGGTTAAAACGATGGCCCCTAGCGAGCGCTTGGCATAGTCGACTAGTTCTCGCAAGGCTGCCGGGTGCGGCGGGTCACCAATCGGTCCTCGCGGTACATAGGCGATCGTCTTCCCTATCCCGGGTACGGCTCGAGTCAAAATCTGAGCCCCACAGAGGTCGGTTCCCTGGCCCGCGACAAGGCGATGCGCCTGCCAGTTGTGCGTTGATTTCAGTTCACCCCAGCCCCATAATTGTAGCGGATGACCGCTGTGGGCGACGACAAAATCATCCCATTCCTGTTGATTTGTTACTTGCTGTATCACATCTTATATTTTACCACCGATATGATAAAATAGTAGCAGAAATTGTTTGTGCATTAGCAAACACTTCACGTGAAAAGTCAATTAGCAGGATATAGCGGAGCAATAAATGAAATTATCAAAAGCATATGAACCGGCCGAGTACGAGACAGGGGTCTACGCACTCTGGGAGAGTAGCGGGGCGTTCGCTCCAACGGGGCAGGGCGAACCGTATTCGATTGTCATGCCGCCGCCGAATGCTAACGGTAATTTGCATGTTGGACATGGTTATATGATTCCGCTCCAGGATATTTTGACTCGCTATCACCGTATGAAAGGTCGCGATACGATCTGGATTCCAGGGGCTGATCACGCTGGATTTGAAACCTGGGTGGTGTTCGAGCGTAATCTCGAGGCAGCGGGCAAGTCACGTTTTGATTTTTCACGTGATGAACTATACCAGATGACCTGGGATTTCGTCCACGAACAGCGGGGTAATATGGAATTGCAGTTGCGAGCGCTCGGCGCCTCGTGTGATTGGAGCTCATTGGTGTTTACACTGGACGAAAAAGTGGTCAGTACGGTCTATGATACCTTCAAAAAGCTCTGGGATGACAAGCTGATTTACCGGGGCAAGCGACTGGCTAATTACTGCACGTTTCATCAAACTGCCTTTGCCGATATCGAGGTGGAATACAAGGACCGCACGACGCCGCTATACTATATGAAATATGGTCCGTTCGAGCTGGCGACCACTAGGCCGGAAACGAAGTTTGGCGATACGGCAGTGGCTGTCAATCCGAATGACGAACGTTACCAGCAGTACGTGGGGCAGGAGATTACGGTGGAGGGCCTAAACGGTGATTTCACGATTCAAGTGGTAGCCGATGATCACGTCGATCCCGAATTTGGTACGGGGGTGGTAAAGATTACACCGGCCCATGATTTTAATGACTGGGAGATCGCCCAGCGCCACAATCTGCCAGCGGTGCAGGTCATTGACAGAGACGGTCGTCTGAACAAAAAGGCTGGTCAGTTTGCTGGCCTGACGGTGGCCGAGGCTCGCCAAGCGGTCGTCGAAGCCTTGAAAGAAAAAGGCCTGCTGGTCAAAGTCGACGAACACTATCGTAATCGCGTCGGTACTTGTTACAAATGTGGCACGGTGATCGAGCCTATGTTAATGGACCAGTGGTTTATGGATGTCCAACCGCTGGCGCAGCGGGCTAAACAGGCGATTCAGGATGGCCAGATCACCTTTACGCCGTCGCAAAAGGGTGATGAGCTGATGCGCTATTACGATGAGCTGCGCGACTGGAACCTCAGTCGCCAGATCCCGTGGGGCATTCCCATTCCGGCGTTTCAGAACGTCGATGATCCAGATGACTGGGTGTTTGACACTCGAGTGGATCAATCGGAAATCGAAGTAGATGGTCGAACGTATAAACGCGACGAAGACACCTTTGATACCTGGTTTAGCTCTGGTCAGTGGCCATTTATTACGACTGATTACTTGTCAGACGGTGGTCTGGCACGCTTTTATCCTAATTCGGTGATGGAGACGGGTTTTGATATTCTGCGCCCCTGGGTATCGCGTATGATCATGCTAGGGTTGTATGTTACCGACAAAGTACCGTTCCGTGACGTCTATTTGCACGGTCTGATCCTCGACGAGCATGGCCAGAAAATGAGCAAGAGCAAAGGCAATGTACTTAACCCGCTAGAGGTGGTGACGGAGTTCGGTTCGGATGCGCTGCGTCTCGGCGTAGTCATGAACCGTTCGGCAGGGCAGAGCCAGGCCTTTTCGCCGGCTACGGTGGTGGCAGGGCGTAATTTTTGTAACAAACTCTGGAACGTAACACGCTTTATTGAAAACAAAGCTGGCGAGACTATTTACGATCAGGCGGCGGTGAACGCTGCCGTACCGCAGTCGTTGGCCGAGCATTGGGTGCTGGCTCGACTGGACGCTGCCCGTCAGCAGCTAGACGATCACCTGCAACAGTATCGCTTTGCCGAGGCGGCCGAGACGATTTATCATGCCGTCTGGGATGATGTTGCTGACTGGTTTATCGAAGCCAGCAAACAGGACACGCAGCCGGCATTTTTGGTCCATGTACTCGATATTGTGCTGCGGCTGGCGCATCCGTTTGCGCCGTTCGTCACCGAGACAATTTGGACGACGCTCCATAACGACCAGTCGCTGTTGATCGGCCAATCATGGCCAGAAGCGCTCGATTACGATAGAGCGGCCGCGACTCAGTTCGATCAGATACAGAGCCTAGTGAATGAACTCCGCTTCACACTGGCGCAGCTGCCGGCTGGAAAATATCGTCTGCTGTATGAAGATGATCGACTCATCGCTGATAACGCTGATCTAATCCGAGCATTAGCGAATTTAGAAACAGTTGAGCAGGTTTCGGCAGGGAAGGGGTTACGCATCCCATCGCCCAATCATGCTGTGTGGCTGGATATTAGCGAAGAATTGCTGTACGAGCATCAGACGCAACTGGAATTACGTCTCGTCGACGTGCGCCGCGAGATCGCAACCCTGGAAAATCGTTTATCAAACCAGAGCTACATCGACAAAGCGCCAGCTCACTTGGTAGAGGACAGTCGCCAGACCTTAGCTACCAAAAAAGAGCTCGAACGACGCCTAGCGAACGAGCTCACGACGATGTCGTAACGATCTAACTGCGGTAAACATCCCAGTTGCCACGCAGACCGTCGGTTTCGGCTAGCTTGTCATCTTCACTGCGAATGCTGCGTAACGAACGGGGATCCAGGATAACTCGGTTAGCCTGAATCTGGATGTCACTGTGAGTATGCATCTCGCGAATCACCTGTGTTCGAAAATCAGACGGCGCTAGGGAGCCGTGTCCGCCAGCGTAGGCGCCGTGCATCGATGACAGCAGCATACCGTAACTCAGTGCCGTCATCAATAGATTTTGGGGTAGTGTCATGGTTGTATTTTGATTTTTAAACATTACAACAATCAGTCTAGCACAGATTTGCATTTATGTCAAGTATTACATAATATAACAACTTATATATGGTGATACGGATGATTATCTGCAATCGCTTGAGCCCGGTAGATCTGTTCAATCAGAATCAATCGGACGAGCTGATGGGGAAAGATCATGTCAGACAGTGATAGCACCTGGCTGGCACGCTGGCGCAGCCGGTCATTAACGCCATAAGCGCCACCGATAATAATTGTCACATTTGATTGAGTGGTTAACAGGGCAGAAAAGTCCGAACTTGATAGGCCCTGGCCACGCTCGTCGAGTAAAATCACGAAATTGCTCGGATCTAACTGATCCAGAATGCGCCCTGACTCGTCGTCACGGGCCTCCAGGCCGCTTTTGCTGGAATAGGGCAAGAGTGACCAGTTAACCTCAAACGGCTTTCTGAGGCGCTGCTGGTAGCTCTGGATGGCGGCGAGCAGCTCGGGGTCGTGCTTTTTGCCGATGGCAATAATTCGGATCATAGCATGTGGTACTGTTTGGCGATTGCCGCTAGCTCATCGTTGTCGGCGATTGGTAAACCGTTTTGATCGAGACTTACTCCGTCACCACGAGAAATCGGCACTAGATGAACATGGATGTGTGGTACATCAAAGCCCTTTACAGCCATACCGACCCGATCCTTGCCCGATACCTGTCGGAGATGGAGGGCGACCTTTCTAACTGTTTTCATGAGATAGTCATATTCGCTATCGTCCAGATCCCATAACTGGCTAACCTGACGTTTTGGCACGACCAGCGTGTGTGCTGGTGCAAATGGCTGAATAGTCAGGAACGCGATAGTCTGTTCGTCTTCATACACCTTGTGACAGGGTATTTCACCCCTGATAATTTTCGTAAAAATTGAGTCTTCCATGTAGGCCTCCTCTAATAATGTCTGGCGGAGAGGGAGGGATTTGAACCCTCGAGACGGCGTAAACCGCCTACACGATTTCGAGTCGTGCGCCTTCAACCACTCGGCCACCTCTCCTTCGCTATGTATTGTATCAGATGGCGTAGGCGAGAGCAATTAGAGTTTTAGTTTTTTGCTGAGGTCGTCGACAAAATCTGCCTTGACTTCCTCCATTGGCAACAGAGTACCGAGAAAATCGACGATCTGTTCGCCCTGGTCTTCGTTGATAAACATCGTGACCGACAGTGAAAAGCGTTTAACGGGGATGAGCACCAATTGCCACAGAGCACCATCGCGGCGGACGCCAAAGGCCCGAAAGCTATTTAGCGGATAGTGTTGGTTATCGATCAACAAACCATCGCCTGATAATTCATACTGGATTTCGCGGGATGGCCTGCGTACGACGACAAAGACAGCGACCAGGATGACCAGGATTAGGATAGCGAGCGACCACTGGCCCAGCCAAATGGCTAGTCCAATCGCGCCTGCGGCGATCAGAATTGCTGCGAGGTACCACATGCGGCTGCGATCGTGATCCACCGAGTCAGAGGCGGTCCATCGAATTGGCGTGGCCGCTGGTGCCTTTTGCCCACCTTTGTCATCTTGCATATGTTTAGTATAACAGAATTATTTTTGAAAAGTCTAGTAATTGTTTGACATAAAATACCCCCAGGGGGTATAATAAAATTATGAAAGCAGCCTTGAAAGCCAGAGCTATCCGCCGTCTCAAGATCGCCGAGGGACAGATCCGCGGTTTACAAAACATGATTGCGGACGAAAAGTATTGCATTGACATCATCACGCAGGTATCGGCTATCAAAGAGGCGTTGTCGGGCGTCGAGGATTTGTTACTGGAAAACCATCTCGGCACTCACGTCGTTCATCAGCTAAAATCCGGCCAAGAGGCGCAAGCCACTGCCGAGATCTTAAAAGTTTATCGATTAAAACGTAAAAAATAAGGAGGAAAATGGACAAAATAGCGGTTACTATTGGTGCAACATTGTTGATCGGACTGGTCGTCTGGTGGTTCTTTGGCTGGCGGAAAGCCAAGGCAGTAGTGGCGAGGGTAACCGACAACAAACAGCAGGTGCGGGTAACGGTTAGTGGTGGCTACACGCCAAACACTGTCGTGTTGCAGCGGGGTGTGCCGGCTCAGATCGTTTTTGATCGTCAGGATCCGTCAGGCTGTTTTTCGCAGGTGGTATTTCCGGACTTTGGCATTAGCCGAGAGCTACCCATGGGCCAGCAGCATGCTATCGATATCGACACCAGTCAACCAGGCGAATATCCGTACGCCTGCGGCATGAACATGTTCCATGGAAAGGTCATCATTAAATAATGACCGTTCGTACTCGTTTCGTCATCTCGCTCATCTTGTCGCTGCCGATGTTCGTCGAGATGGTGTTGCATCCGCTGATTGGATGGAGTTTGCCGGGTCATGTCTGGACCATGTTTGGACTGACGACAGCAGTTATGGCAGTGGCGGGTTGGCCCTTTATGCGCACGGCGTGGGCGGCGTTTCGTAATCATAGTGCCAACATGGATACGCTGATTGCTGTCGGTAGCACTGCAGCCTACCTCTATAGTGTTTATGCCATGCTGCATCATCAACCGGTGTTTTTTGAAGTAGCAGCCTTTGTCATCACCTTTATTTTACTAGGTCAAGTGCTCGAAGAGACCATGAAAAGCCGTGCTAGCAATGCCACTCAAAAATTACTGGAGTTGCAGGCCAAAGACGCCGAGGTGCTGCGTGATGGTAAACTAATTAGTGTGCCGCTGACTGAGGTAGTAGTTGGCGATATTTTGCGTGTCAAGCCAGGACAAAAAGTGCCGGTTGACGGTGTGATTACCGAGGGATCGTCGAGCCTCGACGAAGCCATGGTTACGGGAGAGAGTATGCTGGTCGCGAAAAAGGCGGGCGATGCGGTGATCGGATCAACCATCAACACCTCTGGGACTTTTATGTTTCGAGCTACCAAGGTCGGTGCCGACACACTCCTAGCGCATATCGTCGAATTAGTCCGACGGGCTCAGGCCAGCCGTGCCCCGATCCAGAAAACAGTCGACGCCATCTCTCGGATCTTTGTACCTACTGTGTTAATTATCGCCATTCTGACATTCGTTGTCTGGTACGTGCTGCTGGGGTCTAGTGTCGAGACAGCTATGCTGTTTGCAGTGGCGGTGTTAATTATTGCTTGTCCGTGTGCGCTGGGCCTAGCGACGCCAACTGCTCTGATGGTGGGAACGGGGCGGGGTGCCAAGATGGGTATTCTGATCAAGAGTGGCGAAGTGCTCGAGGCGGCTCATACTATACAGACAGTCGTTTTTGACAAAACTGGTACGATTACGGTTGGACAGCCTGTGGTGACGGACGTAATCGGTGATGAAAGAGCGGTGTTGACACTAGCGGCAACGCTCGAACACGCCTCGGAACATCCGCTAGCAGCCGCTATTTTAGAGAGAGCGAAAACACTCGGCATTACGGCGGGCGATGCTACAAATTTTCAGGCTATCGAGGGCAAAGGTGTTACAGCGATGGTGGCGGGCGAACCAGCGTTTGCTGGTAATCTGAAATTATTGGGCGAGGCGAAATTTGACGACACTCTGCAGCGCACCATGGAGCGTCTACAGAGCCAAGCTAAGACAGTTGTCATCATTGGTGCAGGCGACAGCGTACTCGGTCTTATCGCTATCCAGGATGCGCCAAAGCAAACGGCTGCTGCGGCGATTGCAGCACTAGAGCGGCGGGGGTTTCGCACTGCCATGATTACCGGCGATAATCAGCGAGTGGCACAGGCGATCGCTGACCAGGTGGGTATTGATGAAGTGATTGCTGAGGTTCTGCCGGTCGACAAAGCCGATCATGTCAAGTCGTTGCAACAACACGGCAAAGTAGCATTTGTCGGTGACGGCGTCAACGACGCACCGGCTCTGGCTACGAGCGATCTCGGTATTGCTATGGGGTCAGGCACGGATATTGCCATTGAATCAGGCGGCATCGTTTTGGTCAGAAATAATCCTCGAGATGTTGTCACGGCGCTGCTTCTCAGTCAAAAGACTTTTGATCGTATCAGGCTGAATCTGTTTTGGGCGTTTATCTACAACATTTTGGGCATCCCCATTGCTGCCGGCGTTTTTGCCGGTATTGGTCTGACACTGGGCCCAGAGCTAGCGGGTCTCGCTATGGCTTTTAGCTCCGTATCAGTTGTCCTTAGTTCACTATTATTAAATCGAGTACGAATAGAGTCGACCTAATCGCCGTAGCCGTTTGGGTTGCCTGATTGCCAGCGCCACGAATCAGCACAGGCTTCGTCGATAGTTTTTTCGGTGCGCCAGTCTAGTTCGGCAGCGGCTTTTTCTGCATCGGCATAGAATTCTGGCAAGTCGCCAGTCCGGCGCGGCGCAAACTCATAGGGAACGGCTTGACCAGCGGCGATTTCAAACGCTTTGATCAATTCCAGTACAGAGGTCGAGGTGCCCGAGCCGAGGTTGTAAATGCCGACGCTGGGCTGTAGATGCTCGAGAGCTGCCACGTGACCACGTGCCAGATCAACTACGTGAATATAATCACGCTTACAGGTGCCATCCGGGGTGTCATAGTTATTGCCAAACACGCTCAGTTTATCACGCTTGCCCGTAGCGACTTGGGTGATAAATGGCATCAAATTGTTTGGAATGCCCTCGGGATCCTCGCCGATCAGGCCGCTGCTATGAGCACCGATGGGGTTAAAATAGCGCAAAATTGCAAATTCGTTGGCCGGATTTGCTGTAGCCACATCACGTAGAATTTCTTCGATAAAGTACTTGGTTCGACCGTAGGGGCTGGTGATACCTTGGCCGGCAGGGTAGGTTTCAACATAGGGAATCGGTGCCGAGCCGTAAACAGTAGCACTCGAACTAAACACTAGTTTGCGGACGCCGTGAGCGTTCATTACCTCGAGCAGCGTCAAGGTTGAATCGATGTTATTACGATAGTAGAGCAGCGGTTTTTCGGTTGACTCACCGACGGCCTTTAAGCCAGCAAAATGAATGACGGCATCAAAATTCTCGGCTGTAAACAGAGCGTCGAGCTGGGCCTTGTCCTCTACGCCAAAGATATGGAGCGGGACATCCTGTCCAGTAATCGTTTTTAGGCGATCCATGACCTCCTGGCTACTGTTTGACAGATTGTCAACGACGACGACGCTGTGACCAGCTGTCATTAGTTCCACGATCGTGTGCGAGCCGATATAGCCAGCACCACCAGTAACGAGTATATGCATGATAATCCCCCTGAATTAGCTAGGTGTAATTTACTTGGTAGAAAAATATCGCATCCTTGTCTCGGATACGATGTTTATTTCCTGGCGGAGGAGGGGAGATTCGAACTCCCGCGCCAACTTTCGCCGACCTAACGATTTAGCAAACCGTCCCCTTCAGCCACTTGGGTACTCCTCCGTACTGAAATATTGTATCAGATTGCGTAGAAATGGTACAATAGTTAGCGGAAGGATGTCCGAGTGGTTTAAGGAGCTGGTCTTGAAAACCAGTGTGCGGCAACGTACCGAGGGTTCGAATCCCTCTCCTTCCGCCAAAACGAGAAAATGACCATGAGGGTCGTTTTTTAATAGCAAAAAGGCGTAGCTGTCTAGTTCTCGGTCTGCCGAGCAACAACGGCCAGCCACACCTCTGCCGTACCGGCGCGGCGCAATAGGGTGGCGATAGCCTGCGTCGTAGCGCCGGTGGTGTAGATATCATCGATCAACAGCACTTTTTTCGGTATCAGCCGATGGCGCAGGGCAAAGGTAGATTCAGCCTGTCGCCGCCGCTCGGTGCGATTGGCGCTATGCTGCGCCTGGTTACCGAGCCGCCGAACAACCGGCGCTACAGTCAAGCCACGCTGTTTAGCCAGTTGCCGCGCCACTAGCTGCATATGGTCGAACCCGCGTTCACGGATACGTTTGGCAGCAGTTGGCACGAAAACAATTTCTAGATCGTTCGGCAGCTGATCTGGTAATGTTGCTGATAGTAGTCGTGCAATCGCCGCCCTATAATCGCGCTGCGAAAAATATTTAAAATTACCGATCAGCCGCTGTAGAACCTTGGTCCGCTCACCGACAATAAATACTCGGCGAAAGGGTAGCTGTCGTCGACAGTCAATGCACATAGCGCCACGACTGCGGTATGATTCAGAGCTGACAACCTGCAAACAACTTACGCAGCGCCGCCACGGGTGTGCCAGGATGTCTTTATTACAACGATCACACAGGCCCGATCCCGTCGCGCCACAACCCTCGCAAATATGGGGTGCAAACCAGCTGATCAACCTGTCTATCATTGTAAATTTTACCTATGTATTGCCCGAGAAACTTGCCTGTCTTTGAAATATACAGTATAATTATCTCATAAGCGACCAGTTAACGCGAGAAGGAGGGAGACATGGCGCGAGACAAACAAGAGGATTTATTGCTCGATGACGAGCTAGCAGCAGCTTTTCTGACCGATGACGAGCCAGAAGTTGCTTCTGTTGTGACAACGACAACAGCTACGGCAACTGTTGCTGACGAGGAAGATTACGATGCTGTACCGGGCCAGTTGGCTGTTGATGTCTACGAGACCCAGGATCGTTTGGTGGTCAAGGCTCGTACTGCGGGCGTCAACAAGAGCGACCTCGACGTTAGCATCGCCGACGGCGTGCTAACTATTAGTGGCACCCTGAGCAGCGGTGACGATACTGCCGCTACGCAGTGGCACATTCAGGAATGTTACTGGGGTGAATTCAGCCGCACGTTGGTTCTGCCGGTGGCGGTCCGCGAAGACGAGGTAGAGGCGGTCCTGAAAGACGGCGTCCTGACCGTTTCCTTTAACAAGGTCAAGAAAGAAGAAGCCAAGAAAATCCAGATCCAGTAACCCTGGATTTAAATAGAACCAAAATATCCCGCTCTCAGAGGCGGGATATTTTATTATGCAGACAATAGCCCGACTAGACCGACCCGCGACCACTGCCAGAGCCAGCACCGACCACACTGATAACCCAGTTGACGATGGCATAGCCTAGAATCGCAACGATCAGACCGACAATAGCGTAGAGAATAGTATTTTTAGCGTCTTTCACCTTGGTGGCGTCACCGCCAGAGATAACGTAACGGATACCGCCCCAGATCAGCATGATTACCGCCAGCACGCCGACGATAAATAGCATCAGGTTGATGACTCGGGGCACGATTGCCGCACCGCCATCAAACAGCTCGGTGGGCTGGCCGTCACCGCGGTAATTACCATCGATAACGTCCATCAATGACAGCGCCGAAGCCGTCAGTGGTGCTACCAGCGAGCCTGCAGTTATACCGCTGGTGATAGCGATAGCCTTTAGAGTGTTAGAAATCGATGATGTCATACTGGATTTACCTCTTTAGTTTTATGCGCCGACGGTGTCGAATACCCAGTTAACTAATGCGTAGGCGATAATAGCGATCACCAAACCAACAACAGCATACAGAATAGTATTTTTCGCGTCCTTGACTTTGTCGCTCGCACCGTTCGAAATGGTGTAGCGAATACCGCCCCAGATGATCATGATCACACAGAGGATACCGATGACAAATAGCATGATGTTGATAATATCAGTCACCATACCACCTGAACCGACTAGTTTCGATTGCTGACCAGAACCTAGCGTACAGCTTGCGTTAATAGCACCACCCAGCCCACCACTGGGCTCACAGCCAGCAGCCTGAACTGGTGTCGTACCAACCAATGCTGCCACGCCTAGGCTAGCCACCAACCCAAGCACCGCGGCGGGCACTAGCACCGCCATGCCGGAAATCTTTCGTAACATTTGTTTCATATTTTCTCCTTCGCTTGTCGCAAATTATACTAACATTACTCATTATACCAAGGTTTCGACCAGTGTCAACACGCTAGCGGCTATTCACTTCGACAAGGTTTATTAATCAAACATATTGACATAAAAGCAAAAGTGTGATAGTATTGAACCATAATCGTAATAAAACGATGGTATAAGCGAAAGGAACTAACAAAATGGCAGAAATTGGCTATAATCACACAAAGACCAGCACGACTGGTACAAATCAACATGACGTTGCCGCTACAGCTACGCTAGCGAATGCAGAGACTGCCCAAACTCAGCTCGTCCAAGACGGCGCGACTCAGCGCAATGCTACTACTGAAACTAACCTAACTCAGCGCAATAATGATAATCGACGTGGTCGAGCTTGGACTGCTGGCTTAATTGCCGTTCCTTCGGCTCTTGCAGTCGGTATAACTGGTGCAGTAGCAGCCAGTGTTATCAATAATGGTACTAACGCTCAGGCTACTGCCGATGCTGCTCGTACTCAAGCCGAGGCTAGCAGGGTTACCGTTGAAACTGGTGATCGCAATATGTGTAATATGGTAGTTATTGCTACTGATAAAGCTGGTAATCAGACAGTTCTCAACCTAGGCCAGGGTAATCCTAACGATCCACATCTGACGGGTGATACTATCGCTCAATTGATCAAAGACGGTCAAGCCACTGGTACTAACGTCAAAGTTGGTAATACTAATGAAGCTACCGCTATCATCACCCTGGATCACACGGGCAAGGTTGTCTCAAAGGTTGTTCCTGCAGCTTGTGACCAAGACGCTGGATCGGTATTTAATGGCCCAAAAGCCTAGACGGCTCGTCAGAAAAATCTAACGAGTCGGGAAACACAAAACTACGCCAAGCGGTTCAAGAAGCCGTCAAGAACCTTGTTGCTGAACCAAATGTTTACTGGGATTCTGCTGGCAACCTGAACTGGAAAAAATTAACTAATACTGGCATCACCTTTAATATGCCGGACAATACCGCTACACCCGACGACAATGAGCGTGCCGCTATTCTGTCGGTTACGAAATTGTCAGACGGTTCAGTCCAAGTTGGAACTACCAGAGGCAACTTTACTTTCGCTTCTGTGTAGTAAGTGACGTAGCCTCTTATTCACACTTCTTGGTCGTAGCATTCCAGGTTTTACCACTAGGACAACTTGTTGGGCTGCCGCTACCGCTATTGCCCCCCCCCAGACTGCTAAAGACGAATTGAACCAAGGCAAAGGCCAAAATAGCCACCACTAGCCCGACGACTGAATACAGAATCGTGTCGCGGGCTTTTTTGGTTTTGTCAGTGGCGCCGGCGGACAGGACGTAACTAATGCCGCCCCAGATGATCATGATCACGGCGATGATACCAACAATGAATAGCATGACGTCAATAATAGTTTTAACAGTGCCGTAAATAGTGTTAGAATTCGTGCCAGAGTCGCCGACCTGGCTGGCGCCACACATGGCTTCACCGGCCGCTGTTCCGTCGCCACAACTAGCGGCATAAGCAGGGGCGGCAAATAGTACCAGACCCAGTCCTGCCAGGGCGATCAGGCTGCTAACGATGACTTTTTTCATACATTCCTCCTATATTTGACCGAGCGTAAAATTAACGATAGCGGCGGCTGACATGGCAACGACTAGACCGATCACGGAATAGGTAATGATCATGCGGGCTTTGGCAACAGCGCTCGGATCACCGTGCGATGAGGTAAAGCGGATTGAAGCGATGATGATTACTAGCACTGCCAGTAACCCGAACCCGAATAACAGGATGTTAGTGATATTTTTGATATTACTGTTGAATCCAGTGCCGCCTTTCTCGGCGCTGAGCTGTTTGCAGAGAGTAGAATCAGAATTCCCGGCACAGGGACAGCCAGCGGCGGTCGGGTCTTTGGCGCAGTCGACGGCGTAGACTGGGACGCTGGCCAGCAGTGGGGTCCCGATCAGTCCAATTAGCAAAATAGCGCTAGCGATAAACTTTTTCATTAGATATTCCCCATGACAAAACTGGTGATAGCATAGGCCGAGGCTGCAACCACTAAACCGATAACAGAGTAGAGTATAGTTTTCATGGCGGTGGCGGCCTTGCCCGAGTCACCGTCGGCCGTAACATATTGGTAGCCAGAATAAATGATCATGATGACCGCGACGGCACCGATCAGGAAATAAACCATGTTCAGGCCGTTCTTTAACAGAACTTGACCAGAAACCTCTGGAATGTTGACGTCTTGGCCCTTGATCGAGGCGGCGAATAACTCTATCATCTGAATAGTCCTCCGGGTATCAGCCAGTTCAGTAGCGCCCACATAGCAAAATACATGACAAGGGCGATAAAGGCATTACGGATAATCCCCATAGCTTTTTGGGCCTGTTGCTGATTGCCGCCAGAGCTGGTATACATAATCGCGCCGTAGATAATACCGCCGACCACGGCCAAGGTGACGCCGACGGCTAGCCAGTTCAGCATGGTGATTAGTACCGGAGTGATTTGTTCGCTGGCGCCTGATTTACAGCCCCAGTCGAAAAACGTATTGACGCCGCAATTGGTGTTGGCGGCTGATGATGGGGTACTATGCAACAATGACAGGACAGTAGTAGCTAGCGTAGCTGTGCCAACTGTTAATTTCCAGTTTTTACTGTTCGAGTAACTCATAATTATATGATAACGCGATTATGGCTTTTATGCAACGGTTTTGCTATACTGTAACCAGCGAGTGGTGGGCAAACCCGGGCCAGTTCGCATCATTATTTATGGCAGAACACAAAGTACCCCAAGACGTCGAAGCCGAAGACAAACTGCTCGGCCCATTTTCATTTCGTCAATTTCTATATCTGTTGGTGGCGCTGGCCGCGGGCGCGCTAACGTATTTCCTGGGCACGTTGATATTGCCATTGGCTTTATTGCCGCTGCCTGTAGCCATCCTGTTTCTGGTGATTGCATTGCCGCTGCGCAAGGATCAACCGATGGAAACCTATCTAGCGGCGATGATTCATTTCTATTTCTCGCCCAATCGTCGGATCTGGGATGCCGATGGTCAGGAAGCATTGATCGAGATTACGAATCCACGAATTGATGACGGTCCTCAGATAAAGGAGATCGGCGGCGCCGAAGCAGCTCAGCGACTATCGTTTTTGGCCGAGGTGTCCGATACGCAGGGCTGGTCCACCCGTGGCGTAATGGGATTGCCCAACACTACAAATCTATCTGATGATTTTGCCACGGCGGCTATCGATGCTCCTGATGTGTTCGATAGTACCGGGGCACTGGGCCGTGATTTCGAGGACAAACTGGCGCTGGCTGAGCAGCGTCGCCGCGAGCAAATGATGACAAAAATGGCTGCCTCGTCATCTGTAACGTCGCCATCAGCTGCGTCGCAGCCACTAACTGCGCAATCGGCTCAGAGCTATGTACACGAATATGGTGCCCCAGCGGCAACAGCGCCAGCTGCCGCACCTGTGCCAGAGGTGGATGAAAAAGCTCTAGCCGCCGCTCTCCGCCAGTCTAGTCAACAGGCACAGTTAGCTTATCGTCAGCCGACAGTGCAGCCTCTGACGCCAGCTGTACCGGCCACGCATCGATCGGCAACTCCGCCGATCGCGACTCCCACTGCTAGCCAACCGACAAAACAGCCCGTGCCTCAGCCAACGTCAATCACTGCGGCACCCCAAACGACCCAGACAGTTGTCGCGCCAACACCGGCTGCAGCGCCGCAGTCGAATTCACATTCTGCCTCAACCCCTATTAAAACGCCGTCTGCAGTGGCCAAACTAGCGCCCGTACCAACCCCGCCGCCGCCAGAAACATCGTCCGCGACAAAGCTGCCAGAATCTGCTACAATGGAAACCGTTAGCGATATCGACTCAGACCCGAGCGTATTCACGCCGCCGCCGAAGCAAACGGCTGACCAGGAGAGCGTGATTGACCACAGCGGTAACGCTGATGCGGGCGAGTTAGAGGTAAAGTTACACTAATGTTATCAGTCAAAGGTGGGAAATAGTCAGTGAATCCAAATACAGTCGGACCAAACAACCCAGCGCCAGCTCAGGTGCCTTTTCCGCCAACCAGTGGTACTCCTGCGCCAGGTCCTAATCAGCCTCAGGCAGTGACACCGAAAAATCCCAGTTCAACGCAGAATACCCTAATGTTCGAGGAGCTGCGTGACAACATGGTGATCATGGGTGATGGTAGCTATCGTTCAGTAGTGGCGGCGCAGTCGGTGAACTTTGACCTGATGAGTAGTCGCGAACGCGAAAGCGTCGAATATGCCTATCAGAATTTTCTGAACTCGCTGACTTTTCCGATCCAGATCTATATCCGATCGCAGCGCGTCGACATCGGACCGTACCTCGAAAAATTGGATCAGCTGCGGGTGAACCAGGACAATATGCTGCTGGGCGTGCTGATGGACGATTATATTAACTTTATCGATGCCCTCAGCCAAGAAGCCAATATTATGGACAAGAGCTTTTTCGTGGTGATTCCTTATGCAGTGGGTGATGAAACGATTGAAAAGGGCAAGGACAACAGTAGCACGACGAAGGGATTGCTAGCCAATCTATTCATGCCGCAAAACCGCCATATGCGGATCAAGGTGCCGGCTGATCAATACAACCGGGCCAAGGATGAAATGACCAAGCGCTGTTCGGCGGTGATTGATGGCCTGAGCGAGATTGGCGTTCATGCGGTGCGTCTGCGGACCAAGGAACTGAGTGAGCTGTACTATAACGTCTACAACCCAGATACCGCAGTACGTGAACCGATTGGGGATTTTCGTAATTATACTACACCAGTGGTGATGAAGGGTCAGGGCGATGCGCCGCGTGCCGATATCGGGGGACGAGCCTGATGGCGCGAAAACCATCTGATCAGGATCTGGCGGCTCAGCAGCGCGCGCGCGAAGAGGCTGAGGTTGCGGCTGAATTTCAAAAGGGCATTACCACCCTGCGTGATCTGATTGCGCCGGCCAGTATTGAATTCAAAACAGGCCACTTTATGCTGGGAACTCGTTGGTGTAAGACGTTTTATGTCTATGGCTATCCACGGGCGCTCTATACGGGCTGGTTGTCACAGATGATTAACCTCGATGAAGTCCTCGACATTTCGATGTTTATTTATCCAGTTGACACGCAAATTGTGATGAACAACCTGCGCAAAAAAGTTACTCAACTGCAAGCTAATATGCAGCTCAATTCGGAACATGGCAAGGTCCGTGATCCGGGTCTCGAGGCGGCCTATCAGGATGCTGAGGAACTGCGTGATCAGCTGCAAATGGGTGCCGAAAAATTCTATCGTTTCGGGCTGTATTTTACGATTTATGCCGGTTCGCAGGACGAGCTGGAATTTGTGACGCACAAGGTCGAAACGATTTTTGGTCAGCAGATGGTCTTGACCAAGGTCGCCAGCGCGCAGCAGGAGCAGGGCCTCAATTCAACCATGCCGCAGTTTATCGATGATCTAAAGATTCGCCGCAACATGAATACGGGTGCGATCTCGACCAGTTTTCCGTTTACCAGTGCTGATCTGACCCAGGATAACGGCATTTTGTATGGGGTAAACATGCATAATAATGGCCTGGTGATCTTTGATCGGTATAGTTTGGAAAATGCCAATATGGTGGTGTTTGCCAAATCTGGCGCCGGTAAATCATTTACGGTCAAGCTCGAAGCGCTGCGTACCATGATGATGGGGGCTGATATTATTATTATCGACCCGGAAAACGAGTATCAAAAACTCTGTGAAGCAGTCGGTGGCTCCTATATTCACCTCAGTTTAAACAGTGATACGCGGGTTAATCCATTTGACTTGCCGCAAGTGACTGATAGCGATGATGGTGAAACTGGCGATTCGCTGCGCGCCAACCTAGTGACGCTCCATGGGCTACTGCGATTAATGCTCGGTTCGGGTCAGGTAGCAGCCAGTGGCGATATTGTGAATGTGCTATCTCCGTCAGAGGAGGCCGACCTCGACCAGGCGCTGATTGACACCTATGCTCGGGTTGGCATCACGTCGGATCCTTTGACTCATAACTCACCACCGCCAGTGATGGCTGATCTGTACGACACCTTGGCTCATATGGGCGGCAATGGTCCAGAACTGGCACAGCGGTTGCGCCAATATACCACGGGAACGTTTGCCGGTATTTTCAGTCAGCAGTCTAACGTTGCGATTGATAATCGCATGGTTGTATTTAATATTCGCGATCTAGAGGACGAGCTGCGGCCGATCGCGATGTACATTACGCTCAGCCACATCTGGAACAAGGTTCGCACTGACCAGCGCAAGCGCATGCTGATCGTCGACGAGGCCTGGCAGCTGATGAAATATCCAGATTCGGCGAACTTTATGTTCTCGCTGGCCAAGCGAGCTCGTAAATATTATCTGGGGCTGACCACGATCACGCAGGACGTCGAGGACTTTATGGGTTCGGAAATGGGCCGGGCGATTGTGGCCAACGCCTCGATGCAGATTCTATTAAAACAGTCACCATCAGCGGTCGACGTACTAGGTCAGGTGTTTAAACTGACCGACGAAGAGCTAAAACGCCTCGCCAGTTTCCCGGTTGGACAGGGATTATTCTTTGCCGGGCAGAGCCATGTCCATATTCAAATTATCGCTTCGCCAACCGAAACCGACCTGATCACGACGAATCCACGAGCCGCCCAGAATAATAGTTAGTGCGTGAAGCTTGCGCCAGATCTCTATATCGGTTATGATAATATCATGAAATCTCGTAGGTGGGGGAAGCGTATTGTCGTACTGACGGCGGTTTTCAGTCTGGTGCTGACGACGCTATCACCTCTAATCTTGACGCGTACTGCCTATGCCGCGGGGCAATCTAATATTTTGCAGAATGGCCAGATCGAGGCCACGCTGTCGGCCAGGTTTCTGCACGCTTGCCTTGACTCTTGGGGTAGTTACGAAGCTGTCAACGGCAAGGACATTATTGATTTCAAATGGAGCACTAGCACTGGCACCGAACGGACGCGTGCTTTGTTAAATGGGGACGGTAGCGCCGGTCTGACGATTAATAACAGCGGCGGAGTGGCTCTCTATGAAACCAGATATACTTTTACAGGCGATGGTAATGGTTATTATGAAAATAATATACCAGGCTGTAATGCCACTACTATCAAAGGGGCTTTTAGCAAATTAACTACTGATAATGGCGGCGGCATCCTCTGTAAAATGGGCTTCATGCAGTCGCAGTACAAGGACGGCAATTATGGCTGTCTACCTAGCAATGCTACCTGGTACTATTCAGGGAATGATTCTTTTCCGGCTGGAGCCTTTGATCAGATCAGCAAAAACATCAACGATTTTCCAGCGGCCGCTAAAAACAATATAACGTTGTCCTACAAAGGCAAAGAGGCCATTAATAATTATGCCGCAGCCAAGAAAGGCACACTGAACGATGAGGCGCTCTGGTATGCCTATGATTTGTATGGTCAGACATCCGCTAATGCCGCTCAGGGCTCGGTACTCAGCGCCACGCAGTCATCGTCGTATACCGAACCGATCACCATCTGGACCTATGACGCCAGCCGAAACATGCATTACACAGAAACTTGGTATGCCAAAACCGGGCAATCGGGGGCAGTGGGCCTGCAAAAGCTAAAGGATAATGGCGGCAAACCAAGTGCTGCCGCCCAAGCGTTCTTTAACGCGGTCGGGTCGAAAACCATGGAAGAAACGATCACGGCACTGTGTAATGCCAAGTACAAGCCTGAAAACAAAAAGGGCACCGAGCTGCGCGACGCCTGCGTCAAGGGTGCCCAGAACCAGAGCAATGCCGAATATTGTCCGACGACCTATGCCGAGAAAACCAGCGATAATTCAGCGAGCGAATTGCAGACTGCCTGCAAAGATGGCCAAGGGCTGGATGTTGGAAATGATGATACGACAAACCCTAGTCCTGATGATACGGCGGATCAAAATACCTGCTACACAGCCGACACGCAGGGCTTTGGCTGGTTGGTCTGTCCAGGGCTCACCTGGATGACAGCGGCCATTGATGGCATCATAACGCTCATCACTAGTGGTCTGCAATGGTCGATGTTAGCCGATGGTAATGGTGCGGTAACGATCAAAGCCGTTTGGAACTCGATGCTGGGTATTGCCAATATCGCCTTTGCGATTGTGTTTATGATCATTATCTATTCAACGGCGACCTCGACCGGCATTAGTAACTACGGTATTAAAAAGATCTTTCCGCGCCTAGTCGTAGCGGCTGTTGGTGTTAACCTATCGTTCTATCTGTGTGCGGCGTTGGCGGATCTGTCTAATATTGCCGGTGTTGGCCTTAATAACCTGATTCTGAACCAGATGACAGGGATTGATATGAGCGGGGCCGGAATGTTTGCGAGGCTGTTCGATGGTTTGACGCAGCTTGGTGCTATGTTGTTGATCGCGCTCTTGGCGTGGTCGGCGGTGCTGATTGGTCTGGTCACAATACTGTTTTCCATCGCGCTCCGGTCGGTAGTACTGACCATGTTGGTCATCGTCTCGCCACTGGCGATCGTGGCGATGATGCTGCCCAATACTGAAAAGTGGTTTAAAAAGTGGCGTGATACCTTTATTCAGTTACTCATTGTCTATCCGGCATTTATGGCGGCCTGGGCGGCCTGTCGTTTGGTGAGCAATATTGTGGCGCAGACCCAGGGCATTGGTTGGCTGCTATCGGCGCTGTGTACGATAGCCCCATTAGCAATTATTCTGCCACTATTCAAATCAACTAGTGGCCTGATGGGCAAGATGGTGGGCATGACAGAAAAAGGCGTCGGCGTACTCGGCGGCAATGCGTTAAAGAATCTGAATAAGAAGTCCAATGCCTACCTACGAGACAGAGCGGCAACTGGTTACAAAAATCGCGTAGCCGGTAACGCTGCAGCAGCGCATAGTGACATGCAAGAAAAGGAGAAGCAACTAGCTGAACTAGAGACAGAAAAGGCAAGTTCTTGGACTAATGCCGAACAGGCCAGACTAAATGGATTGCAGACTAGAATTGCTAGAGGTGAAACATTATCTGCTGAGGATCAGCAAGCAGAGAGTGACCTGTCTGCTAAACAAGCTGCATTTAGTGCAGGTACCGTTAGAGGATGGGATGATGACAGGGACGAAGCGAAGCTTCGCTCAGCGCGTACGGAGGCCGGTACGGCCCGCAGGGTGTATGGACGGCGATCTGCCGTGCGCAATGCAGCTTTTTTGGCGTCAAACATGCGCTTTAGCAAGGCCAACCGGGAGGCTGAGACAAAGAAAGTCGAGCAGGGCGAACTGGCTCGTCGACTGTCAGAAGATACTGCTTTTCGCCAGCGCTACGCAGGAGCTAATAGTAGTGTATCACAGGCAGAACAAGCCAGTAGAATGCAGCGAGCATTGAACCAAGCCTCTGCCATTGGCAATAAAGCCAGTAGTGAGGAACGTAGCGATTTCGCCTCTTTGCTGGGTGACGCGTCTACATTGGGCGACAGCAAGAAAGGAACTTTCGATCAGGCAGTTGACTTTCGCAATGACATGGCAAAGAACTTGGTTACAGACAAAGATTACAAAGTAACGGTTTCTATGAACGGGGTAGAACGTGAGCTAAGTTGGGCTACTATGACCGACAATGAACGCTTAGTCGTTTTCCAACAAGCAGCCGGTGGCAGTACTCCAGAAGTTGCAGCTATTCGTAATGCGCTAGCAACAGGAAAGATTTTTGACGACCCAGCTTTGCAGAAAGCTGCAGCGAGCATGGTTATTCAATCTGGCAACAAAGACTTTTTGGTCCAGGGAGCCCTCAACGCCGATCTTGGCTCGGGCACTACATCTGATAGTTTTGGCCAGCAGTTAATCACTATTACTAAAAATCCGCTCGAGGCTGGGACTATGGATCGATATGCCAAGGCGGCATTTTGGGGAGATGCGGTCTCTGGATTGTCTGAGGTTCAAGCCCTCGCAGCTGGCGGTGACACCGACGCGACAAATAGCCTTAATAACTTGACCAGTGCAATTCGTGAACAATTTAAACAACCTGGCGCCGCACGTTACGTCGCTGCTGTGGGTGCTGAATATCGGGAGATATTGAGGGCTAATAATATAAGCGATGCAGACATAAACACGTTATTCGCAAGCACTGGAGCGGATGCAGATACCGTCAATGCAGCCATGACCAGGCCACCAGCACCACCGAACCCTGTTAATGTCTAGGTAAATGTCGAGCTAATGAGTGCTTAGGGGAGGGCTACTTCCTCCTCGGCTTCTTGTTGCGTTTCCAGAGAGCGATATTTCTTGGCAGCGGCTCTGTCTAAATGGGCAATAGCACTGCGTTGGCTACGACCTCGATGACCGTAGTAAAGACCATCGGCAAATGGCACGATAAAGTTTGAGCCAGCCGCAAGGCCAGTAGCGGTCAGATCGAACCCGATGCTAACCATATTGGACGCTTCGCATACTACTCGTCCCATGCTGGCTGATCGAGAGGCTCGCAGGACATTTTTTGTATTCGCTGCGAACAGGATATCGTGTAGAGTGCCGGGTGTTAATTTATCGTAGTCAATGCTGTTAGCTGTAAATAGCTTTAGCAACATGCCGTCTTCGGCAAAAAGTATCTCGTCGAGGGCTTTGCGCCGCTCTTCTTCGTCCAGATCGGAGTGAATTGGATGATTGCGCCACTTGCGCTCCAATAGAAACGACATATGAGATAGTCGAGATAACTTTTCGGCACCAACTTGACGGGCATAGTTTGATAACAGACCTGGTAGTTTCTTATATTCGTCAGGTAGTTCATGAGACTTCATGTATTCAGCTAGAGATTCACGGTCACTTCTAAGCTGATCCAGATTTTCTCGTCGCTGCTGTCGGCGCTCTTGTCGGGCGGATGGTTGGACGGTCAGGAGCGCCGCTATTTGCTCTTGTCGGGCGGAAGCCTCCTTTGTTAGAGCGTCGTCGAATAAGTTTTTAGCCAACTCATCAGTTTGCTGAGCTGTTTCTGGGGTTAATTCAGCTTCTCCGATCTGGTAGCGCAATTTGTCTCGTCGGGCATTTAGTGCCTCAACTCTAGACTTGCGTTCTGCCGTCAATACATCATTAGGGCTTACATCGGAGTCGTTTTCCGCCAGAGAAATTTCGTTATTGAGCCTTTTTAGCTCTCTTTCCACATTGAGCAATTCAGCTTTTAACTTCGCCACTTTGTTTACATCGATTTTCATCCCTGACCGTTCCGGGGTATTTGGTTGATCAACTGGTCGGAGGCGCACTGCTGGTGCCGGTGCATCTGGGGTCGATGAATTTGGCTGCGTGTTGCCCGATGGGGAAGTGTTAGTAGTTGCCGGTTGGTTCGGTTGTTGAGAGCCAGTGCTAGCGTTAGTGACGGGCCTCAGTCTGACAGCTGGAACGGTCGACGAGTCGTCGTCGGTATCGACGTCGGGCGTTGCTGTGATTTCCGACTGGGGTTCGTCGGGGGTCTCTAATGGGATACTGCTATTGTTGTCGGGTTCGACAACAGGGTTTAGTGACGCCTCCTGTACAGTTTCGGACGCAGCATTCAGCAGAGTTTGTAAGTATTCGTTGCTCGCAGCACTGTTTCGCGCCTTGTTATTTGCTGCACGCAGATACCGCTCGTCAGCCAATTTAACAGCAGCGGGAGTTTCCGGATTAGCACGTCGAGACTGAATAAAGGCTCGAGCCTGGCGGGGATTGTTGCCGTTCCGTTCGATAATCTCAGTTGGACTTTGAAAACCATACTTTTCGTACGAGAAGTCAGAGTCGGCGAGAAACGCCTCAACCTCGTTCTGTAGCTGTACGGTGCGATCTGTCGAGTCGCCAGTTGTCATGTCCAGGGCTTCATCGGCCACCTCTTTAGCTCCCCCGGGTAATTGTTTGACTATCTCTGGATTTTTAGTGCTATTTTGGTTTTCGTGACTCATACGGTTTATAGTAGCATACTTTGCTATAAAATGCAAGTGGTTTTCGGCGACGTTGCATAATTGTTATGGTAAAATAGACGCATGAAACGTGCGGCGCAACGATTCGGCCTGTGGAACATGGTAGTAGTATTGCTGCTGTCGTTTGCGGCTAACATCCTGTTTGCGGCGCAATCTAGTGCTGCACCAACGCCGATCACGGCGCTGTCGAGCATTTTTAATTTTCGCGATATGTCGAGTAGCGGCTATGTCAAGGCAGGTTTACTATATCGTTCGTCTCAGCTGTGCCAGAGAGACGGCAATAAAAAGACGAACAAACAGCTGCCCGCCGCCGATCAGACAAAATTGGCTGGCGCGCTAGAGGGTGGGGCGATTATCGATTTACGTGATCATGGTACAGATAATCCCCAGGAATGGAAAGATTGTCCAGATCCCAATCTCAGTAATGTCAGAAAAGTTTCGACGCCGGTTAAAGGTGTCGGTTCGGTCAGTGGCTATGCCAATACTTTTGCCGGCAAGGAAAAAGTTAACGAGAAAAACGGTGTACCGTCCGGTAAAACCAGCCGCACTAATCTGGGCAAAGCGCTAGAAACCATCGCCGACAGCGATGGCCCAATATTGTTCCATTGTACCTATGGCAAGGACCGGACTGGTTGGATAGCGGCCATGGTGCTGTATATTGTGGGCGCTGATTATAACACTATCAAAGCCGACTATATGAAAAGCAACAATGATCTGCCGAGCGGTAAAAAGGTCGATGCCTCGTGGCTAGAGGCCGCATTGCAACAAGTGAACAAAAGTATGACTGGTGCCGACGGCATGCCGTCACGCGCTACGGTGTTGAAATACCTCATGGCTCAGCCGGCCGATACGGGTGGTGGTTTGGGTATTTCACAGTCGACGATCGACAAAATAAAGAATAAATTGTCTAATGGCAAGACAGCCGACGAGGACAGCGGCATCAATCTGACGATTGGGTCATATAACGTTCTGGGCTGGTATCATCACGATGATGGTCCTGGCAAGTTTTATCCTGGTGATAACAGCAAAGGCTTTAGTAGTAAACATGTCGATTACATCGTAAAAAATATCAAGAGCATGGGTATGAATATCGTGGGATTACAGGAATACCGAGATGCACCGGGTGGCAAAAACCAGATCCTCGATGCCCTGGGCGGGAGCTGGAAGGCTATCGGACCCGGCGATCAACAGTTAATAATATTGTACGATAGCAGTGTTGTTACCCTGGTAAAAAATGACTACCAAAAGGGTATCGTTAGCCGCGAGGGATGCGAAGGAGGTGATCCGGCTGCTCATTATGCGAAATTTACTATCAACTCGAATGGACAGGAATTCCTGGTCGTTAACTTTCACCCACCTGTTTCAAAAGGTACGAAATGTAACAATGTCCGTCTCAATATAGTCAAAACCGCGCTCAGCAAGAGCTTTGCGGCGAATTACAGCGGACCGATGTTCGTGATTGGCGACTTTAACTCGGCGATGATTGATCGGAACGGCAGTAGCAATAATATCTACGAATATTTGATAAGTGCTGGATATAAAAATTCCATCGAAACTGCTCAACAAGCCATTAGAAACAAGGCTACCATCGGTGACTCGTCGGATTGGAAACACTCGATTGATTTCATTTATTATAAAAATATCGGTGCGCCCAGCAGTTACGAAACGCTCGATTGCACATCGAAAGACACCTGTGGTTCTGATCATAGACCCGTCAAAGCCACCTTTGGCTCGGGCGGCAGTAGTGGGGAGTGTGGTGGCGATCAGAAACAAGTGCTCGATTCAGGCAGCAAATATTACAATGTTAACCCCTGTATTTGTGCGGCAGGCCCGTCTGGCGATTCAAGCCTGTCTGGCGAAACGCTGGCCGAACAAGCTTTTTCGTTCTTTGTCACGACCAGTGTAGAATCGAACGACGGTAAACCCCTGAATGCGGCCCAGGCGGCGGGCATCGTCGGTAACCTGATGATCGAAACAGCTGGCGGCAGCTACGATCTAAAACCGGACTCGGTGAACAGTATTGGGGCGAGCGGTATAGCGCAGTGGCTGGATGGCAGAAAGACGGCACTAGACACGTTCGCCAAGGAAAAAGAAGCCGAGCGCAAGAAAAATAATAAAGGTGGCGCAGAAATCACCTGGAAAGATTTCAGGACCCAGCTGGAGTTTATTGTGTATGAGCTGGAGCATGGCTACAAAGGCGCGGTTATGAACGGCGATCCCAAATCATCGAAAACTGTCGACAAAGGGTTAAAGAATATTAGTGATTTAACCCCCGATGGAGCCATGGACGCAGCTGATATTGTGGCTCGCCATTATGAAATTCCTGGCATTCATGACGCCTATCCGAATCGTCGAGAGGCCGCCGCCAAGGCCTTTAACGATTTCAAAGACAACGCGCCGGGTGGTGGCGGTGGCCTGGCTAATTGTGGCAGCGATGGTGATAGTAGTGGCGATGTCGCGTCCATTGGCGATATTGCGTTTCCGCTAGCCATAAAATATGGTGACATTACCACGTCCGGTTCGGCCTGGACACATACGTATCACGAGAACACCTGTACCTATTATTACGCACTCGACATTATGATTAACATGAAAAATGGCACCAAATTAGCGAAAACAGTCCCGGTCATAGCAATGCACGACGGCAAAGTGACGACGGCAAAACAAGGTTTGGCGGGTTATGGGCGAACAGTTATCATTCACGGTTCGGATGGGTTGAATTATGCGGCACTGCATGTTGACAAAATGAAAGTCAGCAGGGGACAGGCGGTGAAAAAAGGCGACACGATTGGCATCGGTGTGGTGAACGCCAACGGATATCACGTTCATGTTGATTTGTCGAATGGCTCTAGCCGTCCGAGCGCTTGCGCGTCGTGTAGTCCCAAGATCTGTCCAGCCAAAGGTCGATTTTTGCCGGAACTACGGCCCAAATTAAAAGAGATTTATGAATCAATGAAGGATAAATCATGATAGATGGTAACTTGGCACTGATAAAGAAAGTTGCGTTGATTGTCGCCCTGCTAGCAGTGATCGCGAGTGTGGGCTGGGGGGTGTGGTATTGGGTTAGTCACGGCCGCATCGTAGTCAAAGCTCCCGATGGGGTAAAAGTCAAGAGTATTTCGTATTGTAACTGCAATCCAGTGTGTGGCAGCATGACCGAGCTACAGGGCGACAGTGTCGCGGTGACGAGTGGCAAATATGTCGTGCAAGTTTCGTTGGATGATCAGACGAGTTACGTGGCTAATGTGTCGGTCAGCGGTTGGCTGTCATCAGTTACGGTCACGCCGCGATCGCATACCTTCAGCGTGTCGCCAGTAGCGACGAGCACCGGCCAGTCCATCCTGCCGATCGGCGATAGTTATTTTACCTACGATCCAGAATCAACCGGGCAAATGGTCAATGGCGATCGGTCGTGGTCTGAGGTGATAGGAGCTCTGCCAGTTGATGACGATCGATTACTGATGCTGCGACAGGTTTCGTATGACGATTCGGTAACGAATAGCCTAGCCAGTATCTATGATAGTACGACAGGAGAGGTAACGACGATCGGTGAGACTGGTGAACCTGCGCTGGCGGCCAACACCTTTTACAACAACCAGAATATCTACATTATTGGTCACGACAATCGAAAGGTTATCGAGGTGTCTGTCGATGGCATCAAAACCATTACCATGCCAGATGATATCAAGTATGCCAAGTACGGCGATTGGCCGATCTTGACTATGAACAATGAGCTGACGGCGGTGCTGTCGGGCAATGATTTCGTGCCGCTGGACGACGGCGAGCCGCACCGGGGAACGAAACCCACGGCCGTTACACTATATAACACCGATGGATTTTCGGTCAAAAAGACGATTGACATTGGCATTCGCAGTGATATCACGACGCTATCGTTATCACCCGACAATACAAAAGTCGCCGTTATTGGTGAGCGTTCAATCGAGGTCTATGGGGTGAATTCTGGCCAGCTAGAATTCAGTACGCCGTCTGACGGCGAAGGTATCGATTCACTGTTCTGGAAAGACAACGCCTCATTTGTCTATAGTCTGGACATGGGCGGCGTGTATCTGGCGGACCTCGATCGTCAAGAGGCCTACAGTATCATTGACAATGATTTACTGCGTATCACGAGTTTGTCGGGATTAATCGATGACAAAGTGTATCTGACGGCATTTCCGAACCAGGATGGCAACGTAGAGAGGACCAGCCCAGACGGTTACACTATCGATTTAACGGCAGAAGTCACCAATCCACTGACAGAGGACGCTGCAACTATAACACGTTCGTTGCCTTATGATGCCCCAGGTTACAGCATGAGCTACCACTTTACCGGCAACAAAATGGTACTGGATATTGATGCCAGCCAGGGTTATCGCAATGCAGCCATTGACAGCATTTATCGACTAGATTTTGATCCGGCGGATTACGCTATTGAATTCAAGGACTATACTAATCCGTTCAAGGAGTATGAATAATGGCTAACTTTGCTAGTTTACAGCTGAATAAAACTTTTATAAAAAAAGTTGTTGCGGGATTGGTAGCCGCTGGTTTACTGATTGCGGCGGGATTGTTATTGCTGGATTGGCTGTCATACCGAACGGTCAAATTTACGCTGTCACCAGAAACTACCTCAATTGTTGTTTATAGTGCAGATCAGTACCAGGCGTATAACAGTGGCGAGTCTGCTGATACTGACGCGGCTGGTAACTCGGGCGAGCTGAAATCAACCGGCGTCTTGCGCCTAAAGGTCGGCACCTATCAGGTGATTCCAACGGGTGACAAGGTCTCTGATGGTGCTATCAAAATAGAAGTCAAGGGCGACACTGACACGGTTGATATCAAGCCCTATTACTCAACCGATTACCTGGACGAGCACTTTTCTGATCAAATACCTGCCATTAATAGTGTTATTGCCGACAAATACAACAACATCATTGCGAATTACGTGATCGAGGATGGCCGGTTCTATCATAATGGTGATTGGTATGGTACAACACTGTATAATCAACCAACCAGAGAAGCTGGATCGGACACCTATGGCGTAATTTTGCACCGGGTCGATGGCACATGGCAGATAGCAGCCACGCCAGAGATAGTATTTCGCTATAGCGATCATACAGAAATCCCGCGTGATATTTTGGACGCGGTCAATCAAAGCGCAAACGATTAGTTGCTGGGTGCTTGGTGACGATGGTAGTCGCGAACAAATAATTGTCGTTAAAAACTTTATTCAGGTATAAATTCTTTTGATGGGTGCTATCGAGCTCGCTATCAATATCATCAAATAACAGGTAGATACCTTTGCCAAGCTCTTGGTTGGCGAGTTCGGCCATACTGTACAGGATGGCAAAAATAATGGTTCGGTTTTCGCCACGTGATGCGGTGGTTTTGGCATCGTGTTGGTTGATTTTGATGCCGATGTCGTGGGTTTGAGGGCCGGATCTAGTGAAAGGTAGCCGCATAGCGTATTCTTCGTCGAGCTGGGCCAGGATTGCTTGACGAGTTTTGTGACTGGGGCTATAGCTGAGGGTGATCTGGTCCGGCTGCTTGGCGATCGATTGGTAATGATCAGTCACTCGCGCCGCAATTTGCTTGATCCAATTCTGACGCGCTGCAATAACCTTTTCCGCTAGGTCAGCAAATTGAATATCCCACACAAACAAGCTATCGCGTGCTGCGCCGTTTTTTAACAGATTATTACGCTGCGATAGCACTCGTTCAAATCGCCGCAGATTGGTAGCATGGGTTGGTTCGACCTGCGTAATGAACCGGTCAAAAAACGTTCGTCGTCGACTGGGCGAACCATAGAGCAGCTGCAAATCACCTGGTTCAAACAGGATTGCCGGTTGTTTGAGGCGTGTTGGTAACCTAGTGTACGTTTGATCATTGATAATGAATGACTTTTTATGGTCCAGGAATTTAACAGTACGTTTTTCGCCGTCCGCCAATTCGATGTCGAGCCGCCACCAGTCGTCGTCTCCGCTATTCCGGGTTATTTCGTCGAAATCCGAACGCCAGCTCTTGCCCTGGAGGGCAATATGAATGGCCTCAATGACGGAAGTTTTACCGCTACCATTTGGACCAGTGATGATGGTGGTGCCGCGCTGAAAGGTAACGGTCAAATCTTGGTGTTTGCGAAAATTTTGTAGCCGAACACTGGAAATCATGGCACTATTGTACTACGAAGCGAGAGTCCATACGAACAAGTTCGTATGACCGAGCAAGGACGTACACTATGGCGATAGCCATATTGTACTACGTGTGCTACAATTGTTTTACATGAGGAGGAGATATCATGGGTAAAATAAATACCAAATATATTTTCGTGACCGGAGGAGTCCTGTCAGGCGTCGGGAAAGGCATCACAGCCGCCAGCATCGGCGCTATTTTAAAAGGTAAAGGATTCAATGTTTCGATCCAAAAATTTGATCCGTACTATAGTGTGGACGCTGGTTTGCTGAACCCTGCCAAGCACGGCGAGTGTTTTGTGACGCGCGACGGTGCTGAGACTGACCTGGACCTCGGCCACTACGAACGTTTCCTGGATATTGAAACGACCAATAGTTGTATTTACACTTCGGGCAAGATCATGCAACAGACGATCATGGCTGAACGGGCTGGTAAATTTGGCGGTAATGATGTCCAGCTCATTCCGCATATCACCGGCATGATCCAGGATAAGATCATAGCTGCCGCTGCCGAGTTTGGCAGCGATTTTCATATTGTTGAAATTGGCGGAACGGTGGGCGATCTCGAGGGAGTGCATTTTGTCGAGTCGATCCGTGAATTTCCCGAGCGAATTGGTCGGGAGAACTGTCTGTATGTGCACGTCGTTTACATTCCGTTTTTAACTACCAGTCGCGAGTTCAAAACTAAACCGGCACAAAACTCAATCCACGATTTGCGCACCTATGGCATTACGCCGGATATGGTGGTGGCACGAATGGAGGAAACCGGCCCAAATTCGATTGCCAACAAAATTGCGACGTTTACAGGGGTCAGCGAAGACAGCGTTATCCTATTCCCGAACGCGTCATCAGTCTACGATGTGCCACTGAACGCTATTAAAAACGGCATTCTAAAGCCCCTCAACAAATTCACCGGCGAATTGTCCGAGCCCGATATGAAGATTTGGGAGGACCTGCACCGGCGTATTATCAAGCCCAAAACTCGGTCGGTGACGGTTGGGTTGGTTGCCAAGTATATAGCAAATTCCGATACCTATATGTCAGTGACCGAGGCCCTGAAATCAGCAGCGTTCGCCGCGGGTGTAAATCTGGAAATCAAATGGCTGAATGCCGAAAAGGCTACCGAGGCTGACTTTGCTAGCGTTGACGGCATTTTGGTACCAGGTGGGTTCGGTATGCGTGGTGTTGAGGGCAAGATTGCGGCGGCGCAGTATGCGTTAGAAAATGACAAGCCGTATCTGGGCCTGTGTTTGGGCCTACAGGTGGCCGTGATTGCCGCGGCGCGGCGCGGCGGCCTAACAAAGGCTAATTCAGAGGAATTTGATGACAAAACGCCAGAGAATGTCGTATATATCATGGCTGATCAAAAGGGCAAACAGTCGACCGGTGGCACGATGCGACTGGGCGATTATCCTGCGCATCTACAATCTGGTAGTTTGGCAGAACGAGTCTACGGTGCTAGTGATATAACCGAACGCCACCGCCATCGCTACGAAGTCAATCAAAAATTCTTGTCCGAAATCGAACAAGGCGGCGTGGCAGTGAGTGGCACCAGTCCCGACGGCAAACTGGTCGAATTTATCGAAGCGCCAAATCACCGTTTCTTTGTCGCGACTCAGGCGCATCCGGAATTTCGTTCGCGCCCGACGCGTCCACATCCACTGTTTGCGGCATTTATTAAATCATTAAAGGAGGCTTTATGAATAAAAAACCAGCGCTCGAGGGCGAAGTAGTGAAACGAACCGAGTCAGATCGTTCGAAAACAACTAAAGTAAACGGTCTGATTGCGATTCTGATCGTGATTGTGGCGATCGGCATTTTTGCCTTTGTTTTGAAATTTGTAGTTGGGCTGCTAGCTATCATTTTACAATTTGTTGTTGTGGTCGCGGCGCTGGGTCTGGTCGGGCTGTTGATCTATAATTTTGTGAAGGGCGGTAAATGAGGCTACTGCTAAAATTATCGGGTGAACAGTTGGCGGGGGATAGTCCGCGGGGGTTTTCGGTCGAGCGAGCTGTTTGGATCGCGGACGAGATTAAAAAAGCCAAAAAAGACTCCGATGTTGAGGTCGTGATTATTGTTGGTGCGGGTAATTTCGTACGCGGCACCTATTTTGCGGGACAGCAGGTTCGACCGGTGACAGCAGATAATATGGGGATGATGGGGACGATGATTAACGCGGTGGCACTAGCTGACGTGTTTAATGCCGAGGGCTTAGCGACAGCGGTACTATCGAACGTGTCATGTCAACAAATTATTGATGACTATACGCACCGACGAGCTTTGTCCCACTTGGCCAAAGGCCGCGTGGTGATCGTGGCAGGCGGCACGGGCCGGCCGTACTTTACGACTGATACTTCGGCGCTGAACCTAGCGATTGAACTGGATTGCGATGCTGTGGCCAAAGCCACCAAAGTCGACGGGATTTTCGATGATGATCCGGCCCAGAACGCGCACGCGCATAAACTCGACACGATTTCCTATGACGAGGCGCTACGTAATGACAAGATCCGTGTCATGGACAAGGCTGCACTAGCCCTGGCGGCGGAGCATGACAAGCCGGTTGTGGTGTTCGAGCTGTTAAAACCAGGCAATATTGCCAAGGTCGCCAGTGGCCAAAAAGTTGGCACGCGGATTGGATAGGGGTGAGGTTGTCCAATAGGGCTCTCACAGCCCCACCTCAACAGACCACTCCCGATGTGCTCACAAAGTGTAGCACACCTCGCGTTACGCTTTTAGTCTGTTTCGGTGGAGCTGTGAGGCTCGGACTTGATATTATTGACATAAACACTTCAATATGATATAATTGTACGTGCTGGTCGCATGGGCGAATCGACCAGATCGATTAGTGTTACGCAGAACTTTTTCATTATTACATAGGAGGTTTCGGACTCTCCCGGTTTGTTATGGCGCTTTTTTTCGCGATAGCGAAGGGGGGGGGTTCGAGATTGGATCGAGAACGCATTTCACCCCCTTCGTTAGAGAGGAAACATGAAGCGGATGATCAGTACGGTAGGCTTCCTAGCCTATCTGTTTACCGTTTTGGTGGCGGTCGAGTCCATTCGCTGGGCTCGCCGTCAAAAGTCGTTCTGGGCCGTCCTGGCCCTGAACGTCGCCGTGGCAGCACTGGCCCTCACGGGAATCTTCGGCCTGATGGCCGGAATCGTGTGGGGCTGGTTCGCCACTGCCGTCATCGTCACCGTCGGCTTCGCGGCCGTCGTTCTGACGATGATCGGTGCGGGCCAGTTGGTCCGTGCCACGTCCCTCAGCCAAGGGGTAAAATGAAACTCAGAGATTTGCTGCATGCCACCGCCCTGATCATGGTCGCAATCGGCGTCATCATGGGCTTCGTTACCGCCTTCGAGTCACCCGCCATCGGCCCGGCGGTTATCAGGGGAGGCCTCACCTTCGGCGCTTGGATGCTCGCCGCTGTATTTGTCGGTTTCATCTCCGATTTGATCGGGGGCAAGAAGCCATGATACGCGACTACGAGGCGCATGTGTCTCGGCGG
Organism: uncultured Candidatus Saccharibacteria bacterium; assembly: GCA_964633435.1. Lineage (GTDB taxonomy): Bacteria > Patescibacteriota > Saccharimonadia > Saccharimonadales > Saccharimonadaceae. The sequence continues at coordinate 71,336 of CAZWHA010000001.1, read as the reverse complement.
CGCCACCAGGCCGCCGGCAACATCGTCGCGACGTTTGTTGTCGCGGCGATGTGGTTTGGCCTCCTCAACCCGACTTGGGTCGGGGCAGGGAACGAGGGAACGATGTGGTTCCTTCGCGTGGTCGGTGTTGTCATGTTGGTGGCGATCGCGGGCATTGTCCTGCAAGTTCGTCGCCATCGCCAGTCCAAGCTCGACAATGACGTCGAGTTTCCTCCTAGTACCGGTGCTGATGCCCAACAGCGCCCCTCTGCCTGAGGGCGGAGGAAAGTTAAAGGGGCAAAACGCCCGGCCAGTCACTCGGCCGGGCGCACCCCCTAGAGAATTTATCTTTCTCGCCTGGTTATCGGCGAGGGGCATAAACGCTCTAGGATCGATCGACTACTGTCGGTCATGATACAATGGTGGTCATGAACCAGTATGCAGCAATTGTAGCGCACGTTATCCAACGACTGTTTGCGGTCGAGGTAGAGGCAAAGTTGTCTCGGCCCGACCCAAAATTTGGCGATTTTGCGACCAATGTGGCACTCCAGCTAGCGGGAACCGTCGGTAAACCGCCGCGTGACATTGCCGAAATGATCGCTGCGGAACTACGCACGAACGATATTTTTTCAGAGGTGCAGATTGCTGGACCGGGCTTTATTAACCTTAGTATTGCGGCAATGAATCTGAATAATAATTTAGATGAACAATGTAATTTCGAAAAGCCTTTTGGTGAAAATAATGATGGCCAGGGTAAAACTGTCGTCGTCGAATATCCGAGTCCGAATATGGCCAAGCCCTACAGCGTAGGGCATCTGCGCAGCGGTAACCAGGGTTGGGCAGCGCGTAATTTATTAAAAGCTACCGGCTGGCAGGTGATCACCGACGATCATCTGGGTGATTACGGCGCGCCGTTTGGTATCTGGGTAGTCGGTTTCAAGAAGTTTTCGTCTGAGCAGCAGCTGTCTGAGGGCGGCGTGTATGAACTCGGGCGAGTCTACATCGAAACGCGTCAGGCAATGAAAGAAGAGGCCGAGCGCGGTGAACATGGCCTAGCTGATGAGGCACAGGCCTGGCTGATAAAGTTAGAAAATGGCGATGACGAGGCAATGAAATTATCGGAAAAATTCAATACCATTTCGCTCGAACACATTCATACAGTGATGGCACGGCTGGGGATTTCGACCGATTATGAATACGGCGAAAAGTTTTTTGCCCCATTTGGTAAAAAATGTGTACAGGATTTATTAGAGCGGGGTATCGCGATCCAGAATGATGATGGATCAGTAATTGTCGATCTGTCGGATCAGGGGATCGAGACGCCACTCTTGATCCAGAAGAGTAACGGCGCGGCTCTCTATGCGACCACTGACCTAGCGACAATTTTATGGCGCGAACAGCATTGGCAACCGACCAAAGTGGTGTACTGTGTCGGTGCTGAACAAAAATTTTATTTCGAGCAGCTGGCGGCCTTGGCTAAAAAACTGGGAATTGAAACTGAACTGTATCATCTATGGTTTGGCACGATTGATCAAATGACCGAGGACGGCAAGCGGGAAAAGATGTCGAGCCGTAAAGGTGTCGTGTTGATGGAGGAATTGCTGGACGCGGCGGAGAAGACGGCGCTGGCTAATGCCAAATCAGCCGATATGACGGACGAAGATATTCGAAAAATTGCCGTCGGCGCTATTAAATTTAGTGATTTTGCCGCTGATCGTCGTACAGGCATGTTGTTTAACTGGGAAACCATGTTTAGCCTGACCGGCTTTTCCGGGCCGTATGTGCAATATGCAGCCGTGCGAGTGAACAAGATTTTGCGGGATAATGGCGTAGAGTTTTCGCCAAATCTGAATTCTTATGACTATGAACCTGAAAAGGCTTTGTTCCTGAAACTGCTGGAATACCCTGAAACGGTTGCAGTGGCGGCGCGCGAATTAGAACCGCATCGAATAGCAAGTTATGCCTACGAACTAGCGCGCGAACTGAATCGTTATTACGAACAAACACCGGTAGCGACGGCGGAGGTTCCAGATGATATCAAGCAGGCTCGGCTCGGCGTCCTTGGCAAAGTCGCAGCGGTTTTTGGCCACAGTTTGGGCATCCTCGGTATCGAAATTCCTAGTCGGATGTAATCCATGATTACGTAAGTGCTTGACATGTTTATAATGCTCATGCTAGTATGAATACTAGGTGCTATAGGTTGCAGTTTTCCTGCAAATATAGAACGCTAGTGGTTAATAAGAGAAGGGTAGAGGAGTATAACATATGAAAAAAATACTTGGTATTGTCGCAGCGTTTGCGGTAGTTTTTGTAGCTGCACCGGTTGCGTTCGCTGCCACTGAGGCAGATTCACATCTGACACAAGAGATTTCCGCCGGCACGCTCAGCACAAGCATTCGTAATAGCGGTGGCACTGTCGTTAACAACCCGGCTTTTGCCATGACGCAGGCAACGGTTTCTACCGCGACTCAGACTGTAACAGGTACATTTGGTGCTAGTGAAACTCGTATTTCGGTCGATAACCCCAATAGTGCGACTGGCGGTTGGACTCTGGCGCTGAATGCCGAAGATCCGGGGACTACTACCTGGGTAGACGGCGCCAAGACGTATCCATATAATGGTAACTCGACTACCGGACAGCTTTCGGTGAATCCGAATGCCGGTACGATTACTGCCAATGTTGGCGGCACGACTGGTGTCACAAAGGGCAGCGCGGCTTCCTTTAGCGGTTCTAGCGCAATTACACTGATGCAGGCCAGCAACACGGCAGCAACTTATTGGAACGGTTATATTGTCGGTATCGGTCTAAGCCAAGTTATTCCAGGTTCGCAGCCAGCAGGTAATTATACGCTGAATCTCGTGCAGACTGTTACAGCAGACTAACGAAATCAAAAAGATTGAATGAAATACTACACTAGCTGTGTCGGTTGATTAATGATGTGGTATCATAGTTGTTGAACAACAGGGGGTTATACTATGGAACGTGTAATGGTAAAGAGTCGCAGACGCCCAGGGGGGGGGGTAGGCGCTGTATTAGTAGCCTGGGCTTGCTTGACTGTAGCTATGGCAGTCCCAGCCGGGGCAGCAACTGGAGGTATCGGTGGGCGGCCAGCTAACCCCGATCCAAACAATCCACGAACTGAATCAATCTTTATTTATACGCTCGACAAGGGCGCATCAAAGCAAGACCAAGTACTAGTCAGCAACGGCTCTAGTGAGACAAAAACAGTTGAGTTATATCCAGTAGATGGTGTTGTCACCAATACTGGTGCTTATACTTGCAAACAGCGGGCAGAGGCTCGCAGTGCTATTGGCGAATGGCTGACGCTTGATCGAACGATTGTGACGCTCGACCCAGGAGCAACTACTAGAGTTGATTTCGTACTGAATATGCCAGCCAATGCCGATGTTGGCGAACATAATGGCTGCATTGTGTTCGAAACCAAGGATGATGAAGGTCAGGCAAATGGCAGCATTCGTGTCAAGACTCGCCAAGCCGTTCGTGTAGTCGCCACTGTACCTGGTCAGTTGCATCGTGAAATCACCATGACATCATTTACTATTCGCAGGGACAGTAATGCGGCGAATCGTCAGCTGCGACATTATGATATTGGTCTGAAAAACGTCGGTAATGTGTCCGCCGATACCTCGGTACGTGTTCAATTGACGACCTTGTTTGGTAAAGAGCTTTATCGTAACGGCGGTCAGTACCCAGTCTTGGCTGATCAGAAACTAGAACTGAGTTTTGACGACACAACTCGGCCCTTTTTCGGAGGCTGGTATAAAGTGACGGCCCAGATTACCTACAACAAGACAGCCGGTAGCTTTGGGTTGTCAAAGAACGAACAGGATCTAGTTGTGGTGAGCGCTGATCCCCAGGTGATATTTATTGCGCCATCGGTCGGCGGCATTGTGGTGATCGCCGCCACGGTCGGCGGCCTCGTTGCGGCCTATGTTTATCGCCGTGTGCGTAGATCACGAAAAGCTGCTCGTTACCGTGATTGGCGTTCCTATGATGTGCAACCTGGTGATAGTATCGAGTCGATCGCTGTCAAGCACCATGTTTCATGGCGGCAGCTGGCCGATGCTAATGTACTGAAAGCGCCCTATAGTCTCAGCGGTCACAAAACGCTCCGTGTACCACCGCCTAAACGTACAAAATTATAGGGGTAGGGCTGGTTGTGAAAAGGCCGCATACCTATCGTTCCATTGCGACGATCTGTTGTCTAGCGATACTTGCTGGAATGGTGACAGTTGTAATGCAACAGACACCGTCACAAGCATTAGTGAATCGCTGGCAAAGCCTGTCTGGCATGACGCGTATAGCAACAATGGGAAGTGGTTCGAGTACTGATGTGAGCTGTGCTATTTCCGATGGCAAGGTCTATTGCTGGGGAAGCGATGCCTCTGGTCAGATTGGTAATGGCGCTACGACCGGTAATCAATTGTTGCCAACGCGAGTTGACGGCGTTCTGACGGGCAAAACAGTTACTGATATATCTATTGGCCTAGCCTATGTCTGTGCCGTAGCTGATGGCAAAGCCTACTGTTGGGGCGATAACCAGTATGGGCAGCTCGGTGATAGCACTACGACCAATCGAGATGCTCCAGTAGCCGTTAGTGATAGTGGCGTACTGGCTGGCAAAACAGTTACCAACATTGCAGCAGGACACGGACACGCCTGTGCCGTAGCTGATGGCTTGGCCTATTGTTGGGGTGGTGGTGGTAACGGACGCCTGGGTCGGGGTAGTACGAGCAGCTCCTCTGTACCGGTCGCTGTTTCTACCTCTGGCGTGCTCAACGGCAAAACGGTAGTACAGGTGGGTTCGGGCTCTGGACACAGCTGTGCTCTGACGACTGACGGGATAGTGGCCTGCTGGGGTGCCGGAGTTAATGGCCAGATGGGCAATGGCACGACTACTACTAACAATACATCGCCAGTAGCGATCACCGTTAATGCCTACCTGAGCGGCAAAACCATCACATGGCTGGGTATTGGTAATGGTAGTGGCTGCGTGATTGCCAGTGGCTTGCCATTTTGTTGGGGATACGGCACCAATGGCCAGATGGGCAATGGCGGCACGACTGATTCTACCGAGGCAACCCCACCGACTATGAGCGGTGTTTTGAATGGCAAGAGCTTTGTCCGAATTGGGGTTGGCGCGGGTCGGACATGCACATTCGATACAACAGGCCTAGCCTATTGTTGGGGTGCTGCGAGAAATGGTGACAATACGCAAAGTCAGCGACTGACCCCTGTTGCGGTTATGACTACATCACCGAGCCAGCTGACGGGAATGACGGTAAACGATATATCAGTTGGCAACAGTGCTACCTGTGTAACTACTACCACTCGCCAAGCATTCTGTTGGGGGGCTAATACTGTCGGCCAGCTCGGTGATAATACGACAACAGCTCGTAGTGCGGCGGTGGCGGTATTGATTGATGGCGATTCTAATTTGGGCGCCTATCGGGTGTATCGCAATGCCAACTCGGTGACGCCGGGGTCGCCGATAGCGGCAAATAATACCGCGCCGGTACTACCATACAAAAACATGCCATTCCGAGTGCGTCTGGCCGTCAATGGTGCGGGCAATAGTGATGCGCCAATTCAGCTCTATGAAACGACGGCATCATATATTTTGCAGTTTGCTCAGCGTACGGCTGGTAGTTGTAGTGCACAATCGAGTGGCTGGGCTGATGTGGGGGCCGGTACGGCGATTGCTTGGCAAACCAATGGCAGTGTTAGTAATGGCGCAACTATTTCTGCGTATGGCTCGGATCCGACGGTGGCAAACCCAGTCTACCAAACGTATCGTAGTGCTGGCACCACCTTTAATAATCCGAATACCATACCGAGTACAGGATATGGCCTGTGGGACTTTTCTTTGCGGGACAATAATGCATCGACCAGCACCTCCTATTGTTTACGACTAGTGTATAGCAGTGGCGGTGCACCAGTCGAAAACTTTGGCGTATATCCAGAGATAATCATTGCCGATGGCGCGGTGTCAGTTGATATTGTTGATGCTGGCGGTGTTTCGGTGTCGTCGCCATCTTATAGCTTTGCCAATATCGATATCGGTATGAGCTGCCAGACGACAACGGCTACGCTTTCGACCAGTGGCCAGCGGGTCAGGGTAACCAATAGTATGACGAGTGGCGGCTGGAGTCTGAGCATTGCGGCAACTGACGGCGCCACGGCGGCTTGGGTTCGCGATGATGCTGCTCAGCACTATGATTACAATGATCCTAGCGGTAGCCCGCCAGGCTGTGGATCTGGATCGGACGGTGACGGTATCGCCGGGCAGCTAACACTGAGCCCGGGAGCATCTACAATAACCCCGCAAAGCGGCTGCAGTGCAACTGGTCTTTCACGAGGGTCGACTGCTGGATTTGACCAAGGCAATACTGATGTAGTGACGCTCGTCACGGCTTCTTCTGGGGCTGACCTGGGTTGCTATTGGGATATTACGGGTATTACGGCTAGTCAGACTATTCCACCTACTCAATTTGAGGGACACTATAGCCTAACGATGACAGTGACGGTGGTAGCTCAATGATCTGGCGTGGACTACTGTTGGCGACAGTGATGAGTTTGGTGGTTTCGACTGCCGCCGATGCGATTGACTACCAATTGCGTCAAGAAATCAAGCCACTAGACTGCACGATTACCGAAACGTCGAATGGCAGCGGGACGACTATTAACAGTGATTGTCCGCCGCAGTCACCGCTCGTAACGACAGTATTCCCAGGTGGTGGACGACCGATTATTCGAGGATTGTTCGATGCTGCTAATTGCCAAACATTTCGAGTACGGTTACTGGAGACATGGTATACGCTGGGTCTCGATCCCGAATTGACTGCAATCGGCAATGTTTGGATTCTTGATTTATCTGACCTAGCAGAACCTTTGGTGGTCGGTGAGTACGTGGTATATCTAGAGATGATTACTCATGGAGATGATAAACTGTCAGCTACTAGCCGACTGGTTGTGCCCGGTCCGCCTATCACGGTTGATCCCGATCCACCGAATACTATAGTCGGCGGGCTGTCTTCGGATGGAAATGGTTGGGAATTATTGGCTGCGGCGATTTCGGGTGGTCTAGTGATTATTATTTTCCTCCTGAGGAAGCGCGCTTTGACGAAAGGTAGTGTGTTATAATACCTCCTATGAAGCATAACCGTAACTCCACAGCGTTCGATTTCCTAAAAAACGGGCTAATGACACTGTTTATTATGGTGGCCAGTGTCGTGGGGGTGACGGCGGCATTGCCGACGAATGCTGCGGCTGCAGCCTGTAGAACCGACAAAGATAGTAATTTTTTGGCGTTTCCAACCTGGTATCGCGGCCTTTGCGACAACGGCACTGACAATATCAAGATCGAAGGCGGCTCGCCGGCTACTACGGTGTTTGTAATTGCTCTCAACCTCATCGATATCGCCCTGCGCATTGTGGGGCTGATGGCGGTTGGCTATTTGGTGTATGGCGGCTTTCGCTATGTGACTTCGCGTGGGTCACCCGACGAGACGAAAAAGGCCCAAGATATTATCTTAAAGGCCATCATTGGCCTGATTATCGCCATTCTGTCGGCGGTGATTGTTAGCTTTGCCGTCGCCCGATTAGGGGCCTAAAACCGCTAGCGATAACAGGCGTTCTGTATGTTGTAAAAACTACATATAGCGTTATTTTTACCAAGTGCTACAATAGATATAGTGTTCGGGCAACACTTAAATAAATAACGTAACGTGAGGGGGTAGCATGGCTCGAGAGGGAAGAATTTTTGGTGCACGGAACGCGAGATCCGATGCTGGGGGTGAGGGCGCGAATAATGAAAAGACAACGAAAAGTGCGCGGACAAATGATGGAAAAAAATTAACGTTTGACAATGTCTTTTCGACGCTAAATGTTGATCCCTATAGCGAGGTGACCTGGGAAAAGCGTGATGTGGTAATGACCAACTGGCGCGATGGTTCGATCACGTTCGAACAGCGCGGCGTAGAATTCCCGGATTTTTGGAGTATTAACGCCAGCCAGATCGTGACCAGCAAATATTTCCGTGGTGTGCTCGGTGCTGATGACCGCGAAAACTCCCTCAAACAGCTGATTGATCGGGTGGTGAACAAATATGTCGAACAGGGTAAAAAGGACGACTATTTTGCGACACCTCGTGACGCCAAGGTTTTTGAGAACGAATTAAAATGGATGCTGCTGCACCAAGTTTTTAGCTTTAATTCACCAGTCTGGTTCAACGTTGGGACCGATGCTCCACAGCAGGTGAGCGCTTGTTTCATCCTGGGCGTCGAGGACAGCATGGAAGCAATCCTCAACTGGTACGTCGAAGAAGGTCGCATTTTCAAGCGCGGCTCGGGTGCTGGCGTCAACCTATCACGACTGCGCGGCAGCAAAGAAGGTTTAGCCTCTGGCGGCAAAGCTAGTGGCCCAGTATCGTTTATGCGTGGCGCTGATGCTTCGGCCGGTACTATTGCCAGCGGTGGTGCGACGCGTCGCGCGGCCAAAATGGTGGTGCTGGATGTCGACCATCCGGACATCGAATCCTTTATCGAGACCAAGGAACGCGAAGAAGAAAAGATCCGTGCTCTGCGGGATGCTGGGTTTGATATGGATCTCGATGGCAAAGACAGCTACTCGGTCCAGTACCAAAACGCCAACAACAGTGTCCGCGTCAGTGACGAATTTATGCGGGCGGTCGAGGCGGGAGCGCCGTTTGGTTTGCGGGCTCGCCGCACTGGCGACGTCATTGAGACGGTTGATGCGCGCGAACTGTTCCGTAAAATGAGCAAAGCCGCCTGGGCTTGTGCTGATCCTGGTATTCAATATGACGATACGATTAACGCTTGGCATACGTTGCCAAATGATAGCAAGATTACTGCTAGCAACCCGTGTTCAGAATATATGTCGATTGACAACTCGTCTTGTAACCTGGCCAGCATCAACCTGCTGAAATTCCTGAACGAGGACGGCGAATTCGACATCGACAAGTTCGTTCATGCCGTCGAAGTGATTTTTACCGCGATGGATCTGTCAGTTAGCTTTGGTGATTTCCCGACAGAGAAAATTACCGAAAATACGCGGAAGTTTCGCCAGCTCGGTATCGGTTACGCCAACCTAGGTGCGCTATTGATGGCCATTGGCTTGCCATACGATAGCCCTGAGGGTCAGAGTGTGGCTGCGGCTATCACCAGCCTGATGACCGGCGCAGCCTATCGCCGCTCGGCCGAAATGGCGGCTGCGGTTGGCCCGTATGCTGGTTACGCCAACAATGCCGAACCGCACAAAAACGTTATGCGTAAGCACGCGGCGGCTAGCCTCAAGGAAACGGACCAGATCGTTGATCAGGATCTGCACATTAACGCCGAGGATATCATTTTTGCAGCTAACCGCGAATGGGAAGACGGCATCAAGCTCGGTGCCGAAGCTGGCTGGCGCAACTCGCAGGCATCGCTCTTGGCGCCGACCGGTACAATCGGTTTCATGATGGACTGTGATACCACGGGTATCGAACCAGACTTTTCACTGGTCAAATTCAAAAAGTTAGTTGGTGGCGGTTCCATGCAGATCGTGAACCAAACCATTCCGCGAGCGCTCGAGACGCTTGGGTATGATGAGAATCAGATCCAACAGATCGTCGATCACATCTCGCAGAACGGTAATGTTGTTGGTGCGCCAGACCTGAAACTCGAACATTACAGCATTTTTGACTGTGCGGTCGGAGATCGTGCGATTGAACCGATGGGTCATATTCGTATGATGGCGGCGGTCCAGCCGTTCCTGTCGGGCGCGATCAGCAAAACCGTCAATATGCCAGAATCAGCTACCATCGAAGATATCGAGGAAATCTATATGGAAGGTTGGAAAATGGGCCTCAAGGCTATCGCCATTTACCGCGATAACTGTAAAGTTGGTCAGCCGCTATCTGATGGCAAGAAAAAGGAGACCAAGGTTGAAGCTGCTGCGGTTGCCGAAGCTTCATCCGAAGAGCACCGCCCGGTACGCCACAAATTGCCGAGCACACGTCCGGCTCGTACCTATTCGTACTCAGTCGGCGGGGCAGACGGCTATATCACCGCTGGCTCGTACCCAGATGATGGCCTCGGCGAAGTCTTTCTAAAGGTGGCGAAACAGGGTTCAACCCTGGCTGGCCTGATGGATGCCTTTTCGATCTCGGTATCGGTTGGTTTGCAGTACGGTGTACCACTCGAAAAGTTCGTTGAAAAGTTCATTAACATGCGCTTTGAACCGGCTGGCATGACTAATGACCCAGATATCCGCTTTGCGCAGAGCCCAATCGACTATATCTTCCGCCGTTTGGCACTCGATTACCTGCCGTTTGACACGAGGGCTTCGTATGGTATCTATACCACCGACGAGCGCGCTCGGGCGATTGAAACTGGCGAGTATCATCCTGTGAATATTGACTCGGACAAGGATTTCAGTGATGACATCCCAGAGGACGTCGAGGAAACGGACGATGCCGAGATCGAGAATCCTGAAAAGCTCGAAAAAGTCGAAGTCGTTCGTCCGGTGACGGTTGCTTCGACCGCGGCTGCGCCACACTCGACTGCCGAACTGATGGAGAGCAAAGGCGTCAACGAGGATGCGCCGATCTGTATGAACTGCGGCGTCAAAATGCGCCCAGCTGGCTCGTGCCACATCTGCGAGCTGTGCGGTTCAACCTCGGGTTGTTCGTAGATGACACCGCAAGTTATCTGATAGAAAAGGCGCTCCGGGTGGAGCGTTTTTTCTCTTGCGTGCCAGCTGTCTTTCAGGTAGAATTGGTGCAAACTAACCATAACTGCATAGGAGAATCATGGGACCGCAACAACAGGATCAGCAAACACCTAATCAAATTCCGTCAATCGAGCCATTAGTACAGCCTGACCAGCCAGTTCAGCAGGTAGTGCCGCCGGTGCAGTCGGTTGAGCAAATCGAACCAGTAGAGCCACTACAACCTAGCTTGTTTCCAGGTAGCGCCGCTGGATCAGGACAGCCGATCCAGCCAAACTCGATGGACAATATGGCACCAGTGCCACCTGTTAAAAAGCCAAAGAAACGCCTGCTGATCGGTATCATTTCAGGATCGGTCCTACTACTGGGATTGGCCGCAGCGTGTTTGTGGTACTTCTTAGTCTATAATAACCCAACTAATGTTGTCCTTGACGCCTTTTCAAAAGTGCTTGCGGCAAAGAGTGGCAGCACTGAGGGCACTATCTCGGTCAAGCTATCCGGTAGCTCTGTCGATGTTACTCTTAAATCTGCTACTAACGAAGCTCGACAACAATCAGTGGACGCAGAGGTTGGGGTTACGGTCAGTGGCCAGACCTATAAACTCAGTGCTCAGGCGGCAGGGAGCGCCGACGAATCCTATGTCAAACTGAGTGGTCTGCGTTCTGCTATGGACTCGATGGGGACAGAGTACGTCGCGATGATCGACGCGTATTACGGCAGCCTGCTCGACAAAATAGACGGCAAGTGGGTAGTGATCAAAGCCACCGACCTAGATACGTTAAATGGCAGCGACGAATCTAGCAAAGAGACGAAGTGTCTCGAGAATGAGACGGCAAAACTCAGTAAAGATGCCGCGTTACGCAATGAGTTGGTTGCTATCTACAAGGCTAATCCACTGTTCGTGATAGAGACCCGGGGCAGCGATGCCAATGGTACTATCTATCGCCTGACCCCAGTCAGCAGCAGTGAAGCCAAAAAATTCTTTACCGCTGTTGCCAAGACGAAGTTTGTTGCTGCGCTCGATGACTGCATGAGCGAAAACCTCGCGGAGTCTATCGCTGCTATTGCATCAGGCGCCGATACGACGTCTAGCGATAATGTACACATAGACCTGTGGATAGACGGCTGGTCGCACACCATGAACAAGGTCGCCCTGAGCAACAAAGGTTCGAATGCCGAGCTGTCCGCAGAGTTCACGACCAAGTTCAACAACAACCCGACCGTCACGATTCCAACAGCAGATACGACTTTCAACGATCTCAAGGCCGAGATTGAAAAGATCGAGCAGCAATTTATGTCAGCCTATAGCTACCCAGCAGGCTACGAAGATGACTATTCAACGTCGCGGCTCTACTATTAAAATCCACAGCAGCTTGATAGAATAGATGTATGAAAGCTAGTTTATTATGGGTCGACCTTGAAATGACGGGACTGGATCCAGTCAAAGATCGGATTATTGAGGTCGGGGCGATTGCCACAGATTGGAAACTGAACGAAGTCGCTCGCTACCAGTCGAGCGTGCAGGTTAACTCGCGGCTACTAAAACGTCGCATGTCGATTGAATTTTGGGACAAACACGCCGAAACGCGCGATAGTTTGATGGCGCAGTCAAAAACCGGCCGCAGTCCTGTGGCGGTCGAGGCTGAACTGCTACAATTTATCGACGATCATTTTGATTTACGGTCGCCCATCTATCTGGCGGGGAACTCGATTCACCAGGATCAGAAATTTATTGAACGTGAATGGCCACAGTTAAATGCACGGTTGCATTATCGTATGCTGGATGTCAGTGCCTGGAAATTAGTGTTTGAACATCGACTGAACAAAAAATTTACGAAACCCGAGGCTCACCGAGCGATCAGCGATATTGAGGGTTCGATCGATGAACTAAACTATTATCTGGGCAAGGTAAAATAATGACCGAAACAGAAGCCAAAGACTACATTGCTTCGATGCCGGGCGCTCGGCTGGATTATCCATTTGGCCCCGAGACAGCGGTCTATCGGGCAGCTAATGATAAGTTATTTGCCCTGATCGCCGAGGGCAGTCAGCCTCTGCAAATTAGCCTGAAATGCGATCCGAATCTGGCCGAGTTGCTGCGCGATAAATACGAGAGTGTTTTACCGGGTTATCACCTGAATAAACGACATTGGATTACGGTGCTCGTGACTGGGCAGTTAGAGGATGATGAAATTCGTGACCTGATCCGCCATAGTTTCGAGCTCGTGAATCAATAATTTATGAACTGGCTGCTTGTTTCGGGAGGCGGTTGCTGAGCGCTGTCAGATCGATATAGGTTTGGTTTAGTGCGGCCTTGAGCTCCTGGCTCTGGCTGGTATCGTAGAGCTTTTCAATCAGGGTTTCAGTGTCAGTCAGCTGGCTGCGTAGCGCCTCGACATAGGTGTTATTCAGATTAGAATTGGCTTTTGCCTTGTCCAGGTCGGCTTTGATGGTGTCTAGGGAATAGGCTGCTGCGACCTCTTGGGTTGGCGTGGTAAAGGTGTTGGTTTTGCCGTCGCGGCCGAGATAGTAACCAGTCAGATCGTTCGTCCGAGACGCTAGTACCAGGTCTAGCTCGTCCATCACTCGATTAACCTCGGAACCGCCGACGCCATTGTTCCGACCATAGGCGGTCAGATCTCGCAGATTGATGATACGTTGACCCAGGACTTCGCCGCTGGCATTTTGCACTTTGTTGCCACCCGAGGCAATAGCGGCGGCGACAACAGCAACAAACATCACGACAATGGCAGCTGCCAGGATCAATAGTTTACCGGAAAAGAGCTTTGGCTTGGTCGGTGTTGCCGAGATCTTGTTCAGATATTCTTCTTTCATTGGGGCAGGGGCGGCGTCGATCGGCGCATACATTTCGACATGTATATTATCCACGTCTGGCTTGATCGATTCAGCCTGGAACTTGCGCCGCAGAGCATTCGGAGTTTTAGGTGTTTCCGGATGCGCCGGGTTGGGATTCGGCTGTGGAAAGAGATTCTGTGGTTCCATAGCGTCATTTTACCACAAGCAGCATGATTTCAGCAAAACACTTGCGTTTTGATACAAAGTGTGGTATAATGTAACTGTTAAGCTAATTTATGCGAAATTATAGGAGGCATATTATGGCGAACGGCAATAAAACAAGAGGGTTTAATGGTATGACTGCCCGCGCTTTCGTGGCACCTGTTGCGGCATTTGTTCTGGGCGTTACTGGCTGTGCTAGCAATGCCAATGCGTCTGATGATAATGCTAAACAAGCTCCAGTCCCAGCCCAGACTGCTACGCCCAATGTTCCTAACACTACCACCAAACCAGCTCCACAGGAAACCAATAACTCTGCCAATACGTGCGTAGGACGGGATTTTGGGTTTAATGTGAATGGTATCAAGGCCGCTCAAGTCTGCTTACGTGAAGCCGGTTACAAAGATGTCACACCTACAGCTTGGGTTGACGCTGACAACGATGGTAGTGAAGATGATAAGTTGATTAGGGCAGATGGCAATAAGTTTGCATTGCTCAATAACGGCAGCGGTACCTTAGTTGAATATAAATAAGAGCTAACTTTCGTGAGAATTAGCGCCCTCTCGGGCGCTTTTTTTGTTGCTGCCGCAAGCCCCTTATGCTAAAATATCCCTATGATAACGTGGGGATTTCTAGGGTAATTCATGGCACGACGAGCAAGCGAGTTTCTGTCGGACAGAGAACGCGATAGTCTGTTAGATCGTTATGACCGCGATCAGGCAAGATTGCGTGATCACCAGGCAGGCAAGGGCGGCTTTGATGACGTGGGCTCTGCGACGGCCGATCGCCAGGCTCAGGCCCTACAGGATAGCTATGATCATAGTGGTCATGGCGGTCATGACTGGTATGATCAATTACGTCGCGAGCGAGACGCGGATCGCGGTGGCCTGGGCACTCCATCAGGAGACTCTCCTGATTTTACCGCGCCAACCGACTATTCTGGCGCTAAGGATTATTCGTCTCCAGGCGGTCAAAAAAGCCAAAATGTTGCGGATAGTCTGCGAAACGGCGAGCAGGCTGGCGGTCAAGGGAACACCGGTCGAGATATTGGCAGCCAAGAGCGAGCTGGCTGGAACAACAAAACAGGTTCCGAATTAGGACAAGCAGTAGCTGGTAATTCGCCAAATGACGGTATGCTGGTCGGATATACCGGTCGCAAAGGTCGAAAAATGCAAGGCGAACATGTAGTCAGGGGGCGCATCAGCCGTCGCGGCTTGACCGGTTGGGCCATTGGCCTAGCTATGGGTGCCAGCATGTTTGGGCTGACTACACTACTGTCTGGTCCTGCCCAGTGGATTCAGGTAGCGAATTTTGTCAAGGACGTCACGATGTGGGTGAACGGCGCCCAAACAGGGGCCCGCTATCTGCACAATATGCGAACCCTGGCGAAATGGGAAGGCGTCGTGTCAAATAGTATTCAAAACAGCCGACTCGGCATTGTCAGTAACCGTCTGGCCAATACGGCGATCGATCGGATGAAAGAACGCGGTATGACTTTTGATAGTCGTTGGAACGGTAATGCGCCGTCTATTACGATCGATACGACCAAGGAATACGGCAATCTGTTCAATCAGGATGCCAAAGGCGGCAAGGTTTCGGATAAAATTCATGAAAAACGCGTAGAGACACTCGCCAGTAAATACGGTGTTGAACCCAGTAAATTAAAACTGAGCAGTAACGGTACAGTAACCATTGATTTTGATGGTATGAGCTATACGGAGGCCCGGCGCTTTGTTAGTGCCACTAATGGTGTCGGTAAATACAATCTGATCGGGCAAATCCAAACTCGTCTGGCGCTGAAAAAGGTCGGTAAAATCAGCTGGCTGCATCCGATTAACAAGCTGAAAAACAAAGTATCCAACAAGTTCATCGACTGGGTAAAGGACCGCATGGATAAAATTGCTAAAAATGGTTTCGGGTCGGCCGATGAGGCAGCCGAGGCGGCTAGGAAGAACGCTGAATTTGCAGGTAAGAGTGAAGATGAAATAAAGAAGGCCGCTGAAACGGCTCGGCAGGGTTGGACTAAAGCCGTCAAAGATGCCGCCGAAGAGATCAGTGACAAGATCATTAAACTGACGGTTCAAAAGGTTGGCGGCAAGGTTTCAGCGGCCGCCATCAAGTCTGCCATTCCAATTGTTGGCTGGGTAGCGGCAGCGATTCAGGCCTACTGCATGGTCGCCGCCCTAGACGATGGAATCGGGGCAGAAAAATATGAAAAGGTCGTCACTGTGGCCGAAGGTGATACGGCCGAAACACTGGCGATTGCTTCGCAGGTCCAGACGGGTCATAGCCAGGACGAGGACATTGACCTAGATCAATTGGCCGATGCCACGCAACTGAAACTCTATAATCCTGACATTGCGGAAACCTCGCCAACTTCGTCGGACGATCGTGCTACTACCGAAGGTTACAAAGTTGTCGGCACCACTAGTAGTAGCTGGTGGCGATCTGCTCCAGTCCAGGCGGCGCTCGGTCAGCAGCCCTCGACCACGGCACTCAATAATGTACCGGCAGCTCTGAATGATGTAACGAACAAAGGACTGTCTTTTGGCGGCAACAAAGACCTGCAGAATATTTGGAATATTTTCAGCAATACATTAGAATTCGCGGCTGGTGGTCTGGTAGGCACTGCAATGAAGGCGATAGGATTACCGACGCCAATGGACGCTGTTTGCTGGGTATTCGACCAGATTGATGCCGTCCTGGGTGGTATCTTGAGCTGGATTTTGGAACACACTGGACTGATGAGCTTGATCGAACAGTTGCCTTTTATGGATGCGCTGATGAATATAATGAACAATATTATGGGCTGGTTACGCGGTGCGCCACTGAATATTGCGACGGCCACGCCGGAACAGTATGGTTCAATCAATATGTATGGCGGGACGTTTACCTCTAACGAGCAGATGCTAGCGGTCGGCGGCAAAGTGCTGTCTGATGGCGAGCAAAAATCCCTGGCGCTGGAACAGAAACAATATCTGGCCGAACAACAGGCCAAAAAACCGCTCCTGGCCCGGTTATTTGATGCGACCGATTACAATTCAACTATAGCCCAGATTGGCCGGGCGGCTGATATCGATACCAGTGATCAGTCGATTCCGACGCAGTTGAAAAATGTCGGCAAGATTTTTGCCTCGGTGCCGAAACTGTTTGCCTATGCACTCGGCAAGATCGGCAGTAATGCTAGTGCCGAATCGCCGATAGGCTATAACTATAATGTGCCGATGATCGCCTTTTCCAGCGCAGAGATGACCAAGATGACCAAAAATCCCGCCTATGACATGGTACCGAATACCACGGCTGTCCAAACTGTGATTGATTCTGGTGCTATTAGTGCAGAGATGACCAAGAGGTGCTGGGGTGTTGAGGTCTCTGGAGCGCCATATTATGATATTACCCAGATTGACAATCAATCGGGTGGCGCCTGGAATTACGGCGACAACTACGGTGGAAAGGACATGTCGAAAAGCGACTGCAACAGCGACGAAACCTTCCCATTCAGGCTGTTTATGCTGGATAGCGGCATTATGATAGCGGCCGATTGTTACGAGGGTAACGGTTGGGCGGGCGGCGAAAGCGCTGAATCGTGCGCTAAAATGGGCTTTGAATTGGATTCGGGGGGGGGCAGCGCGTCCGGTACTTGCCCTGATGGTTCAGAGGTGGCATCAGATATCAAGCAAGGCTATTGGGATGGATCGTACCAAGACGCCGTGTTCTGTGCGGTAACTGGCACGACCGATAGTTCGCTGTCTGGCCTGCGCGATTCCAAGGTATTTAGCGACAATAACGACATTTTGCAGACGAATACCACTGGAAAGATCGTGGTCCTCGACGAGGCCGCGACCGACTTGGTCAGCCTGGTTGCAAAATATAAAGAGGACACAGGCAAAGATTTAGCAGCGACATTTTCCTATCGCAGCCACAATCAACAATGCATCATGTACTACTATACGCACAGCCTTAGTAAGTTGCCAGACGCCTGTAACGATCCGAATCTGGCACGCCGGGCCGATTCGATGAGGAAACAGATGAGCGGTAGTTATCAAATGCCGGGCAGTTTCTATACATCACAGCACGAATCTGGCAAAGCCATCGATATCGTCGATTTGGCGTGGATCAAAAAATGTGGTGCTAGTAATTATGATGGCAAAGGCAATGGGCGCTGCTGGAATTATGTGTCAGCCGCCATTCCCAATGATGATAATCATATCGTCTGGAGAAATAACAAGTAACTGTATGCGAAAAGTTCCGCTATTTACGCCAGTCGCTAAATCCTGCGGCAAAAACCGCTACCCGTCCAAGAAAGCTGCCGAGGCGGTGGCTCGAGAACAAGAGATTATCTTTGCGAATCAGGACCTGGAGCTCACCGTTTATTTATGTTCGGGTTGCGGAGGGTGGCATCTTACCAGGAAAAAACCGGACGTGGGGCTGTGAGATTGCAATACCTTGCCTTTTTCGTGATTTTGTGCTAGGATATAGGGTAAGTTATGACATCAAACAATAATCAAAATAACAATCATCGCGGCTCAGGTAATCGACAGGGGGGGGGCGACCGTCGTCGAAACCCGCGCAGTAATTCTGGGGCGCGTGCGGCTGGTCGTGCGGCCGTTGGACCAAATAATCCCGGTGGTGCCCAGGTCCAAACGCCCGAGGAGCAGCGAGCCGGGTTGCGTCAAGCGATCGGCCGGGCCGTCATGTCGCAGGTGATGGATCGGGTCAAGATCAGCCTGGGTCAAGCACCAAACACGACCGATCCTGCTCAGGCTAGGCAGGATATTGATAAACAGATCAACAACTATATAAAGGCCTCGGGTGACATGGCTGATATTCTCGACACTTACAAACTCCTCGACCTGGATGATGACGGCATAAAGAAGATTACTGAGTTCATGGCTAATGCTACCAAGGGTCTCGACACTGATGCGGGCAAAGAATTCTTTACCGAAGCCCAGGATTCAACGAACAAGATTATCGACGATCTGACACAAACTGGCCGAGCGCGCATCGTTGGACCAGACGGCAAACTGTATGATATGGAACTGATTGCGGTTGATCAGGGCGATCAATTGGACGCGATGTCAGATTGTCTGAGCACGGAAATGAACAGCCGAATTGCAGCTAATCAGCCATTTAGTATCGCTGGTACCTACGGTGTCAGTGGCGACGCTAATCTACTGCCCAATATGCTCCATGGCGAGATCATTGCCGAAGATAAGCTGCCAACTATCAAAACAGCCCTTGACAGAGAGTCCGCTCGGACATATGACCATAAGGACGGGGCAACGTATGATTTTGTGCGAATCGAGACAGATAATCCGCACTTTGCGCAGCTGCTAGCTACGGCTTCGCCGCACTCAGAATTTATTCAATCCGTGGCTGGTGCCTACCATATTGACTATGCTGGGGTCGGTTTTAGTATTTTACCAACTACAGCTTGGTATGCTAATCATCGGACGACGCAGTGGGAATTCAGAAAGTCTCAATCCGCGCCGACAACCCCACCGACACCGCCGAAAGCTCCGGCGGGCGATAAACAGCCAGCGGTCAAGGTAACGCCGGTCAAACCGTCAGCATCAGCAACTGTAGGCTCAAATTCCGCTCCGAAACCCAAGCCAGGTCCGCCGCCG
>CAZWHA010000001.1:0-51865 GCA_964633435.1 uncultured Candidatus Saccharibacteria bacterium | reverse complement strand
ATCAGCAACTGTAGGCTCAAATTCCGCTCCGAAACCCAAGCCAGGTCCGCCGCCGTCCCCCAAACCGCCCGAGCGCACTCCGACTAAACCCGAACGCAAAGAGATTTTGAAATCAGTCATCGATTACTTTGGCTATGGGCTACCGAGATCAGTTGTTAAGGCTGGTATGGATGGGGTCAGGTCAGCTATTGATAAGCTAGAAAATCTAGGTTCCGGTGAGGACAGTTTCGGCAAGGTAGAGGGTTCCAAATCAACATTGTTCGCGCTGTCTGACGGTGTGGGCAACTACCATGGTGGTTCGGAAGCCAGTCGTCTGACAATTGAAGCGTTTCTAAATCGTATCGGTTGTAGCGAAATTGAAGATGGAGTCGATATCGAGAGTGCTGTCACGAAAGCTCTGGAAGTCATGAAACGACGCATTATTCTAGCGCGTGAAAAAGTAAACGCGTTCAATGCTGAAAAAGGCTTTAGCTCTGGCGCTACCATTATCGCTGCCGAAGTCATTGGGGATAAGTTGGTGTATGGTAGTGTTGGCGATAGTAGTTTGTTCGTGGTGAGAGATGGTCAATTTATATTAGTGGCGGGTGATCGTGGCGGGCATAGTAATTTCATCAACAACTCGATCGGCGTTGGCGAAGAAGCAAAGTTCAAACCAATGCCAGGTCATTTGTTACGAGACACGAGTATTGACGAGCTCAGCCGTTTAGAGCGGACAGCTGATAATCCACCAGCGACCGATAGACTCATTGCGTATAGTGAATATGATGATGTTGGCATGTTCGAGTTGCAGGACGGCGACCGTGTGGTGCTCTGTAGTGATGGTATTATGGGGGACTGGACTACTATAGAGAATATCGTAAAGAATTATGGTCCTCGCTCCCGCGAGGCTGCTGAAACGGCTGGTGAGCAGACTTTAGCTGACGACGAAATTGTAGCGGCAGTTGGCTCCGGCACTGTCCAGGAAGCCGTCCAGCGTTTGATCGACATTGCCAAGAAAGAAGACGATCGCACAGTACAGATGTTCGATATTAAACTACAGTAATGTGACAAAATCCGCCTCTGATGATACAATAATCCTATGAACGACGCCAAGGAAGAGGTGCGTGCCCGTCTAGCGATCGAAGATGTGATTGGTGAGTATGTACAACTGAAACGAGCTGGCCGCTATTGGCGCGGTCTGAGCCCGTTTAGTAACGAAAAAACTCCGAGCTTTTTCGTGACGCCAGAGCGCGATATTTGGCATGATTTTTCGTCGAACAAGGGCGGTGATATCTTTAACTTTGTGATGGAGGTCGAGGGGCTCGATTTTCGCGGCGCATTGGAGCTATTGGCACGCAAAGCTGGCGTCGATTTGGCACAGTATAACGAGCACGCGCCCAAGGACCTATCGCAGCGCAAAAACCGGATTTTCGAAATGAACCAATTGGCACTCCACTATTTCCAACGGGAAATGCTGAAATCAAAACCAGCCCAAGCCTATATTTCCGGCCAGCGACACCTGACACGCGAGACGGTGTTGACCTGGGGCATTGGGTTTGCACCGGAACCTTCGCAGTTGAAACAGCTGCTACTGGGCAAGAAGTTTACCGAGGCCGAAATTCGTGGTGCTGGACTGATCGGCGGTCGCGGCGGCGAAATGTTTCGTAGTCGAATGATGATTCCGTTGCGCGATGGCCAGGGGCAAATAGTGGGTTTTACGGGGCGCATTATCGGTGACGGCGAACCAAAATACCTTAATACGCCAGCGACATTGCTCTATGACAAAGGCAGGCAAGTGTTCGGATTGAATTTTGCAAAAACGGCAATCAGGCAGCAAGATTTTACGGTGTTGGTCGAGGGCAACCTGGATGTTATCAGCAGCCATCAGGCTGGCGTGGCCAATGTGGTGGCTTGTGCTGGGACGGCCTTGACCCGTGATCATCTGAAGTCGCTGAGTCGGCTGAGTCGCAATATTCGCCTGTGTTTCGATGGGGACAGGGCAGGAATTGCAGCGACCGAGCGGGCGATTGGCTTGGCCGAGACGCTGGATATCAAATTGTCAGTTATGAATCTCGACGGCGCCAAAGACCCGGACGAACTAATTCAAGAGAACCCCGATTTGTGGCGGACGGCGATCGAACGTCATACACCAGCGGTTGATTGGGTGATTCATCGCTATGCCGAGCGCGAGGACCTCGCGACGGCTGACGGCAAAAAGACGCTGGCTACCAAAGCCCTGCAGCTGATTCGTAACCTGCATGATCCGGTGGACCAGGAATTCTATCTGAAAAAAGTCGCAGAGCTGACTGATGTATCACTGGCGGCCTTGACCCGGAAAATGTCGATTGGTACCGGCCCGACTACGCCGTCACGTCGTATTCTGAAACCGACCAAGGTAGCACGCCGTGAATATACACGCCGCGATGAAAAGTATCTGCTCGATAATATCCTGGCGATTGCACTCAGCCAGCCGCGCCTGCGGAGCGTCCTGCACAACTTACCAGATACCTATCTAACTGAACGGTCGGGCAAAGCCAAATATTACTTGTTAGGTGAAAAGGTCGAAGTCGACCCAGAATTAGCAGATAAATTGGCGGAACTGGAGATTGTAGCAGATCAGGAACTGGATAATGTCGATGAGCGGCTGTTGCTGCTCGGCTATCTGCGCGAGTTAGAACTGGCAAAATTGCGTGCGCGTTTCGAACAGTTATCTCGGGAGCTAGCGACGGCGTTGGATAGTGGCGATAGCGATCGAGTAACGATTCTAAACGGGGCGGTGAACGGCGTCAAGCGCGATCTGACAACGCTCGAAAAAACTGGTGTGCGTGATGATTTCGCTGGCCTGTTCAAGGTCTGGGATCAGCGCAAGGTGTAAAGCTAACGGCCCACCTTTTTGCATCACTGGCGACTATGTGATACAATTTTACGCAAGCGAGAATAGCGCTTTTTGACTTGCGCTCGCCGGATTGATCACACTATGTGCGCGGCGATCTGATAAACCTCAAAACAAGGAAACACCTAGGCAGACTAACATGATAGGAGTTGGATGAACGACGAAGACGAAGCCTTATTAAATGATGAACTAGAGTTTACCGAGGACGAGCCGAATCTGAGTGATCTGGACGAAGACTTGGCAGATGACGCGGTGATTGAACCGACTGATTTCGACGAAATGACGGACGATAGCGTGCGGGTTTATTTGCGTGAGATTGGCCGGATTCCACTGCTGACACAGGACGAAGAGAACGATCTAGCGGCTAAAATTGTTGCCAATGTCGAGCCGCTGGCGGAGGCCGAGGCGGACCTGGATGAACTGAAAAATCAGTTAAAAAATCCCGACCTGAGCCCTGACAAGCGCACGAAACTAAAGGCCCGCCGCGATAAATTGCAGACCAAGGTGAAAAAACTGAAAAAACCCAAGGACCAAATGGCCGAAGCCAACATGCGTCTGGTCGTTTCGATTGCGAAACGCTACAGTAACCGCGGATTAGATTTCCTGGATCTGATCCAGGAAGGCAACACTGGTTTGCTGCGTGCGGTCGAGAAATTCGATCCAGACAAAGGCTTTAAATTTTCAACCTACGCTACTTGGTGGATCCGCCAAGCCATCACACGAGCCATTGCCGATCAGGCCCGCACCATCCGCATTCCAGTGCACATGGTTGAGACGATCAACAAACTGCTCAGGACGCAGCGCAAACTGACGCAAGAGCTAAACCGCGAACCGACAATTGACGAACTGGCCGAAGCACTCGACGAAACGCCAGAAAAAATAAAATATGTGTTCAAGATCAAGCAAGACATTCAGAGTCTCGACGCTAACATCGGTGGCGGTGATGATGACGACAGTTCAGAACTCGGCAACTTTGTCGAAGACGATTCAATGATCAAACCCGAAGAAGCGGCGGCCGGGCAGCTGCTGCGCGAGCAAGTGCTCGATGTCGTTAACGGGCTGAATGATCGCGAGAAAAAGATCATTAAAATGCGGTTTGGACTAGATGGTGACCGACCACACACGCTCGAGGAAGTCGGTGCGGAATTTGCGGTGACGCGCGAGCGTATTCGCCAAATCGAGGCCAAAGCCCTGAACAAGCTGCGCAAGCACAAAGACACGCGGAAACTGTATGACTATATCCAATAGCCTACCGCTCATTGGTATTGCCGGAACTTTTGCTAGTGGCAAAGACACAGTAGCGCAGTTTTTGGTGCGTGACTTTGGTTATACTCACGTTTCAACTGGCGATATAGGCAGAAAAATTGCGATGGAGAAATATGGCTCGATCGAACGGCCGATCTTGCGTAAAAACGCTGCTGAACTACGCTATGAACGCGGTGCTGGTGTCCTGGTTGAGGAAGCTTTGAAAGCGTCACGACCGCTAGTTATCACGGGGATTCGTTCCCTGGGAGAGGCGAAAACCTTAAAGGCTGCGGGCGGCATACTGTTATTTGTTGATGCGCCGATCGAACTACGCTATGAACGGGTCAAATCGCGAGCACGTGATAATGAAACTCAGCTGACACTTGATGAATTTCGCGCCAACGAGGAAAAGGAAATGTACGCTGGTCCGAACGACGAAGATTTCAACATCCGCGGTGTTGGCGAGATGGCCGATGTACGCATCGAAAACACGCTGCCGCTCGATCAATATATTGATTTGGCCTACAAACAGCTTGGCTTGAAATAATATAAATTGCTTGTGCTTGACCTCTGGATAGAGAGGGATTATAGTTAGAACATGACCTTGCATAATCTCGATACTCGGCCAACTAGCCCCCCCCCTTTGCACGATAGAGACGTAAAATGGCTCAACTGCCTTTTTAGTTACGAAGCTGTTAAATATCTGAACCAAGGACATGCGCGCAAAGTGTCAATGGCAATCTGTGCCATGGACCTCACGCGACGTTCGCGACCACCGTACGATCCGGGTGAACTATACGAAGCTCGTTTGACGGGGGTGCCGCTCGGCGAATTAGCGGTGCAATTTGGCGTTTCGGCGCCAGTTATCGCTCGAGAATTTAACGGTCTCAAGATGCGATTGCCGCCACAGTTTTGCGAATTGTTTGAAAAACTAAGGCGACGAACCAGGGTGTTAGACTTTTTCATGCAGAATGATATTGACGGAATTGATGACGAAGTAACAGCGCAAGTAGTCGAACTATTGGGGATTAGGCGTGTAGAGCCACAAATCGTTGAACCAGGCACTTCCGAGACGACTAGTCCAACCTTGATTCCTTTTGTGTTGGATGCGGATGCTTATGAGTGGGACGGCAAGGGTGATTGGCGTAAACGTGCACTGTGCCGCGAGATTGATCCCGAACTGTTTACACTCGGCAAAGCAGATATGAGCCAGCGATTTCTCAGAGGTGTCAAGAAAGCTTGTGGAAAATGCGCCGTCCGGGAAATGTGTTTAGAGGCTGGTATTGAGGGTGACGAGCATGGTGTATGGGGTGGAGAAACGAGGTCGGCGCGAGCTAAGATTAAGCGAGCCAGAGAGCGAGCTCGCAGTCTTTCAGAGAAAGAGCCACTAGAGTATAATAGTGGCTATGACCAAACCGGCCCCGCCCAAAACGCTCGCTCTGATTGATGGTAAATCGGTATTTTATCGCGGTTACTATGCGATGCCGAATCTGTCGACTCGCGATGGCGTGTCAACGGGTGGCGTCTACGGGTTTGCTTCGCTGGCGCTTGAACTGTTACGTCAGATTCAGCCAGATTATGTGGCAGTGGCCTGGGATAAACCGAAAACCAATATTCGCCGCCGCCTAGAGATTTACGATAAATACAAAGCTAACCGCAAACCAGCCCCACCGGATTTCTATGCGCAGATTCCGCTATTACACGAGCTGCTCGAGGCCTTTGGCTGGCCGCTCTATGAGCTCGACGATTACGAGGCTGATGATATTATGGGCACCCTGAGTGCCCAGGCGAACGCCGAGGGTATTCACACTGTCATGATCAGTTCGGACCTCGACATGCTACAGGTGGTGGATAGCGATACCGAGCTGTATGCACTGAAAAAGGGACTCGCTAATCTGGAAAAATTCGATGTGCCGGCCTTTGAAACCAAATATGGATTAAAAGTCACGCAGTTTTTGGATCTCAAGAGTCTAAAGGGCGACGCTAGCGACAATATCCCGGGCGTGCTCGGGATCGGTGAAAAAACAGCCGTAGCACTGCTACAGGAATTTGGTAGTCTAGATAATCTGTATCAACATCTGGATCAAATAAAGCCCGCTTGGCGGACAAAACTCGAGACGGGGCATGACTTGGCGCTGATGTCGCGAGAGCTAGCTAAAATCTGGACTGATGCGCCGCTGCAACTCGACCTGGCAGCGGTCGATGTACGTAATCTCGACCCAGTCAAACTGCGGGCTAATTTGGAAAAGCTAGAATTCACCTCGCTGATTCGTCGGCTACCTGATTATATGCGCAGTGGGGCAGCCGAGGAAGTTGATCTGGTCGAAGCCAGTATCCAAGATTCCAGCGAGTCTTCGCGGGTTCTGCTGCAAATGTCGGACGAAATTGTTGCTATCCTGGATGGCGATAACCTATATCTGAGCACGGCAGCCGATAGTGCCGTTAAAATGCCACTTGGGGACGGCTTGGCGCTGTTAGGTGGCAAAAAAGTTATCGGTCACGACGTGAAATCGCTGACCGAGGTGCTGTTGCGCCACGATCCCGAACTGGATTTTGAGGTCCAGTTTGACACTAAACTAACGGCCTTTTTACTGGATTCGCTCCGCAAAGCGCCGACTTTGGCCGAGGCGATTGGCTGGCTAGAGATTGATGACGAGGGCCAGACGGTCGATTTAACGCCAGGTCAGCAGGTGACAGCAATCTGGTCGCTTTATCAGAAACAGCGGGTGCAGTTGGCCGAGTATGCCAAGCTGAATCGGCTAGCTCGCGAGGTTGATTTCCCGTTACAGCTAGTGATCGCTCGGATCGAACGACGCGGTGTCAGGCTCGACGCGTCGGATCTGGCTACCATGAGCCGAGAGCTGGGTGAACGAACGGCGGCGATGGAGCAGGAAATCTGGTCGCTCGTTGGCTATGAATTTAATATCAGCAGCGCGCCGCAGCTATCAGAGGCGTTGTTTACAAAACTGCAATTGCCCACGGCCGGCATCAAACGATCAGCCAGAGGCTATTATTCAACAGGGAAAAAGGAGCTCGATAAGCTGCATGGCCAGCACCCGATTATTAGCAAGATTACAGAGATCCGTGAATTGCTAAAACTGCGCAATACCTATGTCGATGTACTGCCGGGGCTAATGGACGACCATGGCTATTTGCATACTGATTTTCGCCAAGATGTGGCGGCAACTGGGCGGCTAAGCTCGAGCAATCCTAATCTGCAGAACATTCCGATTCGGACCGACCTGGGACAGCGAATCCGCCGGGCCTTCGTTGCCAGCGAAGGCAAAATTTTGGTCAGCGCTGACTATTCGCAGTTTGAGCTACGACTAGCCGCTGCGATGGCGGGCGACACCAACCTGATCGAGGATTTTCAGGACGAGAGCATCGATATTCACACTAAAACTGCGGCCGAAGCCTACGGTGTGTCGTTTGATGATGTGACGCCCGAGATGCGCCGTCATGCCAAGGTGATTAATTTTGGCGTGCTGTATGGAATGAGCCCGCATGGTTTGGCAGCGGCAACCGGCATGACGTTTACCAGTGCCAAGGAATTTATCGAACGTTATTTTGCCGTTCGCCAGCCGATTCGTGATTTCCTGGACGCGACGATCCAGCAAGCCGAAACCGAGGGCTATGTCGAAACGCTATTTGGCCGACGCCGACCGACGCCCGATATCAAATCGAGCAACTACATGGCGCGTGAAGCTGCCAAACGAGCGGCAGCTAATATGCCGATCCAGGGTACCGAGGCTGATTTGATGAAAATGGCCATGTTACGGGTCGAACGGGAACTCGGGACAATTTGCCAGCAGATTCTACAGATTCACGATAGCATTCTGGTCGAATGTGACCCAGCTGACCTCGATCGGGTGGCGAAATCACTCAAACATCTGATGGAAACCATCTATCCAGATCTCGGTGTTCGACTAAAGGTCGATGTCAAGAGCGGCCAAACCTGGGCGGATTTGTAACCGCCGAACCTTTTCTTGACTTTATTTATTAACAGTTGTATAATACAAACATGCGACGAGGAAAACCCACCCGTTTAGGCGCGGTGCTGCTGATGATCATTGCGGCAGTTGTGCTGGTCAGCGGTCTGATATGGGCCGGACAGACCTTGTTTAGTAATGGTCAGACGACCAGCGAAGATAAACTGAGTGCTGGCCAAAAACTCTTGAACGATCCAACTGATACTACCGCTGTGCGGATGAGTGTCCGCGGCCCGATTGTGGCCAAGGAAAACCACTATTCGATTGTGATCCATCTGTCCCAGACCGAGCGCACGATCACGACGTTTCGCGGCTACGACGGCGAAGTCATCGCCAGCCAGACACTTGGCAACACCAAAGCGGCCTTTTCCGACCTGCTGGCGGCTTTTAATCGAGCTGGTCTGATGACTGAAACTCCTGGCGGAGGCACAGAAAATCAGGGTATTTGTGCGGTGGGGCAACTGATCTTTTTCGAAATTCTACAGGACGGTCAATCGGTTGGCAAGCTCTGGACGACCTCGTGTACTGATCTGACGGGTAATTTTGGCGGACTGGTGATCAATGTCCAGGAACTGTTTCTGAATCAAATTCCGAATTCCCGGGATATCATCGACGCCGCCAAAGAAGCAGTTGAATAAACTTTTTATACATTGATAAAGCCCCGCATATCCAGCAGGACTGGGGCGGGGCTCTGGCCGCCCGTTTAAAACGGCTGCGGCGGCGCTCTAATCGACGGTTGATTCTGATGGAATCACTGGTCGATGAACGGCTTTTATAGGAAAGGAGGGACAAACACCCTGTGGCGGGGGCTGGGTTTTGACAGCGACGGTTCCACTCCGTCGGTTGCTGTTTCACCCAGCCCCACGCCAGTAGTGGGGCAGGTCAGAGGCCGGCGGGTGGCCGGCGTAACCTTTTTTACGGCGTCGAACTCGAGCTCGGGCTCGGCGACGCCGTGGCTGTCGGGTACTGACTGGGTGGCGGCGACGGGCTGGGTGGTGGTGGCGGAGGTACCACCACCTGAGTGGTCCTTGACGACATCCGCGATCCGGTGTGATAGCCGGCCGCTCGACCAGTGACCTTGACCTTGATCCGGTAACCGAGCAGGTTCGCGGTGACCGCGAGGGAAGGGGCGGTGGCACCGACGATTCGGTACACTTTACCCCTCTTGTTCACACGGTACCACTGGTAGGTGAACGTGGTGCTGGCTGGCTGCCAGCTACCCGCGACCACAGTCAGGGTCTGGCCGACTTCGGCGGTACCGACGACCTGTGGGGTCACCTTGCCGAGGTACCCCAACCGCACCTTACGAGTGCGGACCGACATCCGTGACGATGACGGGGTGTACCCGTCTTTCGTCGTTCGAACTCGGACCTTGAATCGATCGCGGTGGTCGGTAGGCGTCAGGGTGTAGGACTTGCCGGTCGCGCCCGTGATTGCCTTGCCGTTACGATACCACTGGTAGTAGTACGTCACGCCAGACGACCAGCGGCTGGTCTTAGCGGTCAGGACGCGTCCGACACGTCGGACGCCAGTGACCTTGACCTTGCCGCGGGCTAGCGACCCAGCCTTGACGTTCGTGGTGGATTTGGACGTCTTCGTCGTGGTGACGTAGCCCGAGCGGGCTCCGATCACCGTGACGGCGATGGTCGTGCCCAGATCGGGCGCGACCAACTTGTAGGATTTGCCGGTCGCGCCCTGGATGGGCGCGCCGTTACGAACCCACTGGTAGACCAGGGTTGCCTTTGGAGACCAGGTGCCCGCTTTGGCAGTGAGCGTCTTGCCGACTTTGGCCATGCCGCTGATCTTCGGTGTCGGGGCCTTGGTGAAGGCTTTTGGCACCGCTGGCGGCGTGGGCGTAGCGGTCGGTGATGGGCTCGGACTGGCCGTGGGTGTAGGTGACGGTGTCGGTGTGGTGGTCGCCGTTGGCGTTGGCGTGGGCGACGGCGATGAGCCTGGTGGGATCGGACTCTTCGAACGCCCAGTGACGCTACTCCAATCCTCGACGCCCGGTCGGAAATCAACCGGGAGCGTAAAGGAATAATTTACGCCGATGATCCGGGCGTACGCCCGGACCTGATCGTCGATAAATCGACCTTCGGGAGCCGAAGCCCCCGGAATCCACGTGACAACGACCTCAGTCCCTCGCAGGGCAAAGGTGGCATAGATCTTCGCCACCTCGTTCTGAACCGTGGCCCTGTAAGGGCTGTTGGGGCTGGCCGACCGGTCGAACGACTGGTCGCAACCCAACTGGAACCAGTTCTGGCGGAACTGGCTGTTCAGGGACGGGAACGTCTGACCGAAAGCCCCCTTTGCGTCGGTGACCTGCTGATCGGACGGAGTTCCGGCGAGCAGGGCGCAAATGTTGCGGCCTTGTGCGAAGAACTCGTCCGACTCAGCGTCAGCGCGAGCTGGGGTTGAGCTGCTACTGGCCAGTAGCAGGGTGAGCACGATGCTCACCCAAACCTTTTTCATTGTGCCTCCTAGCACTATGCTATCCCCGTGTCGATCACGGGAACCTACGCTAATTTTAATATAATTTCGCGAATATATCAATAGTTGATTGATATATTATGGTTATGGTACTATGTTTCTATCAATATAAGTTACAAAGTGGGGGCTTGCAGTGAATCAGGATCCAGATAGCACGCAGAATCAGGGAAATAATACCAATAGCTCGACAAGTCGACGTTCGAATCGATCAGTAAAGACTCAGATAATTACATTTGTGGTTATAATTATTTCTGTCGTAGCCTTAATGTGGTTCAACCTATTAGAAATTAGCTTTCATACCACTCCAAGTAAAACTGTAGAGATGACGATAGTCTGTAATGACGATGACGTTCGAAAATATAACGAAGCAATGGGCTATGAATATAACGAAAATATTGAGTCGCCGGATATCAGTCTCGAAGACCTAGCAAAGAGCATCGAAAAACGGGGTGGTTCTGATTCGGATGCGACATGTCAGTATATCCTATGGCAATATGCCTATACTACTACTAACAACAAAGATGATCAGCGCAAGTATGTTGATCGGCTAGTAACTTTGAACAAAGAAGGCATCTATGTGAATAATTTAATCCAGAGCCCCTATAGTTTGCCGAGGATGCAAGAGCTAACCAAAGAGACCGTTGACGCCGAGACCAAGGGCAGAGGTTAACATAAATGGCTAGTCGGCATAGGTTCATTATAAAGACTTGTCTAGTTATCGTTTTAGCAGTCGCTGCTCTGGTGACCTCAACTAATGTGATGGCTGATACGCATGGCGGTCGGGGCCAGAATGCTGCAGAAAGGGATGCCTATGACCGTTGCGGTACCGAGCATCAGGGGGCAATTTGGATGTCTGGCAGTCCGACGTTTAGTCATAATCAGTCGATCACAATTTCAACGGTGACAAGTGACAAGGTCGACCTGTATCTTTACGGGTCTGTTTATACCTGTAGGACGGCTAAGACTGGAAACAGGGCAGTTTATGCCTGTAATATTACATTTAATGGTACAGACAGGAGATATCTACCGAATTGGACTAGGTCTGATGGCAAAAGGCTCTACAGGGGCACATCAACCCCAACGACCAGAGTGTTTTTTGAACCAAATGATGACTATGCAGGATTGGCGGTTCCAGTCGATGTTAGTATGATTGCTCCTGGTGGATCGAGAACGTATTCAGTAGGTATAAATAGAGTCTATGGTTGGGGTGGTTGTAGTAGTTCGCAAGTTAGCGGTGGTTATGATACGACGAATATACAGTTTACCGTTAGACGCCAGGCTGGTCCTACTACCTATACCGTGGCTTACAATGCTAACGGCGGTTCTGGTAGCATGAGCGGCAATCCTTTTACCGAGAATCAGAACGCGACACATGCTGTCAGAACAAATACTTTCACACGTGCCAGCTATGCGTTTGATAGGTGGTGTACTAACGCCAATGGTTCCGGTTCATGTTATAGCCCAGGCAACACCTTTGCGGTGACCGCCAACGTGACATTATACGCACAATGGCAGCCTCCAGCTGCTACCAACTGGAGCATCACCTCTAATACCTATTCTGCTGTTAATCCCACTAATCCAAGCCTGCCGCTAGTTGCCACCAACAGTCCGTCTACTGGCGAATATAGTTCGACGGCCAAAACTGCCTATCCCGGCGCGACGAGTTTTGGTGGCCACGCCCCCAGTTCGGATGATAGTATATATTTTGTTACCCAGGTCAAACGATCAAACGACAGTACATCGGGTAATGCAACCTTTAACTACCGAACGACGCATATTATTGGTAGATCACTAACGTCAAATACTACGACGCCGCAGGGCAATACAGCGCTCAGCTCGTCGATCTGTACGGCGATTGCTGCTGGCTATAGCTATGATTCGACTAATCAGCGCTGTGTTTGGGCCGGATTGACTCAAACCAACGGAGCCGTACCAAATAACGAATATCGTTATTATCAATCTCAAACATCAGTACCGACTCGGTTGTTGAATGACAATCCTACTCTAAACCTAAATAACGCCAAGGGTTATAGTATTTGTAGCGTCCTCAATCTAGGGCGAATCTCGTCTACCCAGACGCAAACCAGCGGTAACTACCCCTATAATAGCACCGCTAATGGCTGTGTCACGATTGGTTATCCATGGATATTGCAACCTATTGCTACGAGCAGTTTGCCCGGCGGCGCTAGCCTAGCGGTCGGTGATAGCTATACTGTTACACCCAGCATCGCCAGCTCAGATACTACAGTTGACGGTACACTTCACACCATGACGCTAGTTCAGGTCATTGGTTCGGCGACCTGGACGCCAGTGCAGGGTATGAACGCCATTGGCAGTGTTAATCCTGTTCAGGGTAATATCGCGAGTTTTGGCAGTGGTGCCGAAAATATATCGACTATTCAGACAGTAAACAACCTGACCGATACTCATTTTAACAATGGTGCTCGTACCTGGACTGGAACTGCTAGCAATCTAGTATATGCCGACAGTTTCTATGGCAAAAAGGTCTGCTATTACACAGTAATCACTAGCGGTGGCTGGGCATTTGACAGGACGACTGAATATCGCTATTCGAACCCAGTTTGTATTAAATGGACGAAATCACCACAGGTGCAGCTGCGCGGCTCTGATGCGTCATCGGGCGGTATTTGGGATGGCACGGGTGCTTCCTATGATGGCGGTTTTATAACTACGCCTCAGGTTGACGCGAGCCGTGGTTCCTGGGCCCAGTATGGTCTGCTGGCGTATCGGGGTCAAACTAATTCCTTTGGCTCGGCTGGTTACACGACCAGTGACAGCGCTAATCGCGCCAAGGCCTGTGCGCTCACCTTTGCCAATACTATTGGTGGAGCAAACTGCAGTAGCAGTGCGACTGGCGGACAACTCTATAACGGTAGTACCTTGACACAGACGATTAATTTGCCGGCTAACGCGAAACTAACGACCGCGCAGGTTAATGCACTGACGAGTGCTGGTAGCTCGCCGTTAACATTGAATGGTTTGGCGAGCGGTACCTATCGAGTCGCCGCCGGCGCCCGCATTAATGCGTCATCTATTCCATCTGGTCGCCAGATTACGATTATTAGCACTGGTGATATCTATCTTGACGGTAACATTCAACCAGCCGCCGCTAGCTTTACCAGCCTGACGGAAGTTCCGATGCTAACCATTGTGGCCCAGGGACAGATCATTGTGGGGAGCAGCGTTGACCGGTTATTCGGCAATTATATAGTAACAAGCGCTGATGGGACCAAAGGATTCAAGACCTGCGATGTGAACGCTGTTGATACGAATATGCGAGATGGCGGCAGTTGTAATCGGCAACTCCGTGTGAATGGCGCTGTGATTTCGCGGTCTAGCCCGATGTTGCGTCGCACTATTGGATCTGGCCGCAGCAGTGCTGACACGACAACGGTGACGGCCAATGGTGAAACACACCTCGAATCTATCACGCCAGCCGAACTCTTTAACTACCAGCCTAACACTTTCCTGACACCGTACACCTTGC
This sequence comes from uncultured Candidatus Saccharibacteria bacterium, assembly GCA_964633435.1. Taxonomy (GTDB): domain Bacteria; phylum Patescibacteriota; class Saccharimonadia; order Saccharimonadales; family Saccharimonadaceae. The sequence goes on along the minus strand of CAZWHA010000001.1, from coordinate 37,761 downwards.
GACAGAGTTCGACTTCTAGTTGGACCTGGGTAGTAACTAGTCAGACGATTCTACCGGCTAGATTCTAGCGGTAGCGCTACTAGAGTCGAGAGACTTGCTAAAATATCTATTTCTTGCTACAATATATCTGTTCGTTAACCTGCCAACCCACGGGCAAAGTGGTTGGCTATAATCCAAAGGAGGTCTATCAGTGCCCACAACTACTACGACTGCCTACGAACTGGTTGCTTTGTATCGACCAGGGCTCGAGGCAAAAATCGACGCGCCGCGTAAAAAAGTCGCGGACATCATCACCACTAACGGTGGCAAAATTGTCAGCGAAGACGACTGGGGACGCCGCGAATTGGCCTATCCAATCGCCGGGGAAACCCATGCGCTATATCGGGTGTACACACTCGAATTGCCGGCGGCAGCGCCAGCCAGCATCAGCGGCGTGCTGAATATCACCGACGAGGTCATTCGCTATTTGCTGACCAAAGTTGACGTCAAAGCCGAAGCCGCACTGGCCGAGGAAAAGTCACGCAAAGCGTCGACTGACACCGCAGACGCAGAATAATCATAAGGGAAAGTGAGGGGTATATGGCATTTAACAAAGTAATCTTGCTCGGGAATTTGACGGCTGATCCAGAAACACGCACCACACCAAGTGGTCAAAGTGTTACCAGTTTCAGCCTGGCAGTTAATCGCACCTGGAACGATGCAAATGGCCAACGCCAAGAGGAAACCAGTTTTATCAACTGTACGGCCTGGGGCCAGCGCGGCGAAACCATCGCGAAATACGTCCAAAAGGGCCGTCAGCTGCTCGTCAGCGGGCGTCTGCAACAGCGCAGCTGGGATGATAAAGATACTGGCAAAAAACGCAGTACCATCGACGTGGTTGTCGAAGAATTTAGTTTCGTTAGCGATGGTCGCGGCAGTGGCGGTAGCGCCCCGTCGGATACTTCGTCTAGCAACCGCAAAACTGAATCGGCCCCCATTGATGATGCCGACGCGGCCCCGATTGACCTGAGCGACATACCATTTTAATTGAACAAAGGAGAACCTACGTGGTAAAACGACTGAAAAAAGCTTCACCAAAATATTTTGACTACAAAGACGTTGACATGCTAAAGCGCTACATCGACAGCTATGGCCAGATTGATGCTCGCGCCAAAACCGGCCTGAGCGCCAAATCACAGCGCCAACTAGCGGTCGCTGTCAAACGGGCTCGACATCTAGCACTGCTACCATTTGTCGCCGGATAAGGAATGAACCCTCATGTATCAACCAACTGATCTGAAAAAAGGTGCCGTCATTCAAATTGACGGTCAGCCGTATCGTGTCGTCGAATATGCGCAAAAAGTCATGGGACGGGGCGGTTCAATTGTCAATGTCAAGGTAAAAAACCTCGTGACTGGGGCGGTTTTGCCAAAAACCTACAAAGGTCAGGACAAAATCGAGCGCGCCGAGGTTACGAACCAAACGGCGCAGTACCTTTATTGCGACGGCACCGACCTGTTTTTTATGAATCCGACCACGTTCGAGCAGTTCCAATTGCCAGTCGAGGAAGCCGAGGATGTACCGAAATACATCCTCGAGGGTGCTGAAGTCCAGCTCCAGTTCTTTGACGGCCGAGTGATCAATGTCGAGCTGCCAACCACGGTTAGTTTGACCGTGACCTACGCCGAGAGTGTCGTCAAAGGCGACACCACCAGTAGCGTACAAAAGGACGCCAAGCTCGAAACTGGTATCACTGTCAAGGTTCCGGCCTTCATTAAAACCGATGATAATTTGAAAATCGATACTCGCGACGGCAGCTATGTCGAACGCGTCAAATAAGTGCTACAATAGAGGCAGATGTCGAGGGGGGATCGTTTTACACTAACTCACCAGGTACATGCCTGGGGACGAACCGTTAACAAACACGTTAACTGGCTTTTGGTGGTCCAGATAGCGGCCTATGTGCTGCTCGGTATTATCTTGATTCAGGTGTTGTTTCCGTCGGACCGTGTGCTGCCAGGGGTCAAGTTTGGCGGTACTGGCTATGGTGGTCAATCGATGAGCCAACTGACCAATGGTATCCAGGACCAGTTCGATCAGAGCTCAGTCCAGGTAGTAGCGGGTGATTCAACTAGCACGCTCAAACTGTCGAGTCTGGGCGCTGCTATTGATGCTAGTCAGTTGGCCGAACGTGCTAATCACTATGACCTCTGGCAGCGGCTGATACCGTTTTCCATCTTTTTCGTTGGCGATACAGTAACGGAATGGCGACCGACTTTTGATAATAACAGGCTGGCTGAACAGGCTGATAACCTGGCCCAGCAAATGAGCAGCCAGGCGCAGAGCGGCTCAATCACTATTAACGACCAGAACGAAATTATTGTCGAGGACGCCAAAGATGCAGTCACTGTCGAGGCGGCAGCTATTCGGTCAGCGATTAGCCAATCAGCATTTCGGGTGGGGGCTGAAACTACGGTCAATGCCACTGCCATTTCGACCAAACCAGCGGTGTCGAACGAAACTATCCAGGGTGTCAAGACAAAACTGCTGGCTATGAGTGGTGTGAACATTACCATTACCAATAGCTTGACGAAACAGTCGGTAACGCCTGACCCGTCAGATATCCTAGCGTGGCTGAATATCGAGGACAATTCGGCCGTGGCTTTTGATGACGCAGCCATCCGTAGTTACCTGGTAAAAGTGGCTGGCAGTTCGGTTGTTGCTGCTGGTACAACCAAGGTAGTGACAATGGATGGCCACGAAACCAGCCGAACTCTCGGAAAAAACGGTCGAACGGTAGATAGTGATCCGCTCATTACTGCGCTCAAACAGGCTCTCGATAGTCAAACTGCTGTCTCTGCCACCATGAATTTCAAGGACGCACTGCCGACCGTGTCATACGACCATCACTACAGCCATTCTCAGCAGGGGTTGCAGGCCTATATCAATCAGGTGACGAGCAGCGGTACCATCCAGATTAGTGTCAAACAGCTGACAGGCAATGGCTGGTCGGCTAGTGCGCGGGCCAGCGAAAGCGTCGTGTCGGCTAGCACGTACAAGCTTTTTGTGTCGCTCATCCTCATGAAGAAGATCGAGGCTGGCGAAATTCAGTGGTCGGACGCTATTCAGGGTACCGATGTGACAGAATGTCTGCGTAAAACTATCGTGGTTTCGGCCAATAACTGCGCTGAGGACTGGCTAAAACAGTGGGGGAGAAAGGAGACCAATAGCAGTCTCTACGGGCTTGGTTTTTCGAGTGCGACCACCTTTACTGCTAGCGACGCGTCGCACACGTCGGCGGCAGATCTGCAAAAACTCTTGATTGGGCTCCATAATCGGTCATTATTTAGTGCTGACAATGCTAATCACCTGATCGGCCTGATGAAACAGCAAATTTATCGCCAGGGCATTCCCAAAGGCAGCGCTGGCGTAGTAGCCGACAAAGTAGGCTTTTTATGGGGCTATCTGAACGATGCGGCAATCGTCTATCATCCGCAGGGTACTTATGTGCTAGTGATTATGACTAATAACCAATCGTGGGCGAAAATTGCCGAAATTACCCGGACAATTGAAAGTCTGATGTACTGATCGTTATCTGATAAAATAGAGGCATGAAAGTTCGCTTGGATCAATTGTTGCTGTCGCGTGATCTGGTTGCTAGTCGTTCACAGGCCGAGAGCTATATTCGCCTCGGCAAAGTACAAGTAGCGGGCAAAATTATCACTAAACCAGGTTATTTTGTTGACTCAGAAGCGTCGCTCAAGTTGCTCCAGGACGAACAATATGTCTCGCGGGCTGGTTTGAAATTAGCTAGCGTTGCCAAACTGTTAAATCTCGATTTCAGGGCTAAAACAGTCCTGGATGTGGGATCGTCGACGGGTGGGTTCACGGATTATGCGCTGCGGCGTGGTGCGGTCAAAGTCATTGCTGTTGACGTCGGAACGGATCAGCTCCACCCCAGTTTGCGTAATGATCCACGGATTGAACTGCACGAAAAGACCGACATCCGGGACTTTTTGCTGGATAAAAAGCCAGATATCATCGTGATGGACGTCAGTTTCATTAGTCTGCGCGAGATTCTGCCGCATATTGCGGCGCAGTTGGCTGGTCCGCAAACCCAGATCGTCGCCATGGTCAAACCTCAGTTTGAAACCGGATCACGTCTGAAAAACGCTGGGGTAGTCAAAAATGACACCGAGCGCCGCCAGATTCTGCACGATTTTGAGCTATGGTCACGCGAGTTAGTTGTTATTCAAAACAAGGCTGATAGCGAAGTTGCTGGCACACGTGGTAACAGAGAGCGGTTTTACGTGCTAAAGGCGCTACGCTAGACGTTGAATCGAAATTCGACGACATCATCAGGCTGCATGACGTAGTTTTTGCCCTCGGTCCGCAGCTTGCCCGCAGCTTTGGCGGCTTGCTCGCTGCCCGCGGCGATCAGGTCAGGGTAGGATACGATTTGGGCCGCAATAAAGCCTTTTTCGAAATCGGTGTGAATAACGCCGGCGGCCTGTGGGGCGGTGGAGCCTTGTTTGATGGTCCAAGCTCGGACTTCCTTGGGTCCAGCGGTTAGATAACTCTGCAGTCCCAGCGTAGCATAGGCGGCGTGGGCGAGTTTAGCCAGGCCGGATTCGGTCACGCCGTAATCGGCCAGCAGTTCGGTCGCTTCGACGGCGCTCAGCTCGCGGAGCTGACTCTCGAGTTCGGCGCAGATGAAGACGACGCCGTTTTCTTGCGCCGAAGCGTCTCCGCCATCTCGCAACGCTCTCTCAAGCCCGTCGTTACGGGTTTCGTTCACTGACGCTTTCGTCGTAACGAAAGAGTCTGCTCGATTAGCGGAGACGCTTCGGCTACCCGCTAGTTCGCGCTGTTTGGCAGTGTCTGTTAACCCATTCTCGTCAACGTTGAACAAATAAATTATTGGTTTGGCAGTTAACAGATTGAGACCGTGTAATTTTTCGCTATCAAAGCTAGCCGGTATAGTGCCAGCGAGCAACTGATTCTGCAGGTTGGTCAAATATTCGGCCACGACGCGCATTTTAGGGTCGCTCTTGGCTTCCTTTTGCACCTTGGACAAGTGGTTTTCGATGGTGGCGATATCGGCCAACATCAGTTCCGTGTTAATGACCTCGATATCGGCCTGTGGATCAGTCGTAGTCGCACCGTCAGCTCGCTGGACGGTGGCTGATTCGAAAGCCCGAACGACATGACAAATCGCGTCACATTCGCGGATATTGGCCAGGAACTTGTTGCCGAGACCTTCGCCGCGGCTGGCGCCCTCGACGAGCCCCGCCACATCAACAAATTCCACCGTAGCCGGGATGACTTTGTCGGTTTTATACATTTCTGCTAGCACGTCCAGGCGTTCATCAGGGACCGGAACAATGCCAGTGTTGGGTTCAATAGTGGCAAATGGATAGTTAGCAGCCAAAATATTGCCGCCAGTCAGGGCATTAAATAAGGTAGATTTGCCAACGTTTGGCAATCCAACTAAACCAATTGTCAAACTCATCATTCTATTCTACAAAAAGGCTTGCCTTTTGAAAAGCGATTATGGTATAATTCTGCGCATGGGCATACAGAAATCAATAGGGGACTTTTTCGCACTTGACATTGGCACCACCGCACTTCGTGTGGTTGAGCTAGCACATTCCGGCCAGGGCTGGAATCTGAAGCATTACGCCGTTAAACCGGTCGAAGCTCGCCTGAGCGAGTCAACGGCCGAGGCCGATCGACATAATTTATCACAGGCTATTTCAGAGGTCATTGCGAGCTCTGGGGTACGTACAAAAAACGTAGCGATTGGCGTGCCATCATCAAAAATGTTTGCGTCGGTGGTCGAGGTGCCAAATGTGCCCAAGGCTGAACTGAACGCGACCATCAAGTACCAAGCCGAAAATTACGTACCGATGAAGCCCGAAGAAGCCAAAATTGACTGGGCGGTTATCGGTGAATCAACCACTGATCGACAAAAGATCGAAGTATTGGTGGCGAGTGTACTGAATTCATTTACCGAAGCACGGCTCGATATGCTCGAGGATCTGGGTCTGAACGTAGTAGCAATTGAACCGGATGCGTTAGCGCTGACGAGAGCTTTGTTGCCTGACGGCGTTCAGGATGGCCGATTGGTGATCGATATGGGTGACTCATCAACTGATGTGGTACTGACGCTCGGCACGGTGCCGCGACTGATTCGGTCGCTGCCGATTGGGTTTAGTACACTGGTGAAATCTGCTAAACAAAACCTCAATATTGAGGAAGAGCAGGCACGCCAGTTACTGTTGAAATTCGGCGTGGCCCCGGAAAAACTAGAGGGTCAGTTGGCGCGTTCCGTCGACAGCAGCCTGGAACAGCTCATTGCTGAGGTCCAGAAATCCTTGAAATTCTTTGCTACGAAATACCCAGGTGTCGGTGTCGGCGCTATCCTATCAAGCGGCTATAGCGCTTCATTACCCGGACTGGTTGATTTTGTCAGTCAGCGCTCGGGTGTTGTCAGTCAGGCGGCAACGCCGTGGCAGCATGTTAATGTGCCAGCTGGCGACCAGGCTAACTTGGCGCCGCTATCGTCACAATTTGCCGTAGCGGTCGGTCTGGCCGAGAGGGTGGGGATCTAGGTTTATGATTCAGTTAAACTTGCTCCCCGATATCAAAAAGCAGCTGCTCCATGCACAGATGCAGCGTAATTTGGTGATTTCGATCTGTATCGTCGCTAGTATTGCGGCTGGTTCGGTGATCTTGATCCTCGGCGGCATCATGGGCGGTCAGGCGATTCAAAAAGATTCTCTGACCAAGGGAATACAAGGTAAATATGCTGAAATTAAAAAGAAGCAGTCCAATGATCAGCTCGATGAATATTTGACAATTCAGAACCAGCTGTCCAAGATCAGCACACTGAAAGACCAACAACTGGATTATTCCAGGTTATTTGATTACCTGAAACAGTTGAACCCGGCGGCACCAAATAGCGTATCGCTTGACTCAGTAAAATTAGCTGGCCCAGGCGTGACCTCTGACGCCATTACTGGCGCTGTTAATACAACTGGCGTCACTGTTGAGATGCAAGGCGAAACAGCCAATTACTCCAGCCTGAATGTGTTCAAGAGCACGCTATCACTCGCTAAATTCTCGTATGCGCCGAGCGAGGGTGCCAATGTCGAAACTAAATCTCTTTTTACCTCAGTTAATGTCAAGTCAACTACGCTATCCAAAGAAGCCCTGAGCTTTTCGATCGTCGCGGTCTTTGATCTTGCAGTCTTTAATGCCGGCAGCATCGATATCAAATTGGATATTCCTAACGAAACGACCTCTGATGCTGATCGCAATGCACCGAGTAATATTTTTAGCAATGAATCAACGAAATCTAACGCAGGCAGTACAGAGGGGAGCGAGTGATGGAACATAAAACGCTGACTGGCGTCAGAAAACGTCAGAAAATCGACCAGACAAACAAGCAGATGATGGCTTGGGTAGCAGGTGCTGCAGCGATCGTAACGATTTGTGCGATGCTAGCAATTAACTTGGTCGGTCAGATTGCCTATCAAGCCAAAGTGATCGCTAAAAATGACGAAACTGACAAGACTCTAGAAAATAACCTGACGGCTATTTCGACTCTGACCAAGAACATCAACACTTTGCAGACCAATCAGAGCCTGTTAGCGCTGCGAGCAGATTCCAGTGACACGGCCTTTAATGTGGTCATTGATGCACTACCGACCGAGGATGACGCGACAGCCCTTGGTTCCTCGATCCAAGAGAAAGTTTTGGCTGGTTCGGGCGTAATTCTGGAGAGTTTTGAGTATTCACTCGTTGATTCAGCTGCTGTCACACCAGCTGGTACGCAGCAGAAAGTTTCTACTGTCAACCCAGAAGCCAAAGCTATTACCTTTAAATTTAATATCTCTGGTAATTATGATTCGATCAAGGCGGCGCTCGTCAATATTGAAAAGACGATTCGACCAATTATTGTCCAGTCGATCGATATTAATGGGAGCACTAACGAGTTAACAGCGACAATTAGCGCAAAGACTTATTATGTTCCAAAGGTGCACTACACACTAGGCAAGGAAACGATTCTGCCTGACGGTGCCGAGACCAGCTCGACGACGAAAGAGGAGACTAAATAATGAAGAAAACTGACTGGGCAATGGTGATTTTGATTGTGGCTATCGTGGGTGTTGCTAGTTATTTTGTGGTCGGAGCACTCTTGCCGTCGCCAGGCGAGAATCCGGAAACAGTTGAGACAGCCACCGCTATTTCAAGTGACTACAAAACCCCGAGCGAAAAGAACTTTAGCGCGGACGCGATTAATCCAACCGTCAAGGTAACAATCGGTAACCAAGGCGGCGAAGAGCCATTTACTCTCGGGAGTAACTAATGGCTGTCCTGACAGAGGATACCCAGCGTAAGGTTGAGGATCGTTTGGTTGAGGTTGGGGCGCTGACACTTGAGCAACTGCAGACAATCAAAGATGGTGCCAAACAAGCCGGCCGGCCGATTTTTGCCTATGCTATTGACCGCGAGGTGATTAACGAGGAGCAACTGACAGAGGCGATTGCCAAAGTGTCGGGCACACCGTACGTTAACCTGTCAAAGGCCATTATTGATACCAAAGTACTAGCGCTGCTACCGATGGAAGTAGCACGTCGTTTTATGGCCGTACCGCTCGGCGAAACGAACGATGGTGGCGCCAAGCGTCTAGCGGTGGCGATGCTCGATGCGACCAATATTCAGGCAGTGGACTTTCTGTCGCGGGCGATTGAGCGCCCGATCAAGGTCTATATTGCCAGCGAATCAGGTATCAACAACGTCATTTCGCAGTATCACATTGACATGGACAGCGTCGATTCGGTCTTGGCTGGAGCGGGTAGCGATGCGATTAAATCAACCGAAAACAAAGACGTCAAGGTGTTGGTTCAGGATTCGCCGATCAGCAAGATCTTGACCCAGATTTTGGAATACGCCCAGCGATCCAGGGCTTCTGATATTCATATCGAGCCACTCGAGGACAAGCTGACGATTCGCTGTCGTATTGATGGTGTACTACGGCGGATTATGGACTTGCCGAAATCGGTTGAATCGGCCTTGATTTCCCGTATTAAAATCCTATCTAATCTGAAAATTGACGAACATCGCAAACCGCAGGACGGTCAGTTCACGATCATGGTCGGTACCAAAGAGGTCGACCTGCGTATCGCGATTTCACCGGTAGTCTGGGGTGAACAGGTGGTGATTCGTCTGCTAGACAAGTCCGGCTCGTCGTTCAAACTAGAGGAAATGGGTTATGCTGGACGAGCGCTCCGTCTGATCCGTAAAGGTATCAAAAAGCCGAATGGTATGATTTTGACTTCTGGCCCGACTGGCTCGGGCAAATCGACGTCGCTCTATGCGTTGGTCCAGGAAATCTTTAGCGAGGAAATTAACATTGTGACCCTAGAAGATCCGGTTGAGTATAAAATGGCCGGCGTGAATCAGATCCAAGTCAATGCGGCAGTAGGGCTGACGTTTGCCTCGGGCCTCCGGTCAATTTTGCGTCAGGACCCTGATGTCGTGCTGGTCGGAGAGATCCGCGACGGTGAAACTGCGAATCTGGCCGTGCAGGCGGCCCTGACGGGACACTTGGTGTTTTCGACACTGCACACCAATTCGGCGGCTGGTATCTTGCCGCGCTTGCTCGATATGGGAATTGAACCGTTTCTGATCGCTTCGACGGTGAATACAGTAATTGGTCAGCGCTTGGTGCGTCGAGTGGCCAAGGATTACGAAACGTATCAGTCGAACGCAGTCGAAACCGAGGGGATTCACAAGACCGTCGGCTATCTGTTGCCCAAGACGCCCGAAGAAGTCGCTAGCATTTCCGAAGACCTCGGTTACGGTGATTTGCCTCTAGCGGATGCTACTTCGTATACTTTGACTCGTGGCAAGGCCTCGCCTCTGACACCCAATGGCTACAAAGGTCGACTCGGCCTGTACGAGGTTATGGAGATTAGCGATGAAATCCAACAGTTGATTCTGAAACATGCCACTTCTAGTCAGATTCAAAAGGTTGCGGTGGCGCAGGGGATGCTGCCAATGCATGTTGATGGCTATATGAAGGCACTGGCGGGCCAAACGACGCTAGAGGAAGTCAATCGTATTGCGGCCAATATTGCATAGTACTTGTGCTATAATGAATAGTAAATAAACGGGAGGGTTAATGGAAAACGTTCGAATCGAGATTTTGCTGCAAGAAGTCATCAATCAGCGCGCGAGCGACCTGCATCTACAGGTCGGCCTGCCACCGATTTTACGTGTTGACGGGGCACTCGCACCGATCAATAATACACCGGTACTCAGTATCGAGATGGTAGAAAAGCTTATTTTTTCTATTTTGGACCAGGATCAGCAGCAAATCTTGATGAAGGATAAAGAGTTCGACTTTTCCTTTGCCTTTGGCGATCTGGGGCGTTTTCGCGTTAACGCCTTTCACGAGCGCGGCAATCTGGCAGCGGCACTACGTCTAATTCCAAAAGATATCCCGAGTATTGCCGAGCTTGGCTTGCCACGTGTTATTGAAAAGTTTGCTGATTTCCCCCGTGGTTTGGTGCTGGTCACCGGACCAACTGGTTCGGGCAAGTCGACGACTTTGGCGGCGCTGGTGGATAAAATTAACGATGAAAAAGCTCATCACATCATCACGATTGAGGACCCGATCGAGTTTACCCACAAATCGAAACGATCCGTTGTGGTGCAGCGTGAAGTTCATTATGACACCTATTCATTTAATGCGGCTCTCCGGTCAGCTCTCCGCGAGGATCCCGATGTCGTACTGATTGGTGAGATGCGCGACCTAGAAACGATTTCGGCAGCCATTACCATTGCCGAGACCGGGCACCTGGTATTTGCAACTCTGCACACTAACAGTGCGTCGCAATCTATCGATCGCATGGTAAACGTCTTTCCGCCGCATCAGCAACCGCAAATTAAAATTCAGCTAGCAAATATTCTGCAGGCAATCTGTGCCCAGCGCCTGATTCCGTCCATCGGTGGTGGACGTCTGGCGGCAGCCGAGATTCTGATGGCGAACAGCGCCGTGCGTAACATTATTCGTGAAGGCAAAACGCATCAGCTCGATTCCGTGATTCAAACCAGCGCCAGCGAGGGTATGCAATCGATGGATCGTACCTTGGTACAGATGGTGCAGGGTGGCCAGATTACCTACGAAGAAGCCAAGAATTATGCCATTGACCTGACAGAATTTGATAGGATGATGAAAGGATAAGGCTCGATCATGCTAACATTCAGTTACACTGCCCGCGATACTGCTGCTAACAAAGTAATAAAGAGCACTGTTCAGGCCGAGTCAGAAGCCGAAGCCGCCAAATTGCTGATGGCGCAGAACATCGTGCCCCTGAAAATGGAAGTTGAAACGGAAAAAAAGGGCTTACTAGCTACGCTTAGCTCACGCGTTTCGACCAAGGACAAAGTCATCTTTTCTCGCCAGCTAGCGACGCTTGTCAATGCTGGATTACCCTTGGTACAGTCGCTCAGCACTATCGAGGAACAGACTACGAACAAGGCCCTCAAGGCCGTCGTTGGTCAGGTGATCGGTGAGGTTAACGGCGGCTCGTCGTTGGCTGACTCGTTCGCTAAATTCCCGAAAGTGTTTGACCAGATCTTTATTGCCCTAGTGCGGGCTGGTGAAGCCTCTGGTACGCTGGATAAATCACTGGAGCGTTTGTCTGACCAGCAGGAACATGATGCCGATATGATGAGCAAGGTGAAAGGCGCTATGGTCTATCCAGCCATCGTCCTGTTCGCTATCGTTGGTGTAATCGTATTCATGCTCCTGACGGTGGTGCCACAGGTGGAGCGACTCTACGCCGATATGGGCCGCGAACTACCATTTATCACTATGATTTTGGTCGGAGCGGCTGATTTCGTAAAGAGTTTTTGGTGGCTGCTGATTGCTATCTTTGCCGGGGCAATCTTTTTGCTGATGCGCTGGATTCAAACCGAGCCAGGTCGCAAAGCTATTGATACCTTTAAACTAAACGTGCCGGTATTTTCAAATCTGTTTCGTAAACTATATATGGCACGATTTACCCGGACGCTACAAACGCTGTTGCAATCCGGCGTTCCGATGCTCGAGGCGCTCGGTATTTCGTCCGACGCCGTTAACAACGTGATTGTCAAGGAAGAAGTGCTGCGTGGCCAGGGCAAGGTTAAAAACGGCAAAGCGCTCAGTGTGTCGCTAACTGGCGAACAGTATATTCTGGACTTCGTGCCCCAGATGATCAAAATTGGTGAACAATCTGGCGCGATTGACACCATGGTGGGCAAAGTCGCGGACTTTTACGAAAAAGAAGTCGATAACGCTATCAAAGGTATCTCGACTGCGATTGAACCGATACTGATGGTGTGTATGGCCGGTATGGCCGGATTATTGGTTGGTGCTATTCTGATGCCGATTTACGGATTGGCTAGCTCGGCATAGTAACTGGTGTGAAAAATGCTTGCGTTTTTTTCGCGGCGGTGTATAATGTTAATGTTAACGCTGTTAATTAATAGAAAGGGTTGGGTGTATAATATGTTAAAATCTAATAAGCAACAGGGCTTTACCATTATCGAAGTCGTGTTGGTGCTGGCTATTGCTGGTCTGATCTTCTTGACTGTGTTCTTGGCGTTGCCAGCTCTACAAAAGAGCCAGCGCGATAACGCACGCAAAGCAGATGTTGGTAATGTTGTGTCGGCATTGCAGTCGTATTTGTCAGACAACAACGCACTGCCTACTAACACAAACTCAGCTGCATTTTTGAGCTATGCCTCGACAGCCAGTATGGCTCAGGCTGCTAGCGGCGTAACGTTCGGTGTTGCTGCCTCTGCTACTACTACACGTATTGCCGTTAACGTTGGCACAGACTGTGCTGGTAATCAAGGAGCTCGACAGGCTGCTGTTAATATCGTGCTAGAATCAAACGGTACTACATTCTGTAAATCAGTCTAGTTTCGGGTCTTGTTCGGATCAGAAAATGACGAATCCACCCCTCATCAAAAGGGGTGGATTTTTATATAGTGCTCCTCAATATTTTAATAGTTTCTGTCGGGCTGCTAGATAGCTGATCTTTATACGGTGGATAGCGCTAGGTGCTAAAGTATAGAGGGTGGGCGTAGTAGCAACAATAACAAGAGGCAGAAAGTTCACCAGGTAACGCGAATTTGTCTCCCATAACAGCAGAAAACCGGCTACCCCCATGATAGACAGTTGCAGGAGGGCGCGTGATCGGTCAGGTTTCTGTCGAGCGCTATCAACATACGTTTTGATTCCACCGATGAATAGTGCCACTAACAAGAGCATAGTAACAGCATTCATGAGTCCCATTGGCGAGATGGGGCTTGCGGCATATTTGCTGTCATGGGTGGTTAGAAAGCTCTGAAAGGCTGACGGATGATAATCTGTTGTTATGAGGCTGGTATTGCCTAGCCGATATAATGATTCATAGGTGCCATCGGTCCAGGTGGCGAGAGCTTTGCCGTAGAGGAACACCGGATAAGTTAGCCCATGGTCAGCTAGCCTTTTTTTGATTTCTGAGAGGTTGTAATCGATCGCTGCCTGTACCGAAGGTTTAGTGCTAGTAGCCCTGTCATCGTCGACACTATACTGGCCTCCATTTGATGATCCGAGCCCCATCATGAAATAATGTGTCCACGGTGTAGTAACCAGCTGTGTCTTGGACCGGTCATGAATATGGGTCTGGGCTAGGTTGGCATAGAGCAGCAGCAACGGCGCTATCACGGCCACCATAGCGCCTAGTGATAGAACTGTACGTTTCCAGGTCGTTTTGCTGGTGTGGACAATCATATCAATCACGATGGCAACTAACACAATCATGACACTGAATTTGATCATAGCGCCCAGGAACGCCAACAGGGCGATGGCCGGGATCAGCCAAAAAGCCTTTCGTTTGTCCTGGGCGTTTCGATATACTACATACAGATAGAACATGGCGATCGGGAACGGGAGTGACAGCGTGTCAGTATAGAAAATTGGAGTGTACATCAATATTACTGGCAATATTGAGGCGCTAATGGCCAGTGAAAACATGGCTTTTCTAGCACCAAATAGGCGTCTTGCTGTCAAATAAATTAATAATAGGCTGAGATTAATCATTATGACATTAAATATCACCCCGACTAACTGGAAATTAGTAATACCAAAAACAGCCGCCAGTTGAAAAATAGTTTTCATTAGGTAAAATATCGGAATATTGTTCTGGTGAACGTGCAGGTAGTCCAGAGTGAATGTGTCGAGACCGCTTGATTGCTGTCCGGCTGCATTTGCGGCACCCTGAGCTATGAAATTCCAGTCCCATACACAGATAGTGCTGGTCCCCGTAATACTCATACACTGAGCGTTCATTGGCAGGTTGATTTGCGATAGGAATAGCGCCTGAGTGATAATTAGACCCCCGAAAAATAGCAGCAAAAATCGTCTCTCGGCACGCTTAGTAGGTTTTTCGGTATATTTTCGTTTAATATACTTGATAATGAGTGTCCAAATCAACAGAACCAGCAGGCCATAGCTGACAATCACAAATAGATTAACGATGTGCAGTGGCATCCAGCCATCACGAATACCTGGTTTAAAAATAGTTCCAAACAGCATCATGCCGAAAAAAAATGCGACAGCCAACGGTAATAGTTTATAGTGTAGTTTCTCTCTGAAATTCACTAGTCTAGTTTAGCACAAGCATACGGCAAAAGATACGTGTTACAATAGAGGTAATGGATTATATGATCGCTATCTTTCTGGGTATCGTCGGTGCCGCGATGGGCTCGTTTGTCGGGGCGCTGACCTGGCGGATGCATCGTCGCATGAATTTTGTGAATGCTCGTAGCCAGTGCGAACATTGTCATCACACACTATCGGCACTCGATTTAGTGCCAATTGTCAGTTGGCTAGCACTGCGTGGCCGTTGCCGCTATTGTCATAAAAAAATTGGTGCTACTACATTGGTATTAGAGGTCGTGACGGCCGCAATCTTTGTCCTGAGCTTTGTGTATTGGCCACTCGGTGAATTGTCCTCAGTAGCGGGCGTTGATGCGTGGCAGATGGTCCTGTTTATACTGTGGCTGGCGATTGTAGTACTTATGATGGCACTATTGACTTATGATTACCACTGGCGACTGTTGCCGAATCGGTTGATGTTTCCACTGATCGGATTAGCCTTTGTTTTTTCGATAACGAACACTTTAATTGTTCAGGGAAATGATCTGTTATATTACCTTTATAGCGTTGCATTAGCGATGGTGCCAGTTGCTGGTGTCTATGGCATGATTTATATCTTGAGCGGCGGTGATCGCAGTCGACTGATTGGGTTTGGTGATGTTAAATTTGGACTGGTGGTTGGACTGCTATTTAGCTGGCAGGGCGCCTTGCTAGTGTTAGTTATGGCCAATGTGCTCGGTTCGCTGGTAACGTTACCGTTACTGATCGGTGGCAAAATGAAAATGAATAGCCAGATGGCCTTTGGACCGTTCTTGATCAGCGCGACGATTATCACTTTTCTGTTTCAGATTTTTCTCATAAAAATAGCTGCCGAAAACCTTTTGCTATTATAGAGCTTGTGCTATAATTGGACTAATTATGAAACAGGGCGGACAAAGAGGGTTCACTATAATAGAGATATCTCTGTTTGTAACTATCTCTGCGCTGTTGTTTGCTGGCCTGATCTCAGGCATCACCTACATGGTCGATCGATCGAGGTTTAGTACCTCGGTTAATAATTTAGAATCATTGATGCGATCCCAGTACGAAGAGGTTCGATCGGGAATCAATGACAGGAGCACTGCCGCCACCAATATCTGCAGCTCTGACCCCTCTGCTGTTGCACCAGGATCGTCGAATTGTTTGTTGTTAGGTAAAATTATCCGCTTTACACCTGGTAGTTCGAATATTTCGATTAACTATGTCATTGGCGATGCCAATGTTGCTATACCATCAACAGCGACTGATAGCGATGCGATTTATGCCGTAACCCCGAGGTTTTCGGCCATCGCGCAGGAAACGAGTCAGATTCAGTGGCAGTCAAACTTTATCAAAGCAGTGCGCATAGAAGGCAGTACCGTGCCATTTGCTTCGATTAGCTCCATTGCGATTTTACGCAGTCCTGTTAGCAGTGCTATAGTTGTCTATGCTGTATCGAGCGGTGTAACGACGGCCGGCACAACGCTGACCAGTGCTAATAGTACTGCTAACGTCTCGACTGGGTTGCTCATAAAAAATACTGGTCGCGGCCAGACCGGTGGAGCTGTCTGTGTCAATACGGGGGCCAGTTCGGCCAATATTGGAACTGCCATTCCATCTGATCCTAGCCTGAGCTACGGAATAGGGTCTTCAGAACTGACAAAACTAAAGGAGCAGTGTTCACAATGAAATATTTAAAACAGTTATTCAGGTCGGAGACGAATCAACGTGGTGATACGCTCGTCGAAGTTATGTTGGCGATTTCTGTTTTGGGCATTGTGGTGGTCGGGACGATGACCATTATGAACAAGTCAACCATGCAGATGCTCGACACGATTGAGCGTACCGCGGTCAGGTCTACCATCAATTCCCAGACAGAGCTCCTGAACTATGTCAGAGATAATTCCAAGGGCACCAGTGCGACAGTCTGGACCACAATTCAGGCGAAAACTGTAACGAGTGCTAGTAGCGTTAGCGGAACCTGCGCCTATAATGCCAATAGTTTTTATCTCAGCCGCAGCTCGAGTACCGATGATGCAGTGACTCTGACTGCTCTGACGACAGGTAGTGCCAAGAACGCCAATGGTAAGGCTGTCATCGGTAATGGTGTTTGGGTCGATGCCGTCCGATCGTCCGCGGCTGTCAGTCCGGCGTATATTGATTTTTATATTCGGGCTTGCTGGGCTAGATTAGCTAATGTGGCTGATGCGAAGACCGCAACCGTTGTGAGGCTATATGTTCCATAGGCTGACTGCGTCACGTCGCGCTAATGGTATAATAGGCGATAGCATGAAGAAACAGAGGGAAACCGGCTTTACACTAGTTGAATTGTCGCTAGCCATGACGTTTTTGGCCTTTATTATGGTATTCGTGGTGGTAGTCCTGATCCAGATTATGAATATCTATAACAAGGGTATTGCCATGACCCAGATCAACCAAACTGGTCGACAGGTGGCTGATGATCTGAATAGTTCCGTTCGTTTTGCAACTCCCGGCTCAGTGACGTATCTAGCAGCCAATAACCGACTCTGTACCGGACAGGTGTCATATCTATGGAACATCGATGGCGGTACGACCAATACCTTTAGCGACAACTCGGCTATCGGTGTGGTACGTATCAGGGATTCAGTGTCTGATTACTGCAACGATGTAAACCTGAAGCCGTCACTAACTAATACGAATGTGACAGTGCTGTCTGGCCCAAGTGTTGGCATACTAGAGTTTACGGTTGACACGGCGCCGAGCTTTATTAGGATCAATATGGTCTTGTCGACCTCAGGCAATAATAAACCGGTGTACAGCAGTGGCAAATGGAGTTGTCTCGGTAGCGGCGGTAGTGGTAGCAACCCGTATTGTGCATTTGCTAACTTTGACAATACAATTTATATGAGGGGAGGTCAGTAGTGGGAAAGGTTGCTCCGTCACATCGCGAAAGTGGTCAGGTTGCCATCATATCAGTGATGTTTTTCATGATATTGTTTTCGGTGGTTGTAGTGAGCTTTGTTCAGAATGTTGTTTCAGAACAGCGCCAGACGACCAATAATGAATTATCGGCGAGCGCTCTAGCAGCGGCAGAATCAGGGGTAGATGACGCCAAGCGCATTATTGCCTATTGTACTGCTAATCCAACAGCAAGTGGTTGTGCCTCGCTATATAATCCAGCTGATACTAATTGTAATTCAGTGATGGGCAACAGTACATTAATGACGAATCTCGGTATTTCGGTTAATGCTGATACGAATTCGCAACAGGCTACGGTGAATACGGATAATAAACAGTATTATACTTGTATGATCATCAACTATCTAACTGATAGTTATATCGGTTCGGTTTCATCTGACGGTCGATCAGCTATTGTCCCACTCAAACTCGTAACGTATTCGAGCGGTGTCTCAGCGCCAGCGGCGGCTGCCGGCTATTTTACGATTAATTGGCATACTAACAGTGCTGCTGGCAATGGCCCGATGGCTGGTCTCGACAATGCCCATACGTTGCCAACGGTGTCAGTTTGGAAAACCGGCAATAATCGACCGGCGGTGTTGCGTGTTGAGTTGGTGACAGTGCCGACGGGGAGCTTTACGCTCGATGCGATTACCGATAGCGCCAGAGCAGTGACGCTTCGCCCGATTACTGGTACAACTACTGGCGGCAGCAGTATCTCAGCCGGTGGCTCAACGGCCTATAATATGAATTATTGGGCGCCCAAGACCGAGCCGAACACCTTTTCTAGTGTTGCTACCGTTAATCCTGTGATGTACGTGCAATGCTCTAGTGCCGGGACGTATGCTTGCTCGACTAGGCTGACTTTGAATGGAAACCTTGATCTGATAAACAATAACTATTATCTCAGGATTCAGGGTATTTATAACGATGCTGATTTTCAGTTGACGGCGACTGGCACTGGCGGGCAAACGCTATATTTCAATGGTGTTCAGCCATCGGTTGATGTCACAGGTCGAGCCATCGATGCCTATCGACGACTGTCTAGCCGAATTGAGGCAAGGTCGAATAACGATGACTACAGCTGGTGGCCGGAATATACGTTGCAATCAGGTAACGCAATCTGCAAAGATTTAACCGTTGATAGTGACACTGGTACCGATAACTGCGGTTATTAATCAGGACTGCGTGCCGGGATCACGGTGAAATTTTGTATGAACTTCGCGTAGATGTGGATCCGTGATATGGGTGTACACCTGGGTCGTGGCAATATTGCTGTGACCCAGCAATGACTGGACTGAACGCAGATCGGCGCCGTTCATCAGGAGGCTCGTTGCAAAGCTATGGCGTAGCGTATGAGGCGAAACCTTTTTAGTAATACCGGCCAAGCGAGCATAGGAGCTGACGAGTCGTTGCACCGAGCGGGGCGTGAGCCGGCGATTATCACCGTCTTTTAGTCGGCTATCGGTCGCTACATTTCGTGATTCGTTCAGGAAGAGGGGATTGGCACTGTCGTGACGCGATTCCAGATATTCTGCCAGTGATTCAGCCGCTGCCGGGCTGATGAAAATCGGGCGATCTTTTTGGCCTTTACCGCGGACCGTGAACTCACGATTCTTGAGGTTGATATGATCACGATTCAGATTGCAGAGCTCGCTGACGCGTAATCCACCACTAAATAATAGTTCCAGAATTGCTTTATCGCGCAGGCCAGTTTTCGTATTGCTGTCGATGGCTGCCAGCAGACGCGATACTTCGTCAAACGACAGAAAGGAAACCTGTTTTTTATTGACTTTTGGTAGATCAATTTTGGCAGCGTCGAGAGTCTCGATATCGCGCTGAGCACAATATTTCAGGAAACTGCGCAGGGCGATCAGGTGGTAATTCTGGGTGATGCGGCCTAATTCACGACCTTGCTCATCAATATAACGGTTGAGCCACAGGCGATATTTGCGCACCAATTCAGCATCGACTTTGCCGACCTCTATATCGCCGGCGAATTCTAATAGTCGTTCCATATAGAGGTGATAGTTCTCGGCGGTGCGCCGGGCTCGGCCGCGTTCAACCTCGATATATTCGACAAAGTCCATGACGAGTTCTGATAAAAATAGTGGTTCTGACGTAGCCATAACCTTATTGTATCATGTCATCTAATGTCGCGCAATCTACGGAAAATAACGTTTTGCGACGTAAACGACAGGGGTTTTATCGAAACCGTAATTTTGCTACAATATGTCTATACCTAAAACGAAAGGATTGCGAGAATGGCCCAGAATACAGCCAAGACATACGACGCCAAACTAAATCAAACGATTTTTGATATCAAGCACCAACGGACTTTTTGTATGATCAAACCCGATGGGGTGATGCGCGGTCTAATCGGCGAAATCGTTCATCGTATCGAAAAGTCTGGCCTAAAGGTCGTGGCTATGAAAATGCTGACACCGAGCGAGGATTTGGTGGTTAAACATTATCCGACCAGCGATGAAAAGTGGATTACTCGTTTGGGGGGCAAAGCGAAAAGTGGCCTGGACGGTTTGCCTCTGACGGCCAAAGAAGTCTATGGTACTGATGACGAAAAGACCCTGGGTGAAAATGCACTAAAAGGCCTGATCCAATATATGCAATCTGGTCCAGTGGTGGCCATGGTGGTCGAAGGTATCCAGGCTATCGACATGGTTCGAAAACTAGCCGGTCCAACCTTGCCATTCAAAGCCGAAATGGGTACGATCCGGGGTGATTTTAGTGTCGATAACCCGATTGTGGCTAATGTCGAGGGTCGCTCGATTCACAACCTGTTTCACGCCAGTGAGAACCCGGCCGAAGCTGAACACGAAATTGAACTATGGTTTGGTGGCGAAACGATTTGCGACTATTCGCTCGGCAGCGATGAAATCATGTACTGCAAGCACTACTAGAGCAGCAGAGCAGAAGTGATACAATGGTAGAGCGTCCCGCTAGCTCAACTGGATAGAGCAGTTCCGTCCTAAGGAAAAGGTTGTAGGTTCGACTCCTATGCGGGATACCATTTTCTTGATATAATAACAGTTATGGCAAAGATGGAATTTGATGGTCAATTCCCCGACGAAAAGCTACTATTTGTCTTTCGCCGACATATTATCGCGATGCGCAAGGGCTTTTACGGTCTGTTGCTACCGTTTTGCCTCGGTGCGATCCCGTTCTTTATCTGGCAGAGCAATGTCTATCTACTGTGGGGACCGGTGATCGGTTTTGGTCTGGGACTGGTAATTTTTTTCTATCATTGGATCGGTTGGTATTTTTCGGTCTATATTGTGACCGATCAACGGATCAGACAATCGTCACAAAAAAATCTATTTGGCCGCTCGGTAATCGACCTCGGACTTGAGAAAATTCAGAACATAAGCTATAATGTTCCAGGTTTCACAGGCGAGTTTTTGGGTTTTGGAACGATCGTATTACAGACCATGGTCGGTGATATGGTCATCAACAAAGTCGCCCATTGCGAGCAAGTGTACAATCAGCTGTCGGACGCGATTCACAGGGCGGGCGGCGGCACACACGTTGACAGTTACGAGGAGGAAAATGGCTAGTGCCAAGCAGAAATTAACTGACAAGCTGCCGAAAAGCTTGAAAAAGGACAAACCGTTACCGGCCAAAATCACTAACGATACAATTGCCGAGCATCGCGAAAAGATCCTGGCCGACGGACGCAAATTCAAATATCCTGTGCAGTATTCCAAGCACAAGATTCTGATCAATGCAATTATTGTGTCGATCGTTGTCCTGATTTGTTTTTCGGTCTGGTCCTGGGTGATGCTGTACCGCAACCAGATGACTAATGACTTCTTCTACAGCATGACCAAGGCTTTGCCGGTGCCAGTGGCTGATGTGGACGGCGAAATGGTGCCGTATCAGGATTACTTGCGCTATGTTCGCTCTGATATTTTCTATATGAAGAACCAGGGCAAAGTTGATTTGCAGAGCGATGATGGCAAGAGCGAGCTCGACCATCACAAACGTAAAGAGCTCGACAATGTCGAAAAGCTGGCCTATGCCAGGAAGCTTGCACGGGCGAAAAACATTACGGTATCAAACGAAGAGATCGAAAAGGCGCTGGATGCCAGCCTGAAATCGAAAAAGGGTGCCACAATGAGCCGCAGCGACTACGAGAATAACGTGCTACAGCAATATTTTGGCTGGACGTTGGACGAGTACCGGGCAGTGCTCGCTGATCGGTTGCTCGAGCAAAAGGTGTCGTTTGCGGTTGATTCTACAGCCAAGCAAAAGGTCGAGCAGGTCAAATCACGACTCGACCAGGGCGATGATTTTGCGACAGTCGCCCGCGAAATGAGCGACGACGAAGCGACCAAGGGAAACGGCGGTGGCATGAGTGCCGACATCAACGATCTGGATAGTAACGTCTATATTTCGACGGCACGCAATCTAGAACCGGGTCAGATTTCGGATATTATCAAAGGCGTCGAAGCTTATTATCTGGTGAAATTGGATTCTAAAACAGAGGAAAACGTTAACTTTTTGCTAATCAAAGTCAATTTGACCAAGTTTGATAGCGATTTCAGCGCCCTGGTAAAATCTGGTAAAGTCAAAGAGTTTATCGACGTTCCAGCTCTCGCAGAAGTCAAGGTCTAGCCAGGGACTATCTGTTACTTGCGCTCCGGTTGGTTGTTTGCTATAATCTCTAGCGTTAGTTGGGCTCGTAGTGAAGCTGGTCTATCACGCCTCCCTGTCACGGAGGAGATCGCCGGTTCGAATCCGGTCGGGCCCGCCAGTAGAATTTGAAACCACCCTTTCAGGGGTGGTTTTTGAATTAATTTAAAATAGCTACACCGAGATTGAGATAGGTAGCGAAACATACCCATGCGAGATACGGTGCGAAAAGCAAAATAGTCGCAGGCACAAAGCGCCGAAAGGTGATCATTGTCATGACAATAGCGCCGATGAGGGCAAGAATGACGACAACTGCAGTTTCTGGTAGATGGAGACCGAAAAACGTGATCGACCATAATGTATTGAGTGTCAGCTGCGCGCCAAACCAGGCATAGGCGGATATCTTCTTGTTCTGTTGGACATCATCGTGCACAATCAGCAACGCTAATGCAATACCCATTAGAATATAGAGCATTATCCACACTGGTCCAAAGATTTCATTTGGGGGCAATAGCGGTGGCTTCACGAGATGTTCATACCACGACGGAATATTTGGCACTGTCGCGAGTGAACCAATCGCACCCGCAGCGAGAGAGACAAGGATTGAACCTACATAAATAGCGATCTTTTTCACCATATACTTATTGTAGCACGAGAGAGATATAGCATGCATAGTGCGGCTAGCAGAAGAGATCGCCGACGACTGATTTACTGGTGTTCATGCACTGTTTCTGCTATACTATTCACCAGTTTGCCACCTTAGCTCAGTTGGCTAGAGCATCGCTTTCGTAAAGCGGGGGTCCGGGGTTCGAATCCCCGAGGTGGCTCCAGATTGGGAATGCGGGTGTCGTATAATGGTATTATGTGACCTTCCCAAGGTTGAGAACGGAGTTCAATTCTCCGCACCCGCACCACTAGATACATTATGAAAGCAGCAGAATCACTTGATACAGAAGTCCTGCGCAGCCTCACGGGCCTGCGGGGGACCCTTCGCGAGTTCAAATCCTTGTTTAAAGAAGCCCTCCATAGCCGCAGCTTTATGGCATTGTGGGGTATTATGTTACTCCAGATTATCCTACTGATGATCCTGGCCAGTATTTATATTCATCCTGGCCAGCAAGTGCCGGTTCGTTACAGTGCGTTTGCCGAGACGCAATATTTTCGAGCTCAATGGTTCTATCTGTTAAACTTTGTGATATTTGGCCTGGCGGTATTTGGCTTTAACAGTTTAATCAGTCTCAAACTCCTCGGGGTCAAGGGCCGACATATGGCCCTGAGCTTTCTCTGGCTGAGCATTATTGTACTGACCGTAGCGATTTTGTTGATAGCGGCAGTGTTACGTGTCGCAGGAATCCAGTAAATGACCGATATCGAGATACCACTTTTTGCGGATAGAGGTGGGAAACGGACTCGCCAGTATCGGTTTTTCGAAATGTTGCCAGCGTTGTTATCAATCGGCGCTATTTTACTACTGGTTGTCCTAAGTCTATTTAGCCCTTTTTGGGCCTCGGTTTATATTCTGGTGATCGTTCTGGCCATGTTTATCCGTTCGCTCGGGATAGCGTATCGGACGATCCAGGGCAGGTTAACGCTGCGCAATACTGAACGGATCGACTGGGCGACCTGGTTGGGTGAGCTAGCTGATCCGAAAAAACACTATGCGCTGCGACAGAAAACGCCGCATCACCGCGTTTACGGACTTGAACATCATGTCGATAATCTGCAAGAGTTGGCCAAAAACGGAGCGGCATATCCCCGGCCAGAGCAGATTTACCACGGTGTGATTATCGCGCTCTATAATGAGAGCTACGAAGTGCTGGGCCCGACTCTTGAATCGGTGTATCGGAGTGATTATGATCCGAAACACCTGTTTGTTATCATTGCCTACGAAGCTCGCGGCGGTCAGGCGGCTCGAGATACTGTGACGGCGGCCCAAGCTCATTTCCAGGGCAAATTTGGCGACCTATTGGCTTTTGAACACCCCGCCGATTTACCAGATGAAGTCGTAGGCAAGGGCGGTAATATCACCTTTGCTGGCCGTAAGTTCTCTGACTATCTACGTAAAAAGAAGATTAGTTCCGAGAACGTTATTATTACGACGCTGGACTGCGATAATCGCCCGGATCGCAAATACTTTGCCTATTTGACCTACGAATGGATCATGACGCCCAATCGTCAGCAGGCTTCGTTTCAGCCGATTGCCATGTTTACCAATAACATCTGGGATGCGCCGGCGCCAATGCGTGTCATTGCGGCTGGTAACTCGTTTTGGAATGTGATTAGCACGATGCGGCCGCATATGCTGCGAAACTTCGCCTCACACGCCCAGGGTATGGCGGCGCTCGAAGGCATGAACTTTTGGTCAACCCGGACAATTGTCGAGGATGGCCATCAGTACTGGCGCAGCTATTTCTATTTCGATGGCGATTACGAGATTGTACCGCTGCGCATTAGTATTGGCCAGGATGCGGTGTTGTCTACGACTTATCGCAAAACGCTAAAAGCTCAGTTTATCCAGCTGCGACGCTGGGCGTACGGTGCCTCTGATGTGCCATACGTGGCACGGCTACTGCTGAGCCGAAACCGCAAGGTCGGTTTCTGGGCGGGCTGGTCACGATTTTGGCGATTACTCGATAGTCACGTGACCCAAGCCTGTATCGCGCCAATCGTTGCGTTTGGTGCCTGGGTACCACTCTATTTGAACTCCGAGGCAGCGCATCGGACGCTGATCGCCAATGACTTACCGCTCGTCGTCGCTCGAATTCAGCAGGTGGCCATCGTGGGCCTACTAATTACTGTTTTCGTTAGCCTGACTATGCTGCCAAAGCGCCCCAGGCGCTATCGCAAGGCCAAGGGCATCATGATGGTGTTACAGTGGGTACTGATGCCAGTTAATGCTATCGTTTACAGCAGTGCCAGCGCCTACACGGCTCAAACCAGACTACTGCTCGGCAAATACATGGAAAAGTTTGACGTGACCGAAAAAGCTATCAAGAAGTAGTTGGGCACTCCCAAGGGTTCACTAAATAAATAATCTGTTAGTCAAAGTAAAACCCGCCTCTTTGGATTTCTCCGGTTGGGGCGGGGTAAAACTGCTAACGTAAGTTTTTTGCGTTCCTTAGATACCTTCGTAGTAAATGTGGAACTGTGATAGCTTTGAGGTGTTAACGCCTCGTTTGCTAGAACTGCTGTTCATTGCGCTTATCATTATAGCAAACTATCGCGAATAAGTCAATAGTCCGGCTATCAAACCTTTATACCAACGGTGATATAAAAAAGCCTAGATGTGATTAAAGAATACGTGGAAAACCCGTGGCAACTTAATAATTACAGAGGTAGTTTTTGACTGATCGCATGACCTGGAGTTAGAAATTTTATGTGGAAAACTTTGCGATAAATGTGTAAAAGTGTGTAAAGTGGAGCTTTTTACAAAACAAAAAGCCACCGATAAACGGCGACTGGATAATAACTTGGTGGGTCGACAGGGGCTCGAACCCCGGACCTCGTCCACGTCAAGGACGCGCTCTAGCCAACTGAGCTACCGACCCAAGTGGTAACAGTATACCAAACTTTTTGACAAAATGATAGAATAGAGGCAAGCGAAAGGGAAATTATGAACGAAGACAAGTTATTTGCGATGCGACATAGCCTAGCTCACATTATGGCGCAGGCAGTACAACACCTCTGGCCAGAAGCGAAATTTGGTGTTGGTCCGGTAGTCGAAAATGGGTTTTATTACGATATTGACCTCGGTGAGACCAAGATTTCCGAGGACGATTTTAAAAAGATTGAAAAGGAAATGCGGACGATCATCAATCGTAATTTTCCATTCGAGCGAAGCGAACAGGGAATTGATAGTGCTATTGACTGGGCACGTCAGGCGCAGCAGCCATACAAAGAAGAGCTGTTAAACGATCTAAAACGTGCTGGTACGACAGTAGCGAAAGAACTCGATAGTGCCGAACTTGGCCTAGCGACCGAGGGAGATGCAGCGATTGAAGTTGTTTCGTTCTACACCGATGGTGATTTTACTGACCTCTGTCGTGGGCCCCATGTTGACAGCACCGACCAGGTCGGCGCGTTCAAACTGATGCGAGTGGCCGGTGCCTATTGGCGCGGCAATGAGAAAAACGCTCAAATGCAGCGGTTGTATGGGGTGGCCTTTGCGACGCAGGACGAGCTCGACCAGTATCTCGCGATGCTCGAGGAAGCCAAAAAACGCGACCATCGCAAATTGGGTCAGGAACTCGACCTGTTTATTTTCTCTGATTTGGTTGGGGCTGGGTTGCCGCTCTGGACGCCGCGGGGTACTATTCTCAAAAACAAATTAGATGCTTTTGTACAGGAGCTCCGAGAAGCAGCTGGTTTTCAGCAGGTAGCTATACCGCATATCACAAAAAAGGACCTCTACGAGCGTAGCGGCCACTGGGCAAAGTTCAAAGATGAGCTATTTCGTGTCACTACCCGAGAGGGGCATGAATTTGCTATCAAGCCGATGAATTGTCCGCATCATACACAAATTTATGCTGCACAGCCACGTAGCTATCGTGATCTGCCGATTCGCTATCGTGATACTACGATGGTGTATCGGGACGAGCAGAGCGGAGAATTGGGTGGGCTATCGAGAGTACGTGGTATTACGCAGGATGATGCGCATATATTCTGTCGAACGAGCCAGGTCGAAGATGAGGCGGCGAGTTTGTGGAATGTTATTGAGACGTTTTACAGTGCGTGCGGGTTCGAGCGATTCCGAGTCCGTCTCTCGACGCATGATCCGGCTAATATGGCAGGTTATGCCGGCGGCGTGGAAAAGTGGGATTCTACGGTCCAGCAGCTGCGCAACATTATCGAGAGCAAAGTCGGTGATGATTATATCGAAGGCATTGGCGAAGCGGCCTTTTACGGTCCCAAGATCGATTTTATGGCCAAAGACGCTATCGGTCGGGAACATCAGTTGGCGACTATTCAGTTGGACTTTAATCAGCCGGAGGGTTTTGACCTGACGTGCACGAACGAGGATGGCGCTGATGAGCGGATTGTCATGCTGCACTGTGCGGTGATGGGCTCTCATGAGCGATTCCTGAGCGTCTTTATCGAACATACCGCCGGTCGGTTCCCGATTTGGTGCGCTCCGGAACAACTCCGTATTATCAAGGTCAAGGACGAACCAACGATCGACGCTCTCGCGGCTCAAGTGGTCGAACTGGCGCGCGAGCAGGGCGTACGAGTCATGCTGGACGATACCAACAACTCGGTTGGCAAGAAAATCCGCAATGCTGAGGTTTGGAAAGTACCCTATTCGGTGGTGATTGGCGAGAAAGAAGCAGCTAGTGGACAATTACCGCTGCGTATTCGATCAGATCTGGCGGTCGATGGTCGCTCAGACAGGGAGTTTGATCCTGAACAGCTGATGAAATCGATCGCTAACGAGTCACGGTCGCGAGTCGCCAAATCATCATTATGATAAACAAACGAGCTGAGTTTTGATGGACACCACAAACTTTCGCGAGCATGTGTATGAACTGGTGGCGCAGATCCCAGAGGGTCGCGTGATGACCTATGGTGATATTGCGGTGTTGTCCGGTCACGCCAATGCTGCCCGGATTGTCGGCGGCATTGCTCATTTTGGTCCATCTGAGTTGCCTTGGCATAGGGTAGTCAATAGGTTTGGTGGCTTGGCGTCGGGCTATTATGGCGGCAAGCAGGGGCATCAATTGGCCCTAGAGGCCGAAGGTTTTACAGTCAAAGATTTTCAGATAGTTGATTTCCAGGAGCGTCGATGGCTACCAAATTACCGCTGACAGTGATTGTTGGCCCCACGGCCAGCGGTAAAACTGGTTTAGCGATCTGCCTGGCCAAAGAGTTTGGTGGTGAAATCGTCTGTGCAGATTCCCGAACTGTTTATCAGGGGATGACGATTGGTACAGCCAAGCCAACTGTCCGAGAAATGGACGGCGTACCACATCATTTGATCGATATAGTCAGACCTGATGAAAAATTTACGTTGTGGAATTTTCAACAACTTGCCAAGCAAAAAATCTCTGAGATTCGCAAGCGGGGACACGTGCCGTTTCTGGTCGGTGGTTCTGGACTGTATATCGATAGCGTGTTATTTGATTACGATATGCCATCGCAAACAGTGAATCAGTCGCGTCGTACCGAATTACAGAAAATGACAATAGATGATCTGATAACGATGATAAAAAAACAACACTTGCCATTGCCAGAGAACCATCAAAACAAGCGCTACTTGATTCGCGCTATTGAGCAAGGCGGCGTTAATCAGACACGCCGAACCGAGCCGATCAACAATACAATTATTGTGGGAATAACAACAAATAAAGAAGTACTAGTAACCAGAATTCGTCAGCGAATAGAACAGATGCTCGATGATGGCTTGATCGACGAAGTCAAACATCTGATTGGGCAATATGGCGACCAAGAGCCCTTTCGCAATAATTCCTATGGTGAAATACAGAAATTCCTGCGTGGCGAGATCGCTAGCCGAGAGGAATTGATTGACAGAATAGTGATTGCCGATCGTCAATTAGCAAAAAAGCAGCTCACCTGGTTCAGGCGTAATAAGTATATAACTTGGCTAACGCCCGATGAGGCTCATGACTATATTACGCATACATTGTCTCAATCTTGAATACAAAATTTCCTATAATCCCAGGCAGTGTGCTATAATATTTAACAGAGGAAAAACTTATGATTGACTCATTATTTGGTTCAAAAACCCGCATCAAATTACTAAACCTGTTTCTGAACAATCCAGGACGAGCTTTTTATGTGCGGGAAATTACTCGCGATATTGGTGAGCAGATCAACAGCGTCCGCCGCGAACTAGCTAATCTCCTTAGTATTGGCATTATCAAAGGCGATACTGTTGACAACAAGCTCTATTACGAAGTCAACGTCAGCTATCAATTCTATGAACCACTCCGGACCATGTTTTCAAATGATCAGGCGGTCGCTAGTGACACCAAGGTTTCGGTCAAGGCTTGGGCGAAGAAGCTAATGGCGCTAGGCGATGTAAAGCTGGCGGTTTTTGCGGGCAAGTTGGTTCATGGCTCAGATAGTGATATTGATGTCCTGATCGCTGGCGACGATATCAGTTCGATCAAGCTCAAGAACTTGATGAAATCCCTCGAGCGCGAGAACGGAGTTAGCCTGAGCTACACCAGCATGAGTTTTAACGATTTTTACTATCGACTGAGTGTCAAGGATCGATTTATCAGTGATCTCATCAGTGCCAAGAAAGAGATCGTCATCGACGACCAGCAGCTACTGTCGGCCGAGGCGGCTAAACCAAATTCGGATAATAGTTAATAGAAAGGTTATAGAGAAATGGACATAGAATATCGCGGCGAAAACTGCATTGTTATCAAGTATAAGAAGTCAGCCATTGTTGTAGATCCTACAGCATCATTATCTGTCAAGGAAGTCACTAATCCAGAAACGATCATTTTACTGACCAAGGCTAATGATTGGGCACAGAGCCAAAAAGGCTTTTTGGTAGATATGCCGGGTGAATACGAATATAATGATATATCGATCAAGGGTATTGCGACGCATCTCCATACTGACGAAGCTGGCAAAAACTCGACTATGTATCGAGTAGAGTTTGACGGCGTAAGGATGGCTATTGTTGGTCATACCGATGCGCCGCTCGCTGACAATGATCTGGAGGAGTTAGGGGTTATCGACATTGTCATCGTGCCAGTGGGCGGCGGTGGTTATACCCTAGATGGCCGTGACGCGGCCACAGTCGTTCGCCAGATTTCACCAAAGGTTGTCATTCCAACGCACTTTGCCGATTCGCACATTAAGTACGAAGTACCCCAAGAGCCCGTCGATGAATTCGTGAAAACCATGAGTGGTAACCACGAAAAAACTAACTCGTTCAAGGTCAAGGGTCTCGGTAGCCTACCGGAATCACTGACTGTGGTCGAACTGACCCGTACGGCTTGACGCTAGCTGGAACCAAAAATACCGCTCGAGATAGCGGTATTTTTAATAAACCCAAGCTGAGTTATTTTGAGCTGACTGGTGCCGAGCCCTGCAACACGAATCCCTTCTTTTTCAGGGTTCGAATGGTGCTAGCGGCTACTGTCAGGGTAACTTTCTTGCCGTTTACTACAAAAGTCTTCTTTTGTAGGTTCGGTCGAAAGACTCGCTTGGTGCGGCGCATGGAAAAGCTGACGTTGTTGCCAAACTGCTTGCCTTTGCCGGTGATGTCGCATCGTGATGCCATGTTATGTAACTCCTTCTTTTTTGAAAACTCCGAAACATTATATATGTTTTATCTGTTTTGGTCAAGTGCTGACTAGCGAAACTAGCCTCAACTTTGCTACAATAGAGTAATGAATATCGATTTCACCTATATCGCGATTGTGTTAGCTGTAGTATTTGGATCAATGGTACTCCATGAATTGATGCATGGCTTGACGGCGTATTGGCTCGGTGATGATACGGCGAAAGAGAACGGTCGTTTAACGTTGAATCCTATCAAGCATATCGATCCGGTCTTGACGATCGCATTACCAGTTTTGTTAGTAATTATGAACGGTGTGACGCATAGTACTCCAATATTCGGTGGGGCAAAGCCAGTACCATTTCGACCAGATCGAGTAAAGGGCGGGGAGTGGGGTGCGGCTCTGGTTGGGGTAGCTGGACCACTGACAAACCTAGTGCTGGCATTTTTGTTTTTTATCGCTGCATACTTTAGCGGACACCTGATTATTGTCGGCGACGCGATCTTTGCCACCAGTGGAGTGATGTCGATGTTTCTGAATGCTGGTATTATGGTGAACTTAGGCTTTTTCGCTTTTAATATGTTGCCTATTCCACCGCTGGACGGCTCACGATTGCTCTATGCGGTAGCGCCGACTGCAATTCAGCGCTTTATGGAGTCGATGGAGCGTATCGGCATTGTCGTGGTGTTCGCTATATTGTTGGTTGCTAGCAGTTTCATCGGTAATATTCTAGGTGGGATTATCGATTTTATTCTGAAATTATTCGTAGCTGTCCTGCCGATATAAACCGTGTTCATGGTACAATAGTAGTGCCCTGCGGTTGCATATGATTTCCAACGAATCGTAGAATGGGAGCTCAATATTGCAATCGGCCGTGGTCGATTGATGCGGGCACCCCCTTGCTTTGTCAAGGAAATTCTATCTGCAGCGCAGGGTATTTAGTAATTATGAATGGTGGGAATTTGTGAAACAGAAAGTAGTCGTTCGAGCCATCGTGCCGCAGCGCGGTAGAGTCTTATTGATACGCCGATCAGGCGGTCGGCCTTCGATCGATGGCTTGTACGAGCTACCTGGCGGCTCACTACATCGCAACGAACAGCCAGTCGATGCTCTCAAGAGGTCGCTGCAGATCCATACGGGCATCTATCCTGAGATCGCCTATTTGCGTGAAGTTGTTAGCTATACCGATCCCGAGGACAGAGAGCTGCAGTATATTTTTATCTTGTATGAAGTCAGCCTCTCCGAGCGAGTGCCGAGAGTTAGTTTGGACAACGAATACGACCACTACATCTGGAAATCGTTGTCAGATATACATCAAGATGTTATCACCAACTCAACGACAGTATTGCTGGATATCAGTGCTGACAAGGGCGCCGGTAAAGCGCTGGTTCTCGATGATAACGATGACAAAAATACAACATTACTTATCTATTCCGATGGCGGTTCGAGAGGTAATCCTGGTCCGTCAGCCTCGGCTTTTGTCATTATGGATCAACACGAAAATATTGTGACCCAAGGTGGCGATTTCATTGGCCGCAGCGATAGTGGTATGGCTGAATATACAGCGGTCGAGTTGGCGCTGCAGAAAGCTCTAGAGATCAATGCGCGACGCATCGAGTTCCGCAGTGACAGTTTGATGGTGGTGAATCAATTGAACGGCCTGTTTTCGGTCAAAAATCCAGAATACCGAGAAGTGTACGATCGAATCAAACGTCTGATGACGCGCTTTGATAAAATTCGTTTTCGCCATGTTCACCGTGAGTATAACCGACTGGCCGATGGCTTGGTGAACAAGATTCTCGACGATAATCGACCTTAGGACGTGTGCAATGCATGCTATACTAGAAGAGCCAGATTACTAAACGACCGCTGGTGTTATCGAGCAATCGGTACACAAGAGGAAAGTCCGGGCAGCATAGAGCAACGACAGTCGCTAACGGCGACCGGGGGTGACCCTAGGGAAAGTGCCACAGAAACGATACCGCCCGAGCCGTAAGGCAAGGGTAAGGGTGAAAGGAGTGCGGTAAGAGCGCACAGCGACGTACGGTGACGTACGGAGAAGGTAAACCCTGTCGGCTGCAAGGAGGTTGGATTATTGACTGCTCGTCAACCGACTGCTTCAACCCGCTAGAGATTATCGGCAACGGTGATCGTAGATAGATGGTCGTTCACGACAGAACCCGGCTTATCGGCAATCTGGCGCCTAGTATTATAAAAAATAGCCCGCATTGACACGGGCTATTTTACTCTCTACATCGATCGTTACTTAACGGCGGCTTTGACGATTGCCGTGAAAGCTTCTGGTTCGCGAACAGCCAGATCAGCTAGGACTTTGCGATCCAGGTTGATGTCGCTGGCTTTCAAGCCAGCCATCAGTCGTGAATAGGTGGTGCCGTTGTCACGAGCAGCAGCATTGATACGGGTGATCCACAGATTGCGAAAATCACGCTTTTTGTTGCGACGGTCGCGGTAAGCGTATTGCAGCGCGCGAATCACGCCTTGTTGGGCTAGGCGGAATGATCGGGTGCGGCTGTGGCTCATGCCTTTGGCTTGCTTTAGTATTTTGTTGTGCCTGGCTCTGGCGGTCACGCCTCGTTTTACTCTCATTATTTAAACTCCTATGTAGTTAAAATTACAATAATTATCTCTGTTATTAAGCGCCAATGACGCGCCTAATGTTCTTAGCAATTTTGCCGGTAATTTGGCTATCGGCACTCTTGGCGCGTTTGCCGCGCTTGGTCTGCGTCGATAGTTTGTGGTGTGTTGCCGCATTTTCGCGCAGCAGCTTGCCGGACTTGGTAGTGCGGACACGCTTGGCGGTACCTTTATGCGTCTTCATTTTTGGCATTGGGGTTGCTCCTTATCATTACACTCAGGTTCCGACCAGCCATAACGGGTTTCTGATCAGCGATTGCCACATCGGATAGGCTCTCGAGGATTTTGTCCAGTATTGTGCGGCCGATTTCGGGGTGCGCCATTTCTCGACCTCTAAACATGACCTGGATTTTAACCTTGTCACCATCGGCGAGGAATTTGCGAACTTTGCGCAGCTTGATATCGAGATCGTTTTGACCGATCTTGAGGCCCAGCCGCATCTGCTTGATTTCACTGGTCCGTGCGCTCTTTTTATTGCGCTGTTGCTCTTTCATCTTTTGATACTGGTATTTACCCCAGTCAACGATTTTAGCAACAGGCGGCGCCGCGTTTGGCGAAATCTCTACCAGGTCAAGTCCAGCATCGCGAGCGGCATCGAGGGCGGCTAGGCGGGACATGATCCCGAGTTGCTCACCACTTGCACCGATGACACGCAATTGCGAAGCGCGGATTTCACCGTTGATTCGCACCGATTGGTTGGCTATATGGCTCCTTACCTGAAATTAACTTTTAACGGAATAATTGTAGCAAATTTTTCAGGGATACGCAAGGGGCCACGACTATTGTCGATAGCGGAGGGCTTCGGCAACGTCGGCGACCTCGATACGATCATGGTTATTGAGGTCGGCGACTGTCCGTGCGACCCGCAGAACTTTGAAATGTCCACGGGCTGATAAATCAAGCTTTTCAGAGGCACTGAGCAACATGGCTTTAGCGTCAGTAGTCAGATTAGCGTGACGCTCCAGCTCTTTGTTCGTTAGCGCGGCATTTGGTTTTGACTGACGGCCCAGTTGGGCGTCCCTGGCTAGAGCAATCGAGCGTCGAAACGTTTCGGCTTGGCGACCACCGCTGTCTGATTTGTCGGCGAATAGCTCGTTGCGGTCGATTCGAGCCACTGGAATGGTCATGTCAATTCGATCCAACAGTGGCCCACTCAGACGCTTTTGATAGGCGAGGATCATTTGCTGGGTGCAGGTACAGGCTTTTTTATCATCACCGAAATAGCCGCAGGGGCAGGGGTTCATAGTGGCAACCAGCATGAAGTTGGCTGGATAAGTCACTTTGCCACTGGCGCGTGAAATGTGTACGATGCGATCTTCGAGCGGCTGGCGCAAGGCCTCGAGTGACGAGCGAGTAAATTCAGGGATTTCGTCCAAGAATAGAACACCGTTATGAGCTAGCGATACCTCGCCGGGTGTGACTTTACTGCCACCGCCAATCAATGCCACGAATGATGCTGTATGATGGGGTGATCGGAACGGTCGCTGGCGAACGATATCCTCTATCGAGTCGCCGGCCAACGAGTGGATCTTGGTGGTATCAATCATCTCGTTACGACCGAGGTCGGGCAATAGGCTGGGCAGGGTGCGAGCCAGCATAGTTTTGCCGGCCCCAGGTGAACCGGTGAACAGGACGTTGTGATGACCGGCAGCTGCTACAACCAAGGCCCGTTTGGCGGTATCTTGGCCGCGGATTTCGTCGATTGAGGGATGAGCGAGGGCCAAGTGATCGGGTGAATTATTGATTGTCGGCTTGATGACCTTTTCCTGTAATAAATGCATAACTGTATCAGTAAATGTAGTTATTCCAACAACATTTATACTATCGATCAACGCTGCCTGAATAGCATTTTGAGCCGGCAAGATGATGGTACTACACTTAGCTTTTTTGGCGGCTTCGGCGATTAGGATCGAGCCGTGGGTAGGCCGTAGCTCGCCGTCGAGCGATAGCTCTCCGGCTAGCATAATTGATTTGACGTCGCTCTGTTTCAGTTGACCACTACAGACTAAAATGCTGATAGCGATCGGTAGATCCAGGTGCGAACCTTCCTTAGCCAGGCTGGCAGGTGCCAGATTAATAGTGATGCGTTTAGTGGGAAAGGCAAATCCAGAATTAGTAATCGCTGACCGGACGCGCTCGCGGCTCTCGGCGACCGCTTTATCGGCTAGGCCGACAATACTAAAGGCTGGTAGGCCCTTGGTGATGTCACATTCCACTGTAACCGGCTGGCCATCAAAGCCAACTGGTACAGCGGTCAGAACCCTCGCAATCATGAGCTTATTATAACAGCTTGATCCTGGTTTGGCTAATGTTTTGAATCAAGCTAATAATGTGGTATAATAATAAAGTACGTGGGGCTGAATTAGCTTCGACGGATGGAATTTAACAGGTTAATTTGCGAGCAGTTGATTACTTTACCATCAAAATAAGTGTAAAAACACGTATCCAAGCGTTTGCTGCTGACGTAAAGGCTCTCTTTGCGCCACGCGCTTACGCGCTAGCCGCCTAATTATCGGGCAGCCATCGTCTCGTTGACGCGAAATAGACGAGTTCGATGTCATACATATTTCGCTGTGTCTCTGTAGGGTCCTGCATTCTACAGGGACGAGAACTTTTGCAGGCTCGACTAGGCGATCTTTGTGGATTTCCGTGCGTCTGGTCCGAGTATCCCTGAGATCCAATAGGCTTCGT
The DNA here is from genome assembly GCA_964633435.1 of uncultured Candidatus Saccharibacteria bacterium. Lineage (GTDB taxonomy): Bacteria > Patescibacteriota > Saccharimonadia > Saccharimonadales > Saccharimonadaceae. Next base: position 1,866 of record CAZWHA010000001.1, on the reverse strand, counting down.
AGATAATTGACAGGTTACCATTCGGACCCGGCGGCAGTTGCCGGCAGCTCCACCAGATTTTATTATGAACTAAAAGCCGCCCATGTGGGCGGCTTTTTTGGTATAAAAACAAAAGAAGAACGGTCACCTGCGAGAATTAGTGACCGTTCCATGGTTTAGATAATGTTTATTTTGGTTTAGTATGTGCGCGGCTCGTGAATACATTTTTTATTCATGAACCACCTCTATAATAGCACACCAAAACGGTTGTGTAAATAGGCTTATTATGGTATTTTTTACCACAGATTTTGACTGTGGAAAACTTTATACTCAACTCTACGTAGCTAAAAGGGGCATTATGTGTCCGGAGAAGCGAGCTGACTGTTTACATTATGATAAAATAGCTCCTATGACGACGACTGATCAGACTTCCGAATTATTACGAGGCCTGGAATATCGCGACAAAGCTGCAGTTATGCGCAAGCTCGATCAATTTATACATGACGGACTAAACAAACTGCAGGTGGTATCTGATTTTGACTTGACAGCCACTGAAGGTCGCGAGGTAAATAAAAATATCGGCAGTTGGGATATTGTCGATCAGCTAAGGCCTCCAGAAGGGGTTGAGCGGCGCGGCGAAATCTATCAATCGTTGCGTCCGCTCGAAAAGGCCGGACTGCTGACTGATGAGGTAGCGCATGCCAAGTGGTCTGAGGTGCTGGATCTGATTGCAAGTTATCATATCAGGGTTGACGACCTGCGAGACGCATTTCTAGTTGCAGCGCAGCTGCGTACCGGATTCAAGGAATTATTTGATTGTGCCAAGGAGCGCGGTGTTCCGACGACCATCTTGTCCTCTGGGATAAAGAATATTATTGATCTAGCACTTGATCATTATGGAGTGAGCCCAACTCATGTGGTGGCAAATGCTCTAGCGGTTGATCCGGTCACTAAGCGACTAGTACAAGGTGGAGACGGACGATTTGATGATCTCATTCATGTTTTAAACAAGCACGAGAGGGGGCATGTTGCTTTAAAAACCTTACGTGAGCAGCGCCCGAATGGATTTTTACTGGGCGAGGTGCCAGCGGACACTGAAATGCTGCTGGGTGATAATGTGCTGCGGATTTGCGTCCTGGAACCGCGAGCTGGCGAAGTGCGTGAACGAGATGCTGCTTCCAAGTGTTTTAACGATGGTTACGATCTGGCTGTGATGCGTGATCTGACGCCGGTGGTACGCTTGTTCGAACACGTCGCAGTCAAATAGATTAACAAAATCACAACAGTAATCATTACATCATATACAGTATAATTTACAACGCATAACCTGTTAAATAGTATTTTGTGTAAAAAACACAACAATAAAAATCATGAATTATATTGACATAACCGATTTCATTTGCTACAATCGAGCTAGACTTTTGAACATAAAAATTGCTCGAGAAACTATCATTAGTCAATCGCAAACATCAAAAACAAAAGTCAGCACCTTTAGAAAATACTGACCGAATTGCTACGTAGAGAAACCTAGTTTTTCCGTAACAATAATTATATGCAGTTGAAGCGAAAACGCAGCCCAATAAGACGTTTACTCCACAACTAGCACTGTTTTCGGCAGGAGTGGTAGCGCCAGCTGGCGCGCGAAAAACTCTGACGAGTTGGACGCTTTGCGCCCTGATGTTACCTAACTGTCGAAAACCGCGTCGAGCGTACGTTTCACCTTTTGTTAGGAGAGATCAGCTCCGCGATATGCTCCGAAAGGAGCGGTCAGTGAATCAGGCCATTCCGGCCATGCATTTACGACTCGCGCCCTGTTATATACATTTTGCGGCGGATGAGTATGTCGCTAAGACTTCGTAGTTTGGTCGGAAGGCCTCTTCTCCATAT